>NZ_CAXUPH020000004.1:0-675018 GCF_964252795.1 Devosia sp. LjRoot16
TAGGTGAACCGGTCGTTGCCGGCCCCGCCATAGAGCGAGTCGGCGCCGAGGCCGCCCGAGAGGTAGTCGACGCCATCATCGCCGTAGAGGATGTCGTCGCCGTCATCGCCGCCGGCCCAGTCGTCGCCGGCGCCCGCATGGATCTCGTCGTTGCCGGCATCGCCTTGGAGGGAATCCGCGCCGTCGCCGGCGTGGATGGTGTCGTCGCCGGCGTCGCCGAAGATGGTGTCGATGCCGGTGCCGCCGGTAATGATATCGTCACCGCCGTCACCATGTACCAAACTCCCCACCCCGGTGACGGTGACCACGTCGTCACCAGCCTCGGCATGGATAGTGGTGTCGTTGAAGTGCACGGTGATCGCATCGCCGAAATCGCTGCCGATGAAGATCTCGAGATCGGCGAAGGTGTCGCCCAGGGCATCGCCGGTATAGGTCGACGCCGCCGCTGCCGTGTCGAAGCTCACGCCGGCTTCGGCCCAGAAGTAGCTGACGAAGTCCGTACCCGCTCCACCATTGAGTGCGTCGGCTCCGGCGCCACCCATCAGGTAGTCGTTGTCGTCGCCACCATTGAGCGTGTCGTTGCCGTCACTCCCGTGCAGCCAGTCCACTCCGGCACCGCCATTGAGGATGTCATCGCCTTCGTCGCCGGAGAGGGCGTCATCGCCGCCAGCGCCATTAATGGTGTCGTTCCCCTCGCCACCGAGGATCTCGTCAATGCCGCTGCCGCCGGTAATCAGGTCGGCACCGTCGTCACCGCGCAGCTTGCTGCCCACCCCGGTGACGGTGATGGTGTCATCGCCGGAGCCGCCCCAGATTTCGATGCCGTTGAAACCGACAGTGATGTTGTCGGCATAGGCGCTGCCCCAGAAGAACTCGATGCCGGAGAAGGTGTCGCCCAAAGCATCGCCGGTATAGGTGGATGCCGCGAGGTTGGTGTTGAGGCTGATGCCGGCTTCGGCATTTTCGTAGCCGGCGATATCGAAGCCGTCGCCGCCGTTCAGCTGGTCGGCACCGGCACCGCCGACGAGGTAGTCGTCGCCGTCGCCGCCGTTGAGGTTGTCATCCCCCAGGCCACCGCTGACCCAGTCGGCCCCCAGTTCGCCATCGATCCAGTCATTGCCGTCATCGCCCTGGATGGCATCGTCGCCGTCGCCGCCCTGCAGCGAGTCGTCACCCTCCTCGCCGAAGATGGCATCATCGTCGGCCTCGCCGGCGACCGCATCATCGCCGGCCCCGGCGAAGATGACATCACTGCCGTCACCGCTGAGGATGGTGTCGATGCCATCGCCGCCGAAGATGCGGTCTCCGCCGCCATAGCCGTAGATCAGATCGGCACCGTTGCCGCCGATGAGGATGTCGACGCCGCGGTCACCCGCGAGCTGGTCGTCGCCGTCCTCGCCGTCGAGGTAGCTGCCGTCGCCGACCGTCTCGAGATAGTCGTTGCCGGCGCCGCCGAGCACTGACATCCCGTCCACGTTGACGACGATGTTGTCGGCAAAGGCAGTGCCGATGATCTGCTCGATCGAGGTCAGGGTGTCACTGGTGGCGTCGCCCGACCAGGTCGAGCTGGCGTTGCGCATATCGAGATTCACGCCGGCGGCCGCCGTGACATACGAGGCGATATCCCAGCCAAGCCCGCCATTGAGGACGTCGGCGCCAGCGCCGCCGATCAGGATGTCGTCACCCTCGCCGGCGCTGATCTGATCGTTACCGCCGAGGCCATAGAAGGTCTCGCTCAGCACCGATCCGGTGAGGGTATTGTTGCCGGAGGTGCCGGTCTGGCCGGGGCCACCTGCCCCGAACATGAAGGTGACCAGGGCCTCCTTGGTCCAGATGTTGCCGTCACCATCGATGATGGTTTCGACACCCCACTCGCCGTCGGTCCTGAACTGGTTCTTGACCACGATGGTGCTGCCATCGCCGGCGCCGGTAACGCTTTCGGCGATCTGGATGTGCAAGTCGGCGCCGACGGCGACCAGGTAGGTCTGGGTGAAGCCGTTGACACCCGCGACGCGGAGGACATCCCCCCTGCCACCGCCCTGCCCTTCATCGATGACGTCGTCACCATCGCCTCGGGTGTAACGGTAAGTGTCGTTCTCAAGCCCGCCCTCCAGCAGGTCGTCGCCCCTTCCGCTGACCAGCTCGTCCACGCCGGCAGTGCCGACAATCGTCCGATCGAGATTGTTGATGGTGACGGCGATAGCCTGCGTATCGGTCAGCGAGCCATCGGAGGCCTGCACCGTGACGTTGTAGACGTTGTTGGCCCCGACATCGGTCGGATGGTCGAAGTCGGGCGCACTCTTGAAGCTGAGCTGCCCGGTCGTCGGGTCGATGCTGAACTTCGTCGCATCGGCGCCACCAACGATCGAATAGACGATGCTGGTCCCGGCGTCCGGATCGCCCGCCGCCACCGTGGTGACGGCGGAGCTCAGCTCGTCGATGGCGATCGAAGCGGTCGCGCCACCGCCATTGGACAGGATGGTGGGCGCTTCGTTCTGGTTGCCCACCGTCACCGAGATGATCTGCGTGTCGCTCAGCGTGCCGTCGGAAACCCTGATAATCACGTCGTAGACATTGTTGCCGTCGGCATCGGCCGGTTGGTCGTAATCGGGAGCTGCAACAAAGCTCAGGGCGCCGGTGGTGGCGTTGATGGTGAACTTGCTGGCATCGGCACCGCCGGCGATATCGAAGGTCAGTGTCGTGCCGGCATCGACGTCGGTGGCCGTCACCGTGGTGACTGCCGACGTGCCTTCCGTCAGCGAAACGGCCGCCTCGTCGGCGCCACTGCCCGACGAGATGGTCGGCGCTTCGTTGGCATTGCCGACCGACACCGCGATCGCCTGGCTGTCGGTCAGCCAGCCGTCCGCGGCGGTGACCACCACGTCATAAACGTTGTTCGCCCCGGCATCGCCGGGCGCTTCGTAGTTCGGGGCCGAGACGAAGCTCAGCACGCCGGTATGCGGATCGATCACGAACTTGGCGGCGTCGGCACCGCCGGTGATCGAGTAGGTCACCACTGCACCGACATCACTGTCGGTCGCGACAACCGTCGAGACGGCAGTCGCCCCCTCGCTGACGCTGATGCTGGCCGTGGCGCCACCGCCGCCCGAGGCAATGATCGGCGCGTCGTTGGCGTCGCCCACCTTGACCGAGATGGTCTGCGTGTCGGTGAGCGTGCCGTCGGAGGCCTGGACGATAACGATATAGATATTGTCGGCGTTGGTATCGCCCGGCACGTCGAAATCCGGGGCCGAGAAGAAGCTCAGCGCGCCGGTGGTGCTGTTGATGGTGAACTTGGCCGCATCGGCGCCGCCGACGATCGAATAGGTGACGGTGCCGCTATCGGTGGCGGTAACGGTCACGACGCCGGTATTGTTTTCCGGCAGCTCGATCGACGCGGTGGCGCCGCCGCCGCTCGAGGTGATGCTGGGTGCCTCGAACATGCCGACCAACTGGGCCTTGGTCCAGCTGGCTCCCGCGCCGTTGGTGACGGTCTCGACGCCATATTCGCCGGTGCGGAGCTGATCCTTCAGCACGATGGTACCGCCATCGCCGGCACCCACCGCCGACGGAGCGATGGTGACGAGGATGTCGAAGCCGTTGCGAGCGAAGCTGATGGCGCCGCTGGAAATCCCGGAGAGCACGAGCTCGTCGCTGGTGCCTTCGCCGGCCCCTTCGATCACCACGTCATTGCCGCCGCCACGGGCATAGACATAGCTGTCATTGCCCGTGCCGCCGGTGAGCGTGTCATTACCGCCCGCGCCATTGAGCGTATCGTTGCCGCCGGCCCCGTTGAGGCTGTTGGCGGCGGAGTTGCCGGTGAGCACATTGGCGGCCGAGTTGCCCGTCCCGCTGCTCGCCGCATTACCGACGAGAACCAGGTTCTCGACATTGGCCGCAAGGGTGTAGGAGACGCGCGCCTGCACCGTATCGGTGCCTTCACTCGCCGCTTCCGTCACCACGTCACCGGCGTTGTCGACAACATAGGTATCGTCGCCGGCGCCGCCTATCAGGGAGTCCGCCCCTACCCCGCCATCGAGGGTGTTGGCGGCGGAGTTGCCCGTCATGCTGTTGGCCAGCGAATTGCCGAGGCCACTGATCGCCGAACTGCCGGTCAAGACCAGGTGTTCGACGTTCTGCCCGAGCGAATAGCTGATCGCCGAGCGCACCGTATCGCTGCCCTGGCTGCCAAGCTCGACCACCACGTCATCGGCCTGATCGACGACGTAGATGTCGTCGCCGGCGCCGCCGGTCATGGCATCGGCGCCGGCGCCACCATCGAGGGTGTTGGCCCCGGCATTGCCGATAAGCGTGTTGTTCAGCGTGTTGCCGGTGGCGTTGACCGAGCCCGCCCCGGTGAGGGTCAGGTGCTCGACGTTTGCTCCTAGAACAAAGCTGACGGCGGAGAGCACCGTGTCGGTGCCGTTGCTCGCCGTCTCGGTGACGGTGTCGCCAGCGTTGTCGACGACATAGGTGTCGTTGCCGGCCCCGCCGATCAGGCTGTCGGCTCCGGCGCCGCCGTCGAGGACGTTGGCGCCGGCATTGCCGGTGATGGTGTTGTTGAGGCTGTTGCCGGTGCCGTTACCGGCGGTGCCGGTCAGCGTCAGGTTTTCGACATTGGCGGCGAGCAGGTATCCGGCGGCCGACGACACCACCAGGTCGGTGCCTTCGCTGGAGAGTTCGACCACCAGATCGGAGCCGGTATCGACGTAATACACGTCGTCCCCGGTGCCGCCGGTGAGGGTATCGGCACCTGCGCCGCCATCGAGGGTGTCGTTGCCGGCACCGGAGGTGAGCGCATTCGCGGCGGCATTGCCGAGCATGTAGTTATCGAGCGAGTTGCCGGTAGCGCTCAGCGCGGCGCTGCCCTGCAGCACCAGTTGCTCGAAATGGCTCCCCAAGGTGTAGGCGTCGAGGGCGGTGTACACCGTATCGGTGCCCTCTGCGCTATTCTCCTGGATGACGTCGCCCGCATTGTCGATGACATAGGCATCATTGCCGATGCCGCCGATCAGCGTGTCGGCGCCGGCGCCACCATCGAGCACGTCGTTGCCGGAACCGCCGGTGAGCACGTTGGCGGCGGCATTGCCGAGCAGGGCATTGTCGAGCGTATTGCCGGTGCCATTGATCGCGGCAGTGCCCGAGAGGATCAGGTTCTCGAGGTTACTGCCCAGAGTGTAGGTCATCCCGGCCTGGACAGTGTCCGTGCCTTCTGCGGCCGCCTCGGTGATGGTGTCCGGCGAGCCCGTCTCGAGGATGTAGAGATCATCCCCCAGGCCGCCGATCAGCGTGTCGGTGCCCTCGAGACCGTTGAAGATATCGTTGCCCCCTCCACCGGTCAGGATGTTGTTCGCCGAGTTGCCGACGAGGACGTTGTTGAGGGCGTTGCCGGTCCCGTTGACGGCAGCCGTGCCGGTGAGCGTCAGGTTCTCGACGTTCGCGCCGAGCGCATAACCGAGCGCGGTGATGACGGTGTCGTTGCCACCGTCCGCGAGCTCGGTCACCACATCGCCCGCCGCATCGACCAGGAAGCGATCGTTGCCGGTGCCGCCCGCCATCGTGTCGGAGCCAGCCTTGCCGTCGATCAGATCATCGCCACTATCGCCGAACAGCGTGTCGTTGCCGCTCATGCCGTCGATAATGTCATTGCCCGCACCGCCGGAGACGTGGCTACCCAGCAGCCTGTCATCAAAGGCAGAGCCGATGAGCTTCTCAATGCTGGCGAGGGTATCGGCCGAGCCGTTCTCGTTGACCGAAGTCTGGACGCCGGATTTCTTACCCGCCTTTTCCATCGAAACGGTCACCGCAGACGCAGAATTGCTGTAGTTGGCGGTGTCAGTTCCATTGTCGCCGGAAAGCACGTCACTGCCGGCGCCGCCGACGAGCGTGTCATCACCGCCGCCGCCGCTCAGCTGATTGTTGCCGGTGTTGCCGACGATCCAGTTGTTGGACGAGTTGCCGGTTCCCGAAATGTGTCCGGAGCCGGTGAGGAACAGATTCTCGATGTTTTCGGAGAGTTGGAAGTTGGTCGAGGAATAGACCGTGTCGGTGCCCTCATTGGCCGACTCGTAGACCTGGTCGTTGGCGTTATCGACGTAATAGGTGTCGTCGCCCTTGCCGCCGACCAGTTGATCGTTGCTGCCGCCGCCGTTGAGGCTGTCATTGCCATCCCCGCCATAGAGGGTGTCCTGGGAACTCCCACCGGTAACCGCGAAGTCCGCACGCTCGCCGTTGGCGCTGACGGTCACGACCGTCTGCTTGGTGACCGTGGAACCGCTGTATTCGGTGATGGTCTTCACCTTGCTGCCGTCGACGCGGATGACCGAGGTTTCGACGACGTCGATACTGCCGTTGTTATCCTTGTCCTTGGCCAGCCGCACCGTCAGGCCATCGGCGCTGATCGTCTCGGTGGCCGAGGCAACCACCTTGTTCTTGGCGTTCTTGTCGGTGATGGTGCCAACCTGAGAGCCATCGATCCGGGTGACCCAGGTCTCGGTGTGCTCCTTGCTGCCATTGCCGTCGTAGTCGGCCTCGACCGTGCGGGTGTTGCCATCGGCGCTGATAGTGGTCGTGGTGGAAGCTGCCGTGCCGGCCCCATTGAGAGCGGACACCCAGGCCACGTCGCCCGGCCCAGCACCGAGCTTTCGTGCATCGGCATCGTCAGTGGTGGTGGTAACGGCGGAACCGTTGATCCTGGTGTTGGTGGTGATGGTCTCATCCACGCCGTTACTGCCGTCGACGTCGCTGGTGACGGTGGTCGTGCGGCCATCGGCGCTGACGGTGGTGATCGTCTTCTGCGTCAGGGTTGGCGAGATGACCGTGACAGTACCGTTCGCCGCCTTCTCGCTGACCTTGAAGGTCTCGAGCGTGCTGCTGGTGGAGCCGTCGGCATTGTTCACCTGCTTGCGGGTGTAGGTGCGGTCGATGATGCCGTCGCCATCGAGGTCACGGCTGGACGTGACGAGCAGGCCGTCGGCACTGGTGGTCGAGGTCAGCAGCCCTGTCTTGCTACCGTTCGCCGCCCAGTCGGTCACAACTTTGCTCGAACTGCCGTCGACAAGCGTCGTGTTCAAGTCCGTTTGATCGACGGTTCCATTGCCGTCGGCGTCTCGCGTGGAGGTGACGGTTCGCCCGTCGGCACTCGTCTGGACCGTCGAACGATTGATGAGGCCGCCCGAGCCGTTGTAGGTGCTCGTCACTACCGTGGTCGAGCCGTCGGCAGCCGTCGCCTTTGTGACCGTCTGGCTTTCCTCATAGGCGCCGTTGCCGTCCATGTCCTTCTGGATGGTGGTCGTCCGGCCATCGGCGCTGGTTGTGGTCACGATCTTGGAAATGAGCGCGCCGCCTGCACCGGTGCTGGTTACGGTCTCGGTGGTTGAACCGCTGGCGTTGTTGACGACAACCTTCGTCGAGGTCTCGGTGTAGGTGCCGGTGCCGGCCCGATCCCATTGTGCTGTCGTCGACAGCCCATCCGCGCTCTCGGTGAGCGCATAACGGCTCTTCAGCGTAGCGCCAGCAAAAGTGCTGGTGGTCTGTGTCGTCGAGCCGTCAGCGTTGAGCACGGTAACGTCGGTCTTGCTCTCGCCATAGCTGCCCGATCCCGTCAGATCATATTGGCTCGTGGTCGACAGACCATTGGCGCTGGTGGTGACGACCGCCTTCTCTTTCAGCGTCTCGGTGTAGGTCGGGTTGGCAGACGAGGCGGTGCCGCCGCTGAGGTTCGAGTAGGAGATGGTCTCGACCTTGGAGCCGTCGGTGTTCAGCGTGACGGTGTCGGTGACCTGGCTTTCCGCCAGGCCGTTACCGTTCGCGTCGTAACGAATGGTCGTCGACAGGCCGTCGGCGCTCTGCGTCTGGTACTCGCCTTTGGCGTTGCCGTAGAGGCGACCCGATGCCGATTGCACCGCGCCGTCCATGTTCGAAATCGAGAGCGTGCCGTCGGCGTTGCGCACCTGGACGAAGGTATGGTCGACGGTGCTGTTGCCGTCGACGTCTTCGGTGGTCGTAACCGTCAGCTTGTCTGCGCTGGTGACGATGGTGGTGCGATCGTGCAGCGAACCATTGGCATTGAGCACTGAGACGACCCGGGTCGCCGACCCGTCGGCGTTGATGGTGATGACGTCGGTCTGGCTGCCGGTGAAGCTGCCGCCACCGGTCTTGTCCCACTGGGTTGTCGTCGACAACCCGTCGGCACTGGTGGTGATGACCGTCTTGTCCTTCAGCGCCCCGCTCGCGAGGAAATTCGAGATGGTCTGGGTCTTCGAGCCATCGGCGTTGAGCACCGTGACGACCGTCTGCGACTGGTCCATCGTGCCGTTGCCGTCGAGATCGGTCGAAACACTCTTGCTGAGGCCGTCGCCCGAGACGGTTTGGGTCGAACGCGAGGTCAAGATGCCCGTGGCGCTGTAGGTCGACGAAACGGTGGTAACTGAGCCATTGGCGTTGGTCGATGAAGTGACCACCAGGTCGTTGACACCGTTGCCATCGAGGTCGCTGGCGACGGTCGCCGAGAGGCCATTGCCGCTCGTGGTCGCTATCGTTCGCCCGACGAGGGCGTTGCTGGCGCTGTAGGTGGAAGCGGTATCGGTCTTCGAGCCATCCGGGTTGAGCGTGGTCGTGCTGGTGGTGACGACGTCCGCGCTGGTGTGAGAACCGAGATAGGTCGAGACGGTTTTGCTCAGGCCGTCGTCGCTCACGGTCGTGACCGACTTGCCGGTCTGGATCGTCCCGGCGCCGTTATAGTTGGTAACAGTCAGCGTCCTGGAGCCATCGGCATTGAGTACCGTGCTCTCGGTGGCCTTGGCATCGAAGGTCCCGTCGCCATTGGCGTCGACCTGCTTGCTGACGACCAAGCCGTTGCCGCTGGTGGTGACCACCGTCTGGCCGATCTTATTGGCGCCGGCGGTACCCGAGCCCTGGTAAGCGGTGGTGGTAACGGTCGTGGTGCCATCGGTGTTCAGCGCCTTTGCCGTCACCTCGGTGGCATCGGTAACGCCGTTACCGTTCGCATCCACCACTTTGGTCTGTGTTAGCCCGTCCGAGCTGATCGTGGCGGTGGTCCGGCTGAGCAGCGTCGCGCCATTCGGGCTGTAGCTCGAGCTGATCTGTACCTTCGAGCCGTCGGCATTGGTCACCGTCGTGACCACGTCCTGCGGCGAGGCATTGGTCCCCACATAATTGCTGACGGTCGTGGTCAATCGATCGGCGCTGACCGTGGTGATCACCTTGCCGGTCTGCACCTGGCTGGTGCCTTCCAGCACCGTCACAGTCTGGGTCAGCGAACTGTTGGGGTTCTTCACCGTCACGTCGGTGACGGTCTTGTAGGGCGAGGTCTGTGAGTTGAGGTAGCTCTGGCTCGTCGTCGACAGGCCGTCGGCGCTGGTCGACACGATTGTTTTGCTGATCTGGATCGTGCCGGCGCCGTTCTTGGTGATGCTGGTGATGGTCGACGACCCGTCACCATTGACCACGGTGGTCGCAGTGCTCGTCGCGTCATAGGTGCCGTCGCCATTGGCGTCGAGCTGCGTGGTCCTGGTGAGACCGTCCGAGCTGGTGGTGGTCACCGCCTTGGACAACAGCGTTGAGCCGTTCGGCGCATAGATCGAGGCCGTGTTGACAGAGTTGCCGGAAACGACGGCAACCGTCTCGACGCGGTCGAACGCCCCGTCTCCGTCCGTGTCGATACTGGTGCTGCGGGTCTTGCCATCGGCGCTCCAGGTAGCGACAGCGCGTTCGAGCACCGTGCCGTTGGCAGCCCTGCTGGTGACGGTTTTCGTCGTCGAACCGTCTACGCCGATCAGGGTCAGATCGGCTGTCGTCAGCTCGTAGGTCCCGTCGCCATTGACGTCGACGCGGACTGTCTCGCTTAGCCCGTCGGCACTGAGATCGGTGACCGTACTTTGGCGTACCGAGCCGTCGCCGTTCGTCCGGCGCTCCGTCATCGTCGTGCTGTCGTCGCCGTTGCGGACAATAGTGCTGGTGTCGGTGAGGTCGGTGGTACCGTTGCCATCGAGGTCGGCGGCGACGCTCTTGTTGCTGCCATCGGCGCTGGTCACCGTCACCTGGCGAGCCACCATATGCGCACTGCTGGTGCCATTGCCGGCATAGTTGGTGACCGTCTCTGTGCGCGTGCCGTTGCCGGCGACGGAAGTGGTTTCGGTGCGTGTGGCATTGACCACGGCACTGCCGGTCAGTTCGAGCTGCGTCGTCTTGGCCAGCCCATCAGCGCTGGTGACGACAGTCTTTTCGTCTCTGGTGGTGCCGTTGGGGTGGAGGTTGGTGATGGTCAGCGACAGGCTACCATCACCTGCCGTGATGCGGGACTCCACTTGATCGTAGTTGCCGGAGCCATCGACGTCGCGGCTTACGGTTACGGTTTTGCCGTCGGCGCTGGTGACGGTCACCTCCTTGCGAAGCAGGATCGTGGACGTGCTTTCGTAGTCCTGCACGGTCCGGGTGATCGAACCATCGCCATTCACCACGGTCACGTCGGTCTGCTTCCGCTCGGGAACTCCGTCGCCATCGGTGTCGAACGTTACGGTTCGCGACTTGCCGTCGGCACTAGTGACGGTAGTGGTCTGGTGCGCAAGGCTGCCGTCAGGGCGCAACGCGCGATTGACCACAGTGGTCGAACCGTCCCCGTTATGGGTAACGGTGTTGCCCACGACATAGCCGTTGGGATCGTAAGAGAGGGTGGCGTCGGCTACGATACCGGTCGAGCCGTCGGCCTTGGTGTAGCTCGCCGTACCCGAGATCTTGGAGCCGTCGGCGAGATTGATCTCCTGGTTATTGCTCACCAGGTTGATCGAGGTAATGCCGAGTTCGGCCAGCGTCTTGAGCGTGGTGGTGCCGTCGGGGTTGGTGACAAGCACCTTGAACAGCGCCCACTCGGCGTCGCCCGCGTCGAGCTTGCCGTTCTTGTTGGTGTCGAAGACGTTGAGAAGGGCCTGCATATCCCCCTCCGCCGTCGGATCCCACTGGGTGAAATCGATTTCGTTGCGGAGGTTGATCACCCCGTCATTGCCGGAATCACGCACCAGCACGCCATCGCCCGCGCCGGCCCAGGCGGTGCGATGCTGCAGGCCGTCACCCGCCACGTCGTAGAAGAAGTTCGACGCGGTCAGCTGGTCGATCTCGATGCCGTCGCCGTCGAGGTCGATGAGGATCGGCGAGGACTTGGTGGAGGTGCTGGTGGTGCCACCACCGCTTCCGCTTCCGCTACCACTGCCACTTCCGCTACCGGAGCCGCTTCCTGAGGGCGGCGTCGTTTTGTAGACGGTCTTCTGCTCGAACTTTCCGGTATCGTGGTTATAAGTGGATACTGTCTGCTTATAGAGCGGTTGCCCCGTTGCTTCAGACTTGTAGTTCGTTGGGGGATAGTAAGTTCCCTTACTATCCTTGAATGAACCATCGGACTGCTGCTTGTACTCCTCCTTGTAAGTGCTGCCGGGCGCGGACGTGTAGCCGGTCTTGAGGTTGGTAACCGAGCCATTCGGGTTGACGATATGCTCGTAGCCGTCACCGGTAGCAAACTTCGTCCCGACCGCCGCCACGGAGCCCGAGGCGAGCTTAACAAGCGGGCCGCTGCCATTGACCTGGTACTTCAGGAACGCACCTTCGTTGACCAATTCGTACTGCTGGGACGGCGAGATGTTGCCGCCCAGCACGATGCTAGCGTGTTGAGCATTTACGAAGAGCGCAGGCACATCAATGAGATCAGGACTACCCGCGGCACCTGAACCGCTCCATTTCCCGCTGTGGATAGCTTTCTCAATTGCCTGCTTATACTTTACCAAATCGGTAGCGTGCATGGCACCGCCGGTGCCACTGAAGAACTGAACAAGAGCCGCCGCTTTATAGAATTCTACCGTATGCGGCGATGATTGCCCCGACGAAATCTTTGGAAATAGAATGTGCGTTATCTCATGAATAAATTCCGACGCAACATCCTTATATCTAACCCCGGTCTTCGCTCCATAGTTACTATAATAAGAGTCTGGCGCGATATACACGGTACTTCCAGAGGCGTACCCAGCAAGCTGTCCACTTAGATAGTCATTTGTGTTACTCTGTCCGACGTCGGACGCGTCGAACGTCACGGTTATTGCGTTAACCTTGGTGAAGTACCCTCCGACTCCGTTATACTCGGAACCCTTCGCGATCGCGGCGATGCCGCCATAGTTCGCCGTCAGGTTGTTGAACTGCGTAGTAATACCGGGCCGCTCGGAGGCCGGGACGGAGTCGTCGAATGTGATCTTAGCCATGATTATTTCTCAAAGAGCCAATGAGATATCTTCGCGACAAACATGCGATGGTCGCGATAGAGCGGCGTGAGATAGATCTTCATGCCAGGAAAATCTGCTTGTTCGCCCACGGTCCACTTGCCTTGAGGTAGACCCCGCGCCTCCCCAGTCGCGAGCACCACCTCGACTGTGACAAGTTCGTCCTTTCGGGTAGCCGATAATGACAATTCCCCGTCGGTCGGTGTACTTTCGCTGCAGTAAAACCACGTGCCATCAAATTTCGCCCCGGTGACTAATTCTATGTTGTCTACACTTAGGTCAACACTCTCTACATACGCGTCAAATTCTTTTTGATTAATTGGCGGACAAGACGTCTCTGCCGCAGCTTTTTCGGCAGATGTCGCGCACAATAGTATCCACAATACAACACGAAACGCTAAACTTCGTGACGAAATCACCGTGCTCTTCCCCGATCGTCTCCGCCTACCCCCGCTTCAGCGAGGCCAATCTCGACATTGTGCCCCATGATCTTGCCCAATCTGGACAGGGAACTCCTCATCCCGTGAGTGCCGTTCAAAAACAGTGACGCGGCCCCCGTTTCAATCGCCCACGCCCGTGCCTGGTACAGCAATCGCCCGGAAAGGCGCCCACCGAGCAAACTGGCTCGAATGTCAGGCCGCACGAACCAAGCCAGGCAAGTCGCGTACCGCCCACCCTCGCTAAGCCACGCCTCGCCAGCCGCAACATCGATCAGACCAATCGCCTCACCGCGGTGGAGCGCGTAGAACGTCGCGCCATCATCACGCCGCTGCAGCGCTTTGATGACCTGGGCGAGAAACTTGCGTTCGGAGAATGGCAGGTGCCGATACTGGCTCTCAGCGTGCCAGGCGCGCACCAGCGGCAACAATAGCACCGCCTCGCGCGGCGACGTCATCTTGACGATGACCACCCCCTGACTTTCAGGCAAGCGCGACCGTTCCCCGGCCTCGTCGACCGGGTTGACCTGCGCATCCATCGGGATTTGCTCTCTACTGTGAAATTGGCCCCTATGACCTCACAGGATCACAAGGCCAAGTTCTTAACAAGGGGGAATACGTAGAAATCTTTATCAACGCAGGCGGATTTGTTTGATGGCGGCCATCTGCTCGAGAGAGAGCTTCTGTTGATGAAGGCTTTTGTTCCGAATGATCAATGTTCTAAGCAACGGTGGCGATCGAGATTGTCGTACCTACGTCACGCGAGCGTGGTTCGGCAGCGTCAGACGATCACGTCTGCGACGCTCTGATGTGCCGAGATCGATGAGATCGGACCGCATTCGATGCGACCGGCCCGCCTGTTCGCACGGACCAATCCAACCGAGTCACGCTCGTGAAGCGCTTCAGGCCATGGCCTTGCATGAAACGGAGTTGCGGTAGCCGAAACTCGCGCGTGCTCCGACCACGGACGCAGGAGCTCGGCGCGACGGGCAGCGGGTCGTGTTGAAAGAACCCGCGCACTCGACGTGAGCTGAAGCGCCGCTTCAGATTGTCTGCTGAGGAATTGGGGGCCGCACGGGAGGCACTGTCTCCCTGCGCTGCTCTGCAGCTTCGGGAGATCACCCTACGCCCTGACGGGCTCCAGGTGGCCTGCCACCTGGAGCCCGTCAGGGCGTAGGGTGGCGGAGAGGATGGGATTCGAACCCACGAGACCCTTTAGAGGTCTGCGCCCTTAGCAGGGGCGTGCCTTCGACCACTCGGCCACCTCTCCGTCGGAGGGTCTGATAGGGGCAATCGTCCGGGCGGGCAAGGGGTTTTTCGGGGGTGGCGACAACGCAATAAATGACCGGCGCCGGGCAAGTGATGCAGAAGTGCCGCGCTGGCCGTGGTGTCACGATACTTGCTGAACTTTGCCATTGATTTGACCAGAGGCTGCGCAACGATGACCGCAGTTGCCGCAATCGGGGAGTTCTCCTCGATTCGAGCGGACCGGATGGGCGATCTTTGCGGAGGATGAACCCATGGCCTGGTTACACAAGCTGACGAGCATCGTGACGGTTTCGATGGCGCTGGGCGCGGGCCCCGTGGCAGCGCAGCAGGCAATGCCGGCGCTGATCGAGGGGGTATGGCTGACGACGGCACGGACCGAGCTGACGATTGTCGCCTGTCCAGTCGGCTATTGCGGTCACATCACCAAGACCGTGATCCCCGAGGCGATCAAAGAGAAGTACGGCGATCAGCTGGAATCGATTGATCCGGCATCCTTCACCGACGCCAACAACAAGAATCCGGCCCTGCAGGGGCGGCCGATCCAGGGGCTGCAGATCCTGGCGCTACGGCAGACCGGCAACCCGATGTTCTATGAAGGTGAGATCTACAACCCCGAGGATGGGAACATCTACTCGGGGTCGGTGGAGGTGCTGTCGGCAGACCTGATCCGGCTCAAGGGCTGCGTGCTCTATGTGCTCTGCCAGGAGCAGGACTGGTCGCGGGTGCCGGCGGAAGTTGTGACTGAGTAGGGTGCTTTAGGGAGTTCCCTGCTCTCGCTGAGGGGCTAAACCAATTGCTGGCGTTGGCTCACAGCATAGGTGGGCCTGCAAGCATAGCGCGTGTGGCACACCCCACCCCATCCCGGCCATTCGAGCGCAGCTCTCATGGCCTTCTCCCCTAAAATCGCTCCACTGGAGCGATTTTGCCTACGGCCGGCTCGAAGCCCGTCAAGGGGAGGGTGCCGGCCGGTGGTTATGGCAAGGTCCAGCCAAGCACTCGATGCCCACCTCCCCCTCGACGGGGGAGGCAAGCGAAGCTTGGGACCGCAGCGAGCTAGCTGTCGAAGCTCGGAGGGGGTGTGCGGAGCCACGGTGTTTGCGGCTCCCCCCGCCAAGCAGGGGAGGATCACCGAACTCAGCGCTGGTTGAACAGGATTTTCTGCGCTTCCTTGTCCGTGGCGGCGCTGATCTGCTGGCTTTGTTCGAGCGTGATGCCGAGGGCGCGCTGCACGGCCGGCCGGTCGGTGACGCGCTGGCGCCAGGCGGCAAAGCTGGGGAACTCGGTGATGTCGATGCCGTGATTGTCCGAGCCGCGCGACCAATCGAAGATGGCGATATCGGCGATCGAATAGTCGCCCGCGACATAGTCCTTGCCGAGTTCGGCCTGCTTCTTCAGCTGGGTGTCGAGCACCCGGTAGAGCCGGTGGCTCTCATCCTGATAGCGCTTGATGGCGTAGGGGATCTTCTCGGGGGCGTAGCGCGAGAAGTGGTTGTTCTGCCCCAGCATCGGGCCGAAGCCGCCGACCTGCCAGAACAGCCACTCGTCGATCTTGATCCGCTCGGACCAGCTGGTGCCGTAGAACTTGCCGAACTTCTCGGCGAGGTACTTCAGGATCGCGCCGGACTCGAAGATGGAGACGGGCTTGCCCTCCGGCCCCTCGGGGTCGACGATCGCCGGGATCTTGTTGTTGGGCGAGATGGCGAGGAAATCGGGCTTGAACTGGTCGCCGCGGCCGATATTGATCGGGTAGAGGGCGTAGGGCAGCGCCAGCTCTTCGAGGATGATGGTGATCTTCCGGCCATTCGGCGTGGCGGCGTAATAGAGATCGATCGGCAAGGTCTGGGTGGTCATTGGGGGAGTCCCGGTCTGCTGCTGAAGTGGTGACGGAACGCCACCGGAGGACGAGGGCTCCATATATCGGCACCTGACGATGGAAGACAACCCGCACACGGGAATGACAACGGCGGAGCGAGCCCCGCCGTTGAAAATCCATTCTGTTAGGCGCGCTGGATGCGCATATGCGGTTCACCGTCGCTGGTGCGCGCCGCCGAGATGCCGCGCAGATCGACCGTGGCGCGCACCCGCTGGCGGTAGATCGGGCCCATCAGCTCGGATTTCGACACGTTTACGGGGCGATCGAACTTCACGGTCACCTCGTAGTGGTTCATGTCGGCGAGCAGTTGTACCCCGATGACCATACCGATGAACGGCTGGCTGAGGTAGGTGCCCTTGACGCGCTGGCCAACCTGCACCGGGCTGACCGCGCGTTCCGGCATTGCCGCTGATGCGGTGTTCCAATCGCGGTAGCCGTGGCGGTGGGCGATTTCTTCGAGCGCGGCGCCCTGCCCCAGCGGATTGCCCGCGAGGGCGCGTTCGGCGCGCAGCGCCTTAGCCTCAGCCTTGAGCGTGGCGGCACTAGGGGTATCGAGAGAGAAAGTCATATCGGTCCTCTTCAACAGAGGCGGATTTCTTCATGGGGCTCGCCTTGCCATGAACCGCCTCGAAGGGAGCGATCATGTGATGCGTCACGGATGATCCGCGGCTGGACTTGACCATCGGGTTTCCCCGGCGAGCGGCAGGCGCCAGCAGCACGGCGCAACATGTGGTGGATCGGGCGGGCTTTGTCAACTTGCCGCCATTCGTGCCGCTGATGGCGAAGATCACGGTTTCTCGTTGGAGTGCCGGCGTGCAAGGGGCTAGGGAAGTCACATGTCCGAGATCCTGCTTTTCTTCACCAGCCTTATTGCCGACATGGCCCGCTTTCCCGAACCCATGCTGTTCGTCGCGGGGCTCATTGCCGGCACCATCAATACGCTGGCGGGCGGCGGCTCGTTTATCCTGTTTCCGGCATTGCTGTTCGCCGGCGTGCCGCCGGTGATCGCCAATGCGTCGAACACCTATGCGAGCTTTCCCGGCTATGCGAGCGGCGCGTTCGGCTTCTGGCGCGAGATCGTCGCGCATCGAGACAAGCTGATCGGCTACACCATCGTCTCGCTGGTCTTCGGCTATGTCGGGGCCGAACTGCTGCTGCGGGTTTCCAACGAAACCTTCGTGCTGGTGGTGCCGTGGCTGCTGCTGTTCGCAGTGCTGCTGTTCGCCTTTGGCGGGCGGATCAACAGCTATGTGCGCCAGCTAGGCGGCGGCAACGGCCGCAGCCGGCATGCCGGCGTGGTGCTGCTATTCGTACTGCTCGCCGGCATCTGCGTTTATGGCGGCTTCTTCAACGCCGGGCTCGGGGTGCTGCTGCTGGCCTTCCTGGCGCTGGCCGGGTTCACCGACATCCACGCCATGAACGGGCTGAAACTCTGGATTTCGACCCTGGTGGCGCTGGTTTGCGTGATCCGCTTCGCGCTATCCGGCGCCATCGACTGGTATCACGGCTCGATCGCGCTAGTCGGCGTGACCATCGGCGGCTATGTCGCGGCGCGGGTGGCCAAACGCATCCCCACCAAGCTGATCCGCGGCCTGGTCATCGTCTACGGGATCGGGCTGACCGGCTGGTTCTTCTGGCAGGCTTACGGGGCGTAGCCATGCCGCTCCGCTGAGCCACGATCTGGTGGCTCCGCACCCCCCTCTCTGCGAAAACTAAGGACTTAGCTGCGCTAAGCCCGAGTTTTCGCTTTCTCCCCCGGCGAAGGGGGAGATGTTGAGAGGCCGGTGGCTGCTTCAGTCCTTACGCACCCACACCGACGTATCGTGGAAGGCCGCGCCGCCGAAGGGGCGGACCGGGTCCGAGCCGATCAGCGTGTTGATGCCCTGGCCGTTGCGATGCGCCGAGTTGGGGTGGATGCCCTCGGCGATCAGCACGCCGCGCTGCATGCCGGCAAAGAACACCGCCTTCAGCGCTACCTCGCCGCGGCGGTTGCCGAGCGTCACCGGGTCGCCATCGGCGATGCCGAGCTCGGCAGCATCGTTGGGATGAACGAACACGGTCGGCTCGGGCTGGCGCTTCTGGCTGCCGGCGGTTTCGGCAAAGGTCGAGTTGAGGAAGCTGCGCGACGGGCTGGTGGCAAGGCGGAACGGGGTTTCGGCGTCGACCCGCTCGGTGACATCCCAATGGTCGGCGAAGCGCGGCATCTCCGAGGGATCGCAGACCCAGGTGTAGCCCTTAAGCCGCGCCACGGCGTCCCAGTCCGGCTCGAAGCGATAGCGCTTGTCGGGCCAGGCGAAACCATCGGCGAAACGGGCTTTCTCGTCGGGCCAGGCGCCGTCGATGAAGCCGGTCTTTTCGATCTCGTCGAGCTCGCCGAAGCCGGAGCGGCGGAAGGTCTCGGCCACCATCTCACGATCGGTAAGGTGCATCGAGGCGTGGTCGGTGCCGAGGCGGCGCAGCAGTTCGTTGACCACCTCGAAATTGGAGCGGCACTCGCCGGGAGCGTCGACCAGCTTGGGGCCGTAGAGCAGCCGCGTATGGCCGCCGCGGCGGTAATAGTCGTTGTGCTCGAGGAACATGGTGGCGGGCAGCACGATATCGGCGAGCTTGGCCGTATCGGTCATGAACTGCTCGTGGACGACCGTGAACAGGTCTTCGCGCGCAAAGCCGGCGCGGGTCAGCCCCTGCTCCGGGCTGACATTGACCGGGTTGGTGTTCTGGATGAACAGCGCCTTGACCGGGCCGCCGCCCTTCAGCGCCGTGCTGTCGCCGGTGAGCACCTTGCCGATCTCGGACATGTCGAGCTCGCGCCCGCCCGGCCCCATCTCGGCGCCGGTGATCATCGACTTGTCGAGCTTCCACGAGCCGGAGTTGGAGTGGAAGGCGCCGCCGCCATGGTGCTGCCAGGAGCCGGTCATCGCCGCGACCGACAGCGCCGCATGCATCGAGGTCGAGCCGTTGCGCTGGCGGGTGAAGCCGTAGCCGAGGCGGAAGTAGGTTTTTGGCGTGGTGCCGACGAGACGCGCGAATGCCTCGATCTCGGTGACGGCAAGGCCAGTGATGGCCGCGGCCCACTCGGGGGTGCGGGTCGAAAGGTGCGCCTCGAACTCGGTCGAGAAGTCGGTGTAGCTGGCCATGTAGGCACGGTCGGCGAGGCCTTCGCGCAACAGGATGTGCATCACCGCCACGGCCAGCGCTCCATCGGTGCCAGGCCGCAGCACCAGCGCCATATCGGCCTGCTCCATGGTGCCGTTGCGGTAGATGTCGATGGCGACGATCTTGGCCCCGCGCTCCTTGCGGGCGCGAATGGCGTGGGTCATCACGTTGACCTGGGTGGCGACGGCGTTGGTGCCCCAGATGACCACGCAATCGCTGTCGGCCATCGACTCGGGGTTCGGCCCGGCCAGCGCGCCGGTGCCGGCGATGAAGCCGGGCCAGGCGGTGCCGGTGCAGATGGTGTCATATTGCAGCGAGTAGCCGCGGGCGTGGCGCAGCCGCTCGATGCCGTCGCGCTGCACGTGGCCCATGGTGCCGGCGTAGAAGTAGGGCCAGATCGCCTCGGGGCCGTCAGTGCGCTCGATCTCCAGCCAGCGCGCGACGATCTCATCCATCGCTTCATCCCAGCTGATCTGCTGGAACTCGCCGGAGCCCTTTTTGCCAACGCGGCGAAGGGGATGCGTCAAACGGTTCGGGTGATGAATCCGCTCGGCGTAGCGCGCCACCTTCTCGCAGATGACGCCGGCCGTGTACAGATCGTCCTTGGCGCCGCGCACCCGGCCGATGGTCCGCTCGTCGATCAGTTCGACGTCGAGCGCGCAGGTCGACGGGCAATCATGTGGGCAGACCGAACGGGCGGTGCGAGGCGTGATGATGGCGTTCATGGGCGCACATTTAGCACGGGGCGACGTCGCGTGCGACTGGCGAGGCCGCTGCCAAGTGGCCAGGCAGCGCCGAGCGCCGAGAACCGTCACGCCCAGGAATTAGGCAGCCGCCGGGACCATTTGCAGCAGAATCTGCTGTCGCCATGCGGCCTGAGCGTAGCCGTCATGCCGATCGCGGTTGTGCTGCGCCGAACAAGGCCGTCGCAAGCTGGGGTGTGAGAGGGAGAACATCATGGCAATCATTATCGGCACGTCCGGGCCGGATACGATTATCGGCGCGGAGGACGACGACGACAGGATCTTGGGCCTCGGTGGTGACGATCACCTCATCGGGCTCAACGGCAATGATGGTCTCCTCGGCGGCCCTGGCGCCGACCTGCTCGAGGGCGGTGAAGGCGACGATACCTACGAGCTCAACGCCGACCGCTCGGACACCATCATCGACGTCAGCGGCTGGGACACCATCCGCGCCACCACCAGCCTCGACCTCAGAGACTACCCGGAGATCGAGAACCTGGTGATGGCTACCGAAGCTTCCGGCCGGCGCGCCCTGGGCAACGCGCTGAACAACGAAATCTTCGATCGGGGTGGCAGCAACATCCTCGATGGACGCGAGGGCCAGGACTATCTCGTTGCCGGTGGTGGCGACGACATCCTCACCGGCGGGCTCGGCGCCGACGACCTGCAGGGCGGCAGCGGCGACGATCGCTTCGACTTCCACGACGTGGCCGAAACCGGCATCGGCTCGGGTCCGGGTATCGACCGCCGCGACCAGATCATGGATTTCACGGCCGGTGATGACCTCATCCATCTGGGCACGATCGACGCCGACGCCGGACACTCCGGCAACCAGGGCTTCCGCTTTCTCGGCGCCTCCAGCTTCACCGGCTCGGCCGGCGAGCTCGTGACCTACGAGGAACTGATCAATGCCGGCACCGAAACGGTGACGGTGATTGCCGGCGATACCGACGGCGACGGTCTCGCCGATTTCGAGATCGAGCTGCGTGGCAGCATCGGGCTCAGCGCCGGCGACTTCATCCTCTAGGTTCGAGCCGGAGCGGGCGGACGCTCATCTGTGCCCGCCTGACAGGCGCCCACGCTGCGCGGTGAGCGGATGCCGCAAAAATAGGCATCCGCCAGCTCTGATGTGGCGATGGAAGCGCCGAAAGCAGGCCGATCCATGCGCGGCTGACATGTCCCCCATGCAGGTCGCTGCGTTCCCGGATCGCGGGCCGAGGCGGAGCCTTGAACGATATTCGGGAGGATTTTCAGCATGGCCTATTATCCACCTAGCATCGATCCGGACGCGCTCGATGGCAGCGACGGCTTCAACATCACCGGCGCCACCACCGACGACAGGCTGGGGACCAGCGTTGAGGACGCCGGCGACGTCAACGGCGACGGTTTCGACGATATCATCGTCAGCGGCCGCGACCGGATGGGCGGCGCGGTCTACAACTACGTGGTCTTCGGTTCGGCCGAACCATTTCCGGCCGATTTCAACATCACCGAACTCGATGGCAGCAACGGCTTTGCCATCGATACGGTGGACAAGCCCTGGCACGTCCAAGGCGCCGGCGACATCAACGGCGACGGCTATGACGACCTGATGGTCGGCACCACCAACGACACTGACCAGTACGGCTACGAGGACGTGAACGTCGTCTTCGGCAAAGCGGATGGGTTCGAGCCGTATTTCTGGCTCGAGCAGCTCGACGGCGAGAACGGTTTTACGCTCAACGGACCGCCGCGATCGACCGCCAGCTACACCATCGCCTCGGCCGGCGACACCAATGGCGACGGCTTCGACGATGTGCTGATCACCACCGATTACGAGGCCCGGCTACTGCTTGGCAAGGCGGACGGCTTTGCGCCGGATGCGATCGTCACCGACGTCACCACATCGATCTTCAGGCAGTTGGAGCGCGGGTACGAGCCTCCATCCGGTATCGGCGATATCAATGGGGACGGGTATGGCGACGTCGCCATTGGCGAGGCGGTGATCTTCGGCGGGGCAGATGGCTTTCCCGCCGACCTTACCGTCGACCTGCTCGACGGCAGCAACGGCTTCCGGCTCGACCCCGATGTCACCCGCACGGTCGCGGCGGCGGGCGATGTGAACGGCGACGGCATCGACGACTTCATCATCGGCAATCCCAATGCCAGACCGCACGGCCATATCGAGGGCGGCGAGGCCTATGTGGTGTTCGGCAAGGCGGACGGGTTCGACGCTTCGCTCGACCTCGAGGCGCTCGACGGCAGCGATGGCTTTGTCATCCGCGGACCGACCCTGTCACGGCTGGGGACCGAGGTGGCCGGCGCCGGGGATGTGAACGGCGACGGCTTCGACGATGTGCTGGTGCAGACCGGCTACAGCCGCGCGCACGTCGTGTTCGGCCGCGCGAACTTCCACACGCCGGGCTTCGACGTCGACGATCTCGACGGTAGCAGCGGCTTCGAAATCGACAGCTCCGACCCCTATTCCGGCGTCGAAAACGTTGCCGGGCTCGGCGACTTCAACGGCGACGGCTTCGCCGACCTCGCCTTCGGCAACAGCAACGCCAGCCCGGGCGGCCTCTATCTCTCCGGGACCACCGCGGTGGTGTACGGGCTGAAGCCCACCGAAGCGGTGACCCGGATCGACGCCGCCGGCGACCAGACGGTGCGTGGCGGGCTCGGCAACGACGTGCTGATCAGCCATGGCGGCGACGACCACCTGATCGGCGATGTTGGCAATGACTCGCTGCGCAGCGTCGCGGGCTCAGACACCCTCGAAGGCGGACTTGGCAACGACGAATACTTCGTGTTCGCCGACCGCACCGACAGCATCATCGATACCGGCGGCATCGACACAATCCGCGCCACGACGCACTGGGACCTCGCCGGTAATCCCGAGATCGAAAACCTGGTGCTTGCCGATGCGGGCGATTGGCACGTGAGCGGCAACGACCTTAACAACCGACTGGTTGGCGGCTTTGGCGACAACGTGCTCTCCGGCGGGAACGGCAATGACCGGCTCGAGGGCGGCGGCGGCAACGACATCCTGATCGGTGGCTTTGGGCGCGATGTGCTGATTGGCGGCGCCGGAACGGATCGGTTCGATTTCGCCAACTACCAGAGCGAACCGACCGTGGGTCGCGACGTGATCGTCGACTTCGAAGCGGGCGACGTGATCAACCTTGCCGGCGTCGACTCGAACGTCTGGCGCAACGGCAACCAGGCCTTCACGTTCATCGGCGACGGCGAGTTCACCGGCAAGTGGGGCCAGCTCCGCTACGACTACTTCACCTTCACCAATGGTGAAGTGGTGACCATCATCGAGGGTGACATGGATGGCGATGGGGAGGCCGATTTCGGCCTCGAACTGCGCGGCCAGCATGTGCTGACGGCGGGCGACTTCATTCTCTAGATCTTCTCACCGTTTCAAGTGAAAAGGCGAAAGTATCTAGGTCATTGATTTGGTCGCGCTTTCGAACCGGAAAAGCCTGCAACTTTTCCTGAAAGCGCTCTGAGGGAGAATTCCATGGCCTACATCATGGGCACCGACGCGCCCGAGACGCTCACCGGCAGCGATGCCAACGACGCCATCCTCGGGTTTGCCGGCGACGATCACATCATCGGACTGGGCGGCAGCGACCAACTGTTCGGGCATGGCGGCGCCGACCTGCTCGAGGGCGGGCTAGGCGACGACATCTACCAGCTTATCGACGATCGCTCCGACACCATCATCGATATCGGTGGGGTGGACACCATCCGCGCCACGGTGGCGATCGATCTCGAGGATTATCCCGAGATCGAGAACCTCACCATGGCCATCGACTATTCCGGCCGGGCGCTGCTGGGCAACGCGTCGGACAACGAGCTGATCGACTGGGGCGGCAGCAACCGGCTCGACGGGCGCGACGGTGACGACTATCTCAACGCCGGGGCCGGCAATGACCTGTTGATCGGCGGGCTCGGCACGGAGTTCATGCTCGGTGGACAGGGCCGGGATCGCTTCGATTTTCGCAGCGTCGAGGAGATCGGTATCGGCGAGACGACGCGAGACGTGATCTGGGACTTCAAGCCGACGGGGGACAAAATCAACCTCGGGTCGATCGACGCCAACGAGCAGTTCGCCGGTAACCAGGCGTTCCAGCTGCTGGGCTTTGCCGAGTTCACCGGCAAGGCCGGCGAGTTGCGCTGGGTCTACGAGCAGCGCGCCGACCTTTCCGCCGTAACGCTGGTCGAAGGCGACACAGACGGTGACGGCGTGGCGGATTTTCAGATCGAACTGAATGGCCGGCTGCCGATGTACGCAGCCGACTTCATTCTCTAAATGGCGGGCTGTGGCCCGGCCTACTCTTCGGCGCGAAGCTTTTTCAGCTCGGCATTGTAGATGCGCAGGCTGAGATAGATGGCGAACATGAAGCAGACAATGCCGGTGATCTGCGACAAGGGCAGGCCGGAAAACAGCGGCAGATGCTTGGCAATGATCAAGGCAACAACGAGCATGAGGACAGACACGACCTCAGCAGAGCGGAACAGCATGGCTCCCCTTTACTTTCTTTTCGAGATGCGCTGACGCTCGGCGCGGATTAGCTCCGCCTGACGGAGCCCCCGCAAATCACGTTACGGAAAAGCGCAAAAGGTTCCATCAACTTTTGCGTTATCCCGCATTTTCGTCAAACAGGCTGGCGCGGAAGCAACAGCCCCCGTTCAGCTGACCAGCTTGAGGCCGACGATGCCGGCAACAATCAGGCCGATGCTGGCGAGCCGCAAGGCGGTGGCAGGCTCCTGGAAAATCAGGATGCCGAGCACAGCCGTACCAACAGTGCCGATGCCGGTCCAGATCGCATAGCCGGTACCGACGGGCAGGTCTCGCAGCGCGATGCCCAGCAGTATGACACTGGCGACCATCGCCGCCACGGTGATGGCGGTCGGGCCGAGCCTCGAAAAGCCCTCGGTGTATTTGAGGCCGATGGCCCACACCACTTCCAAGAGGCCGGCAATAGTGAGGTAAACCCACGCCATGGGAGTTACTCCTTGAGCGCGGGCCGTCCCGCCTGATTATTGGGAAGTGTCGGGGTCGTCCCCGGCGCAGTGGATATAGGCTCGAGCCAAGCTGCTGAGAAGTGCCCGGGGCGCAGATCTGCTGGCCCGCCTTCGCGGCGCGGACAAGCTGAACGCTTCCTGAACAAGCCGGTCACCAGCACGGATGAATCCGGTTTTTCGGGCTGGAACCGGCATACTGGCTTGTGTAGGAGACCGACGATCGCACCCGCCGGGGGGCCGGGCGATTTCCGTGCCACTGCATAGCCGAGGACGCACATGCACCCCCTGATGTGGCGAGCCCCCCTCGCCTGCGCACTTGCTGCGCTTGGATTCATTTCCTTTTCATTCCCCACACTCGCCGCCAGCGGCAAGGCGTTGGGAGTCGATCCCGCCGCCGCGGTCGAAACCAAGGCGGACACCAAGACACTGACGGTCGGCGCCGACATCTTCATCGGCGACCGTGTGGTCACCGGCGCCAAGGGCCAGGTGCAGATCAAGTTCAGCGACCAGACCGAACTGGTGGTCGGCCCGAACTCTGCGCTGTTGATCGAGGACTACCTGCTGCGTCAGGATGACTCGGCCGGCAAGTTCGCCATCAACGCGCTGTCAGGCACCTTCCGCTTCACCACCGGCCGGGCGCCGAAGGATCGCTACATCATCGAGACGCCGACCGGCACGATCGGGGTACGCGGCACCTCGTTCGATTTCAACTCCAGCACCCAGGAAACCAAGGTGCTGCTGTATCATGGGCAGGTCGTGCTCTGTAACCTGAGCAACACCTGCGTGACGCTCGACGACACCTGCGAGCTGGGCGCCTATGACCTCGGCAAGTCCGAGATTCTTGGGGACACCGACGACTTCAAGGGCGCTGCCCGCGACGATCTGAAGGCGAACTTCAAGTATGCGCAGTCGCAGGCCCCGCTGCTCGGTGCGTTCCGCGTCGAAGAAGCCAAGGAGTGTTTCCAGAAGGGCTTTGCGGCCAACACGCCGCAGAGCCTGATCTATGGAGAGGGCGGCGACCCGAGTCCCGACCTGGGTGAGGAACCGCCGCCGGAGGAGTGCCAGTTCGACGTCTGCAACTGAGCCATCAGGCTGGCTGATACCGCGCGCCGCGCCGCGCGCACAGCTACTCAGCACTGGCTTGCCCCCCGCGATTCTGCTTTAGGGATCGGTGGGGAGAAGCAACGACATGACCGAGACGGCCCAGCCACGCCTGCCGATGGCGGCGCTCATTTCTGCGAGCCTGTTGTCGATCGGCGTGGGCTATGCCTCGACGGCACCCTATGACGCGATCATCGCCATCGACGCGTTGAAGATCGGGCACGGCGATTTCGCACTGATCCTGACACTCGCCTCGATCGTCGGCGTCGTCGCTTCAGTGGCGCTCGGCTGGCTGTCGGACCGGATCGGCGACCGCCGGCTGCTGATGCTGGTCACCGCACTGCTCGGCGCGCTCGGCATGGGCCTGATGTACTGGCTGCGCAGCCCGATGGCCTTTGTCGTCGCCTATTGCGTGATCCTGCCATTCGGCAACTCGGCATTCAGCCAGACCTTTGCTTATGCCCGCGTCTACTATGACCAGACGCGGCCTGAAGATGCCGAATTCCGCATCACCGTGCTGCGCTCGATCTATGCGGCATCATGGGTGATGGTGCCGCCGCTCGCCGGCTGGATCGCCGCGGTCTACCAGGTGTTCGACGTCTACCTGCTGGCGGCCGTGGCCTATGTCGTCTGCGGCGCCATCTCGCTGGTCATGCTGGCCGACCCCGCCACCCGGGTGATCTCCGCTCCGCCCAAGCCGAGCCCCGACGGCAAAGGCGGCATCGCGCTGCCGATGCTGGTCGGCATCTGCGGCGTGCTGCTGATCAATGTGGCGATCAAGGTCAGCGGCACGGCGACGCCACTGGCGATGGTCAGCCATTTCGGCGGCAATATCGGCGATGTCGGCATCGCCGCGGGCATCGGGGCATTTCTCGAGATTCCGCTGATGCTGGCCTGGGGCCTGCTCGGCCGCCGGTTCAGGAAGCACACGCTGATCGCCGCCGGGGCGCTGATCTACGCGCTCTACCAGGTGCTGCTGACCCAGGCGAGCGGGGTCACCGAGGTGTTCTGGCTGCAGATCCCGCGGGCGGTTGCGATCGCCGTGCTGATGGGCGTGCCGATCAGCTACATGCAGGAGGCGATCCGCGGCCGGGTTGGGCTCTCGACTTCACTGCTCGACGTGACCATCGTTGCTTCGGGCATGCTTTCGGCCGGGATTTTCGGGCTGGTGGCGGCGCCGGGCCGCTATCTCGAGCTGTTCTGGGTCGCCGCCGCGCTGGCGACCTGCGGTGCATTGGTGCTGGTGGTGGCGCACAATGTCCTGCAGCGGCAGCCGGCCGTGCAGCATTGACAGCAGATGCCGTCCGGGCAAGCTCCCGGTGAGGAGACAACGCGATGGATGAGGCAAAGCCCGAGCACGGCCTGACGCGGCTCCGCTCGACCTTACGGCTGCTCTACCACGGCAGTTCGACCACCGCGCTGCGCTTCCAGTTCGCCGTGCTGCTGGTGGACCTTGCGATCATCGCCTTCTTTATCGCGACGCCGCTGCTGCGCGACCGGCCGAGCTTCATCTGGATCGACATCGCCGTCGCCGTGCTGCTGATCGCGGACCTGGTGGCCCGCGGGCTCGCCTCCACCGATCCGATGCGCTGGCTGAAGCAACCGACAACGATCGTTGACGTGTTCATCCTCGTGACGCTGCTGCTCCCTGCCTGGCTGGCCAATTTCGGCTTCCTGCGGATCCTGCGGCTCTGGACACTGTCGCAAAGCGGCGTGCTGTGGCGGCCGCTGAAGAAGTTCAAGCTGACGCAGTACCGCGAACAGGGCGAGGCGATCGTCAACATCGTGACGTTCCTGTTCCTCGTCTCGGGGTTCGTGCTGACCTTCTTCGCTGCTCCAGATTCCGGCATCGAAGGCTATGTCGACGCGCTCTATTTCACCGTCACCTCGGTGACGACCACCGGCTACGGCGACGTAACGCTGCCGGGCACGGCCGGCAGGCTCACCTCGATCGCGGTGATGATTGTGGGCATCACGCTGTTCGTGCGGCTGGCGCAGTCACTGTTCCGCCCGCACAAGGTGTTCTTCCCCTGCCCGCAATGCGGCTTGCAGCGGCACGAGCCGGACGCCGTGCACTGCAAGGCCTGCGGGCACGTGCTGAATATCCCCGATCCGGGGACCTAAGTTCCAGGGAGTAGAGCGGTTCACCGGCGAAGCTGATGGGTTCGACCCGTGCCCCACCCACCGGTGTCATCCCAGCGAAAGCTGGGACCCATTTCACCGCTTGCACAAGCTGATGGTTGGGTCCCAGCTTTCGCTGGGATGACATCGTAGGTGGGGTGATCGCGGTGGATCGGCTCGACCACGGCGCCGCATTACGACTACCGCCGGCTGTCAGCGGCAGGGGCGCTGCAGGGTGGTTCAGTTCGTCCGTGAAGCGCTCTGGCTCCGGCCTACATTTCGTCGAAGGGCACGCCGCCCCTCGACTTGCTGTCTTTCGGACTTTCGACGATCTGCACGACGACGCGCTCGGCGGGGACGTTGAAGTTCTTCACCACCGCGTCGGTGATGTCCTTCATCAGCGCCTTCTTGCTCTCTTTCGAGCGGCCTTCGACGATGTGGACGAGAATCTCGGGCACGTCAGGCCTTCTTGGTTGAGCTTTTCTTCACCGCTTTGGTGGCGCTCTTGCCGGCCCCGGCTTTCTTGCTGCCGGCCGCCTTCTCTTTGGCCTCGGCCTCGCGGATCTTGGCCACGGACGTACCCATGTGGCCCCAGTTCTTGTTGTCGACCTCTTCGATGACCACGAAGGTATATTCCGGCTTCTTGTTCAGGATCCGGACCAGCATCTCCGTGGTCTCTTTGTAGATCTGCAACTTCTGTTCGTAAGTCGCGCCGTCGGTGATTTCGATACGGACGTAAGGCATGGTTTCCTCCCCCTAAGCCGAGCGGAGGATGCGGCAGCCGAGGTACGTTCGTCAACCGAGCGGATCGTAGCCCTTTTTCGGCTTCTTGCGGGGAGCCGCCCCGGCAGCGTCGGCGGGCGGGTCGCGCTTCTCGCGGTTCTTGTATTTCGGCTTGCCCTTGTCCTTGGGATTCACCTTCGGCTTCTCGGTGGGCTTCCTGTTGAACAGCACCGGCTCACGGGTGGCCGGCGGCGCGTCGAATGCTACTGGCGGGGTGATCTCGCGGGCCGGCTTGGTGGCGAGCTTGGCGCCCTTGTCGGAGCGCACCTTGTAGCGCGGGCCGTCCTCGCGTGGCGGCTTGTCGTAGCGCGGCGCGTCGTCGGGCTTCTTGAAGCGCGGGGCGCTGTCGCGATTGTAGCTCTTCTTCTGCGGCGCCGAGGGCGGGCCGGAGGCGGCAATGGTGGTGTTGTTCTCGATCTGCCCGCCGACGCGACCGATGGCCGCCGCGAAGGCATCGGCCTTGTCGGCGGCGATCTCGAAGCGAGTTTCGTTGTCGAGGATCTTGATCGAGCCGACATCGCGCTTAGTAACGTCGCCGGCTTTGCAGATCATCGGCAGCAGCCACTTGGGGTCGGCGCGGCGGTTGCGGCCGATCGACAGGGTGAACCAACGGCCGTTCTGCATCGGCTCCGGCTTGCCGCGCGGTGCGCCGTCTTCGTCGACGAAGCGCTTGTCGCGGCGCGGCGGCTTCTCGTTGAAAGCGGGAACCGCCTGCTCGGACACTTCCTCGGGCGCCGGACGGGCCGCGAGCTCGCGGCGGATATAGGCGGCGGCGAGCTGCTCTGGCGTCAGGCGGGCGAGCAGTTCGGTGACGAACGGCGCCTCGATCTCATTCGGCGCGGTGACGGCCACCGCCGTGGCGATGATCTGCTCGCGGTTGCGGGCATCAATTTCGGCGATGGTTGGGGCGCCGCGGCTGGTGGCGTCGAGGTTGGCGGCGCGCAGCACTCGGGCAGCGGCGCTGCGGCGATGCAGCGGTACGATCAGCGCACAAATGCCCTTGCGGCCGGCGCGGCCGGTGCGGCCCGAACGGTGCAGCAGCGTCTCGGGATTGGACGGGACGTCGGCGTGGATGACCAGATCGAGGTTGGGCAGGTCGATGCCACGGGCGGCGACGTCGGTTGCGACGCAGACGCGGGCGCGGCCATCGCGCATCGCCTGCAGCGCGTTGGAGCGCTCGGCCTGGGTCAGTTCGCCCGATAGCGCCACCACCGGGAAGCCGCGATTGGCGAGGCGGGCGGTCAGATGCTTCACCGACTCGCGGGTGTGGCAGAAGACGATGGTGTTGGAGCTGTCGTGCAGCAGCAGCATGTTGATGACGGCATGCTCGCGCTCGTCGTTGCGGACGACGATCTGCTGGTACTCGATATCGGCATGCTGCTCGCCGGCGCTGGTGGCGACAAGGCGAAGCGCATCGCGCTGGAAGGTTTTGGCGAGATCGGCGATGGCGCGCGGTACGGTGGCCGAGAACATCAGGGTGCGGCGGCCTTCCGGCGCGGCGTCGAGGATGAACTCGAGGTCCTCGCGGAAGCCCAGGTCGAGCATTTCGTCGGCTTCGTCCAGCACCACGGCGCGGACGTTGCTCAGATCGAGGGCCCCCTTCGAGATATGGTCGCGCAGCCGCCCGGGGGTACCGACGACGATATGGGCGCCGCGCTCGAAGGCCCGCCGCTCGGTGCGGATGTCCATGCCCCCTACCCCGGCGGCAATCTGCGCGCCGGTCTCGGCATAGAGCCATTCGAGCTCGCGCTGCACCTGCATGGCCAGTTCGCGGGTCGGGGCGATCAGCAGCGCCAGCGGGGTGGCGGCGCGCTCGAACTTTTCGGCCTCACCCAGCAGGGTCGGGGCAATGGCCATGCCGAAGGCCACCGTCTTGCCCGAACCGGTCTGCGCCGACACCAGGAGGTCCCGCTCGGCGGCCTCGGGCGCGAGCACGCTCAACTGAACCGGCGTCAGCGTGTCGTAGCCGCGGGCCGTGAGGGCGGCGGCGAGCGCGGGATGAATGGTCTCGGGAAGGTTCACGGGTGCATCTTTGCTGTTTGCTCGATGAGTATCACACTCACCGGGTCATTCCCGCAAAAGCGGGAACCTCAGTATTCTGGCCTGCGGCGCGGTCGCAAAAACGGAGGTCCCCGCTTGCGCGGGGAGGACATCGTGGATGCGGCACTAGCAAAACAAAAGGGCCGCCCGGAGGCGGCCCTCGGAAAATCGTGGTCTAGCCGGCGATCAGCCGACGATCTCGTCGTCGGTGAAGAAGAACTTGATCTCCTCGGCCGCAGTCTCGGGAGCGTCCGAGCCGTGCACCGAGTTCTCGCCGACCGAAACGGCATAGAGCTTGCGGATGGTGCCCTCGGCCGCGTTGGCCGGGTTGGTGGCACCCATCACTTCGCGGTTCTTCAGGATGGCGTTCTCGCCTTCCAGCACCTGCACGACGACCGGACCCGAGGTCATGGTCTCAACCAGCTCGCCATAGAACGGGCGGTCCTTGTGCACGGCATAGAAGCCCTCGGCCTGGGCGCGGGTCATCTTGATCTTCTTCAGCGCGACCGGACGCAGGCCGCTCTTTTCGAACACGGCAAGGATGTTGCCGATCAGGTTGCGGCGGACCGCGTCGGGCTTGATGATGGAGAAGGTGCGCTCAATGGCCATGTGTCTGGTCCTTGGAGTGGGTCTGAATTGGGTGCGGCCTTCTAACGGGAAGGCGTGACGGGCGCAAGACGGGCGTTCCGTCACCAGCATTGCAGCTACCGGAGGGCCGATGGGCTCCGAATACACTATTCGCCCGGCAAGGGCCGATGATCAGCCGACGCTGGTCGCTATCGTCTGGAAGACGGTGATGGCAAGTGAACGCGATCGGGACACGCTGCTGGCGCACCCGGAAGCGGTGCAGGTGCCGATCGAACAGTTGACGCCGATAACGGCGTGCGTGGCGGACGCCGCCGACACCACGGCCGGTTTCGCCGTCGTGCTGCCGAGGCCGGACGGTGATGCGGAACTCGACGGGCTGTTCGTCGATCCGGCGATGCAGCGCCTCGGCATCGGGCGCCGGCTGGTCGAACGGGCCAAGGAACTGGCACGGGCCATGGGCGCGTCGACGCTGCATGTCGTCGCCGCCGATGACGCCCTCGCCTTCTACCGGTCGGTCGGCTTCGTCGAGACCGGCGTGACCGAGACGCAGTTCGGCAAGGCGCTGTTGATGCGCGTGGGGCTGAACTAGCCCTACTCCGTTGGCGGGACGGCGTCCGAGACGGGCGATACGTGCACTCGCGCCCTCTGACACCACGGTCGAACGGGAGTAGGATGGCAACAGTCGGGATCAACCGGAGGGGACAAATGTCTTCTGTGGGATCTGCGCATACGCCGCATGGCGACATCACGACCACCCGGCGCGGCAGCCGGATATGGACCGACAGGCGGGTTCTGGTCGGCTCCCTGATCGTGGTGATCGCCCTGGCGATCGCACTGACTGACTATGCCGGGTTCGGCTACGCCTGGTCACATTTCTTCAGGACCAGCGAGGACAACTCGGCAGCTTCGGCATCGACGAGCGAGGTGTTCGGCAGCCTCAAGTCGAAGTTCCGCGACTACAATACTTACTCACGCGACATCTTCCTGATGGAGGAGCGCAGCAAAGTCGATGCGCCCTACCTCTCGACCATCACGAGGCTGCTGGGGAACACCGCGGAAAGCGGCGGCGCCGGCCCGATGATCGAGGCATTCCTCGACCTGCGGAGGGTGCTCGACCTCGAGCAATCCTGCACCGCCGGCTATCCGTGGTCGACGCCGGTCTGGAGCGCCAGACGCGATATCGATACGATGGCCGATGGCAGCAAGCTGGTCGCGCTGGACCTGTTTTTCTGCCTGTTCACGGTGCCAAGGGACGAAAGTGGCATCGTTCGGTACCCGATCGCCACCGTCACGCTTACTGCGGAGGAGAGTCGGCAACTCTCTTCGATCTACTCCCATATCAGTGCCGACGACGCGCGGAATGGGCTGCGGTGGCTACAGGCCGTTGTGAGTGGCGAAGTCGCTCACCTCAAGCGGCTTCTCGAACTCCGGAACGCGTCGACATCGTCGTTGTCAGGCGAGATCGACGACCTGTTGCAGCAGTATCTGCGGACCAACCAGGGGGCGTTTGAGTACGGCGTAGTGATGACGCTGACCCGAGCCTTGCTGCTGACTGTTCTGATTTTACTGGCGGCTGTGTCGCTGCAGCTGGCGCACCGCGACCGATCGAAGTGACAGGGCCCGCGACGGCCCTTGCCGGGCCTGAGTGCCCTAGTCCTTCGGCGCCGGCGGCAGGCAGTCCGGGGTATGCGGCGCGATCTCGACCTTGCCCTTGGCCTGCACTTCGCCGCCGGGGCTGACCAGTTGCACGTCGAGGGCGGTGACGTCTTCGACAGCATTGATGGCGCCGGTGTGGCTCACCTTCACCACCTGCATGGTGCAGACCTCGGCAGTGGAGACGATCGGGATGGTGACCGTCGCCGTGCCGGATTCGACGAGGTCGACGCTGCCGTTTCCGGTCTGCTCGCAGGCGCCGCCATCGTAGCTGAAGCTCAGCGACACCAGTTCGGCATCGAGGCGGCAAGCCTTCAAATCGTTGAGCGGAGCCAGTTCCTGGGCGAGGGCGATGCCGGAGACGAGGCACAGGGCGAAGGTGGCTGGGACGAGGCGCATTGGACTTCTCCGGGTTCTCGGTCTATTGGGTCGCTTCGATTTGACCCTATCCCTCTCGTAACGCATTCCGCGCGCCGCGGATGCATCGGCCGCGCCATGTTGACCATTACCGATCTCAGTTATCGCATCCAGGGTCGTCCCCTGTTCGAAAATGCCTCGCTCGTTTTGCCCGACGGATCGAAGACCGGTTTCGTGGGCAAGAACGGCACGGGCAAAACTACGCTGTTTCAGCTGATCCTTGGGCAGATCGCGCCCGAGGGCGGGACGATCGAGGTCAACAAGAAGGCCCGTATCGGCGCGGTGGCGCAGGAAGCGGTGGCGAGCTCGATCAGCGTGCTCGACGTGGTGCTGTCAGCCGACAAAGAGCGGACAGCCTTGCTGGCGGAAGCCGAGACGGCGACCGACCCGCACCGCATCGGTGATATCCACACGCGGCTCGCCGAGATCGATGCGCATACCGCCGAAGCGCGCGCCTCGACCATCTTGAAGGGGCTGGGGTTCGAGAAGGACCGGCAGTTGGGCCCGACCTCGGAGCTTTCGGGTGGCTGGCGCATGCGCGTGTCGCTGGCGGGTGTGCTGTTCTCGCAGCCTGATCTGCTGCTGCTGGACGAGCCGACCAACTATCTCGATCTCGAAGGCACGCTGTGGCTCGAGAAGTACCTCGCGACCTACCCCTACACCGTATTCATGATCAGCCACGACCGTGACCTGCTCAACAAGGCGGTGAACTCGATCGCGCATCTCGAGCATCGGAAGCTGACCTTCTACAAGGGCAACTACGATACGTTCGAAGAGACGCGCCGGATGCAGATGGAGCTCAACAACAAGAGCCGCGAGAAGACGCTCGACCAGATCGCGCACCTGCAGAAATTCGTCGACCGCTTCAAGGCCAAGGCCACCAAAGCCAAACAGGCGCAAGCGCGCGTCAAAATGATCGCCAAACTGAAGCCGCCGGCGGCGATGTTCGACGAGAGCTCGTCGCCGTTCAACTTCCCCGACCCCAAGAAGGTCCCGGCCTCGCCGATGATGACCTTCGACAACGTGTCGGTGGGCTATGGCGACAAGGTGATCCTCCGCCACATCACCAACCGGATCGATCCGGACGACCGCATCGCGCTGATCGGCGTCAACGGCAACGGCAAGTCGACCTTCGCCAAGCTCCTGTCGGGCGACCTGAAGCCGATGGGCGGCGAGATGCGCAAGGGCAAGGGGCTGGAGATCGCCTATTTCGCCCAGCACCAGCTCGACAAGCTGAAGCCGGAACAGACGCCGTTCGAGCATGTCATCGACCTGATGCCCTATGACAGCGAGGCCAAGCGCCGCTCGCGCGTGGCGCAGATGGGGCTCACCACCTCGCGCATGGACACCAAGGTGAAAAACCTCTCGGGTGGCGAGCGGGCGCGCCTGCTGCTTGGGCTCATCACCTTTGGCGGGCCGGGGATGCTGATCCTCGACGAGCCGACCAATCACCTCGATATCGACAGCCGCGACGCGCTGGTGGCGGCGCTCAACGACTATTCGGGCGCCGTGCTGATCATCAGCCACGACCGCCACCTGATCGACGCCACCGTCGACAAACTGTGGATCGCGCAGAACGGCACGATCGAGGAATTCGACGAGGATCTCGATACTTACCAGCGGCTGTTGACCTCCAACAGCAGCGGCAAGGGCAAGAAAGAAGCGGCCGCGCCGGTGGTCGAGGATCGGAAGGCCGCCCGCCAGGATGCCGCGGCCAAGCGCGCCGAAGTGGCGCCGCTGCGCAAATCGATCAAGGACCTCGAGCAGAAGCTTGGGCGGCTCAAGAACGAGCTGGCGCGGGTGGACGGCTTCCTCGCCGACCCCAAGACCTATGACGGGGCGCCCGAGCGGGTCATCCTGCTCGGCAAGGACAAAGCGCGGTTCGAAGGCGAGATCGCAAAGATCGAGGAAAGCTGGCTGACGCTCAGCGAAGAGCTGGAGCAGGCAGAGAGGGCGATGGGATGACTGCGATGACCGCCGCCGAGATCGTCGCCCTGCTCGGGCTCGAGCCGCATATCGAGGGCGGTTTCTACCGACAGACCTTCGCCGATGGGCCGAATGCCGCCGGCCGGCCGCACTCGACGCTGATCTACTACCTGCTCAGCAACCACCAGACCGGCGCCTGGCACCGTGTGGATTCGGCCGAGGTCTGGCACTGGTATGCCGGCGCCCCGATGCGGCTCGACATCTCGCTCGACGGCAAAAGCGTTACCGAGCACGCGCTGGGCAACGGCCTTGTTGCCGGCGAACGGCCGCAACTGGTGATCCCCGGCGACGCCTGGCAGCGCGCGGCGTGCCTGGGTGACTGGACGCTGGTCGGTTGTACGGTGGCGCCGGGGTTCCAGTTCTCGAAGTTCGAGCAGGCGGAACCGGGCTGGGAGCCGGGAGCTTAGTCGCTCCTCGACTGCCCTACCCTTTCTTTGCCCAGCGGCCGTTGCCGTCCTGCTGCCAATAGGTCACCTCATTGCCATCACGCAGCGCTTTCCACGCGGCCCGGGCTTCGGTCACCGCATCCGGGTCGTGGCCGGAGAACATGAAGACGATACGCTGGTAGCCTTCACCCGATTGCGGCACGGCGCGGTCGACGAAGAAGCGCACTTCGGCTTTGTTGGGGTTGTGCGGCCGGGTGGTGATCAGCACCGGCTGCAGGTGGTCGGCATCGCCGCCGGCGAGTGAGTGCGGCAAGAAACTGTCGTCGCGGTAGGTCCAGAGTATGTAATCGAGTTCCTGCGCACGCTCGTCGCTGCTGGTCTCGACAACGGCGCTCCAGCCGCGCTCCAGCGACTTTTCCAGGAGCACCGGCAGCACGCGTTCGAGCGGCTGGCTTTCGAGGTGATAGAACAGGATCTCGGTCACGCGGCTTCCTCCGCCGGCGGTACGGCGCCGTTGCGCAGCGCCAGCGCGGTCAGCGTTTCGGCAAGCAGCTTTGCCGGGCGGTCCATGCCCCGTACCGGGATGTTGGCGAGGCCGGCGGCCGGTTGGCGAAATCCGGCAGTTCCGGCGCGATAGGGGCTGAGGCGGGTTTCGAGCGGCGTCTTCAGCGCCAGCAGGACGCCGCCGCCCCCAGGGGCTGGGGCGACCTCCACCACGTCGGACCAGGCGATCGGGCTGTCGGTGACGCGGCGGTCGAAGACGCCGTGCTCGTCGATGGTCAGTACCGGACGCATGAGGCGGAGATCACCGATCACCACGCTGCCGACGGCGAGGAAGAACACCCCGACCGCCAGCGTCGGCAGCGCCAGCAGCGTCAATTCGACACTCGGGTGCATGCCGAGCAAGCCAACGAGGCTCGCCAGCAGCAGGAGGGTCGGCAGCAGCGCCACCAGTCCGGCGAACAGGGCGATCGCCGCGATCGGCGACAGCCACAGGCGCGAGGGGTTGGCGACGAGCGGCAGATCAGGTAGCGCGCCGGTGGTTTGGGCGCCGGTCATTTGGCCTCGTAATTATCGCGCACCAGCCGATCGAGCAACGCTACGCCGAAGCCGGAAGCCCAGGCGGTGTTGGTCTCGCTGGTGGGTGAGGCCAGCGCCACGGCGGCGATGTCGAGGTGCGCCCATGGCACATCGTTGACGAAACGGGCGAGGAACTGCGCAGCGGTGATCGAGCCGGCCGGGCGGCCGCCCGAGTTCTTGATGTCGGCGAAGCGGCTGTCGATCTGCTTGTCATAGGCAGCGCCCATCGGCAGGCGCCAGAGCTTTTCGCCGGTGGCGAGGCCAGCCGCCAGCAGCTTGGCCGAAAGATCGTCGTTGTTGGAGAAGAGGCCGGCGTGATCGCTGCCGAGCGCCACGCCGATAGCGCCGGTGAGGGTCGCGAGGTTGATCATGAACTTCGGCTTGAAGCGGTCCTGTGTGTACCAGAGCGCGTCGGCGAGGACGAGGCGGCCCTCGGCGTCGGTGTTGACGATCTCGATGGTGGTGCCGCTCATCGCCGTGAGGATATCGCCCGGGCGATAAGCCGTGCCCGACGGCATGTTCTCGACCAGCCCGATGATGCCGATGGCGTTGACCTTGGCCTTGCGGCTGGCGAGCGCATGCATCAGCCCGGTGACGGCGGCGGCGCCGCCCATATCGCCCTTCATATCCTCCATGCCGAGGCCGGGCTTCAGCGAGATGCCGCCGGAATCGAACACCACGCCTTTGCCGATGAAGGCGATCGGCTGCTCCTTCGCCTTGCCACCATTCCAGCGCATGATGACGAGCCGCGGCGGCCGGGCCGAGCCCTGCGCCACCCCGAGCAGCGCGTTCATCCCAAGCTTGCGCATGGCCTTTTCGTCGAGCTGTTCGATCTCGACGCCAAGCTCGGCGAGCTTGGCCGCCTCGGCGGCAAATTCGAGGGTGCCCAGGACGTTGGGCGGCAGATGGATCAGATCGCGGGCCAGCAGCGTCCCTTCGGCAGTGGCCTGGCGGTCGGCGATGGCCTTATCGACGGCGGATTTGGCATCGACGTGCAGCGTGACGGTCAACGCGCTATTGCCGTTGTCGTCGGGCTTGGCCGGCTTGTAGCGGTCGAACTTGTAGTGGCGGAGCCGGAGGCCGGCAGCGAGTTCGCCGATGCGTTCGGGCGTCGCTTCGGCCTCGTCCAGCAGCACCGCAGCCTTGCTTGCCTTGATCGCCGTGAGCTTGCCGGCGAGCGAGCCGCCACGGTCGGTCCAGGCCGACAGGCTGGCGCCCTGCTCTGCCTTGCCGCTGCCCAGCACCAGCAAGCGGTCAGCCGCCACACCGGCCGGCGCCAGCAGGTCGATCACCTGCCCTTGTTTGCCCTTGAAGCTGGCGGCGGCGGAGACCTTCTGCCAGTCGAGCCCGGTGGCCTTCCAGACGTCGGCTGCGGCCCCGGCAGGCGCAGCGCCTTCGGCGACGTAGACAACCAGTGTCCCGGTCGCCTTCAGCGGCAGGGCGGCGGTCTTGATCTCGATCCGGTTCGGCATGGGCGAAAATACCTTATGGCAATGGGGCGGACGCGTTGTCCGAGAACGGCAGGTTCACGACTGATAGTGGCTACGCCCGTCGCGTCAATCCCGCAACACCCGGGAGGCCGACCGCCACGACCCCGCCCGATTGGCTTGCCAAGCCATGTCGGGGGCGGGCAATGTCCGCCCGGTTCACCTGCCCGGGGGCAGACGGGAGGTGAGCGCGCGTCGGAACCAGATTGTCGGCATGACTCGGCTAGGCACTTATCTTTTCAGGCTTTTTGCCGCCGAGGCCGCTGCGCTTTTCGGGGTCGCGCTGACCATTCTATACCTCGTGCAGTTGCTCAGAATCGTCGAGATCGGGGCCGTGCGCGATCGCGGGCTGGGTACCCTGTTCTGGCAGACCATTCTCGGCCTGCCACCACTCTCCATCGCGTTCCTCTATGTGTGCCTCGCCATCGGGCTGGCGCGGGCGCTGCGCGCCATGCAAGGCTCGCGCGAGTTGCACATCATCCATGTCTCGCAGCGGCTGCCGGCGCTGATCGGTACCATCCTTGGGTACGCTGCCATCGGCACGCTGATGGTCCTGCTGCTGGCGCATGTGATCGAACCGCTGGCGAGCCGCGAGAACAACCAGATCAAGGCCCAGGCTGCGGCGGACCTGGTGGGGCGTTCGCTGGTGCCCAACCGCTTCGCCGAACTGGGTGATGGCGTGACGATCACGGTTGGCGGTCGCGGAGCCGACGGCGAGATCACCTCGTTCTTCGCCGACGACCGGCGCGACGCGGGCACCCGACGCACCTACATCGCCGACTCTGCCCTGATTACGGCCGACGAGCTCGGCTACGTGCTGCAGCTCGAAGACGGGACCATCCAGTATCGCACCGCCGACGGGCAGTTCTCGGAGATCTCGTTCGAGCGCTACGACATCGCACTGGAGCGCCTGACCGGCGATGAAGACACCGGCGAGCGGCGCGGCGATCAGAGTACCTACGGCATGATCATGCGCGGGCTGACGGAGGGGGAGTGGCCCGCCGAGTCGCTGCGCCGCATGGCCGAACGGACATCGGACGGCTTCCGGGTGCTGGCGCTCTGCCTGTTCGTCGCCGCGATCAGCGCTTTCCCCTCGGGGCGCCGCAAGGAGCCGGTGCTGCCGGTAGAAATCACCGTGCTGGGCGCAGTGCTGTTCGAGCGCGCGGTCACCTCCTACGCGCCGGTTGCGGGCTGGGCGCGCGAGACCAGCGGCGTCATCGCGCTGATCGTGATCTCAGTGGCCATCCTGATCTACCGGTTGCGGCTGTTTGCTCCGCTGCCCCGGGAGGCGCACAGCCGATGAACCGGATCGACCTGATCATCGTTCGGCGCGTGGCGAGCAATGTCGGGCTGACGCTCGCCGTGCTGTTCGGCATCGTACTGCTGGTCGAATCGCTCAATACCAGCCGCTTTTCAGCCCTCTCGGCAACCGGCGGTGCACCGCTGGCGCTGACCGCCGTGGCGCTGGCAGCGGCCCGATGGATCATCGACACGCTGCCGCTCACCTTCCTCGTCGGCACCGTCGCCGGGTTGCTGAACCTGCAGGCGACACGCGAGATGACGGTGATCAAGGCCTCGGGCCGCTCGGTCTGGCGGGTGATGATGGTGCCGCTGGCGGTCACCTTCGCCGGCGGGGTGCTGGTGACGCTGCTGGTCGACACGGCGGTGATTCAGCTCAATCGCACGCTGTCGCTAAGCACCACGAGCGGCGAGGTCGGCAGTTCCGGCACGCTTTGGCTCGACGAGCGACAGGGCGATGTCCACTACATTCTCGAGGCCGGGTACGTGAACCCGTCGGGGACGGCGCTGGGCAGCATCAACGTCTTCATGATGGAAGCCCCGCGCGACCGGATCGAGGCGCCGGCTGCCGAGCTGGTCGGCAACGAGTGGGTGATGGCGCAAGCGACGCGCTATCGCTCCAACGAAATGCCTGAGGCAATGACCGATTTCCGGCTGCCAACCGCTCGGACGGCCGGCGACATGCGGGCCCGGATCGCCTCGATCAAGGACATGACAGTGTGGGAACTGGCCGGATCGCTGGCGGCCCGGCTCACCGATTCCCGGGAACGCGCCGAGACGGAAACGCGGTTCCTCAGGCTGCTTGCACTGCCACTTACGCTGTGTGGCTCGCTGGTCATTGCCTTCGCGTTTACGGCCGGTTATCGAAGGACCAATAAGTATGGTGGGGCGGTGCTTTATGGTATCGTCCTTGGCGTCTTGGTTTATGTCGTGACCGAGATGGCGGGACGCGCCGGGGGTGCCGGCGTGATGCATCCGGCCATCGCAGTTGCAGGGCCGGCGGTAGTAGCTATCGTCATTGGAGTGACGGTGCTGCTCAACAGGGAAGACGGGCGGACGTGAGCATTATGCGCCGCGACCGGGGGATGGGGACGCGCCTGCGCCAGTTCGGCGCGGTGCTTGTGCTCGCCCTGGTGGCCGCATCGCCCGCCGCGGCGCAGTTCCTGCCCGAAGGGTTCTTTGCCACGCTGCCCGAGCCGGGTGCCCCGGCCAAGGTCGAGGCCAACGTCCTCTCCTATGACAAAAGCAGCGACGTGATCAGCGCGCAGGGCCGCGTGCTGATGCAGTACGAAGGCTATTCGATCGCCTGCGACGACCTGCGCTATGAGCAGCAGACCGGCAACCTGAATTGCATCGGCAACGTGCAACTGGTTGATCCGGCGGGCACCAGATACACCGCCGAGACGATCGAGGTAACCGGCGGGATGAAGCAGGCCTTCATCCAGTCGCTGACCCTTACGACCACCGATGGCGCGCGGGTGACCGCCAACGACGTGCAGTATTCCAGCACGCTCGAGACCGTGCTCAACCAGGCGACCTACACGCCGTGCGGCGAATGTATCGACGCCAAGGGCAACCGCATCGGCTGGAGGGTGAAAGCCGCCAAGCTGATCCAGAACGCCGACACCAAGACGATCTATTTCGAGCAGCCGTCGCTGGAAGTGCTCGGCATTCCCGTGGCCTGGCTGCCGTGGTTGTCGCTGCCCGATCCGAGCTCGAAGCAGAGCAACGGGTTCCTGCTCCCCCGGGTCAACTACAAGCAGATCTATGGCGGCCGGATCACGGCGCCGTATTTCATCAATATCGGCGACGACACGCAGATCCTGCTGGCGCCCTCGCTGATGTCGCGCCAGGGCTTCCTGATGGCAGCCGAGTGGCAGCAGCAGTTCGACTACGGCTCGCTTACGGTGAAGGCGTCGGGCCTCTACCAGCTCGATCCGGGTGCGTTCAGCGAGCTCGGCAACCGCGAATGGCGCGGCGCGATCCAGAGCTCCGGCCGCTTCCAGCCGATTGCCGACTGGACCGTCGGCTGGTCGTACAGCGCCTTCACCGATGCCGCCTATTTCGACGACTACGATTTCAGCACCGCCGACTGGGTGACCAACGAGGTCTACGCGACGCACCTCAGCAGCGATTTTTATGCCGATCTGCGCCTGCAGGAGTTTCTGAAGCTGGGGCAGTACGGCACGATCAAGGGCGCAGACGACGCACAGGCCCAGCAGGCACTGGCAGTGCCGAATGCTCGAGGAGCTGGCTACTTCGACCTCGGTGACTGGGGCCAGGTGCGAGCTAACGGCAATTTGCTCGGCGTTCAACGCGACCTGGATTCTGCGGCAACATATGGCACGAAGGACTACGTGTTCGGCTACGAAGGCTCCAAGACCCATGCCTCGGGCGAACTCGTCTGGCAGAACCAGATCATCGCGTCGGGCGGCGTGGTCGTGACGCCGTACCTTGGGCTCCGCGCCGACGTCGCGAACTACGACAGTGGCGATGCCCTCACCGCTGGTGAGCCCTCCGACCAGTTTCTTTTTGCGGCGACGCCGATTGCCGCGGTCGATTTCCGCTGGCCGCTGTTTGCCGCCAACGGGCTCGATACCCACCTGCTCGAGCCGATCGCGCAGTTGGTCTATCGCGGCAGCGACACCTCGCTGGTGGGCATCACCAACGACAACGCGCACAGCTTCGTGCTCGATGACACCAACATCTTCTCCTACGATCGCTTCACCGGCACCGACCGGCAGGAAACCGGGCTCCGCGCCAATGTCGGGGCACGCTATCTCGCCAATTTCTCCGGTGGCCAGTGGCTGGAGATCGTCGCCGGGCAGAGCTTCCATCTTGCCGGGGTCAACGCGTTCGGCGTCGACGATCCGGTCAATACCGGCCTCGGCAGCGGCATGGAGGACGATGCGTCCTACATGGTGCTGGGCGCTCGCGGCTCGCCCTATGCGGGGCTGACGCTGGGCGCCAAGCTGCAGGTCGACCCCGACGGTCCACGCGTGGCGCGCGCCGGCGTCGGCGGCAACTATGCCATCGGCCCCTACTCGGTGGGCAGCGACTACGTCTACCTGCCTGCCGACGCTGCAACGGGCGTGCCGGTGGATCAACATGAAGTGACGGTGCGTGGCAGCACGCCACTGCCGCTCGACTACTGGCGCGCCATCGGCAGCGTTTCGTGGGATATCGCCGCCAGCGAGTGGCTGGAGGCCCGAGGCGAGCTGATTTATGACGACGGCTTCTTCCTCGCAGGCGGCTTTGCGCAGGCGAACGGGGCGACGCACGAGACGCCAAACTCGGTGACGTTCGGCGTGCAGTTCAAGCTGAAGGCGCCAGGGGCGCAGTTCGATATTCTCAACTACTAGTCCGGTCGGTGCGATCGACCGGTGCAACGACCTCGGCCAACCGATTTTGGCCGTATTCTTCCAACATTGAGATGGCCGAGCCGGGGGCGATCCGGTGGCTTTCCCAAAGAACTGAAAATGGTGACGACAATGCTCCGCCTCATCGCTGCAACGCTGATCGGCCTTACCCTGAGCGTCATGCCGGCCTTCGCCGCGACCAAGGTCACGGTCAACGGCGTGCCGATCTCGGATATCGAAGTCGCCCAGCGCACCAAGCTGCTGGCGCTGGAAGGCGGCGGCGGCACCAAGAAGGCCATGGAACAGCTGATCGACGAGCAGTTGCAGATCCAGGAAGCCAAGCGGATGAACATCGTCATTTCCGACCAGCAGGTCGATGACGCGTTCCAGCAGGTGGCGCGCAACATCAAGGTGTCGAGCGACAAGCTTCGCCAGATTCTGCAGCAGGCCGGCGTCAACAATGAGACGATGCGCGCCCGCCTCCGCGCCGCGATCGCCTGGCAGCAGGTGAGCGGCATGGTGGTCGCCTCGCGCGTCAAGGTGTCGGACCTCGACCTCGAGAAGGCCGCCGAGGCCAAGCTCGACCAGGCGTCGAGCTATGACTACATCCTCAAGGAAGTGCTGTTCATCAGCTCGACCGGCAATGCTTCGGCCCGCACCGGCCAGGCCAACCAGTATCGCCAGGCCTTCAAAGGCTGCGACAGCGCTGTGCAGGTGTCGCTGAACTTCACCGACGCCGCAGTACGCGACATGGGCCGCCGCCACGCCACCCAGTTGCCCGAGCCGCTGGCCGCCGAACTCGCCAAACTCAACGTGGGCGGCATCACTAAGCCGCGCGTGACCGAGTCGGGTGTGTCGATGCTGGCCATCTGCGCCAAGAACGAAGCGCGCGACACCACCTTCCTCAAGAACAAGCTGCGCAACGAGCAGGGCGGCGAGCAGATGAAGACCGAGGCCGAGAAGTACAAGGCCGAGCTGCGGACCAAGGCCAAGATCGTCTACAACTAACGGACTCTTGCCGGCCTTTCGACAAATCGAAGGCAATAGCAGCCCGTTGGCTTAGCGAGTCCATGCTAGTGGCAGCAGACCTGGCGCGGCGATTGGCTGCGCCAGTTGTGTTTACGCAAGCGAGGACACCGTGGCCGACAATCAAGCGCCGCTGGCCGTGAGCATGGGTGAGCCCGCGGGGATCGGGCCAGACCTGATCCTGAGGCTCTATGCCAAGCGCGACGAGCTGGGCCTGCCACCGTTTATCGTCTACGGCCATGTCGACTTTCTGCGCGCCCGTGCTGCGCGGCTGCGGCTGCCGGTGGCGATGGTCGAGAGCACGCCGCTCGAGGCGCCGGCCAGGTTCGCCGAAGCGCTGCCGGTGGTGCATATCGACGGGCTCGTGCCCGACAAGCCGGGCGATCCGACAGCGCTCTCGGGCAAGGTGGTGATTGAAGCGATCAGCCGCGCCGTGGAGCACAGCCTTACCGGCGTCTGCCGCGCCATCGTCACGGCGCCGATTCATAAGGCGGTGCTGTATTCCGCCGGCTTCAAGTATCCCGGTCATACCGAGTTCCTCGCGGCGCTCTGTGCTCAGGGCGGCGCAACGCCGACGCCGGTGATGATGCTGGCGCATGAGGCGCTGCGGGTGATCCCGGCGACCATCCACGTGCCGATCAGCGCCGTGCCCTCGCTGCTGACGTTCGAGCTGGTGGTGAGCACCGGGCGGATCGTGGCGCACAGCCTCAGGACCCGCTTCGGCATCGCCGAGCCCCGCATCGGCTTTGCCGGGCTCAATCCGCATGCCAGCGAAGGCGGCAATATCGGCACCGAGGATTATGACATTGTCGGCCCGGCGATCGCCCAATTGCAGCACGAGGGGATCCTCGCCGAAGGCCCGATGCCGGCGGACACGCTGTTCCACCTGCCGCACTGGCGGAGGTATGACGCGGTGATCGCCATGTACCACGACCAGGCGCTGATCCCGATCAAGACGGTGGCGTTCGACCAGGCGGTCAATGTCACGCTCGGGCTGCCGATCGTGCGCACCTCGCCCGACCACGGCACGGCGTTCGACCTCGCCGGGACCGGCAAGGGCTCAGATGCAAGCTTCCTCAATGCGATCCGGCTGGCGGATGAGCTGACTGGCGGCGCAGTGCATCGGGCGGCGGCGCAGTAGGCACTACTGAGAGAGACGGCCCCCTCCGTGGCCATTCGAGCGTAGCTCTCATGGCCTTCTCCCCTCAAATCGCTCCACTGGAGCGATTTGCCCTACGGGACGGCTCGAAGTCCCCCATGAAGGGGGAGGTGCTCCGCCGGTGTATTTGGCGCGATCGAAGGCCGAGCCTCGACTCTTCACCTCCCCCTTCATGGGGGAGGCCGGGAGGGGCCGTCTGCTTCAGTACGGCTGCTACTGCGGTTGCTTTGCCAGCCAGGCCAGCATGTCGGCGATTTCCTTTTCCTGGGCGGTGATCACCGCCTGAGCCACTTCCCGCACCCACGGATCGTCGCCGTGCTTGAGCTCCGCCTTGGCCATGTCGATGGCGCCGCGGTGATGCGGGATCATCGAGCAGACGAAGGCGACGTCGATATCGGTGGCCGTGCCGCCGGCCATCATGTCGGCGTTCATCGCGTCCATCCCGGCCATCAGCTCGGTATGGGCTTCGGAAGCCCCTGCCTGGTGCTGCATGGTCATGGGGGCTGTCGCCTGAGGAGCGTTGGCGAGGCAGATGGCCGGAAGGTTGGCGGCCGGCGTGGCGGCGTGAGCGCCATGATCCTGCTGCGCCACAGCGGGGGCGGCGAGTGCCAGCAGCAGCGCGGCGGCGAGGGTGAACTTGTGCATATCAATCTCCTTCCAGATCGGGCCTGATTCAGTGGCCGTACCCTCTTCCTGCACCTTCCCATCGTGGCAAGGTCAAGCGTGTTCTGCGCGGCCCATTTGCCTTCGCCGATAAATCCGCTATCCCCCTGCCATGCAGATCGACAATCTCCCGCCGCTTCGCGAGGTCATCGCCGCACACGACCTGAGGGCCAAGAAGGAGCTCGGGCAGAACTTCCTGCTCGACCTCAACCTCACGGCGCGGATCGCCCGCGTCGCCGGTCCGCTGGAGGCGACGACGGTGATCGAAGTAGGCCCCGGTCCCGGCGGGCTGACCCGGGCGCTGCTCGCCGAGGGCGCGAGGAAGGTCATCGCCATCGAGCGCGACGAGCGCACCCTGCCCGCGCTTGCCCAGATCGCCGAGGCCTATCCTGGACGGCTCGAAGTGATCGCTGGCGATGCGCTCGAGATCGACTACGCCGCGCTGGCCGACGGCCCTACCCGCATCGTCTCGAACCTGCCCTACAATATCGGCACCGAGCTGCTGACGCGCTGGCTCACAGTGGAGAACTGGCCACCGTTCTTCGAGAGCCTGACGCTGATGTTCCAGCGCGAGGTAGCCGAGCGGATCGTCGCCAAGGCCGGAGACAATCACTATGGCCGGCTGGGCGTCTTGTGCGGCTGGCGCACCGAGGCCCGGATCGCCTTCAATGTCGGGCGCGAGGCGTTCACGCCGCCGCCCAAGATCACCTCCAGCGTGGTGCACCTGAAGCCCAAGGCGACCAATGACGGCGTCGCCGTACGCGACCTCGAGGCGGTCACCCGCGCCGCCTTCGGGCAACGCCGCAAGATGGTGCGCCAGAGCCTCAAATCGCTGGGCGTGCCGATGGAGCCGCTGCTGACGGCGGCCGAACTCAGGGGCGACGAGCGCGCCGAAGTGCTGCCGGTCGAGACGTTCCTGAAACTGGCGAAGGCACGGCGCTGATGGGCGGCGTCATCGCCATCGTCACCGCACTGCTGGCGTTCGGCATCCCGATCGCCGTGCCACTGTTCGCGCAGCGCTGGCGGACCCTGGTTATCCTGCTGGGGCTCGGCGCTCTGTTCTTCGCCTGGGTCAACCTCGACCTCGCCTCACCCGACGGCATCACCCAGACGCTGGGGCCGTTCACCTTCGGCCTGATGCTGTTCGGCTTCGCCGCCGGGGCGATCGCGAAGTTCGTGATGCTGGTGTCGCGGCGGTAGGCGACCGCCCTACAGGCCGGTGGCTGCGGCCCGCACCGGACCATAATTTGGCGAGAAGATCAGCCGCTGATCGTCGGCCGGGTCACGGCGCCGTCGCCGCTGATCTCGATCTCGGCGACCGAGACAGTGCGCTTGAGGATGGCGGCGGCCTTGACCAGCAGCGCGGTCTTGACTTCCGATGGGCTCATCTTGTCGTGGGTGTTGGCCCAGACGCGCAAGGTGAGGTTGTGATCGAAGGTTTCGCGCGAGCGGATCTCGCGCAGCAGCACCTTCACCTTTGCCTGGGTCCGATCGGCAAAGGTCGGATGGCGCTGCATTTCATCGATGCTGCACGCTTTCACTTCGAACGGCATGCTCAAGTCCCCCGCGAGGGTAGGTTCCGCCCAATTCCGAGGTTTCGGAACTGCGGGCGCGCGAACCATCCACAGATGTCCATGGCTTATCCACAGGCAGCTATCGGAAGAGTTAAGGTGTTACCTTAACGATTTTATTGCGCCTTGCTGGCGCCCTGAGGCTCGCAACCCTCTCGTCTCTTGTTAGAGAGAGTCGATCTGATCCTGCAAGTCTTTGACGAACTTATCCAATTGGATGAATCGCGGACGAGCAAGGCGAGCCGCGGCGAGGATCGTGCGGACGCGCGAGGTGGAATCCTCGAGATCCTCGTTGACGAGCACGTAGTCGTACTCGCCGTAGTGCTCCATTTCGATGCGGGCGTTCTTCAGCCGCTTCTCGATGGTGCCGGCGCTATCCTGGGCGCGCCGCTCGAGGCGCTTGCGCAGCTCCTTGATCGATGGCGGCAGGATGAAGATGGTCACCATGTCGCTGCGGCACTTCTCATAGAGCTGCAGCGTGCCCTGGAAATCGATATCGAACAGGATGTCGCGGCCGGCCGAGAGCCGCTCTTCGACGCGTGAGCGCGGCGTGCCGTAGAAATTGCCGTGCACCTCGGCGCTCTCCAAGAGCTCGCCGTCCTCACGCATCTTCTTGAAGGTCGGCACGTCGATGAAGTGGTAGTGCTTGCCGTCGATCTCATCGGTGCGGCGGGCGCGCGTCGTCACCGAGACCGACAGTGCGATGTTCGGGTCGTCCTCGAACAGGGCGCGAGAAATCGACGACTTGCCCGCGCCGGACGGCGAGGCGAGAACCAGCATCACTCCGCGTCGGGTGAATTCCATTCGTACTTCGTCCTTATGCCCTGCGCAGAACTCTCGGCCGCTTCGCGGCGCTCGCCGGGTTACTCGATATTCTGGACCTGTTCGCGGAGCTGATCGATCACCGCCTTCAGGTCGAGGCCGATGCCGGTCAGGGCCACGTCGTTGGATTTCGAGCAAAGCGTATTCGCTTCGCGGTTAAATTCCTGTGACAGGAAGTCGAGCTTGCGGCCCACCGGTCCGCCGCCCGAGATCAACTGGCGCGCCGCAGCGATGTGGGCGCCGAGCCGATCGAGCTCTTCACGGATATCCGCCTTGGTGGCGAGCAGCACGGCTTCCTGCGCCAGCCGCTCATCCGACAACGTCGGGCTCGCTTCGCTGAGCTCGGCCACCTGCTGGCGCAGCCGGGCGAGGATGGCGTCGCGGCTGCGGCCCGGGTGGATCTCGGCGGCCTTGGTGAGGGCGGCGATCTCGTCGATGCGCTCGGCGAGAATGGCCGCGATACGGGCCCCCTCCTCGCGTCGCGCCGCGACCAGGCCGGTGACGGCCTCCGCCACGGCGCCGAGAATGGCGGCGTTGAGCGCTTCCTCCTCGTCGGCCGACAGCGCCGTCTCGTGCTGCTCGAGCACGCCGCGCAGCGCCAGGATGCCGTCGAGGCGGGGCTTGTCGGCATCGACGCGGCCCTCCAGCCACTTGAAGCCCTCGAGCACGGCTTCCAGCGCCTGGTGATTGACGACGACGCGGCCGCCCTCCCCTTCGCGGTCGACATTCAGCGATATGGTCAGCGAGCCGCGGGTGATCGATTTGCCGATCAGCCGACGGATCTCACTCTCCAGCGCATCGAAGCCGGAGGCGAGGCGCATCCTGAGGTCGAGGCCGCGGCCATTGACCGACTTGATCTCGATGGTGAAACCGACGCCCGGCAGCGAACCGCCGGCGCGGGCGTAGCCGGTCATGCTGGCAAGCGATGCAGCCATCAGTTGGCGGGCTCGACGGTCTCGCCGGCGTCCTCGGCCTGCTCGGCTTCCAGCGCTTCCTTGGCGGCTTCCGAGTCCGCCTCGGCCGCCGCCTTACGGTAGAGCCTCACGTTCTTTCGGTGCTCGGCATAAGTCTCAGCGAAGAGGTGGCCGTCGGCCGGGTTGGCGCTCTTGGCGACGAAGTAGAGGTCCTTGATCGCCGCCGGGTGCGCGACGGCGCGCAGCGCGTCCTCGCCCGGATTGGCGATCGGGCCGGGGGGCAAGCCATCGATCTGGTAGGTGTTGTAGGCGGTTTTAGCCTTCAGCTCCGAAGAGGTCGGGCCGCGGCTCAGCACCGCCTTACCCTCGGTAACACCGTAGAGGACCGTGGGGTCGGTCTGCAGGCGCATCGACTTCTTCAGCCGGTTGATGAACACCGCGGCCACCTGCGGGCGCTCGGAGGCGACCCCGGTTTCCTTCTCGACGATCGAAGCCATGGTCACCAGTTCGGCCGGCGATTTGATCACCGAGTCGATGGCAGGGTCGCGGCCGGCCCAGATCTCGTCGACCGTCTTCTTCATCTCGGCCTGCATCTTTTCGAGCACCGAGATGCGGGAGTCGCCGGGGAAGAAATCATAGCGCACCGCCAGGAGCGTCCCTTCGGGGGGAACCGGGACCGGCTCGCCGGTGAGGTTCGGGCCTACGGCATTCAGCCGCTCGGCCACCTGAAACGAAGTATCGCCCGGGATGACGTTGACGAAGAAATCGAGCGGCTTGCCCTCGGTCAGCTCGGTGAGGATGTCGGCCATCGACGAATTCGGCTTCAGCGCGTAGACGCCGGCCTTGAGGTCACCCTCTTTCTTCAAGGCACGAGCGCCGCCCCAAAATAACCATTCGGACGGCAGCAACTGGCCCTGCGGGATCAGCCCCTGCTCTTCGAGCCGGCGAGCCGTGGTCATTACCGACGAGCCCTTCTCGACGGTGAAGTTGGCCTCGGTCTTGACCGCGCCTGGGGCATAGAACTGGCTGGCGCCGTAAAGGAAAATCCCGACGGCAACGAGGATGCCGAGCACAAGCAGAGTCAGCAGCGCGTTGATGACGCTGAGGAGGCCGCCGCTCCGCCGTTTCTTGCGGGCTCGCTTCTCGCTGCGCTCGTTAGCCATCGGTCGAACCTCCAGAAACGCGCACTAATCGCTTGAAAAATGACATCAATGCGAACCCGGCATCCGGCAGGATGCCAGGGTTCGGTCGCTTAGCTCGCCTTGCGGAAGATCAGCGAGGCATTGGTGCCGCCGAAGCCGAAGGAGTTCGAGAGGGCAATATTGACCTCTTTCTTCCTGGGCTTATGGGGCACCAGGTCGATCACCGAGGCGACCGACGGATTGTCGAGATTGATGGTCGGCGGCACGATCGAGTCGCGCATGGCGAGCAGGCAGAAGATCGCTTCGACCGAACCGGCGGCGCCGAGCAGGTGCCCGATGGCCGACTTGGTGGAACTCATCGCCGCCTTCGGAGCAGCGTCACCCAGCATGCGGGTGACCGAGCCGAGTTCGATCTCGTCACCGAGCGGCGTCGAGGTGCCGTGGGCGTTGATGTAGTCGATCTCGGAGGGATCGATGCCGGCCCGCTTGACCGCCATCTGCATGCAACGGAAACCGCCATCGCCGTCCTCGGAGGGAGCGGTGATGTGGTAGGCATCGCCAGAGAGGCCGTAGCCGATGACTTCGCCATAGATCTTGGCGCCGCGGGCCTTGGCGCGCTCGTATTCCTCGAGCACGACGATGCCGGCGCCTTCGCCCATGACGAAGCCGTCGCGGTCCTTGTCGTAGGGACGCGAAGCCATTTCCGGGCGATCGTTGAAACCGGTGGAGAGGGCGCGACAGGCGGCGAAGCCAGCGATCGAGATGCGGTTGACCGGCGATTCAGCGCCGCCGGCCACCATCACGTCGGCATCGCCCAGCATGATCAGCCGGGCGGCATCGCCGATGGCGTGCGCGCCGGTCGAACAGGCCGTCACCACCGAGTGGTTCGGGCCCTTCAGGCCGAAGCGGATCGAGACGTTGCCCGATGCCATGTTGATGATGCGGCCCGGGATGAAGAACGGGCTGACGCGGCGCGGCCCCTTTTCATGCAGGATGATCGAGGTCTCGTAGATGCCCCCGATGCCGCCGATGCCCGAGCCGATCAGCGTGCCGATGCGGTGCTTTTCTTCTTCGGTCTTGGGTTCCACCCCGGCATCTTCGATCGCCTGAGTGGCCGCCGCCATGGCGTAGATGATGAAGGGATCAACCTTACGTTGATCCTTCACGTCCATCCATTCGTCGGGATTGAACTTGCCGTCGGCGTAGTCGCCCAACGGGATCCGGTGAGCGATCTGGCAAGCAATATCGTCGACCTGGAAGTCGTCGATGCGCTTAGCACCGCTCTTGGATGCGAGGATGTTGGCCCAGGTTGGTTCGATCCCGCAGCCCAAAGGGCTGACGATCCCCATCCCGGTGACGACGACGCGGCGCAGTTCCATCGAAGAAGAGCCGTTAGCGGTCGGCGATCAGCCGACGGCCTTGGTCAGATAGGCGACGGCGTCACCGAAGGTCTGGATCGATTCCGCGGCATCGTCCGGGATTTCGACGTTGAACTCTTCTTCGAAAGCCATAACCAGCTCGACCTGATCGAGCGAGTCCGCGCCCAGATCGTCAATGAAGCTGGCCTTATCGACGACCTTCTCCGCATCGACGTTGAGGTGTTCGACCACGATCTTGCGGACGCGATCAGCGATATCGCTCATATTTGACTTCCCTTGTTACCAAACAGGTTGTTCGTTCGTACGCGGCCCCAGACACCGGAATTGCCCGGGCCCACCGACCTTTGCCGCCGTTCGCGGCAGACTGTAGGCGCGGCTTCGTACCCTCGCAAGTACGGGCCGAACCCGAAATCAGCGGCGGAGGTAACATACTTCCCCCGCCATTGCCATATTGCGCAGGCCCCGGTTTCCCCAGCCTTCGCGATGGCACGTTTTCCTTTGTCGCGCTCGCGAACCGCAAAAGTCTGCAACTTTTGCTGCTCACGCTCCGGCTTACAGCATCACCATGCCGCCGTTGACGTTCAGCGTATGGCCGGTGATGTAGCCGGCCTCGTTGCTGGCAAGGAACACCACCGCAGCAGCAACCTCATCGGCGGCGCCGAGCCGGCCAGCCGGCACCTTACCCAGAATGCTTTCACGCTGCTTATCGTTCAATTCGTCGGTCATGGCCGAGCCGATAAAGCCGGGCGCCACGGTGTTGACCGTGATGTTGCGCGAGGCGACCTCATAGGCCAGGGCCTTGCTCATGCCGATGAGACCGGCCTTCGACGCTGCGTAGTTGCCCTGCCCCGGGTTGCCAACGACGCCGACCACCGAGGTGATGCCGATGATGCGGCCGAAGCGCTGCTTCATCATTCCGCGCAGCACGGCGCGGGTGAGGTGGAACGCCGAGGTGAGGTTCACCGCCAGCACCTCGTCCCACTCCTCGTTCTTCATGCGCATGAATAGGTTGTCGCGGGTGACGCCGGCATTGTTGACGAGAATGTCGATGCCGCCCAGCGCCGCCTCGGCCGAGGGGATGAGCTTATCCACCGCGTCGAGGTCGGAGAGGTTGGTCGGCAGGATCGGGTGATCGCCGCCGCCGAGCAGGTCGCGGGTCTCTTCGAGGGCACCGACGCGGGTGCCGCTCAGCGCCACGCGCGCGCCGGACGCGGCGAGGGCCTTGGCGATTTCGCGCCCGATGCCGCCGGAAGCACCGGTGACGAGGGCGCGTTTGCCCGTGAGATCAAACATTTACGGACTCCTCAGGAGAAACTGATTCAAGCGCCGAGTTCGGCGAGGAACGCATCGACATCGGCCGGTGCGCCGATCGATACGGCCGCCGTTTCCGGCGCGATGCGCTTGGCGAGGCCCGAGAGCACCTTGCCTGAGCCGAGCTCGACCAGCTGCGTCACGCCCCCGTCTTTCACCAGCCAGCCAACGCACTCGGTCCAGCGGACCATGCCGGTGACCTGCTCGACGAGACGCTTCTTGATCTCTTCGGGATCGGTGATGGGCTTGGCCAGGACGTTGGCGACCACCGGCACGATGGGGGACTTCACCGTCACCTGGTTGAGCGCATGCTCCATCGCGTCGGCGGCGGGGCGCATCAGCGCGCAATGGAACGGGGCGCTGACCGGCAGCGGCAGGGCGCGTTTGGCGCCGGCCGCCTTCAACAGCTCGATCGCGCGGTTGACCGCGCCGACATGGCCGGAGATCACCACCTGGCCGGGGGCATTGTCATTGGCGACGCCGCAGATCTCACCGTCCTCGGCATCATTGGCGGCGCGCAGCACGGTTTCGAGGTCGAGCCCGAGGATCGCCGCCATGGCGCCCTGCCCGACCGGCACGGCCTGCTGCATGGCCTGGCCGCGGATCTTCAGCAGCCGCGCCGCGTCGGCAAGGCTGAAGGCGCCGGCCGCAGCCAGCGCCGAGTATTCGCCGAGCGAGTGGCCAGCCACGTAAGCGGCATTATCCTTCAGCGAGAAGCCGCGGCTTTCGAGTACGCGCGTCACCGCGACGGAGACGGCCATCAGCGCCGGCTGGGCGTTCTCGGTGAGGCGCAGCGTCTCGTCCGGCCCTTCGAACATGATGGCGGAGAGTTTCTGGCCGAGCGCGTCGTCGACTTCGGCGAAGACGTTGCGGGCTTCCTGGTAAGCGTCGGCGAGATCCTTGCCCATGCCGACAGCCTGGCTGCCCTGCCCCGGGAAGGTGAATGCGCGCTTGGTCAAGGTGGTGGCCTCCGCCGTTGTTCTTCGTCGTTGAGGCCGAGCCTAAGCCCCGCCCGGACAGGCGTCCAGTTGGCGGCGGCGTTTGCAGGAGGGGGATGGCAAAGTCAAGGCGGGCTAGTCGAACTTCACCGCCGTCGTATTGGCACCGCAGAGCAACACCCCGACCTTTTCGCCGGGCGCCGGGACATAGCGGCCCGACAGCACGGCGGCCAAGGCGGCCGCCCCGCCGGGTTCCACGGCGACGCGCAGCACATCCCAGATCGCCTTCTGCGCCGCGACGATCGCCTCGTCTGTGACCAGCGCCGAGCGGTCGATGAAGCCGGACAGCGCAAAGCTCAGGCTGCCGATGCGGCGGGCGCCGAGGCTGTCAGCGGCGACGCCGCTGACCGGAACATCGACCGGCCGCCCCGCCTCGATGGCGTTGTGCATGGTCGGCGCATTCTCCGGCTCGACGCCGATCAGCCGGACCCGGCCAGCAGCCGCCGCGGCGATGCCGCCGATCAGCCCGCCACCACCCACTGCCACCAGCAGCGTATCGAGACCTGGCGCCTGCTCCAGCCATTCGAGCCCGACCGTCCCCTGCCCGCACAGCGTCTCGAACATGTCATAGGCGTGCACCTCGAGCAGGTCGTTCTCAGCGGCGAAGGTGTGGCTGGCATTGTAGGCATCGATGTAGGTGTCGCCGCCGATGACGATCTCGGCGCCATATTGCAGGATGCGGTTGATCTTGGCCTGCGAGGAGATGCGCGGCACGTAGATATGCGCCTTGATACCGAGCTTATGCGCCGCGTAGGCGACGGCGGCGCCATGGTTGCCGCCCGATGCCGCCACCACGCCGCGTGCGGCGCCCGGCCGAATCAAGAGGTTGGCGAAGGCGCCGCGGGCCTTGAAGGTGCCGGAGTGCTGCATGAATTCGAGCTTGAAGGAGAACGGCGCACCATCGAGCCCGAAATCGGCCGCCGCCACCTCGCCCACCGGGGTGCGCCGGATGTGCGGGCGGATCACCGCTTCGGCGGCGCGGATCGCGTTGCGATCAGGCGGAGCAGACGCGACAGCTTCGGTGGTGGTCATGGCGGTCTCGACAAGGTTAACATAGTGGAGCCGCCCGGCCTGCCTAAAGCAAGTGTCGGGACGATGAAAGAGGCCGCGACGATGGGCAAGATCAACTCCGAGTGGCACCGCGAACACCGGATGCCGGCCAATGCGACCAAAAAGCAGCGCGCCGCCTGGCATTACGAGCACGCCCAGCACTGCGGCTGCCGGGCGCTGACGCCGACCATCACCTCGCTGCTGGTATCAGAGGGATATGAGATCCCGAAGCGCGCCGGCGAGATCTCCGCATCGGGCTGACCGGATCAGTCGAGCGGTGGCGTTTCGCGCTCCGAAGGCGTCGGCCCCGGGTTCAGCAGCGGATCGCGCCATACCGGCAGGCCGGGCAGTTGTCCTTCCGGCAGTTCCCTCTCGGTCTGCTCGGCATCGGGAATGTCCAAGGGGATGTCGTCGGGCTGGGTGGCAGGCGGCACTGGCGTTTTGCGATTGGTCATGACCTTCTCCTTATGTAAAGGGAAAGGGTCGGCTGGCCGATATCGTTCCGCCTGTGGCAGACGCCTTCGGGACGTCACCGCCCCGCGCCGCTTGCCATTGCCGGCGTTTTCCCCTATAGCCCGCCTCGCATTCGTTCGGCCGGGGGCTGAACGGAGGGTTCGTGCATTTGTACGATAGGGTTCGCCCGTCCTCCCGTGTTCCCGCTCTTTAGAAGACTGCTTTGATCGCCTTTCCGGCTTCAAAGGGGCTCCGCGCCGAGTGGAAGTGTTGTGAACCAACTTGAAGGAAGGCGCTTATGGCCCTTTACGAACACATTTTCCTGGCCCGCCAGGACGTTTCCCCCACGCAGGTGGAAGAGCTGACCGCAGCCCTGACCGAAGTGCTCAGCAATGGCGGCGGCAAGGTCACCAAGAACGAGTACTGGGGCCTGAAGTCGCTCTCGTACCGCATCAAAAAGAACCGCAAGGCGCACTACACCCTGCTCAACATCGACGCTCCGCACGCCGCGGTGGCCGAGATGGAGCGCCAGATGGGCATCAATGAAGACATCCTGCGCTTCATGACCATCCGGGTAGACGAGCTCGAGGAAGGCCCGTCGGCCATGATGCAGAAGCGCGATCGCGATGACGACCGCGGTGACCGTCCGGGTGGCCCGCGTGGCGACCGTGGTGGTTTCGACCGCGGCGACCGTCGCCCGCGCCGCTTCTAAGAACGCTTCGGGAGTATTCCAGGAAAAGTTGCAAACTTTTCCGGTTCGGAATGCGACCCACCCAGAAGGATAAGCCAAATGGCCATCAAAGACCTGACCACGACCACGGCCCGCCGTCCGTTCCAGCGCCGCCGCAAGACCTGCCCGTTCTCGGGCCCGAACGCGCCGAAGATCGACTACAAGGACGTTCGCCTGCTGCAGCGCTACGTGTCGGAGCGCGGCAAGATCGTCCCCTCCCGCATCACTGCGGTCTCCGCCCTGAAGCAGCGCGAACTGGCCAAGGCCATCAAGCGCGCCCGCTTCATCGGCATCATGCCCTACGCCGTTCAGTAAGAACCGGTTTCAGGGACTCGCTGGGGCTGCCGATCGTCGGCGGCTCCTAACTGCCTTCGAGGCAGGACAGCAAAGGAAAGCACCATGAAAGTCATTCTCCTCGAGCGTATCGGCAAGCACGGCCACATCGGCGACGAAGTGTCGGTGAAGGACGGTTTCGCCCGTAACTTCCTGCTCCCGCAGCAGAAGGCGCTGCGCGCCACCGAGGCCAACCGCAAGAAGTTCGAGCGCGATCGCGCCGACATCGAGCAGCGCAACCAGGAGCGCCGCGAGGCCGCTGCCGGTATCGCCTCGGGCCTCAACGGCAAGTCGGTGGTCATCATCCGCCAGGCCGGCGAAACCGGCCAGCTTTACGGCTCGGTGTCGTCGCGTGACGTGGCCGACGCGCTGATCTCGGACGGCTTCACCGTTTCGCGTTCGCAGGTCGACCTCGCCAACCCGATCAAGACCGTCGGCGTCCACCCGGTGCCGCTGCACCTGCACGCCGAAGTTGCCGTGTCGATCACCGTCAACGTGGCGCGCTCGGAAGACGAGGCTGCCCGTCAGGCCGCCGGTGAAGATCTCACCGCGATCAACTACGACGACGAAGCGGCTGAACAGTTCGCTGCTGGCCAGGCCGAAGTCGGCTCCGCCGCTACCGAGGCCTTCGGCGACGAAGAGTAAGAACGTATCGCATCGATACGAGAAAGGGGCCGGGAGCAATCCCGGCCCTTTTGTTTGCGCGCCCGGCCTGGCGGCGACCTTCCGCTAGAGCTTGGCGGCACGGCCCGAGTCCAGCTTTTGGACAGGTCAGATTTCTTCCGATCCGGAATGTATCAGCAACGGCCGCAGCCTGGTTGCTTGCCTCACTTTCTGCCTGGTGTTGCCATTATGTGCCACGACCGAAATTGATGCCCTGAAAGGGGCTTTCCCTACTTCCACGAATACAATTCATCTGCAAATCATGGTGCCAACTTAATTGCGGGAGGCTCCCATTATGAACATGTTCAAACTGCTCAGCGGCGCTGCTGCTGTGGCGCTGATTGTCGGCACCCCTGCCCTGGCAGCGGATCTGGTCGTCGACGTACCGGTCGACGAGCCCATTTCAGTTGCCGACACCGGCTGGTACTTCAGCGTGTTCGCTGGCGGTGTGTGGGCCAACAATGTCGAGGGCGACGATGGCTCGGCCCCCGGCCAGTTTTACAATTTCGACACCGATATCGGCTGGCTCGTCGGCGTCGCCGCGGGCGCGCGTTTCACTGACAACCTGCGCGGTGAAGTCGAACTCTCCACCGGTGCAATCGGCCTCAACGACGTGACTGTCGACGACATTGCCACCTTCGCCGCTGAGGGCTCCGCCAGCACCACCTACCTGCTCGGTAACCTCTGGTTCGACATCGACACTGGCTCGGGCTTCACGCCGTATATCGGCGCAGGTCTCGGTGCTGGTTTCGTCAGTGCTGAAGCTACTTCCGTCCCGCTTGCATACAGCATCGACATGTCCGGCTGGGGCTGGGCATACCAGGTTGGCGCCGGCGTGAAGGTCGACGTCTCCGACAACATCGCGCTCGACCTTGGCTATCGTTACAAGGCCATCGTTGATGCAGACCTCGAAGGCGGCGGCGACGATGCCATCGTCAACATCGGTTCGCACGTGTTGCAGGCTGGCCTGACCTTCAGCTTCTAAGCCGATACAATCGCAGTGAATACAAGGCCGGGAGCGATCCCGGCCTTTGCTTTTCAGCGCGCCTCGGCAAGCGCTTTGACGCCTTCAAGCCAGGAAACAATCTGAGACTGCAGCTGCGCGCTGCTGATTGCCGGCCCGGCAAGCGGCCCGCTCATCGATTCCGCCGCGTTCAGCCGGGTGCCCGAACCAACCGCTTCGAAGTGGTAGATATGTACGGCCTCGAGGCCCGCCGCCAGCGTGCACCAGGTCAGCGTGCGCCCTGGTTCAGTGAGCGCAAAGCGGGAGCGAACCGGGATCGGGCCGGCGGACCAGGTGAAGGCGCCGCCGTCCAGGACGACCACGTCCTGAACATCGGCACGGATGTCGGGCCAGTTGGTAACGTCGTGCAACAAGCGCCACACCACTTCGGGAGCACGGGCTATCTCAATGTTCCCCGACGCGGCAACCGGAGCCGAGGGATCAAGTCTCCCCTCCGCGGCGAACCGCCACGCCAGCGAGTCCTCGATGCGAAGCGCATTATCCGTGGTCATGATCACTCCTTTTCGATACAATGTACCGATACACTGTATCGCCTGCAGAACTGATCGTCAAACCTATGGTCGAGCCAAGTGACGGTGCTAAGGAGTGAGGGCCATCAGCCCGGAGACAATTTTGGCCGGCAACCACATCGATAGCTCCCCTGCCGATACGATTGCGCTGCTGTGGAGCGACCACTCTCGCCCAGTCGGGCGCAGCGGCCACACCATCAACGACTTCGTTTCGACGGCGACCGAGCTGGTGCGGGCCGAGGGGCTCGAAGCGCTGTCGATGCGCAGCATTGCTGCTCGGCTCGGTGTGCGGACCATGGCGACCTATAGCTTTGCGCCAAGCAAGGCGGCGTTGCTGGCTCTGATGGTCGACCAGAGCTATCGCGGCCTCTATCCGTCCGATGCACTGCCGCATGGCAGCGACTGGCGCCGGGGGCTGACCGAGATCGCTGAGGCGAACCGTGGGCTGTTTCTCGCCAATGCGTGGCTGCAGGCAGCGCGCCCGGCGCGCTCGCCGATGGGACCGCACGAGATCGAGAAGAACGAGGTCGAACTGGCAGTGCTCGAGGGCATCGGCCTCACGGATTTCGAGATGGAGCAGGCGCTGGCCGCCGTGCTCAACCACGCGGCCCACACCGCCGCGCTGCAGTCCGGGCTGCTGACGGAACGGGAGAAGACGGGGCTGGGCGATCCGGAATGGTGGCGCGAGGCCATGCCGCAGCTTGAGCGGTTAGTCGATCCGCGCCGCTTTCCCCTCACGGCACGGGTGGGTCAGGCTGCCACGGCGGCACGGCAGGGCGAGTTCTGGGGTGAGAAGGCCTTCCGCTTCGGCCTCGAGCGGCTGCTCGACGGGATCGAGGCGCTGATCGCCGGGCGCTAGAAAGTGCGCTAGGCGACCCCTACGCCCATTCGGGCCAGCAGGCGGTCGCGACGGATGAACTGGTGGTAGAGAGCGGCGCCGATATGGAGAGCAAGCAGCCCCAGCATCAGGCGCGAGGCGATGCCGTGGACGGCACGCGGCAGAACGGTCTCCAGGTTGGGGAGCGTGGCGGAGCCGATGATGGCGGGAAGCGCACCCGACAGGATGATCGTGGCAATGCCGCTCGAGGCGGTGACGAGAACCACCGCATAGAGGGCGATGTGCACCGCTTTGGCCACGAGCTTCTGCCAGCCGGGCTGATCGGCGGGCGGAGCCGGGCGCCGATCGATGGCGAGCCACCAGACGATACGCAGCAGCGTCAGCAGCAACACCCCTGCCCCGAACGGAATGTGGGCGCGCAACAATACGAGCTTGGCGGCCGGGTCGGCCTGCGCGGCGGCGAGCAAGCCCGTGGCGAACAGCGCAACGATCATCAGCGCGGTAAGCCAGTGGATAGCGATGGCGACGCTGCCGTAGCGCGTCGAACTGCTTGTTGCGGACATCGAAGGCTCCTTGCGTTTCGTGGCCAACGGCGGTTACATAGCACACTATGGATTTAAATAGCAAGCTATGTAAATGAGCTATGTGCGCGAGACCTCAGCCGGCTACCTCACCAACTGGGCGGCGCGGCTATTCGCCCGCGCCATCGAGCGGCGACTGGCGGGCGGCAGTTCGGGGCCGATGCCGGTATTCTTCGCGCTGCAGGACGGTGGGGCGATGACGCAGAAAGAGCTGGCCCTGCTTGCCGCGGTGGAACAGCCGACCATGGCGAACACGCTCAATCGCATGGAGCGCGACGGGCTGGTGGCGAGGACGCCCGACCCCAACGACCGACGCAGCGCCCGGGTGTCGCTGACGCCGCTCGGGCGCGAGCGCGCCAAGGCCGCTTTCGTGTCCGCCATCGAGGTCAACGGCCTCGCCACCGATGCATTAGAGCCCGAGGAGCGCGAGGTGTTTTACGGCATGATGCGCCGGATCATCGCAGCGCTGGAGCGCGATTCCGGCACTGAATGAGGGGTACGAATCGGCGATCGGCTTGATGGCACGAATGCAAACGCGCCGCCTTGGTTTCCCCCGCTTTCAACACTAACCACAGGCGTCGCGCCGAGGACCCGATTCGGTCACCCCGGCGTCACATTTTTGACCGTCGCCGGGACAGCCGCTGGTAAAGCAAACCTTAACGAGCGGGGGAGTATCGAGTCGCTATGGCCGACAACAACGTGCATCGCCTGCGTCCGGAAGACGAAAAAGGCTTCCGCCTCGCGCCCCACAATGTGGAGGCGGAGCAGGCTTTGCTGGGAGCGATCCTCGTCAACAACGAGGCGTTCTACCGGGTCAGCGACTTCCTCATACCCGAGCACTTCTACGAGCCGATCCATCGCACCATCTACGAGGTGCTGGCCAAGATCATCCGCGCCGGCAAGACGGCGACGCCGATCACCGCCAAGACCTACCTCGCCGACGCCCTGACCGCTGAAATGACCATGCCGCAATACCTGGCGCGGCTGGCGGCGGAAGCAACGACCGTGCTCAACGCGGCCGATTACGGCCAATCGATCTACGATCTGGCGATCCGCCGCAACCTGATCCAGATCGGCGAGGAGATGGTGCAGATCGCCTATGACTCCGATGTCGAGGCGACGGCCAACAAGCAGATCGAGGAGGCCGAGAAGGCGCTGTTCGATCTGGCGGAAAAGGGCCGTTACGACGGCGGCTTCCAGAGCTTTTCGGCAGCGCTGACCGAAGCCATCAAGATGGCCGGCGAAGCCTATGGCCGCGACGGCACGCTCAGCGGCACCTCGACCGGGCTCACCGATCTCGACCGGCTGATGGGCGGGCTGCAGCGCTCCGACCTGATCATCCTCGCGGCGCGTCCTGCCATGGGCAAGACGTCGCTCGCCACCAATATCGCCTTCCATGTGGCCAAGAGCTTTCGCGGCGAAGTGCAGGCGGATGGGCACAGCAAGACCATCGATGGCGGGCATGTCGGCTTCTTCAGCCTCGAAATGAGCGCCGAGCAGCTGGCGACGCGTATTCTCGCCGAGCAGGCCGAGATCTCTTCGTCCGACATCCGGCGCGGCAACATTCACGAGAGCCAGTTTTCGAAGCTCGTCGACACCTCGAACCTGATGGCGCAGGTGCCGCTCTATATCGACGATACCGGCGGCATCTCGGTGGCGCAGCTGGCCGCCCGCGCCCGGCGCCTGAAGCGGCAGAAAGGCCTCGACCTGTTGATCGTCGACTACCTGCAGCTGCTCAGCGGCTCGTCCAAGAAGTCGAGCGAGAACCGCGTGCAGGAACTGACCGAAATCACCACCACGCTCAAAGCGCTGGCCAAGGAGCTGGAAGTGCCGATCATCGCGCTCAGCCAGCTCAGCCGACAGGTGGAAAACCGCGACGACAAGCATCCGCAGCTTTCGGATCTGCGCGAATCCGGCTCTATCGAGCAGGACGCCGACGTGGTGCTGTTCGTGTATCGCGAGGAGTACTACCTCAAGAACAAGGAGCCCAAGGAGGGCACGCCGGAACACATGGCGTGGCAGGGCGAGATGGAACAGGTGCACGGCAAGGCCGAAGTGATCATCGGCAAGCAGCGTCACGGCCCGACGGGTACCGTGCAGGTGAGCTTTGAAGCGCAGTTCACGCGCTTCGGCAATCTGGCGCGCTCCGAATACCTTCCCGAAAGGATGGAATAGTGATGGCGGCACCGGCCATTGCGACCGGTTACGGCGGGCGGCTGACGGTCGACCTGGGCGCGCTGAAGCGCAACTGGCAAGCTCTCGACAAGGTGAGCCGCGGCGCGCTGACCGGCGCGGTGGTGAAGGCCGATGCCTATGGCACAGGCATCGCCCAGGCCTCGCGCGCCTTCTACGAGGCGGGCGCCCGCTTCTTCTTTGCGGCAACGCCCGACGAAGGCATCGCGGTGCGCGCGGCGCTGCCCGAGGACAGCCACATCTTCATCCTCTCCGGGCTCTATCCGGGGTCGGCGCCGCTCTATGTCGGCGAACGGCTGATGCCGTGTCTGGCCTCGATCCCGATGCTGGAGGAATGGCTCTCGGCCTGCGCCGCTTCCAATCAGGCGCTGCCGGCGGCGCTGCATTTCGATACCGGCATCAACCGGCTCGGCTTCCGGCTCAACGAGACCTCGATCGTCAAGCGGCTGATCGACTCGATCGGCTATGCGCCGCAGATGATCATGAGCCATCTCGCCTGCGCCGATATGCCGGCGCACGAGAAGAACCGCACACAGCTGGCGCTGTTCACCTCGGTGATGGCGCAGTTCCCTGGCATTCCGGCGTCGCTCTCGAACTCGGCCGGGTTGATGAGCAACCGGGACAACCATTTCCAGATGGTGCGCCCGGGCATCGCGCTCTATGGCGGGCGGGCGGTCGCCGGGCGGCGCAACCCGATGGCGCCGGTGGTGACGCTCGAGGCGCCGGTGCTGATGACCAAGGACGTCAAGACCGGCGAGACGGTCGGCTATGGCGCGCTGCAGACCATGTCGCGCGACAGCCGCCTCGCCATCGTTGCCATCGGCTATGCCGACGGTTTCTTCCGCTCGCTGAGCTCGTCGAACAACCACCGCGGCACGCATGTGGTGATCAATGGCCAGCCCTGCCCGGTGGTCGGGCGCGTGTCGATGGATATGATCGGGGTAGATGTCACCGACCTGCCGCGGCCACCGGCGCCGGGCGAGATGGCCGAGATCATCGGCAGGCAGATCACCGTCGACGACCATGCCGACATCGCCAACACCATCGGCTACGAAGTGCTGACCAGCCTTAAGGGTCGTTACTCGCGCAACTACATGGAAAGCGCCGCGCCGACCGTATGAGCCAGGGCGGGGTACCGATCGATGGCTGACGCCGTGCGCGTGCTGATCACCGGCAATGGCGGCTCTGGCAAGACTTGGCTGGGCGAGCGGTTGTCGCAGCGCCTGTCGGTGCCGCTGGTGCGGCTCGACGACCTCTACTGGGACGGCGCGTATGGCGGCAAGGAGCGGGACAAGCGGGTGGTGTTCGACGAGGTGGTCGAACGCGCCACCGAGGGTTCGTGGGTAATGGAGGGCGTCTATGGCTGGCTGCTGCCGGCCGCCCTGCCCCGCGCCACCGAGTTCATCTTCCTCGATCTGCCGGTGGAAGAGTGTCTCGACAATGTGCGCCGGCGCGGCAACCAGGGCGGCGGCAGCGAAGCCTCGTTCGCGGCGCTGCTGGCCTGGGTTACCGAGTATCCGACGAGGAGCAACGCCAACTCGCGGCAGGCGCATCAGCGGCTGTGGGATGGCTTCGAGGGGACGAAGTACGTGCTTGGCAACCGCGGTGAGATAGATGAGTTCGTCGGGCTCCGGTGATGGATCACGTTCGCCGCCGGAACCATTGCAGCACGCCGAGAAGCCAGAGCAGCAACCGTGCACGTGAGGGCGGCGGAATCTTTGGGCTATCGCCGATGGTCCCCTGGCGGACCAGTTGCGCGGTGGGATCGATGAGGAAGGCCACGACCACCGCGGCAGTCTTTGCCTCGATCTCCAGCGTCTCGCCGGCGAGCAACAGGCCCTGCTCGGCTTCGCCAAAGCTCTGGCCGCCGGCTTCGATGTCGCCGGTGAACACGTAGAAATAGACGTCACGGCCGGGGATATCCGGCAGCGTGACACGAGCACCGACAGTGAGCCGGATATCGAAGAAGTCGATGGTGTTGCGCACGAAGAAGGGAGCGCTGCTGCCTTCGGGTCCGAACAGGTGCCGCCAGACGTTCGGCATCCAGGCTGGAAGCGGCCCGTGCTGGATGTTCGGCTCGAGGTCGATGCTATGTGGACGCACCATGATCTGCAGCATGCGCAAGGGCGGGTCGGTCGGCAGCGTCCGCTCAGAGTGCCAGAAGCTGCGGCCGGCATTCATCACCAGCAGGTGGCCGGGGTCGGTGACCAGGTCGCCGCTGACGTCATCGTGGTGGCGCATCACGCCGTCAGGGACCCACGAGATGATCTCGTCGTTGCGGTGCTGATGCAGGGCAACGAGACGGCCCGGCGCGAGGAACGACTCGACCACCAGCGCCAACGCGCCGTGCCCATGATCGGTGGGACGCGGGAAGATCCAGCCGGGCATGTTGAGGCGGATGACGAAACCGCCCGAGTCGCGCGTCACCTTGCTGCGTCCGGCCTTCAGCAACACCATCCCCCTCCTGTCGCTAGCACCTGGCTTGCCGGTGCACTGGTGATCTCGACCCGAATCTCCCCACGACCGGAACACTGTCAGCAACTGGGCGTTGTCCGAGACCTCCGCGCATTTGCGCGAGGGCTTAGGGGACTTCGCCTATGGACATTCTGTGGACCATTATCATCGGTCTTGTCGCCGGCATCGTGGCAAAACTCATCCTGCCCAACAGCGGCGGACCGTCGGGCTTTGTGATGACAGCGGTGCTCGGCATCGTGGGCGCGTTCGTCGCTTCCTTCCTCGGGCAGGCCCTTGGTTTGTACGCGCCCGGCGAAGGTGCCGGGCTGATCGGCGCCGTCGTCGGTGCCGTGATCGTGCTGTTCGCCTGGGGCGCATTCATGCGCCGTCGCACCTGACGACCCAATCCATCCCTGAAAGGACCAGTCACATGGCCAAGAACGCAATGCCTTCAATGGTCGCCCTGCTCGGGTTGCTTGCCGTGGCGGGCTACCAGAACCGTGACAAGATTGCCGAAGCGCTGAAGGGCTTTCAGAACCGATCGAGCACCGGCCCCGACGGAGCTCCGGCCCAGGATGGGCTTTCGAGCATTCTGGGCAGCCTCGGCGACCTGTTCGGTGGTGGCGGCAATGGCCCAGACGCGAGCCGGCCCGCTGGCAGCGGGAACGGCAACGTGCTCACCGGCGGGCTCGGCGACCTGATGGACAGCTTCCGCAACTCGGGCCAAGCGGAAACTGCCGATTCCTGGGTCACTGTAGGCGTTCCTACCAAGGGCCTGTCGCCCGCGCAGGTCGAGCAGGCGGTGGGCGCAGAGAACCTGGCCGAGCTGTCGCAGCGCACCGGCCTGTCACGCGAGGAACTGTTGAAGCGTCTCGCCACTGCAATTCCCGAGTCGGTTGACCGGCTGACCCCGGGTGGCAACATTCCGCAATCCGACACCGAGATCCGCGACCGGTTGACCGGAACGGCGTAACGTCATCGGTCGCGGCAGGCGCCCCACACACCGGCCGCGACCGATCAGCCCTCCATGATCAGGTCGTGCAGGCCGCCGGTCATGATGCCGCCTTCGACGGGGAGGTTGATGCCGGTGATCCATGCGGCATCGGCCGAGGCAAGAAACGCCACCGCGGCGGCGATGTCCTCCGGTTCGCCGAGGCGGCCGAGCGGATATTTGCGGGCACGCTTGCCGCCATCGTCTTCACGCACCGTCCAGTTGCGGGTGCGGATGGTGCCGGGGCTGATCAGGTTGAAGCGGACGCCTTGGCTGCCGTAACGGGCCGCAAAATTCTTGGTGAGGATTTCGAGCCCGGCCTTCGCCGCTGAATAGGCGTAGCCACCAAAGGCCCAGTTGCCATTGATCGAGCCGATGCTGACAACGTTGCTGCCCGGTCCGGCCGCGATCAGCGCCGGCAGGGCGGCGCGGACGCAGCGGAAAACGCCGGTGAGGTTGACGTCGATCTTGCGGTCGAACAGCTCATCGGGAATTTCGCCGAGCGCCGGCTCGTTCCAATCGCCACCGGCGGTGTTGACGAGAACGTTGAGCCTACCGAAACGACCGACTGTATCGGCGATGGAGGCATCGACGGCGTCACGGCTGGTGACGTCGCACGTGCTAGCGAAGGCCCGCGCGCCCGTCGCGGCGATCTCGGCGGCGACGGCCTCCGCCGCGGGGCCATCGATATCGGAGACCGCAATCGAGCCACCTTCGGCGGCGAGGCGCAGCGCAGTGGCGCGGCCGATGCCGTGCCCTGCCCCAGTGACATAAATCGCTTGGCCCTCGAACCGCATCCCGTACTCCCTGGTGTTCACGTGGGCGGGCACCCTAGCGGCAGTCGCGAGGTCGACCAACCCACCGGCTTGACAGAGGATGCTCACTCGTATTCAACAATACTGTTGATCAACACTTTTGTTGAATACAGGAGCCCGAATATGCCGGCAAAGCAGCCAACCTTCACCAAGACGATGCAGCTGGGCATCGTGGTGCCCAACCTCGAGGCGGCGGTCCGTGCCTATGAGGAGCAGTATGGCATCGGGCCGTGGGAGTTTATGGAGATCGGGCCGGAGAACGCCGAGAATGTCCTGGTCGACGGCAAACCGGCCGAGTGGCGCTCGCGCATCGCCATGACGATGATCGGCGATGTGATGTGGGAGCTGATCGAGCCGAGAGACGAGAACGACATGTTCGGCAAGTTTCTCGCCCAGCGCGGCGGGGTCGGCGGCGTCCACCATGTCGCGGTACAGACGCCGGACTTCCGGCAGACGCTGGCCGACCAGGCGGCGCGTGGCGGGCAATCCACCCTCAGCGGCACCTTCACCGGCATCGCGGTGCACTATCTCGACAGCGCCCCCGATATCGGGGTGATCCTCGAGGTGTTCAGCGGCATGCCGGACCTCTAGGCGCCGAGCGCCCACTCGAGTACCGGATCGCGGCCGGCGACGAAGTCGGCATAGCTGGTATCGATCTGCTGGTCCGGATGAAAGCTGTCGGCGTCCTCCGGACCGAAGCGGTAGAGCCGGGTCGCGGCCGAGACCCGCAGCCCGGAGCCGGGCAGCGTGAACCAGCCGTTCTCCTGGTAGCCGAATGGCCGGGCGCCGATCGGCTCGCCGACGAGGATGGCTTCGGTTTCGCGGTGGAAATCGATGGCGTTGACCATGCTCGCGGAGAAGGTGCGGCGGCCGACCAGCACGAACAGTTGGCCAGCGACCAGCCCCAGCAGTTCGATGGGGAGCAGCAGCCACTGCCGGCCCGCGAGGAAGTTACCGCCACCGTTCCGCCGGAGGTCGACGATGAGCCGTCGCGCCGGTTGTTGCTTGAGGGTGTCGAACAGCCTGATGGCATTGGCCTCGAGCCCGCCATAGGAACGAAACTGCACGTAGATCGCATCCCGTTCGGCTACATGCGAGAACCAGAACTGTTCGTCCATCCGCTGCATCGAGAGCGGAGCGTGCTCGGCGGTCAGCAGCGGCTCGTCGCCTGGGCCCAGGGTGACAGCCACCTCGGTTCCGGCGGTATCGATGAGGCGAAACCGCGGTGGGATGCCCAGAGCCGAGAGCACCTCGGGCTCCCGCATAAGCTCGACGCTCTGCGCCAGCACATAGCCGGCGTTCTCGCCCTGCGGAATGAGCTGTTGCAACCGACCCTGGACATCCGCCACCGGTTGCTCGCCGATCGCCACCAGCTGAGTGCCGATCAACGTGCGGTGGGCAGCCGTGGCGCGAACCACCGCAAGTTGATCACCGAACCAGCAGAACTCGACCGGAAATTTCGGCCGAGGCGGCGCGGCGACGAAGGTGTGGCCGTCGCCGATGCTGGCCGCGATACCGCGCAAGGCAACGACCGCCGCGGCATCGGATAGCGAGGGCAGCCGAGCAGACAGCTCGGCCACCTTCGCCTCGAACGCCGCCTGCGAGATGAGATGAAACGGCTGTCGATGCCGGGTGACGATCCCTTCGGCCAGGTGAGCGAGGTCGGCCTGCCAGTCAGTGGAGCTTTCGATGGTCCGCCTCCCTCAATCGAGTCCGCCCGCCGGCCCTCGCTACGGCCGGACGATGCCGCCATCGCGGCGGCGGTCTTCGGCCATGTAATGCGACTTCGCCGCCTTGTCCGGATCGAGCAGCGCTTCGGCCTTCTTCACGTCGATATCGATGCCAAGCCCGGGCTGCTCGTTGCCGTAGAGGTAGCCGCCTTCGAGCAGCGCATGGCCGGGGAACAGTTCGTACTCCTCGGGCTTGAAGTGGTTCTCCTCCTGGATGCCGAAGGCGGTGGAGGCGAGATCGACATGCATTGCCGCCATCTGGTTCACCGGGTCGTTGTCGCCACCTTCCTGCCAGGCGGTCTGCACGCCGAACCATTCGCACAGCGTCGCGATCTTGCGCGCCTGGGTGATGCCGCCGCCCTTCGAGATACGGACGCGGACGAAATCGATCAGCCGCTCGGTGATCAGCGGCAGATATTCGTGCGGGTTGACGAACAGCTCGCCCATTGCCTGCGGCGTGGCGCATTGCTGGCGCACCTGGCGGTACCAGCCGACCTGTTCGGGCGAGAGCAGATCCTCGAGGAAGTAGAGCCGATAGGGCTCGAGGAGCTTGGCCAGCTGCACGGCATTGGTCGGCGCCAGGTGCTCGTGCACGTCGTGGGTAAATTTCGGTCCCCAGCCGAGCTTGTCACGCAGGTGCGCGAACATCTCGGGGATGGCCTGCAGGTAGGCGTCGTCGTCAAAGGCCTTGTCCTGCGGCCAGTGATCTTTCGGCCCGCGGGCATTGGCGCGATCGAGGAAACCGCCGCCGCCGTAATTGCCCAGCTGGCAGCGGATGACCGTGTAGCCCTCCTCCCAGTAGCGGCGGACATCGTCCTCGAGCTCGGTGAGCGAGTCGCCCTGGGCGTGGGCGTAAGCGGCGACAGCGCTGCGGGTCTTGCCGCCGAGCAACTGGTAGACCGGCATGCCGGCTTCCTTGCCCTTGATGTCCCACAACGCCATGTCGATGCCGGCTTGGGCAGTGTTGCCGATGGCCTCGTTGCGCCAGTAGCTCTGGGTATAGACGGACTGCCAGATGTCCTCGATGCGGCTGACGTCGCGACCGATCAGCAGGGGCGTGACATTCTCGATCGCCGCCTCTACCACCTTGGCGCGGTAGTGGTCGGAGGCCGATCCGATGCCGTAGAGGCCGGGCTGATCGGTCAGAACCTTGACGAACAGCCAGGTGCCGTCGGCGCGCGTGCGGATCGTCTCGATCCCGGTGATCTTGGTCATCTCTTCCCTATGTCTGCTTGTTCCGGCCGCTGGTCGGGCCGTTCGGAGTCGCGAGGAGGTGAGCTTCGCAACCAGCGGCGGCGGAGGCAAGTTGGGCGAAGGTCGAGCGCACCGCTTCGGTGCAATTTGTTCTCTTTTTGTTCTTGACTACCGTTCAGCCTCACTGGTTCCTTGTGTGTCCCTAAGCCGGAGGACCGATGAGATGACCGATCTGCCACAGCTGTCGATGTTCGCTGAGGACACGCGGCCGCTCAAGTCGATCAGGGTGCCGCCACGACAGGGGCGCGACCCGGTCTTCTTCGCGGTGCTGGTCGGTGGCGGGATCCGCCCGGTCTTGCAGGAGATCGTCGACGAGCAGCGGCGCCTCTACGGCATCACGGCGGCGCTGTTGCCGGCGACGACGCTCCATATCTCGCTGGTCGGCGTCGGCTTCTACCAGGAACTGAGCGGCAGCGACCTCGCGGTGGCGATGGCGACCGGTGAGGCGATCGGCTTTCAGCCGTTCGATATTGCCCTCACCCGGCTCGCCAGTTTCCGTCGCAAGGTGGGCTCGCCGCCGCTGGTGCTGCGCCCCGGTTCGGACACGCCGCTGGTGGAGCTGGCCCGGCTGCTGCGCTGGGGCATGCTGGAGCGCGGCTTCGAGGTGCGCTCGGCCCCCAGCGAGGCGTTCCACCTGACGCTCTGCTACGACCGGGTGCACGCACCCGAGGTGGTGCTGGAGCGGCCGCCGACATTGCGGGTGGACGGGTTCGCGCTGGTCCGCAGTTTTTATGGGCAGGGACGGTATGAGGTGATCGGGGAGTGGCCACGGCGGTGAAGGCACGGACGCTCCACCAGCCCATCTCCCCGTTGGCGCCGATGGGAGGCACAGGGCCTCCGCTCCCACCGCGTGTCATGCCAGCGAAAGCTGGGACCCAACTCTCAGCTGGTGCGGGCGACGAAGTGGGTCCCAGCTTTCGCTGGGATGACAGCCGGTGAGATGGCAAGGTCGGGCCCACCATGGGCCCCTTGGAATTCTCCCCCGCAAAGGGGAGACGAGACCGGTGACTGCGGCCGCTGGTTGTTCACTCTTCGTTCTTGCCTTTGCCCGTATAGTCGGCTACCTGTCGTCGACTCCTCCGGGGCATCTCATGGCGCGTACCAAAACCTCCTATGTCTGCCAGGCCTGTGGCGCTCTGACCACCAAGTGGCAGGGGCGGTGCGAGGCGTGCGGCGAGTGGAACACCATCGTCGAGGAGATCGTCGATTCGGGCGTCGGCGCCGGGCCGAAATCGGCAATCGCCGGCGGCCGGCCGATCGAGCTGCTGCCGCTGGCCGGTGAAACCGAGACGGCGGCGCGGGTCGAGACCGGCATCGGCGAGCTCGATCGGGTGACCGGCGGCGGCTTCGTCATGGGCTCGGCGGTGCTGATCGGTGGCGATCCGGGCATCGGCAAATCCACCCTGTTGCTGCAGGCGGCGGCCGCGCTGGCCGAACGCGGCCGGCGCATCGTCTATGTCTCCGGCGAAGAAGCGGTGGCGCAGATCCGGCTCCGGGCGCAGCGGCTGGAGCTGGGCGATCGTCCCGTGCTGCTGGCGTCTGAAACCAATGTCGAGATCATCCTCGCCACGCTGCAGAACGGCCCGCCGCCGGACCTGGTGATCATCGATTCGATCCAGACGCTGTGGACCGATCGGGTCGAGAGCGCCCCGGGTACCGTGACGCAGGTGCGCACCTCGGCGCAGGCGCTGACCCGCTTCGCCAAGAAATCCGGCGCCGCCGTGGTGCTGGTCGGACACGTCACCAAGGATGGGCAGATTGCCGGGCCGCGCGTCGTCGAACACCTGGTCGACGCGGTGCTGTATTTCGAGGGCGACTCCAGCCACACCTTCCGCATTCTGCGCGGCGTGAAGAATCGCTATGGCGCCACCGACGAAATCGGCGTCTTCGAGATGTCGACGCTGGGCCTGCGCGAAGTGGCCAACCCCTCGGCATTGTTCCTCGACCAGCGCGACAAGGACGCGGCAGGCTCCGCCGTGTTCGCCGGCATGGAAGGCACACGCCCGATGCTGTGCGAAGTGCAGGCGCTGGTCTCGCCCTCGCCGCTCGGCACGCCGCGCCGCGCGGTGATCGGCTGGGATTCGTCGCGGCTGTCGATGGTACTGGCGGTGCTGGAGACGCGCTGCGGGGTGCGGATCGGCGCCAACGACATCTATCTCAACGTCGCGGGCGGGCTGAAAATCAACGAGCCGGCGGCCGACCTGGCGGTGGCGGCGGCGCTGATCTCGTCACTGACCGGCTCGCCTCTCCCCTCGTCCAATGTCTATTTCGGCGAGATCTCGCTGGCCGGCGGCGTACGCCCGGTGGCCCATGCGGCGCAGCGCCTGCGCGAGGCGCAGAAGCTCGGTTTCCTGGGCGCGGTAACCGGTCGGCTGGGCAAGGGCGACGTGCCCAACGGCATCGCCGTGGGCGAGTATGCCGAGCTCGCCGAGCTCATCGGACGTATCGCGGCCCGTGGTCAGCGGCAGGCGGCAGAGTAGCGCTTTGGCCACGCCATCTGCTTTCCGTGAACATCGGCCATGCACCTCATCCTCCGTGCTTGGCTTTGCCACGATTAATGGTTACACGGGACCCTGAAGCGGGTCCCAGGGGCGGATTTTCTCTATGTTGACTGCATTTGACGTCGGCATCGGCGTTCTCGTCCTGATTTCGGCGATCCTGGCTACGGCCCGTGGATTCACGCGTGAAATCCTGTCGTTAGCGACCTGGGCGGGCTCCGCGGCGATTGCCGCCTATGCTTATTTCAACCACAAAGAGATCGCGCGCGGCTATATCGCTGAGCCGATCGTGGCCGACATCGTGACGGTGCTCGGCACCTTCATCGTGGCGCTGATCATCCTCCACCTGATCACCATGCGGATCGCCGATTTCGTCGTCGACAGCCGCGTCGGGCCGCTCGACCGCACGTTGGGGTTCATCTTCGGCGTCGCCCGTGGGGTGCTGATTGCGGTGATCGTGGTGATCTTCGGGCTGTGGCTGATGCCCTCGAACCTGCCCTCCTGGGCGGCCGAGTCGCGCTCGCTGCCGATCCTTCGCAATTTCGGCGACAGCCTGATAGCGCTGTTGCCGCCTGATCTCGAGAAGCAGGTCACCGACATCCTGCAGCGTGGCGCCGGTGGCGGCACGGGCGAGGATGCGTCGCCTGACGACGTGCCGACGCCGGATGCTGACGTGCCCAACGAAGAGGGCACCGACCAGCTCGAGAACGACGCGCCGCTGGAGCCGCCGGCCGAGGGGGCCGCGCCTAACGCCTGATGAAATTCGGGTGAGCGCATTGCATATTTGTGAACGGGGCCGCATCTGCGGTCCCGTCTTGTTTGGCCCGACCTGAACCCTGGAGGTGCCCGATGACCCAGAACGCCAAACCGATCGCGGAATGGGACCATGATACGCTGCGCGAGGAGTGCGGCGTGTTCGGCATCCTCGGCCACCCCGAGGCCGCAACCCTCACCGCACTCGGCCTGCACGCGCTGCAACACCGCGGACAGGAAGCGGCGGGCATCGTCAGCTTCGACGGCAAACAGTTCCATTCGGAACGCCAGCTCGGCCTCGTCGGCGATCACTTCACCGACCCGGCGACTGTCGGACGCCTGCCCGGCCACCTCGCCATGGGCCATGTGCGCTACTCGACCACCGGCGAGACGATCCTGCGTAACGTGCAGCCGTTGTTCGCCGAACTGGAAGTCGGCGGCATCGCCATCGCCCATAACGGCAACTTCACCAACGGCCTGACGCTCAGGAAGCAACTGATCTCACAGGGCGCCATCTGCCAGTCGACCTCGGACACCGAGGTGGTGCTGCACCTGATCGCCCGCTCCAAGAAAATCGCCTCCTCGGATCGCTTCATCGATGCCCTGATGCATCTCGAGGGCGCGTTCGCGCTGGTGGCGATGACCCGCACCAAGCTGATCGGCGCACGCGATGCCAACGGCATCCGCCCGCTGGTGCTGGGTGACCTCGACGGCAAGCCGATCTTTGCGTCGGAGACCTGCGCGCTCGACATTATCGGCGCCAAGTTCGTGCGCGATGTCGAGAACGGCGAAGTGGTGATCTGCGAGACCCAGCCGGATGGCACCATCACCATCGACTCGGTGAAGCCGTTCGCCCCCCGCCCCGAGCGCATCTGCCTGTTCGAGTATGTCTACTTCGCTCGTCCGGACTCGATCGTCGCCGGCCGCCCGGTCTATTCGGCGCGCAAGCGCATGGGCATCAACCTCGCCAAGGAAGCGCCGGTCGAAGCCGACGTCGTGGTGCCGGTGCCCGATGGCGGCACGCCAGCGGCGATCGGCTATGCGCAGGCGAGCGGCATCCCGTTCGAGCTCGGCATCATCCGCAACCACTATGTGGGCCGCACCTTCATCGAGCCAACCCAGTCGATCCGCGCCTTTGGCGTGAAGCTGAAGCACTCGGCCAACCGTGCCGAGATCGAAGGCAAGCGCGTCGTCCTGATCGATGATTCCATCGTGCGCGGCACCACCTCGGTGAAGATCGTGCAGATGATCCGCGAAGCCGGCGCGCGCGAGGTGCATATCCGCGTCGCCTCGCCGATGATCTTTTACTCCGACTATTACGGCATCGACACGCCGGACCCCGAGAACCTGCTCGCCAACCAGCACCCCGACCTCGAGTCGATGTGCCGGTTCATCGGCGCGGATTCACTGGCGTTCCTGTCGATCGACGGGCTCTACGACGCGGTCGGCGGAGTGAAACGCAACCCGCTCAGCCCGCAGTTCACCGACCACCATTTCACCGGCGACTATCCGACCAAGCTCACCGACCTCAATGGCCGCAGCAAGAACGATCCCAAGACGCTGTCGCTAATGAAGGAAGCGAGCTGACGGGGTTCTGGAATGATCCAGAAATCCGGCCCGCGCTGACCCCCACCCCTGTTCCCTCCCCGCAAGGGGGACGCGGTAGCGCCCCGAGGGGAGGGAGACCCCCTACACTGACATTGAGACTGTCGTCTCCCTCCCCCTTGCGAGGAGGGACAAGAGTGGGGTCCACCGGCCTACCGGCCATCGCTGTGACACCTTTGCCCTTCCCCACATTCAGCTCCCCCGCTAGAACCCGGGCCGAAACTCCAGGGAATCTCACGCATGACCACCAACTCGCTTGCCGGCAAGATCGTCCTCGTTACCGGCGCGTCGCGCGGCATCGGCTATCAGGCGGCGCTCGAAGCGGGGCGGCGCGGGGCGCATGTGATTGCTGTGGCGCGCACCATCGGTGGGCTGGAAGAACTCGATGACGAGATCCAGCAAGCCGGCGGCAGCACCACGCTGGTGCCGATGGACCTCAGCGATTTCGACGGCATCGACCGGCTCGGGCATGCGATCTTCGAGCGCTGGGGACACCTCGACGGGTTCGTCGCCAATGCGGCGATGCTGAGCGAGTTGCGCCCGCTGGCGCATGTCGAGCCCAAAGAGTTCGACAAGCTGATGGGCCTCAACGTCACTGCCAATTACCGGCTGATCCGCTCGCTCGACCTGCTGCTGCGCCAGTCGGTGGCGGGCCGCGTGGTGATCATCTCTTCGTCGTCGGCGCGCTCGGCGCGCGCCAACTGGGGCCCGTATGCGGCGAGCAAGGCGGCGGTCGAAGCGCTGGCCAAGAGCTATGCCGCCGAAGTCGGCGGCATCACGCCGGTGCGGGTCAACGTGTTCTACCCAGGCGCCGTGCGCACCGCGATGCGGGCCAAGGCAATGCCGGGCGAGAACCCCGACACCCTGCCCCGCCCCGCGGCGCTGACCCCCAAGCTGATCGACATGATCGCGCCGGAGTTCACCGAGAACCGTATGCTGTTCGATTGGGAAAAGTCGGAACTGCGGCCGCTCTAGGCCCTGCTTCCCTCCCCCTTGAGGGGAGGGATTGAGGGAGGGGGTGGTTCTGTGATCACCGATGGACCCCCACCCCCAACCCCTCCCCTCAAGGGGGAGGGGAGCTAACGGCTCGTGCCAGCGGGCGGCTAGTTCAGCCGCGTCACCAGGATCTTGTCGATGCGACGACCGTCGAGGTCCAGCACTTCGAAGCGCCAGTGGCCGCGATCAAAGACCTCCCCCACCGCCGGCAGGTGATTAAGCTCGGCCAGCACAAAACCAGCGACCGTCTCGAACTTGGCGTCCTTGGGAACGGGCACGCCGAGGTGCGCCTGGAACTCGTCGACCTGCATCCAGCCCGAGACGAGGTATGAACCATCCTCGCGGGTGACATAGGCCTTCTCGTCGCCCTCTTCCTCCTGGAACGCGCCGGTGATCGCCTCGAGAATATCGCCGGGCGTGACGATGCCTTCGAAGTGGCCGTATTCGTCGAACACCAGCGCCATGTGCACCAGCGAGCCACGGATGGCCTTGAGCACATCGAGCGCACTGGAGCGATCCATCACCACGGGCGCCTGCTTGACCAGCGTACGCATGTCCAGCGGCTCGCGGGCCAGGACGTTCTCGACCAGGTCCTTGCGGACGATCACGCCGACGATCGTATCCACCGCCCCGTCCTGCACCGGCAGCACCGAGTGGCGGGTGGCGCGGAGTTTTTCGATCATTTCTTCCTGCGTCTCGCTCAGGTCAATGAGCTCGACATCGAGACGCGGGGTCATCAGGCCGCGGGCCGAACGGTCGGCAAACCGCATGACGCCCGAGATCATGTGACGCTCTTCGGTCTCGAGCACGCCGGCATGCTCGGCCTCGGCAATGAGGGTTTTTACCTCCTCGTCGGTCACCCGCTCGTCGGTCTCGCCGCTCTGGCCGAGCAGGCGCAGCACCAGCTTGCCCGAGATGTCGAGCAGCCAGACCAGCGGCGCCGCAATCGAGGCGATCAGCGCCATCGCCGGCGCAACTCGGGTCGCCACCCCCTCGGAATCACGCAGCGCGATCTGCTTGGGCACCAGCTCGCCGACGATCAGCGACAGGTAGGTGATGATGATGACCACGATGCCGACGCCGAGCGGCGCGGCGACGGTGGGATTGATGCCGGCGCCGATCAGGGTGTCGCCGAGGCGCTCACCCAGCGTCGCGCCGGAGAAGGCGCCGGAGAGCACCCCGACGAGGGTGATGCCGATCTGTACCGAGGAAAGGAACTTGCCGGGGTCTTCCTGCAGCTTCAGCGCCACGGTGGCGCCGCGCTTACCTTCGGCGGCGAGGACCTTGAGGCGTGCCGGGCGGGACGAGACCACCGCCAGTTCGCTCATTGCAAGCAGGCCGTTGACCAGCGTCAGGACGGCGACAATCAGAATTTCGAGGAACAATGTCGTTTCAAGGTTGCGGCCCCGCACTCAGCATCGGGTCGCTTAAGAGGCCGGGAGTATAGCCGCGTTCAGGTTGGGCGCAATGCGATGTTCTGTTGCGCCGGTTCGACTACGGGCTGGCGTCGACGATCGTCTGGAGGGCATCAGCGTCGCGGCGGGGCGGCGCGCCGAACAGGCGCTTGTACTCACGGCTGAACTGCGATGCGCTTTCGTATCCGACAGCGTACCCCACCGTGCCCGCCTCCGCGTGCTCGATGACGAGGCGCCGGCGCGCCTCGTGCAGGCGGATATGCTTCTGGTATTGCAATGGGCTGAGCCCGGTCACCGCCTTGAAGCGGCGGTGAAACACCGAAACGCTCATGCCGGCGACTGTTGCCATCGCCTCGACACTCAGATGTTCGGCGAAATGCTGGCGCACCCAGGCCATCGACCGGCGGATGTGGGAAAGGCGCGAGTCGGAGCCGGCGATCTGCCGCAGCAGCGCGCCCTGCGGTCCGGTCAGCAGGCGGAACATCAGCTCGTGCTCGAGGTTGGGCCCCATGACGCGGATTTCCTCTGGCCGATCGAGCAGGTCCACCAGCCGCCGCCAGGTATCGAGCAATGCCGGGCTCGCCTGGCTGACGCCAAAGCCCGGGGCCGCCGTCGGCTCGGCCATCCCGCCCATGTCGAGCAGCAGCGAGGAGATCACCGCCGGGTCGAGGTTGAGGTTGACCGCAAGGTAGGGTTCGGCCGGCGAAGCCTCGCTGATCTGGCCCATAGCGGTGAGTTCGGCGGCGACGATGATGCAGGCGCCGGCGCCGTACTCCAGCACCTGGTTGCCGATGAAGGTGCGCTTGGCGCCCTGCAGCACCAGGCAAACCACGGGATCGTAGACCAGCGCCGCCGGTTCGGTCGGCTGGTCGAGCCGGTAGACGCGCAGCCTCGGCAACGCGGGATGGATGGAGCCGGCATGCCTGAAGGCGGTGGCGCGCAGTTCAGCGAGTTCGATCATCTGAGTACCGGACGCCGATTGCCCGGAAAGATCAAGCGACCGGCAGGATCAGGCAATCATTCGGGACCATCGGGCATCGGCTCGGCCCTGCGCCACCCTACATTCCGGGCCTGCCATCACGAGAGGAACCGCAGCATGCAAAAACGCACCCTGGGCGCCAACGGCCCCGAAGTTTCCGCCATTGGCTACGGTGCCATGGGCTTCCACCTCGCCTATGGAGCCGCCGACGAAACGGCCGGGCTGCAGACGATCCAACGCGCCTACGAACTTGGCGTCACCTTCTTCGATACAGCCGAGCTATACGGTTGGGGCGAAAACGAGAAGTTCATCGGGCGCGCGGTCAAGGGATTCCGGGACGACATCGTCATCGCCACCAAGTTCGGCTTCACCCGCTCCTACGGCACCGACAGCCGCCCCGAACACATCCGCGAGGTCGCAGAGAACAGCCTGCGCAACCTCGGCGTCGAGGTCATCGACGTGCTCTACCAGCACCGCGTCGATCCGAACGTGCCGATCGAAGATGTCGCCGGCACCGTCAGCGATCTCATTGGCGAAGGCAAGGTCAAGTATTTCGGGCTGAGCGAGGCCGGCCCGCAGACGGTCCGCAAGGCGCACGCGGTGCACCCGGTGACCATGCTGCAGACCGAGTACTCGGTGTTCGAGCGCGATGTGGAGGCGCTGCTGCCGCTGACCCGCGAACTGGGGATCGGCTTTGTTCCCTACTCGCCGCTCGGCCGCGGCTTCCTCACCGGCGCGGTCAAGCCGGCCGCCGAGTACGAGGAGAACGACATGCGCCGACATGACCCGCGCTGGCAGCCCGGCAACTACGAGAAGAACGTCGCGGCGGTGCGGAAGCTGACCGATCTCGCTGCCAGCAAGGGCGCCACGGTATCGCAGTTGGCCCTGGCCTGGCTGCTGGCGCAGGGCGACGACATTGTGCCGATCCCGGGCACACGACAGATCGCACGGCTTGAGGAGAATGTTGCCAGCGCGGATCTGACCCTAAGCGCCCAAGATCTCGCGCGGATCAGGGAGATCCTCCCGGACGGCGGCGTTGGTGCACGCTACGCGAGTGTGGTCCCGCAGTGGATTTAGGCCAGGTGGCGGCGGCCGTCACGGCGACCGCCGCCGCTACTTATCGGATTTGTCGAACGGGTTCTTGCCGCCCCGCAGCCACAACCGGATCGGGGTGCCGGGCATGTCGAAGGCGTCGCGCAGGCCATTGACCAGGTAGCGCTGGTAGGCGTTCGGCACGGCTTCGGGGCGCGAGGCGAACAGGATGAAGCTCGGCGGCCGGATCTTGGCCTGCGTCATGTAGCGCAGCTTCAGGCGACGCCCCGAGACGGCCGGCGGCGGATGGCTTTCGGTCATGCCGCTCAGCCAGCGGTTGAGCCGCGCCGTCGAGACGTGGCTGTTCCACTTGCGCTCGATGGCGAAGATCGCGGACATCAGCTTGTCGATATTGCGGCCCTGCAGGCCCGAGATGGTGACCAGCGGGATGCCCTTGAGCTGCGGCAGGTAGCGCTCGCACTGCTCGCGCAACTCAGCGAGTTTGGCATTCTTGTCCTCGATGGTGTCCCACTTGTTGACAGCGATCACCAGGGCGCGGCCTTCGCGCTCAACCAGATCGGCCAGCGTCAGGTCCTGCTTTTCGAACGGGATCTGCGCATCGAGCAGCAGCACCACCACTTCGGCATACTGGATCGAGCGGAGGGAATCGCTGACCGCGAGCTTTTCGAGTTTCTGTTCGATCCGCGCCTTGCGGCGCATGCCGGCGGTATCGACCAGGTTGATGGTCCGGCCCTCGTACTCCCACGGCACCAGGATGGAGTCGCGGGTGATGCCGGCTTCCGGCCCGGTCAGCAGCCGATCTTCGCCGACCATGCGGTTGATCAGCGTGGACTTGCCGGCGTTCGGGCGGCCGATGATCGCCACGTTGAGATGGCGCTTGGGATCCCAGCGCTTGACCGGGCCCTCCTCGGTCGAGCCGTCATCGACCGGCAGGTCGACATCGACTTCGGGCATCACATCCAGTGACGGCGCCCTGGCCTCAGCCTTCTCGGCGGCCGCATCCACGGCTTTCGAAACAATGGCGTGCAGGTCGGAGAGACCAAGGCCATGTTCGGCAGAGAGCGCCACGGGTTCGCCGAAGCCGAGATTGTACGCCTCCAGCAGGCCCGGATCGGCGGCCTTGCCTTCTGCCTTGTTGGCGATCAGGTGCACGTCCTTGCCGGCGCGGCGCAACACCTGGGCGAAGCGCTCGTCGAGCGGCATCACCCCTGCCCGCGCGTCGATCATGAACAGGATGACGTCGGCATCGCGGATGGCGATCTCGGTCTGCTGGCGCATCCGATCTTCGAGCGAACCGTCGGTTTTGTCTTCGTAGCCGGCGGTGTCGAGCACCTTAAAGCGCAGGTCGGCGATGCGACCCTCGGCTTCACGACGATCGCGGGTGACGCCCGGCGTATCGTCGACGAGCGCGATCTTACGCCCGACGAGCCGGTTGAACAGCGTCGACTTGCCGACATTGGGACGGCCGACAATGGCGACGGTAACGGTCAAGCGAGACCCCAGTATTTAGAGCCGGACGCGAACCTCAGTTCGCGGGCGCGGCAGGTGCTTCGGTGGACGCGGGTGCGTCCGTGGACGCGGGTGCGTCCGTGGACGCGGGTGCGTCCGTAGTGGCGGGCGGGACGGCTTCCATCGCGGGAGCAGCCTGCATCGCCGGCGCCTCCATGGCGGGAGCGGCCTCGGGCGCCGGAGCGGTATCGAGCGCCGGTCCGTCGCCGACCGAAGTCGCAGCCGGCGCGGCGGTAGCAGGGTCAACGACCACAGGCGTCTCGGTCGCGGCCGCTTCCGCCACCGGCGGGGCGACGCCCTCGGCCACCAGTTGCGCCAGATAGACGGTCAGCCGGCTGCGCAGCTCCTGGCTCGCCTGCGGATCGTTGGCCGCATCTTCGAAGCTCTGGCGGGCACCGGCAAGATCGCCGGCCTTGTACTTGGTGAGACCCAGCGCCTCGCGGGCGGCGTTGCGCATCGGGCTGGCGGAGCCGACGAGGCCGCCGACGCGCTGCTCGACCTGGGCGACATCGCCGCCGTCGACCAAAAGGTTCGCGGCGAGCACCAGCGCCAGTTCGCGCAGATATTTGTTGGGCTGGCCGGCGGCGAGGGCGTCATAGGCCGCCACCGCCTCGGCGGTCTTGCCATCCTTGGCCAGCAGCGCGGCTTCGCGGAAGCGCGCGAGCACCGGATAGCCGCCGTGGTTGGCCGCGATCACCTCGTCGAGCGCCTTCTTGGCTGCCTCGGCATCGGTGCCGTCGGCCAGCTGCAGCGCCGCATAGAACTGGTCCGACGACTGGGCCGAGTTCGAGTTCTGCCACCAGTCCCAGCCCTCTTTCACCGCCACGATAAGGACGATGGCTACGGCCGCGCCGATCACATAGGGGCCGAACCGACGCCACAGGTTGCGCGCGCGGTCGCTGCGCAGTTCCTCGTCGATTTCGCGAATGATGTTTTCGTTGGACATGAAGCTCAAGTGAAACGGGGTCGAATTTCGGCGCACCATAGTGAGGCGTCCGCGCGAATGCAAACCCGCAGACGCGGGTGTTCCCAACGGACACGCCATGCTCACCAGGGGTCACGAGCGCGTGAAGTTGCAGATGCAAGCGAGCAAATTAATCTGTCTGCAACGGGCTGGCGCGAAGCTTTCGACAGCGCCAGTTCGAGTTCATCAAGATGTTCAGCCGCGTTTTACTGCTTGTTGCCTTTCTCGCCATTGCAACACCCGCCACCGCCGCCAACGTCTCCATCGTCATCGACCTATCGGATCAGCACATGCGGGTGTCGGTAAGCGGCGCCCCGAAATACAGTTTCGACGTTTCTACCGGCCGCAAAGGCTACACCACACCCAAAGGCAGCTATGGCGTACAGCGGATGTACAAGGAGTACTATTCCAAGAAATACGACTGGTCGCCGATGCCGTATTCGATCTTCTTTCGCGGCGGCTACGCCATTCATGGCACCTATGACACCAAGCGCCTGGGACGCGTCGCCTCGCATGGCTGCGTCCGCCTCTCCCCCGAGAACGCCCGCCGGCTCTACAACCTGGTGCTGCAGCACGGCAGCGGCAATGTGAGCATCCGGGTGAAGGGCTGACCGCAGTAGTCGGCGCGGGTGCACGCACCGCTGCCCGATGCGATTGCTAGCGGACCGAGCAGCTCGAGGGCGCCTCGACGTTGCCGGATTGCGCAACACTGGTGGGGGAAGGGAATTGCTCACCCCAGCTGCATAGCCCCGCCGCTCCGGCATTGAGCGCCGCTCCGCTCTCGGTCAGCGAATAGACCACTTTTATCGACGATCCGGGATGGACCGTTCGGTGCACCAGCCCGTCAGCCTCCAGTTCCCGAAGGTGCTGCGTCAGCACCTTTTCACTGATCGCCGGAATCGACTGCCGCAACCGGCCGAACCTGCGTGGCGCTGCTCCGAGTTCGCAGAGGATATCTATCTTCCACTTGCCGGAAACCATCCTCATCGCCGTCGAGAATCCATTTTCCGCAGGCATCTCATCCTCCCTTACCCAGAGGTAACCACTTACGCCGCCGTGCGTATTGGCGCTCATCGCCCCGCACCCCAGCTCTGCGTCACCGGCAAGCAATCGAGATGGGGTGTTGCAATGAAGCTTTCAATCAGTGTCGTAGGAACGGGTCGCATGGGATCGGCTCTCGCCCGAGCCCTGCTTCAGTCAGGATACCAGACTACGGTCTGGAACAGGACGAAGCCAAAGGCGGAAGCGCTGGCCGCGCTCGGCGCCACCGTCGCGGCGTCCATCCCGGAGGTCGTCAGTGCGGCTGAGATCATCATCGTGTGCGTAACCGACTATGAGGCGGCTGCCGCACTCCTACGCGACGATGCCGTTGCCTCGGCCCTGCGCGGCAAGCTGATCGTGCAACTCACCTCCGGAACGCCGGGTGGAGCACGCGAGGCCCATAACTGGTTTGCTGGGCACGGGGCCAGCTACCTCGACGGCGCGATGATGGCCACACCGGATTTCATCGGCACCGAGGCCGGCACGATCCTGATCTCGGGACCAAGGCCGAGCTTCGACGCGAACCCGGACATGTTTCGTGCCCTGGGCGGCAATGTTCAGCATGTCGGGGACGACCCGGGGCGGGCCAATGCACTCGACAGCGCGCTGCTGGCGCTGATGTGGGGCGCGCTGTTCGGAACTCTCCATGCAATCGCGGTGAGCCAGGCCGAAGAGATCGACCTCAGCGAGCTGGCGAGGCAGTGGACCGCAACAGCGCCTGTTGTCGATGGCCTCGTCGCCGACCTCATCAGGCGGACGAAAGCCGGCCGCTTTGCCAGCGACGACGAGACGCTCTCGTCGATCTCCCCGCACTACAGCGCATTCCAGCACCTGCTGGAGGTGATGGACGCCCGCGCGATCGACCGCTCGGTGGTCGACGCTTACGACGCGATGTTCCAGAGGGCGATTGCTGCTGGCCACCTGCAGGACGATTTCGCGGCGTTATCGCAATTCATGGGAAAGTCTGGAGGCACACAGAATGTCGTTGCCGCTGCTCATCGATAGGTACTGCGCCGCGTGGTCTCGAGAAGATGCCCAGCAGCGACGAGAGTTACTGCTGCCGATATGGGGCGATGGGGCCACTTACACCGATCCCACGGTCCATGCCGCTGGCGCGGAAGAGCTGCTCGCGCATATCGCCAGCATTCAGACCAGGCATCCCGGCGCCCGGATTGTTCGGACGAGCGATGTGGATGCTCATCATGGGGTCGCGCGCTTTGCCTGGAAGTTTGTGATGCCCGACGGATCGTCTTTCCCCGAGGGTTTGGACATCGCCTTCCTCGACCCCAACCAGAAGCGAGTAACCCGCGTCATCGGCTTTTTCGGGCCGCTGACGAGCCAGGACGCACACTGATGAGGAAGGACGCATAGCCGGACACCTACCGACGATGGCCCCTGCTGCTGAGGCCTCACGGTGCCCCGAGGGCCGTGAAACACTCTGTCTATGTGGCCGCGTGCTAAAGCCCGGCTGCGCCCTCGGGCATCACGACGGCTCCGGCCGCGACAGCACGTACCAGGCGCAGGCGCCGAAGACGGCGAGGACGAAGAGCGCCAGCGGCAGGTCGGGGCGCGCGCCGATCAGGAACAGCACATAGCCGAGCACCATGCCGCCCGTGGCCAGCGACTTGCCGCGCCGCGAGATGGCGCCCTCGGCCCGCCAGGCCTTGATGGTCGGGCCGAAACTCTTGTGATTGAGCAACCATGCCTCGACCCGGCGATTGGAGCGGGCAAAGCAGCCGGCGGCAAGAATGACGAAGATGGTCGTCGGCATCAGCGGCAGGAAAGCGCCGATGATGCCGAGCGCGAGAAGGGCGAAGCCGGCGACGAGATACCCTAGGCGCACCATGCGGGCCGAGACCCCGTCTGGACGGTCCTGCTCCATGAGATCAGCCAGCCTCCCCGGCCTGCAAGACCCGGCTTCGCAGTCGTGCCGCCCCCCGCGCGGCGGTGACCGACAGTTTGACGGCGTCGGCCTCCACGGCGGGGAACGAGATGATCCGGCGATAGCCGACCGAGCCGCATTCGGCGACCGGAAGCCAGCGATCACCTGATGTTCGGACCTCCACCAGAAGATGCTCGACCTGCTGGCCCAGGGCGATGTCCTCATCGACGATCACGCCAGCGATCCGCCTCGGCTCCGGCCACGACAGAACGAGGCTGGCGCCGGTGGAGTCGATGATCCATGCGCCTTCCTGGTCCAGCGCACCAGCGGGCGACGCGGTGGCCGCTGGGGCGATATCGGCATCGTAGAGGCCCGCGATGCGCTTTCCCAATTGCGACAGTACGAGCCGATCTGCCGCACTGACGAGGCCGGCGCGGTCCGGAGGTACGTTGAGCAGGAACGTGGCGTTGCCGCCGACGGATGCGCGGTAGATGTCGAACAACTCGCCGGCGGATCGGACCTCGGCGTCTTCCTTGGCGTGGTGAAACCAGCCCGGCCGGATCGACGTATTCACCTCGGCGGGGTACCAGACGAGCTGATCGCTCGAGGCGCCGATGGCCGCCCGGCTCCCCAGATCCTGTTCGTCCGAGCGGACCTGACGCGAGAACTTCCCGTCATCGACCTGCTGCGAATTGGACGCGGTGCGTTCGGCATCGCGCAGCGAGGCAGGCACCACGCTCCACTCATTGGGCCGGGTGTGTCCGGCCTCGTTGCCGCACCAGCGCACGTCGGGACCGCAGACGCTGATCACCGCATCGGGCTGCAACTCCCGGACCACGGCAAAGTAGCGGTCCCAGTCGTAGTACTGCTTCCTCCCGGCCGCGCCTTCGCCGTTGGCGCCATCGAACCAGACCGAGAAGATCGGGCCATAGCCCGAGAGCAGTTCCCGCAGTTGCGCGACGAAAAAGTCGTCGTAGCCGACCCCGGTGCCGTACGCAGGCTCGGTGCGGTCCCATGGGGACAGGTAGACGCCGAACTTCATGCCACGACGCGCGCAGGCCGCCGAGACTTCTGCGACGAGATCCCCTTGACCGCCTCGCCATGGGCTGGACGCCACCGAGTGTCGCGTGACCGCGCTCGGCCACAGGCAGAACCCGTCATGGTGCTTGCAGGTCAGGATCAGCCCGCGCATGCCGGCCGAGGCGAGGCTCTCGACCCACTGGTCCGCATCCAGCTGCGCCGGATCGAACAGGGCGGGATCCTCGTGCCCGAGGCCCCATTCCCGATCGGTCATGGTGTTCATGCCGAAATGGATGAAGCCGTAGAATTCCAGCTGCTGCCAGGCCAGTTGCCGCGGCGTCGGCCGAACGGCGGAGGCCGCGGCGATGCGGCTTAGCGAACTCACTCCCACTCGATGGTGCCGGGCGGTTTCGACGTCACGTCGTAGACCACCCGGTTGATGCCGCGCACTTCGTTGATGATGCGCGTGGCGGCGCGGCCGAGGAAGTTCATGTCGTAGGGGAAGAAATCCGCCGTCATGCCGTCGACCGAGGTGACGGCGCGCAGCGCGCAGACGAACTCGTAGGTGCGGCCATCGCCCATCACGCCGACGGTCTGCACCGGCAGCAGCACGGCGAAGGCCTGCCAGATCTTGTCGTAGAGCCCGGCCTTCCTGATCTCGTCGAGATAGATAGCGTCGGCGCGGCGGAGAATATCGAGCTTCTCGCGCGTCACGCCGCCCGGCAGGCGGATGGCGAGGCCGGGGCCGGGGAACGGGTGGCGGCCGACGAAGCGGTCGGGCAGGCCGAGTTCGCGGCCGAGCGCCCGGACTTCGTCCTTGAACAGCTCGCGCAGCGGCTCGACCAGTTGCATGTTCATACGATCAGGCAGGCCGCCGACATTGTGGTGCGACTTGATGGTGACCGACGGGCCGCCCGAGAAGCTGACGCTCTCGATCACATCGGGGTAGAGCGTGCCCTGCGCCAGGAACTGCGCACCGCCGAGCTTCTTGGCCTCTTCCTCGAACACTTCGATGAACAGCCGGCCGATGGTCTTGCGCTTGGTCTCGGGGTCCGCCTCGCCTTCGAGCGCGCCGATGAACTTGTCGGCAGCGTCAACATGGACGAGCGGGATATTATAGTGGTCGCGGAACATCGAGACGACTTCGTCGGCCTCGTTCATCCGCATCAGGCCATGATCGACGAAGACGCAGGTCAGCTGGTCGCCGATCGCCTCATGGATCAGGATCGCCGCAACCGAGCTGTCGACGCCGCCCGAGAGCGCGCAGATCACCCTGCCCTTGCCGACCTGGGCGCGGATCTTGTCGACAGCGCGCTGGCGATAGGCCGACATGGTCCAGTCGGACTTGAGCCCAACGATGTTGTGCACGAAGGATTGGAGGAGCTTGCCGCCATCGGGAGTGTGCACCACCTCGGGGTGGAACATGGTGGTGTAGTAGCGCTTGCGCTCGTTGACCGCGATGGCGAACGGCGCGTTCTCCGAGGTGCCGATGACGGTAAAGCCCTCGGGCAGCTCGGTGACGCGGTCGCCGTGGCTCATCCACACCGGATAACGCCCGCCGACTTTCCAGAAGCCATCGAACAGCGGGCTCTGTTCCTTGATCTCGACATCGGCGCGGCCGAACTCGCGGGCGTGGCCACCCTCGACCTTGCCGCCCTGCTGCAGCGCCAGGGTCTGCTGGCCATAGCAGATGGCGAGGATCGGCACGCCCGAATCGAACACTTCCTGCGGCGCGCGGGGGCTGCCCTCGTCGGTCACCGAGGCAGGACCGCCCGAAAAGATCACGCCCTGCGGCTGCAGCCGGGCGAAGGCCTCGGCGGCGCTCTGGAACGGATGGATTTCGCAGTAGACGCCAGTCTCGCGCAGGCGGCGCGCGATCAGCTGGGTCACCTGGGACCCGAAATCGATGATGAGAATGGACTCGGCGGGGGCGGCGGCGATGTCTGTCATGGCGGGGAAATAAAGCCCGGACGGGGATTGTGCAAGCCTCCTCCCGGTCAAGGCACCTATGCCGAGAGGGGTGCCACCCTGGTCGTGTTGGCGCGCACCAGCTTGCCAACGAGGTTGCGGTTCAATCCGGCTTCCATGGCGCGATGGATGGCGGCGTCGGAGGCCACCGCGACGTGCAGCCGTTGCTGGTCGAAGGCCAGCACGCGCATCGGCCTGGATGCCACTACGGTGGCGGTCGCCGGCTCGCCGCTGAGGAAGCTCATCTCACCGAGATAATCGCCCGGCCCGCACACTGCGATGATCCGGCCGGCGCTCTCGATCCGCGCGACGCCACTGGCGACATAGAGCAGGTCCTTGACCACCTCCCCTTCGCGCACCAGCACTTCGTCGGCTGGGATCTCACGCACTGTGGCAAAGGCCAGCAGGCGCTTCAGGGCGCGCCGCTCCACGCTGGGCGGCATGCTGTCGACGAAATGGCGATGCTCGTCGGTGAAGCGGTGGTGGCGCTCGTAGTACCAGATCAGCAGGAGCTGGCCGATGTTCACCAGCACGAACACTGTTTCCCACAGGACGCTCACCGGATCGAACACGAAGAACGCCCGGTAGACGATCTTGGCGACGCCCGACGCTACGGCAAAACTTCTCAGCCACACCATGCGCCGCATCAGCATCGAGACGATCAGCAGGAAGTAGGTGAAGTGCCCAAACAGGATGACCGGGTTGGTGAAACCCACGAACAACTGATCAACCAGGCCCGACATGGTGCACCACAAAAGGAAACACTGAGACCGAGGGCCTAGCCCGGTCCCACTGTCACAAACAAGGGGCTCGATGTTCTAGGCTGCAGCGACCTGCTCAGGACGGGCGGCGTTGGCCTTGGCCAGTTTGCCGACGAGGTTGTGGTTGAGACTGGCGTCGAGCGCCTGGCGAAGATCACTGTCGGCCTCGACAGCGGCGCGCAGCCTCGTCTGTTCGAAAGCGAGGTAGCGCACCGGCTTGGCAGCGATGGCAGTGGCCGAAGCCGGGGCGCCGGTGACGAAGCTCATCTCGCCGACGAAATCCCCCGGTCCACACACGGCGACGATTCGTCCGGCCTGCTCGATCTGCATCACGCCATCGGCGATGAACACCAGCTCGCTAACGGCCCTGCCCTCTTCAGTCAGCTTCTGGCCCTCGTGGGCATGGCGAAGCCTGGAGAGGCGCAGCAAGCGGCGGACGGTTCGTCGATCGATGCTGGCGGGCATGATCGAGGCGAAACGCTGCTCGTCCTCGGAAAACCGATGCCGCCTGGCGTAGTACCAGAGGATCAACAGTTGAACGACATTCACCGCGACGAAGATCACTTCCCAGAACACGATGATCGGGTCGATCTCAAAGAAGGCGCGATTGATAATACGTATTATGCCTGCAGCAATGGCAATAGCACGAAGCCAGCCCATATCGTTCATCAGCATAGAGATGACAAGTAGAGCATACGGCACGTGAGTCAGCAGATGACTTGGATCCATCATCCGTGTGACAAAATCCTGAAAAGTCATTTGGCCTCTACACGATAAGTATTGCGCCAGTAGGACGCAGCGACAGCCTCGCGTCAACCGCTACCTCCGCTTGTGCCGCGCCTGTCGCTGACGCGTCTGCGCGAGCGCAAGGGGGTTGCGCAGCAACCCTTGGCGGTGCCAAATGAAATCGATTGCACGAACTACCGCGCGGCAGACGCGGCGTGCCACGCGAGGGGAACCGATGACTGATAACCGCCTGAATGGCGCCGATTTCGTACGCGCGGCTGCGTGCCTCACGGTGCTGTTCCACCATCTGGCGCAACGCATGAGCTGGCAGGATCAGCTCGGCGGCGTCGAGTGGTTTCGGGTATTCGCGCAGATCGGCACGTTCGGCGTGGCGATGTTCTTCGTCCTCTCGGGCTTCCTGCTGTCGCGGCCGTTCTGGCAGGCGCTGGATCGCGGTGAGCCGGCGCCATCGCTGCGGGTCTACGCCATGCGGCGCGCTGCCCGCATCCTGCCCGGCTTCTGGCTGGCGCTGCTCGTCACCTTCGTCCTCAGCATCACGGTGTTCGGCGCGGTGCTCGACGGGCAGCTGGTGCTGCGGCTGGTCGCCGGCATCTTCACGGTCGCCGATTGGCACTGGATCACGCTGTTTCCGGTCGAGGTGAACGGGCCGCTGTGGTCGATCAGCTTCGAGGTCACGTCATACCTGCTGCTGCCGGCCGGCTTCGCGGCGCTGTTCTTGCTGGGACGGTGGAGCGGCCAGGGCTGGCAATCGCGCCTGATATGGTTGGGGGTCATCGGGCTGGCGCTCGCCGCGCACTGGCTGTTCGCCCGCTACTATCGCGTCGACACGCACCAGCGCGGCTGGGATTACGGGCTGATCGGCGGCGCCAAGTACTGGATGCCGCGTTTCAACCCGTTCGCCTTCTTCGCCATGTTCGCCGTCGGCGCGCTGGCCGGCGGACTACAGGTGCGCTGGGCGAAGTACCGGCACGCGCTGTTCGACCTTGTCGCATTCGCAGCGTTCGCCTGGGGCATTTACCTCATGCAAGTGCAGCTTTCGGCCAAGACCGCCGATGGCTGGGGCTGGCTGGGTGTGCCCTATGGCTTCCCCTGGTTCGTGCTGGCGGTCGGGCTGTTTCTCTCGTCCTCGCCATCGAGCGCGCTGCTCGGCCAACTGCTCGACAACCCGGTGACGCGCTATGTCGCGAAGATCTCGTTCGGCATCTATATCTGGCACTATCCGGTGCTGGAACTGGTGCGGGTCTACTGGGATCCGCAGATCGACCACGGGCAGTCGTCCGATCCCGTCCGCTTCATCGTTACCTGTACCATCATCACGGTCATCACTTTCACCGTGGCGCACCTGTCGTATCATCTGGTCGAGAACCCGATGATTCAGTGGGCGCGCGGCAAGGAGCGGCGCAGCACCGGTTCGGCGACAATCACTGCGGCGGCGGAATGACCTGATGAAAACCGGCAAGACCTTCTGGCGCAACCAACCGCCGTTCTACGAGGAGCGCGGCGGCACGCTGACGGTGCGGACGGGCCCGGAGACCGACTACTGGAATAACACCTTCTACGGCTTCAAGCACGCCGACGGGCATTTTCGCGCCACCGAGGTGAGCGGGGATTTCAGCTTCGAGCTCAGTTTCAGCGCCAACTACCAGCGCCTCTATGACCAGGCCGGAGCGATGCTGTTCGTCGACGGCGACAACTGGCTGAAATGCGGGGTCGAGTTCACCGATGGGGCGATGCACTTTTCGGTCGTGGTGACCCGCGATGACCAGTCGGATTGGTCGGTGCTGAAGCTCGATCGACCGGTCGACGCTGCCGTGACGCTGCGGCTCACCCGGCATGCCGAAGCGCTGCGGGTGCAGTTGCTTCAGCCGGATGGCAGCTGGCAACTGGTGCGGCTGTGCTTCCTCCGCATGGGTGAGACAGTGGAGGTCGGCCCGATGACCTGCTCACCGACGGGCGAGGGGCTCGAGGTCAGCTTCACCCGCTTGGCGCTGGGTGAGCCGATCTCGCGGGAATTGCACTAGGCCGGCTAGTTCAGCGTGGCGATGGCGAGGTTCAGCAGACTGGCAAAGCCGACCCAGGCCGCATAGGGCACGAACAGCCAGGCCGAGACACGGTCACGGCCCCAGCGATTGGCGATGAACATGAGGATCAGCGCGAAGATGGCGATGATCACGATGAAGGCCGGCCAGAGCAGGTGCAGCGAGAACCACACCGGCGACCACAGCCAGTTGAGCCCCATCTGCCCGTACCAGAGCTTCATGCCGGTACCATCAGGCTCGCTCAGGAAGGTGCGCCAACCGGTGATGGCGATCAGCACATAGAGGGCGAACCACACCGGCCCGAACAGCCAGTTGGGCGGGTTGAACGGCGGCTTGGCGAGGCCGGCGTACCATTCGCCGGGGGCGGTCGAGATGCCGATGACTGCGCCGACGCCGATCACTACGGCAAGGAAAACCGCCAGCAGGATTAATGCGCGCGGCGTCTTGAGGTCGGATATCGTTAGGGTGCTCATGCCTCGAGTAACGTGCGAGGCGAAGGCAAGTTTCACTCGGTCGCGGTACAGTCGGCGGCGAAGTTCAGCGGGAATTTGCCGCCCTGCCCCGCGGCATCAGCATAGACGATCTCAACCGTCTGCTCGTCGGCGGCCCAGAGCGGGAAGGCGTTGAGCAGCACGAGATGTGTATCGGTCAGTGGGACCCGGCAGCCGCGGCGCCACTTGCTGCCGTCAGCGGCGATGGTCTCGGCGATGATCCGGCGCTCGCAGCTCGCCTCGCCACACGTCTCGCCGATGTCGAGCGCGACGCGCCCCGACGGCGAGACGAAATGGTGCTTGGCGCTGACGCCCGGAATGGCGAACCAGACCACTGCCCCGACGATCAGCAGGAAGGCGATCGAGCCGACGGTGAAGATGAACAGGGGCGACAAGCCGCCGGCATCATCGCGGATCATCCTCAGCCTCGCTGCATGGCGATGATGTAGAAGCCATCAGTGCCGGTGAGGTGCGGGGTGAGGGACACGCCACCTTCGGGCGAGAAGCGGGCGCGCAGCCTGGCGCCGGAGAAGTGGCTCATCCAGAGCTTGTTGCCGGCAACAGCCTTGAATTCCGGGTTGGCTTCGAGGAAGGACGCGGCCTGCCGGGCGTTCTCCTCGGGCAGCACCGAGCAGGTAATGTAGACCAGTGTGCCACCTGGTTTCAGATACTTCGCCGCCTCGATGAGGATGGCCCGCTGCTCTTCGACGCGGAGGGCAAGCTGGTCGGGCGTCAGCTTCCATTTGGCGGTCGGCTGGCGGCGCCAGGTGCCCGAGCCGGTGCATGGCGCATCGACCACGACGCGATCGAGCTTGCCGATGAGATCATCGAGCACGCCCTCGCCCGGGGCGCGGACCTGTACGTTGCGGGCGCCGGCGCGCTTCAGGCGGTCATAGATCGGAGCAAGGCGCGTGCGGTCGCTGTCATAGGCGAAGATCTGGCCGCGGTTCTGCATCGCGGCGGCCATGGCAAGGGTCTTGCCCCCTGCTCCGGCGCAGAGGTCGAGCACCTGCTCGCCGCCGCGCGCGCCGCCCAGCGCGGCGACGATCTGGCTGCCGAAATCCTGCACCTCGAACCAGCCCTTGATGTAGCCTTCCTCGCTCTGGACGTTCGGCGTGCGGCTGTCGCGCTCGCCGGCGGGAAAGCGGATGCCCTCGGGGATGGTGACGGTGGCATCGGGAGCGAAGCGCCCGAGGGCCCGCAGCGCCTTGTCGCGGTTGGCCTTCAGCGTGTTGACGCGCAGGTCGAGCGGCGGTCGGCCGGAGAGATCGTGCGCTTCGGCGACCCAGTCCTCCCCAAAGCTCTCGGCGAGGTGCGGCGCGACCCATTCGGGCACATCGCCGCGCACGTGGTCGGGCGCACCAGCGAGCGGATCGGCGGCGGTAAGCTTTGCCGCCTCCTCGGCATCTATCGGCGCAGGGGCGAAGCGATCGCCGCCAAAGCTCTGGTTGAGCTCATCGATGTTCTCGCCCCACTCGCGCACCACGACGCTCAGCACCAGGGCGCGCGGTGCGTCCGTACCCATGGCGAAGGCGTGCGAACTCCTGCGGCGCAGCGCGTCGTAGACGAGGTTGCCGATGGCGGCGCGGTCGCCGGCGCCGGCAAAGCGGTTGTTGAGCCCCCAGGCCTTCAGCGCCTCGGCCACCGGGCGCTTGTGCGCATCGATATCGGCGAGCACAGCGATGGCGGCGGCAATCCGGCCGGGCAGTCTCATGCGAAGATCCTCTTCTCGTCAGCCGCGTCCGTGCCACGATGCGGCACGCGGATCAAGCTCGCTACAGTGTGAGGAGCAGCCGCGCCACCAGGTCGAGCCAGAACACGCAGAGCAGCTGCAGCCCGACCAGGTAGGCGGCAAAGCGCCGGACCACATGGTTGTCGGTGATGTGCACGAAGGCATGTACGTAGCGGGACGCGACGAACAGCCAGGCCAGCACGATCTCGAAAGGGGTCGGGCCGAAGTAGAGCGCCAGCCCAGCCCCGACATAGAACAGCACCGGCAGCTGGAACTGGTTGTCGAAGGCGTTGGACGCCTGCCATTCGCGCTTCGGCCAAGCCTTACGCTCGAGCGCGATGTCGTCGATCCGCACCTCGCCCTTCATCACCATCGGGAGCCGAATGGTGCCGAGGTACCAGAGCAGCCCCAGGGCGAGCGCGCCCTGGGCGAGGATGGCGGCGATCAGCCAGAATGAGGTCAACCGATAGCCTCGCTGCTTCCGGGAACCACGGAGTCATCCCCGCGAAAGCGGGAACCTCGGTTTTTGCGCCTGCTGCGCCATCCCCAACGGAGGTTCCCGCTTTCGCGGGAATGACCCGGTGGAGTTGGCAGCAACGTGACAGGCCGGCCTTAGTTGCCGCCGCGGTAGTTCGGGCTCTCGCGGGTGATCGACACGTCGTGGACGTGGCTTTCGTTGAGGCCGGCGCCGGAGATCCTCACGAACACCGAATTGTCGCGGAAAGCCTGCAGGTTGGGCGCGCCGGTATAGCCCATGGCGGCGCGAAGACCGCCGGCCAGCTGGTGCAGCACGTTGCCGGCGGCGCCCTTGTACGGCACCTGGCCCTCGATGCCCTCGGGCACCAGTTTCAGGCTGTCGTTCACTTCCTCTTGGAAATAGCGGTCGGCCGAACCGCGGGCCATGGCGCCCACCGAGCCCATGCCGCGATACGACTTATAGGAGCGGCCCTGGTAGAGGTAGACCTCGCCCGGGCTCTCGTCGGTACCGGCCAGCAACGAGCCGACCATGGCGCAAGACGCACCGCCGGCCAATGCCTTAGCCAGGTCGCCTGAGAATTTGATTCCGCCGTCGGCGATCACCGGGATGCCGTGCTTGTCCCCCTCTTCGGCGCAGGCCATCACCGCCGCAAGCTGCGGCACGCCGACGCCGGCGACGATGCGGGTGGTGCAGATCGAGCCGGGACCAATGCCGACCTTCACCGAATCCGCGCCCGCTTCGATCAGCGCACGGGTGGCTTCGGCAGTCGCCACGTTGCCGGCGACGATGCGGGTGGAATTGCTCTCGCGCTTCACCCGCTCCACCGACTTCAGCACGCCGGTCGAGTGACCGTGCGCCGTGTCGATCACCAGGAGGTCAACGCCGGCATCGATCAGCGCCAGCGAGCGTTCGAAGCCAGCGTCGCCGACACCGGTGGCCGCCGCGACGCGGAGGCGACCCTGCGCATCCTTCACCGCATGCGGGTTGAGCTGGGCCTTCTCGATATCCTTGACGGTGATCAGCCCGACGCAACGGCGATCGTCATCGACCACGAGGAGCTTTTCGATGCGGTGGGCATGCAGCAGGCGCTTGGCCTCGTCCTTGCTGACACCGTCACGCACCGTTACCAGGTTCTCATGCGTCATCAGTTCGGCAATGCGCTGGCGCGGGTTATTGGCAAAGCGCACGTCGCGGTTGGTGAGGATACCGACCAGCCTGCCGATCTTGCGTCCGCCCTGCCCACCATTCTCCACCACCGGAATGCCAGAGATGTGGTTGGCTTCCATCAGCGCCAGCGCGTCGGCGAGCGTTGCGTCAGGTCCGATGGTGATGGGGTTCACCACCATGCCGCTTTCAAAGCTCTTCACGGCGCGGACATGCTCGGCCTGCACCAGGATATCGAGGTTCTTGTGGATCACGCCCATGCCGCCGGCCTGCGCCATGGCGATGGCCATGCGGCTCTCGGTCACCGTGTCCATGGCGGACGACAGGATCGGGATATTGAGCGAGATATCCTTGGTCACCCGGGTGCGGATGTCGACATCGGTCGGCAGCACATCGGAGCGCGCAGGCTGCAGCAGCACGTCGTCGAACGTCAGTGCGCTATCGCCGGTGATGGAAGTAATGATCTTCGCCAAGGGTCGGGCCCTTCCCTTCTGAGCATCAGAAAAACGGAAGCCCGTGAGCGGAACGACTCGTCGCCGGCTCACGGGTTGGCGAGGGTGATTACCACCGCCCCCCGGGTTTGGGAAGGGCGATCGCAGCAAAGCTGGTGTGCGCCGCCCCCCACCCCTGTCCCCTCCCCGCGAGGGGACGACAAGATGTCGCCCCGAGGGGGAGGGAGACCAAACCACCGGCACCTCAGTATGCGTCTCCCTCCCCCTTGCGGGGAGCGATCAAGCGTGGGGGTCCGCAGCCACCGGCTTCAGCACCTTCCACAGGCGGCATCGCCCGATTGGCTCCGCTCTCCCAGAGCGCTACAGTATCGCGGCGGACGCGCCTCAACGGTGCGAGGACCACGCACCGGGGAGGACGTCGCCAGAGGAACAAATCACGAACGAGGAGGAGTAGATGGCAAACGACAACGGCAGACAAGCCGGGCCCCGGTGCATCGCGCTGGTGGGGCCGTTCGCGAGCGGCAAGACTTCGCTGCTCGAAGCGATCCTCATGCGCACTGGGGCCATTACCCGACAAGGCCACGCGAGGGATGGCAACATGGTGGGCGATGCCGCACCGGAAGCCCGCTCGAACGGCATGAGCGTCGAGGTCAACGTCGCCGAGACCGAGTTCATGGGCGACCGCTACAGCTTTATCGACTGCCCCGGTTCAGTCGAGTTCCAGTATGAATCCCTCGCCGTCCTCGCCGGCTGCGACATGGCAGTGGTGGTGGCGGAAGCCGACCCCAAAAAGGTCGCGGCGCTGCAGCTGATCCTCAGGGATCTCGAAGCGCGGAAACTTCCGCACCTGATCTTCCTCAACAAGATCGACAAGCTCTCGGGCCAGGTCCGCGACATCCTCACCATGCTGCAGCCGGCGAGCCGGGTGCCACTGGTGCTGCGGCAGTTGCCGATGACCAAGGCCGGCGTGGTGACCGGCTGCATCGACCTGGCGCTCGAGCGGGCGCATGTCTACCACGAGGCCAAGGAGAGCGAGATCATCGCCCTGCCCGATGGCGAAAAGGCTGACGAAGTTGCTGCACGCACTGCCATGCTCGAGCAGATCGCCGATTTCGACGACGTGCTGATGGAGCAGCTGCTCGAGGATGTGCAGCCGGAAAAGGACCTGATCTTCAAGGACCTGGTCGAGGAGATGCGGGCCGGCAAGATCTGTCCGGTGTTCATCGGTTCGGCCGAGCACGGCAACGGCATCACCCGACTGCTGAAGGCGATCCGTCACGAGGCGCCGACGGTGAAGGAAACCCGAGCCCGGCTCGGGCTCGCCGACGGAACCGGCACCGTGGTGCAGATCATGAAGACCATGCAGACCGCGCGCAGCGGCAAGATGTGCGTCGCACGGGTGCTCAGTGGCAGCGTTGCCGATGGCGCGACGCTCCGCTCTGCCGACGGTCGCGAAAGCAAGGTGTCGGGCATCTTCCGAGTGATGGGCCAGGAAACGCAGAAGCGCGAGGCGGCGCAGGAGGGCGAAACAGTAGCGCTCGGCAAGGTCGAAGCCGCCCGCACCGGCGATACGCTTTCGGCCGGCCGCATGGTGCCGGACTTGATGCCGCCGCCCGAGAGCATGCCGATGATGGCGATCGCCGTGTCGCCGAAGGAGCGCAAGGACGACGTGCGGCTGTCGACGGCGCTGCAACGCATCCTCGAGGAGGATCCCTCACTGCATCTCACGCATGTGCCCGAGACCGGCGAGACCGTGCTCGAAGGGCATGGCGAGATGCACCTGCGGGTGGTCGTCGAGCGGATTACCGGACGCTACGGCGTGCCGGTCACCACCTCGGTGCCGCGTATCGCCTATCGCGAGACGATCAAGAAGTCGGCCAATGTACGCGGCCGGCACAAGAAGCAGTCTGGCGGGCACGGCCAGTTCGGCGACGTGGTGCTGACCATCAAGCCGCTACCGCGCGGCGGCGGGCTGGGCTTTGACGAAAAGATCACCGGCGGCGTGGTGCCACGGCAGTATATCAGCTCGGTGGAGGCCGGCGTCCGCGAGTATTTCGGCATGGGCGGCCCGCTGGGCTTCCCGGTGGTCGATGTGGCGGTGACGCTGACCGACGGCTCGTACCACACGGTCGACTCCTCCGACATGGCGTTCCGGCAGGCGGCGCAGATCGGCATGCGCGAAGGCATGCCACAATGCGAGCCGGTGCTGCTGGAACCGGTGATGGAGGTGACGGTGCACTGCCCGAGCGAGGCCACGGCCCGCATCAACGCCATCCTGCCCCGCCGCCGCGGCCAGATCGTCGGCTCGGACACCCGCGAGGGCTGGGACGGCTGGGACGACATCCACGCCTACGTCCCGGCTTCCGAAATGCAGGACCTGATCATCGAACTCCGGTCAGCGACAGCGGGGGTCGGCAGCTTCGAACAGGAGTTCGACCACCTGGCGGAGATCGGCGGACGGTTGGCCGAGGAAGTGGCGAGCAAGTATGGGAGGCAGGTGGCTTAGGGTGGCACAGCGGGGCGTGGGGAGACACAGTGCCCTCCACGGCCCCCTCTCTTGCGATTTCTAAGGCTTAGCCAAACGGCTAAACCTAGAAATCGCTTTCTCCCCCGCCAAGGGGGAGATGATCGGTGGCCTCCATTCGCATCGGAGCATCAGTCGGGACTCTCCCCCTCGGCGGGGGAGAAAGCGAAAACTTGGGCTTAGCGCAGCTAAGTCCCTAGTTTTCGCAAGAGAGGGGGCCGTGGCGAGCCTCAAGCCTCGACGCTTGCGCCCTTCACCGGCTCCGGCAGATCCAGTGCCTCGATCCTCGCGATCAGCGGTTCGATCCGCTCGACCGCGTCGATGTGGCGCTGTTCCATGACGAAGTTCACCGTCATGAACTCGCGGCCGGGGCAGAAGGTGGCGATGTTGGAGGCGGGGTGGTAGGCGCCGCAATAGATCGGTTCCATCATCCACTGGGTCACCGGACCCAGTGTGCGGTGCGGCGGTACCAGGGTCAGCACGGTGTCGACGCGGCCCGAAAAGCGCCAGAAGCGCGGGCCATAGAGGAACGGGAACCAGCTATGGAGCTTCCGGTGCATGGCGAACAGGGCCATGATCTGGGTCTGGAACGAGGTAATGTCCTTGTTCTCGATCTGGCTGACGACATCGTCGACCGAGCGCACATACTCGACGAAATCCTCCTTGTAGGGGAATTTCGCCTGCAGGGCGCGCACCCGGAAGAAGTCGTCGTCGGCATCGGTGCGCCGGGTATCCAGCATCGTGTAAGCCGCGGCGATCACCGCCTCGTTGAGGCGCCGGTCGGTATCGGAATGAAGTGCATGCGTGACGATGGCAAAGTAGAGCGAGCGCTGCCGCACCCCCAGCCGATTGGCGAGGCGACGCAGCCGGTCGCGGCGCAAAGGCAGGGTCTTGAAGCCGAACGGCTTGTCGGGCGGCGACATGATGTGGGCGAAGAACAGGTGCAGCGACACGCCGATACCGGCCTGTAGCGCGCCTTTGAAGCGGGCGCCGAAGCTGACCTTGTTGTCCTTGTTGGACTGGATGCCGTGATTGGCGGTCTGCGAGCGCGACAGCAGCGCCGAATCCGAACCCTCGAGCACGCAGTGCGCGGCGCGCACCTGGATCACCGAGATGCGCCCCTCGGCATCCGGGCCGTCCTTCAGCGTCGCCGCCATGAAGCGGAACAGCGGCAGGTCGGGGTGATCGAAGATGTCGGCGCTTTTACCGAGCCACTTGTCCGGGTAGCCGTCAAAGCTGTCAACCAGCTCCACCGAAGTGATGGCGTCGAGCTGGCTCTCGGTGAACGGGTGCCCCGGACGCGCCCCGACAAAGCCGTGCGTCAGCTGCGGCGCCAGCGCCACCACCTGCGCCACCAGTTCCTTCAGCTTCTGCTTATCGAACTTCTCTTTCGAGAAGGCGGTAAAGAAGATCGTGTCCTTGCCGGTGTAGAGGAACCACTGGAAATTGGTGAACAGCGCCTGTGGGTTCTTCTGCACTGCTGCAAAGGCAAGGTCGAGCGCCTCGGCATGATTGCTGGCGAAGCTCGACGACGAAAAGCTCTTCATGATTCAACCCAAACAAAATGTGGCCTCAATAAGCCACGTGTTGGCTTGAGGGGTCAATCGGTTAGGCCCCAAGCGATTAACGACTAAGGGACGTGTTGCGTTGCGGTCCCACGCGCCGTAAAGCTCACGCCGATAGTTTCAATCCTAACAGTGCCTCGATCGAGGCTCCCCTCCGTGCGCATCATCCCCCTCGTCCTCGCGGTCGCGCTGTTCATGGAAAACATGGACTCGACGGTTATTGCGACCTCGCTGCCGGCGATCGCGGCGGATATCGGGGCCGAGCCGATTTCGCTGAAGCTGGCGCTGACCGCCTACTTCGTGGCGCTCGCCATCTTCATCCCGCTGTCGGGCTGGATGGCCGACCGGTTCGGCGCCAAGAACATTTTCCGCGTCGCCATCGTGGTGTTCATGGCCGGCTCGATCTGCTGCGCCTTCTCGGATTCGCTGCTGACCTTCGTGTTGTCGCGGTTCCTGCAAGGCATTGGCGGCTCGATGATGACGCCGGTGGCGCGGCTGGTGCTGGTGCGCGCCACACCGCGCAATGAGCTGGTCTCGGCCATGGCCTGGCTCACCATCCCGGCGCTGATCGGCCCGATCACCGGCCCGCCGCTGGGCGGTTTCCTCACCACCTATCTCAGCTGGCACTGGATTTTCTGGATCAATATCCCGATCGGCCTTATCGGGCTGGTCCTCGTCACCAAATACCTCAATGCGGCCGATGGCCGGAACGAGCGACCGGTGGACGTGCCGGGGCTGATTCTTTCGGCCATCACCTTTGCCGGTATCATGTTCGGCTTCTCGGTGATCAGCCTCCCCGCCATCCCGACCGTCGCCGGCTATGGCTCGATTGTCGTCGGGGTGATCGCGGGGCTGCTTTACCTGCGGCATGCGAAGCGCACGCCGTTTCCGATTCTCGACCCCAGGATGTTCCGGCTGCCACTGTTCCGCAACGCCATCATCGGTGGCTCCCTGTTCCGCATCGGCATCGGCGCCTTCCCGTTTCTGATGCCGCTGATGCTGCAGCTGACTTTCGGGCTGACACCATTCGAATCCGGCCTCACCACCTTCATCGCGGCGATCGGGGCGATCCTCTCGAAGTTCGGCGCTGAAAAGCTCTATGCCGCCTTCGGCTTCCCGCGGACACTGATGGTCACGGCGCTGCTCGGCTGCACTTTTCTCGCCATCAACGGCTTCTTCACCCCCGCCGTGCCGCACTGGCTGCTGATGGGTTCGCTGTTGTTCGGCGGCCTCACCCGCTCGTTCTTCTTTACCGGCGTCAACGCCCTGGTGTTTGCCGATGTCGACGAGGCGCATGCCAGCCAGGCCACGGCGATCAACGCGGTGAGCCAGCAGCTCAGCGTCGCGGCCGGTGTCGCGGTAGCGGGTGGCGCGCTGGAAATCGCCTCGAATATGCATGGTGGCGAGCTGGTGCTGGCCGATTTCCACATCGCCTGGTTCGTCGTCGCTGCGGTCGCCATCTGCAGCGCTATCCCGTTCATGCGGCTGCCACCCGACGCAGGTAGCGACGTGTCGGGCCACAAGGCAAAGCCCATCGCCAAGCCGGTTCCGGCAACACTCTGACGCCTCGAAAGCTCCGATGTCCGCGCTCCGCCTGACCCCGCTGATCCTCGCCGTGGCGCTGTTCATGGAGAACATGGATTCGACGGTGATCGCGACGTCGCTGGCGGCCATCGCGCACGATATCGGCACCGAGCCGATCGCGCTGAAGCTGGCGCTGACCACCTACATGGTGGCGCTGGCGATCTTCATCCCGGTGTCGAGCTGGATGGCCGACAAGTTCGGCGCCAAGCGGGTGTTTGCCTGGGCGATCGTGGTGTTCATCCTGGGATCGGTGTGCTGCGCCATCTCGAACTCGCTGCTGACGTTCGTCTTGTCGCGGTTCCTGCAGGGCATGGGCGGAGCGATGATGACGCCGGTGGCGCGGCTGGTGCTGGTGCGGGTGACGCCGCGGCAACAACTGGTCGATGCGATGGCGTGGCTGTCGATCCCCGGGCTCGTCGGCCCGATCGTCGGGCCGCCGATCGGTGGCTTCATCACCACCTTTGCCAGCTGGCACTGGATCTTCCTGATCAACGTGCCGATCGGCATCCTTGGAATCATCCTCGTCAACAAGTACCTGCCGGAGTGGCATCGGAACGAGCCGCGCAAGCTGGACTTCACCGGCTTCCTGCTGGCCGGATTGTGCTTTGCCGGCCTTGTCTTCGGTATCTCGGTGCTGACGCTGCCGGCCCTGCCAGCTAGCTTTGGCTATGGTTCGCTGTTCCTCGGCGTCGTCGCCGCTATCGCCTATTGGTTCCACTTCCGCCGGACCGAGTACCCGCTGCTCGATCTGAGGATCTTCCGCCAGCCGCTGTTCCGCCTGACCATGATCGGCGGCACCATCTTCCGGCTCGGTACCGGGGCGATGCCGTTCCTGTTCCCGCTGATGCTGCAGCTCGCCTTTGGCCTGAACCCGTTCGAGAGCGGCATGGTGACCTTTGCCTCGGCGGTGGGCGCCTTCACCATGAAGTTCATGGCCGAGCGCTTCATCGCGCGGCTCGGCTTCCGCCGGGCGCTGGTGATCGCCTGCACCATCACGGCCGGCGGTGTGCTGGCGATGGGGCTCTACACGCCCGACACCCCGACCCCGCTGATGCTGGCGCTGCTGGTGATCACCGGCTTCTTCCAGTCGCTGCTCTGGACCACCACCAATGCCTTCATCTTCGCCGATGTCGCCGACAAGGATGCCGGGCAGGCCAATGTGCTGAGCCAGGTGAGCGTGCAGCTCTCCCTCGCCTTCGGCGTCGCGATCGGCGGCGGCATCTTCGAGGGCGTCCACCTGCTGCATGGCGGGGCCCCTGGGCTCAACGACTTCCACGTTGCCTTCTGGGTCATGGCAACGGTGACGCTGATCTCGGCGCTGATCTTCCTGCGAGTTCCGCGGAGCGCCAACATGCACAGCCACCGGGCCGAGAGCGGCGCGCCGGCCGAGTGATCAGCGGATCATTGGGCTGCACGAACCCGGTGATTAGGGCTCGGCCTTAAACCTACCACCGGCTGTCATCCCAGCGAAAGCTGGGACCCATCTTGCAGCCCGAGCCTGTGGGTAGTTGGGTCCCAGCTTTCGCTGGGATGACATCGTAGGTGGGGTGATCACAGTGGGTCGCTCGACCACCGCGCACCAAAGCACTTACTCCGGCGCGTTGCCCTTGAAGCCGCGGGCCAGCAGGTAAGTCTCGGCGGAATCGGCGCGGCTGGCCTTGGGCTTGGCGTGGATGGTGGTGGTGAAGTGCTGCTTCAGCAAGTGCAACAGCTCGTGCTCGGTGCCGCCCTGGAACACCTTGGCGACAAAGGTCCCGCCTGGCGCCAGGACCTTGACCGCGAAATCGGCGGCGAGTTCGACCAGCTGCATGATCCGGATATGGTCGGTGGCGCGGTGCCCGGTGGTCGGCGCCGCCATATCCGACATCACGATATCGGCCTTGTGCCCACCCAGCGCATCGATCAGCGCCTGGGGGGCATCCTCGTCGTTAAAATCCTTCTGCAGCAGGATGACGCCTTCGATCGCATCCATCTCGAGATAGTCGATACCGACGATCAGCGGCTTATCCGCTGTGGTGCCGACGATGGGCGCCGCCACCAGCGACCAGCCGCCGGGAGCCGCGCCGAGATCGACGACGCGCATGCCCTTTTTGAACAGGTGGTAGCGCTCGTCGAGTTCCTTGATCTTGTAGGCGGCGCGCGAGCGCAGCCCCTCGGTCCGCGCCTTGGCGACATAGGGATCGTTGAGCTGGCGCTGCAGCCAGATCGTCGAGCCAATCTTGCGGCCCTTGGCGGTCTTTACGTGAACCTTGAGACCGGTCGCCGATTTGCGTCCCGCTCCCTGCCCTGTTCCCTTGGCCATCAGCGACTCCTGCGACTATTGGCGCGATCAGCCCGGTCGGCGTCGATCAGCGAGATGAGAATACCTTCGCGCAGGCCGCGGTCGGCGACGCGCACGCGTTCGGTCGGCCATTCGCGGCGGATCGCCTCGAAGATGGCGCAGCCGGGCAGCACGAGGTCGGCACGGTCCTTGCCGATGCAGGGGTGGGCGACGCGACGGTCAAAGCTCATGCCGAGCAGCGCCGTCATGGTGGCGTCGACATCGGCGCGAGTCATCCACAGGCCGTCGACCTTCTGGCGCTCGTAGCGCTCGAGGCCGAGGTGAAGGCCCGCAAGCGTGGTGACGGTGCCGGAGGTGCCGATCAGGTGCACCGGGTGCTCGGCGATCATCTGGCGAAGTTTCTCGCGGCCGCGGAACTGGCGGAGCTGGCCGGCGACGAACGCCACCATATCCTCGAACGTCTCGGGGGTGACGTTCACGCCGCCGAATTTTTCGGCGATCGAAACGACCCCGACCGGCAGCGACTGCCAGGAGCGGATGGACGAGGACATGCGCCCCTGCCGGCGCGGCCGACCGCCGCGGAAATCGAGCCAGGCGAGTTCGGACGACCCACCGCCGATATCGAACATCAGGGCGCCCGACGATTCTTCCTCGATCAGGTCGGCGCAGCCGGTGACCGCGAGTGAGGCCTCGGTCTGGCGGTCGACGATCTCGAGCACGAGGCCGAGCTCGCGTTCGACTCGGGCGATGAACTCGGCGCCGTTCGAGGCCGAGCGGCAGGCCTCGGTGGCAATGAGGCGCATGCGGGTCGGTTCGTGCTCGCGCAGCTTGTTGCGGCAGAGGCGGAGCGCCTCCATGGTCCGCTCCATGGCGGCGACGGACAGTTTTCCGGTGGTCGACAGGCCCTCACCGAGGCGCACGATGCGGGTGAAGCCATCGAGCACGCGAAAGCTGTTCTCGTGCGGGCGGGCGATAAGGAGGCGGCAATTGTTGGTGCCGAGATCGAGCGCCGCATAGAGCGGCCCTCGCGACCGGCGCGAAGAGGGATTCCCTGCGGGGTGCGTCCGCCGCTCCGCTCCGCCAGGCCCAGGTTGCCCCCCAGGATTCGCGGTGGTCTGGGCAGGGCTACGGCCCTGCCCGTCACGGTGCCGCTCCAGGCTCTCGGCCCCGGCTGCGGCGGCGGACCGATCTTGATCGGTCAACCTTGCTCCATTTCCCCGCGCAGTCGCCGGCATCCGGCCGAAGCCGTGGGCGCCCGACACGGGCATATCTCAGTGTCGCCAATGAGGGTAGAGGATGATACCCGCCAACGCAACGCCCTGAATCTGCCGCAAACTTGAACGGCGGCGGGCCGGATCGCAAAGGCTGAAGAATGCCGAAAAGGGGTGTTGATCAGACGATCGATTGCCGCTAGAAGGCGCACCGAATGCTGACGGTTCCGCCGGACAGCATCCAGGCTCAGCGCTTGGGGAATAGTTCAATGGTAGAACTGCGGACTCTGACTCCGTCAATCTTGGTTCGAATCCAGGTTCCCCAGCCAGCCCTCTCCTTCTGATACTGCCGATGTTTCGACTGCTGTGCCCCTAGAGCTTGCAGCGCTTTGACCTGCCGTCGTTGCCAACATAGCTGTCGGTGGAGGCTGTAGGTGACGAAGCGCGCGGCGCAACGGCCGCGGTGGGTGGAGTAGGTCCGCGTGTCGCCGCGTTCCATGGCGTCGATCAGGCTGAAATCGATCGGGGTGGAGTAGCCTCGCTGGCGCGGGAACGAGGTGTTCAGCGCGTTGATGGCCGCGGCCGCTGGATCGAAGTTCGGGTTGTTGGGGTTGGCGAGCCGGCCGTAGTTGTAGTCGTTGTTCCAGTATTGGGCTGCAGCGGGTGTCGTGAGCGGCAGGCCGGCGACGAGAATGGCAACGACGGGGCAGACGAATTCTCGCATCAAACGTCTCCTCACGCGTGGCGTTCCGGGAAAGCGCTGGGTGCGTGAGGCGTCCGGATCGGGTCAGCATGGCAGCCCGCAGTTGCCGAAACCCTGTAAGCCTCTGGACGATTAGCGTGTAATTGGCTCGGGGGCCTGTGACGGGCGGCCGTTCCTGTAATTGCGCTGACACGGCGGCTCAGCCGGAGATCAGGGCGCCAGTGGTACCAGAGAGCCGCCCGCAGGAACGGGCATCCCTTTGCAGATGAGGCCACACTCATGAAATCCCTGTCGAAATTCGCCCTGGTCGGGCTGCTCGCCCTGTCGCCGATGGTCGCCGCCAACCTGAGCGGCGCAGTCGCCGCCGGCCGCCCCGAAAGCCCCGGCAACTCGGAATCCGCGCATGAAAACGCCGGCAGCGAGAACAGCAACGGCAATGGCAATGGCACTGGCAATGGCAGCGTCGCCTCCAAGGCCGGCGGCGGCAATGCGGCGCATGCCTCCGAGCAAGGACTGGCGCATGCCAGCGACAAATCGATGGTCGGCAAGGTTCGTGCCTATGCGGCCCTCGACGCCGCAGTGGAATCGGGCGAGTTGCAGCAGGCCGTGACCGACGCGCAGACTGACTTCGACGACGCCTATCCGGACTTCGACGACCTTACTGAGGAAGAGCAGGCCGAAGCGCTGGATAGCCCAGAGGGGCAGGCGCTGGCAGCCGCCCAGGCGGCGCTGGACGAGGCGGTCGGCGACCGGGATGCGGCGCTGGCGGCAATCACCAAGTCCGACGATCCGGCGGTCAAGGCGTATATCGACGCGCTGCTTGCCGACTGATTAACGACTCCGCGATGGGCCGGCTTGTCCGGCCTGTCGCCCCTCGCCCGACGGCGGTCTCCCCGGCGCGCAGCGCGGGGCCGCTTCTGTTGGCCGCCCAGACCGGGCATCACCAGGTGACATCGCTCCCCGGAAAGTGCGCTTCGGCAAAGCCGAACCAGCTCAACCCTGGGCGCAAGGATCCTCGCCTCATTCCTCACCGCACCCATACGCTTCCACAGCCTTGGCATGGCTCTTGACCAATGTCGTTATAACGTCATAACTCTATGACGTCAGGCGGGCATAGAGCTCACTGGCGCCACAGGGAGAATTCAAACATGCAGCTGTTCCAGGCTTTCACGCGCTCCGCGGGGGCGGTCGCGGTCCTGCTTTCGAGCACCGCACTGGTCCAGGCCGCGGATGTGTCGTTCCTCACCCATTGGGCACCGGATACGGTGGCCAAGCTGGAGGCGGCCGCCGCGACCTATACTGAGGCCCACCCCGATACCAAGATCACCGTCCGCGCCGTGCCGTTCGGCGACCTGTTGACGACGCTCCGCACTTCGGGCGGCGGCGCCGGCGGGGCGACCATTGCCGGCATCTATGATGCCTGGCTGCCGGATCTCGCCAAGGACCAGCTGGTCGCAGCGGTGCCGGACGCGATTGCCGCCGACACCAAGGCCAACTGGCCGGCCGGCGTGATCGGCGCGGCCTCGATCGGCGGCACGCTGTACGGCATCCCGAACGAGATCGACGTCTATGCGCTCAACTACAACAAGAAGCTGTTCGAAGCTGCCGGCATCACCGAGGCGCCCAAGACCTGGGACGAATTCCTCGCCGCAGCCGAGAAGCTGACCGACAAATCCAAGGGCCAGCAGGGCTTCGGGCTGATCAACTCGTGGGCGGCGGGCGTCCTCCACCCGTTCTCGTCGCTGCTGGTGTCGAACGGCGGCGATCTGGTGGTCGACGGCAAGCCGGTGCTCGACAGCGAGGCAGCCAAGCAGACCTTCGAGCTCTACGAGAAGCTGATCAAATCGGGCTATTCCGACCCGGCGATGGCCACGGCCGACGCCAACACAACTGGGCCGTTCCTCGACAGCTTCGTTTCCGGCAAGACCGGCATGATCATCATGGCCAACTGGTGGGAATCGGCGCTGAAGGCCGGCATGGGCGACAACTTCGCCGATATCGCCACCGCTCCGATCCCGGTGGGGCCGTCGGGCGATACCGCCCGCTCGATCTCGTACTCGTGGATGACCGTGGTCAATGCCAAGGCTTCGGCCGAGGAGCAGGCTGCGGCCTGGGATTTCCTCAACTGGCTCAACGGGCCGGAATCGGGTCCGAACGGCGCCTCGGCAATGGGCGATATCCTGATGTCGATGGGCATCCTGCCGTCGCGCACCTCTGACGGCACGGCGTTCGCCGAGCGGCTGTCGAGCGATCCGTTCCTCGCCGGCTATACCGGCACGCTGGCCAATGCCAAGCCGTTCCCGGTGGTGCTGGGCGGCCAGGAGTTCTCGGAATCGCTGCAGAAGACGCTGGAAGCCATGCAGTTCGGCCAGCTCTCGGCCGCCGATGCGCAGGCGACGGCCCAGGCCGACGCCACCGAGATCCTCGAGCGTAACGCGAAGTAATGGTGGAGGGGCGGGGCGACCCGCCCTCCTCTATCACCGGTGCGGGAAACAACCCCCACCCCTGTCCCCTCCCCGCAAGGGACGCGGTAGCGCCCTGAGGGGGAGGGAGACCCTCCCACTCCCATCGCGGCCAACGGCGCGGTCGCGGCGGCTCTATCGTCTCCCTCCCCCTTGCGGGGAGGGGACAGGGGTGGGGGCATCTTTGAGCACCGTTAGAGACGAACTCTTGCCTATGACCAACACTCAGCACCGATCAGCGGTCTTCATGCTGGCGCCCGCGACCGGGTTGCTGGCAGTTTTCATCATCATCCCGATGCTGCTGACGATCTGGCTCAGCTTCCAGAACTGGTCGACGCAGACCGGGTTCGAGACGGCGACGTTCGTCGGCGTACAGAACTTCATCGATATCTTCGCCAACAACTCGGTGGGCCGCGACTTCAAGGCGGCGCTGGTCAATACCGCGCTCTACACGGTGGGCTCGGTGGCGATCATCCTGCCGCTGTCGGTGCTGCTGGGGCTGCTGGTGCACCAGAAGATCGCGCCAGGCGGGGTGTTCCTCCGCACCGTGCTGTTCTCCACCTACATGGTGCCGATGATCGCGGTGGCGCTGGTGTTCTCAAAGCTCTACTCGCCGACCGAAGGGCCGCTGAACCAGATCCTCGGCTGGGTCGGCATTCCGCCGCAGACCTGGCTGAGTGCGCCGCAGACGGCGCTGTTCGCGATCGTCATCCTCAATGTCTGGCAGCAGGTCGGCTACTTCACCGTGCTGGCGGTCGCAGGGCTGACGCAGATCCCGGATTCACTTTACGAGGCAGCCAAGATCGACGGCGCCAACCCGATCCAGCGCTTCTTCTCGATCACCCTGCCGCTGCTCGGCAATACGCTGCTGTTTTCGTCGGTGATCGCCATCATCAACGCCGTGCAGGTGTTCGAGCCGGTGGCGCTGATCACCCAGGGCGGGCCGGTGAATGCCACCAACGTTCTCACCTATCACATCCGTCGCGTCGGCATCGAACGAGCGCAGGGCGGGCTCGGCTCGGCCATGGCGGTGACGCTGATGCTGGCGCTGGTCGTGGCGATCGCGCTGCTGTTCGCCTTCGCCCGTTCGCGGGAGGCAAAGTCCGCATGACCACCGCAGTTGCAGACCGCCGCCGGCTCGAGGGCCCGCGCTTCAAGGCGACGCCGGCCAGTGCAGTGCTGGTGCTGGTGATCATCGTCGTGGCAGTGATCGCAGCGTTTCCTCTGGCCTGGATGATCCTCACGAGTCTCAAGACGCCGCAGGAGACCATGCAGGTGCCGCCGGTATGGCTGCCCGGCGCACCCAACCTCGACGCCTACACGCAGGTCGCCGAAGTGGTGAGCCTCGGGCGCTCATTCCTCAACTCGGCAGTGATCGCGGTGGTGACGACCGTCGCCATCATCGTCACCAGCCTGATGGCCGGGTACGCCTTCGCCAAGTACGAGTTCCGCTACAAGGAAGCACTGTTCGCGCTGTTGATCGCGACGATGTTCCTGCCGCCGATCGTCACGCTGATCCCGCTCTATCGGATCACCGGCTATCTCGGGCTCAACGCCAGCCTCGCCGGGGTGATCGTCCCCAACCTCGCCAATGCCTTCGGCATCTTCCTGATGCGGCAGTTCATCAAGGGTGTGCCCGATGAACTGATCGAGGCGGCGCGGGTGGATGGCGCCTCGGAGCTGCGGGTGCTGTTCCAGATCGTCGCCCCAGCGGTGATGCCGGCCATCGCAGCGCTGGTGCTGTTCGCCTTCGTCTACCACTGGAACAGCTATCTCTGGCCACTGACGGTGCTGCAGGGGAGTGCCGACCAGTACCCGATCGTCATCTCGCTCTCGCGGCTCCTCAGCTACAACCGCGGCGCCATGAATACCGGCCTGGTGATGGCCGGAGCCACACTCGCGGTGCTGCCGCCGGTGCTGCTGTTCGTGATCCTGCAGCGCTTTTTCGTCGATTCCGTCGTCAGTTCGGGGGTGAAGGGATGAGTGGCTGCATGTGGATATAACGAAATGACGTTATAACCTCTTTACCTGTTTCAGCATTGCTGCTTAGCTTTCCGGGTCGGTTTGCGTTCCGCCGATCTCACCCAATGAGTCCAGGGAGCTCTTTGATAGATGCCGTTGTCTCGCAGACTATTCGCCATCGGGCTGGCGCTCGCCGCCAGCACCCCGTTCATGTCCTTTGCCGCCGCACAGGAAACCGTCACGCTGTGGAGCTGGCGCACCGAGGACCAGGCCGCCATGGGTCGCATCTTCGCGGCCTTCGAGGCGGCCAACCCCGACATCAAGGTGGACCTGCAGTTCACCCCCGACGCCGACTACCAGAACCGGCTGGCCACCGCGCTGCGCGGCGGCAAGGGCCCCGACATCGCCCAGCTCAAGGCCTATGGCGAGCTGCAGCCGCTGGTCGAGGCCGGCTATCTCGAGCCGCTGAATGACAGCGTGCCGGCTATTGCCGAGATGCCTGAGACCGCCACCGGTGGCGTGATCAGCGTTGCCGACGGCAAGTTCTACGGCGTGCCGTATTCGGTGCCGGTGCTCGGCGTGTTCTACAACACCGCCCTGTTCGAAGCGAATGGCGTTGCGGTGCCGACCACTTACGCCGAGTTCCTCGCGGCCTGCGAGAAGCTGAAGGCCGCCGGCATTACCCCGATCGCCAGCGGTGGGGCGCAGGGCTCGGCCTGGGCGCTCGAGATCGGCGTCGGCATGATCGGCCCGACAATTTACGGCGCCGACTTCTACGGCGAGATGATGTCGGGCAAGGCGAACTTCGAGGATCCGCGCTTCATCGCGACGCTGAAGCGCTTCGCCGAGCTGAAGCCCTATTACTCGGATGGCTTTGCCGGCATCGACTACACCACCTCGACGCAGCAGTTCATCAACGGCCAGGCCGCGATGTTCTTCGGCGGCTCGTGGGAGAACGGCAGCTTCAAGGCGCAGAACCCCGACCTGAAGTTCTCGGTGTTCGCGTTCCCGGGCGATGCCGCCACCGACAAGCCGCTGGTCGCGGCTTTTTCGGACGGCTCGTACGGGTTGGTGGCCGATAGCGAGAAGAAGGAGGCGGCGACCAAGGTGCTGAACTTCATCGCTTCGCCCGAGTTTGCGCAGCTGTTCGCCGACGAGCTTGGCTGGCCGGCGGCCCGTCCCGATGTGACCTCGGAAGATCCGGTGCTCAAGGCGATGATCGCGATGCAGGGCAACACCACGCCCTATCTCAGCCTCGTCGGCTACCGCTGGCAAACCCCGACAGCCTCGTCGGTGATCCAGGCCGAAGTGATCGACATGGTCGAGGGCAACATCACGCCCGAAAAGCTCGCCGCCGACGTCAATGCGGCGGTCAGCACCTGGTTCAAGCCCAAGCCGTAACCAAGACTGGCGGCCTGCCCCGGCGGGCCGCCCTCCCCTCTTCCGGACCTCCGCACGATGAGCGACGCCGCCAACCGCACCGAACCAGCCAGGCTGTCACGGCACCTTGCCGCGCTCGGCTTCGTGCTGCCGGCGCTGCTGATCTACGGGCTGTTCGTGCTCTACCCGCTGCTGACCTCGCTGTGGGGCAGCCTGTTCGAGTGGCGCGGGCTGCGCCAGCTCGATTTCTCGTGGTTCGACAACTACCTGCGGCTGCTTTCCTTTCCCAATTCGGAGAAGCTGTTCGGGGCGCTCTGGCACAACGTGGCGTGGTTCTTCGGCATCATGCTGTTCCAGAACGGCTTTGGGCTGATCCTCGCCTACCTGCTGTTCTGGTCGCGGAAGGGCGCGAGCTTCTTCCAGTCGGTATTCTTTTTTCCGGCGGTGTTGAGCCCGGTGATCGTCGGCGCGCTGTGGCGGCTGCTGCTGGCGCCGAACGGCGTGGTCGAATGGATGCTCAACGGCCTTGGCCTGCATGAGGGCCGGCTGACGGTGCTCGGCGATTCCGGCTGGGCGCTGTGGGTGCTGATCGCCATCGATGCGTGGAACTGGATGGGCCTGCCGGTGCTGATCTTCACCGCCGGGCTGCGCCAGATCTCCTACGAGGTGTTCGAGGCCGCCAAGCTCGACGGCGCCGGTTCCACCCGCATGCTGACCACGGTGGCGCTGCCGCTGCTGGTGCCATCGATTTCGTCGGTGACGACGTTGAGTTTCATCAACACTTTCAACCAGTTCGACATCGTCTATGTGATGCAGGGCGTGCAGGGGAACCCGAACTTTTCGACCGACACGCTGGTCACCTATTTCTACCGCCTGGCGTTCGGCGCCGAGGGCGCGGTGGGCATCACCGATATCGGTCTGGCGCTGGCGCTCGGCACCATGCTGTTCCTGTTGCTGAGCGTCGGCACCTTGCTGCTGCTGCGCGCCTTCGACCGCGCGACGGTGCAGCCATGACTCCGGCCGGTTTCCTCGCCCGCCTGCCACGCTGGCTGGTGCTGCTCGGCTGGACCGTGGTGGTGCTGCTGCCGCTCTATGCGCTGGTAGTCTCGTGCTTCAAGACCACGCAGCAGATCTATGCCGATCCGCTGGGCCTGCCGCAGAGCCTGATCCTCGACAACTTCATCAACGCCTGGCAGCGCGCCGACCTGGGGCGCAACCTGATCAACAGCCTCATTGTCACCGGCGGCGCGGTGATCGTCACCATCGTCGTCGCGGCGATGGCGGCCTACCCGCTGAGCCGCTACGGCCTCAAATGGGGCGTCTGGATGCTGGCGCTGTTTCTTGCCGGCATCATGCTGCCGATCCGCCTCGCCTCGGTCGAACTGTTCACGCTGATGCGCGACCTCGAGCTGCTGGACAGCCATCTCGGGCTGATCTCGGTCTATGTCGCGATCCGCATTCCGTTCGCCATTTTCATCTTCGCCAACTTCATGCGGGTGCTGCCGCGCGAGCTGGAGGAGGCAGCGCGGCTGGATGGAGCGGGCGAGTTGCGCATCCTGTTCAGCATCATCCTGCCGGTGGTGGCGCCGGCGGTATCGATCGTCGCCATCTTCACCACCATCGCGGTGTGGAATGACTTCTTCTTCCCGCTGATCTTCATCTTCGACAACAACCTCAAGACGGTGCCGCTGGCGATCACCGGTTTCGTCGGGCAGTTCCGCACCGACTGGGGCATGGTGTTTGCGTCGCTGGGCATCTCGCTAGCCCCGGTGCTGGCGATGTATCTGCTGTTGGCGCGCCAGATCCGCGAAGGCGCCGCAGCGTCGGGAGCCGTGAAATGATCGAAGCCCAGGTCTACGCCGCCAAGCGCATCCTCGTGGTCGGGGCGCATGCCTTCGACGCCGAGGTGATTGCCGGGCCGCTGGCCTTCGTCGCAGCGGCGCGTGGAGCCGAGGTGACATTCCTGCACCTGACCATGGGTGAGCAGGGGCACCGTTGCCTCGCGCCACCGCTCTATGCCGAGCAGAAGCGGGGTGAAGCAAGCGCAGCAGCCGAGCGGCTGGGCATAAGCTGGCGCAGTCTCGACCTGCCGGACGGGTTCCTGCCCAATGACGACGCCACGGCGCTGGCGGTGTGCGACGTGCTGCGTGAGTTGAAGCCCGAGGTGGTGATCACCCACTGGCAGGGCAGCTGGCACAAGGACCATCGGGCAGCAAGCGAACTCACCAAGACGGCAGTGTTCTATGCGGCGCTGCCGACGCTCGAGCGGGCGCTGCCGGTGCACTCCCCTGCCCTGCTGCTGTTCGGCGAGAACTGGGAGGACGACGAGGGGTTCGTGCCGACCCACCTCGTCGACGTCACCGAGGGCTTTGCACCGTGGCGCGAGGCGGCCGAGAAGTATGAGCTGGCGCGCGGACTGAGCTCGTTCCCCTACATGGACTATTACGCCTCGCTGTACCGGCTGCGCGGCTGCATCCGCGGCACGACCTATGCGCAGGCGTTCATGAGCACTTCGAACTCGTGGAATGCGGGTGCCGGGCTGTTTGCCCCACCGGTGGGATCGGGGGCGCGATGACCGAGACGATCCTCGCCATCGATCTCGGCGGCACGCGATTCCGCGCCGGCATTGCCGACATGGGCGATCCGGCGGCCGTCCGCGCGGTGGGCGAATGGGCCGCGCCGCAGACCCTGGCGGCGTTCATGGAACTGCTGACCCAGCAACTGAGCGCGCACCAGGCGACGCGGCTGGGGCTTGGCATTCCCGGGCTGGCGCAGGGGACGGTGTGCCGCTGGGTGCCCAACCTCGGCTATCTCGACGGGTTGGACCTCGCGACCGAGTTGCCCGGTGTCTCGGTGGGGCTCGGCAATGATGCGCAGTTCGCGCTGCTCGCCGAGGTTTCGGCCGGGTCGGCCAAGGGGCTGGAGGATGCGATCCTGCTCGCCATCGGCACCGGCATCGGCTCCTCCGTGCTGGCCGGCGGGCGGATCGTCGCCGGCAATGGCGGCGCGGCCTGTTCGTTCGGCTGGGCGGTGGCTGACCTCCATGACCCCGGCGAGGACCGCAGCGGCTGGCTGGAGCGGCAGGCCTCGGGCCGGGCGCTCGATGCGGCCGCGCGGTCGATCGGGCTGGCTGACGGTGCGACACTGGTGCGAGCGGCGCGCGGGCGTGACCCTGCAGCGATCGAGGCGCTGACGCCTGCCATGCAGGCGCTCGGTGCGGCGCTGGCGGGCGCCGTTGCGCTCCTCGCGCCCGAGGCCATCATTTTCGCCGGCGGCGTCGCGGCATCGCTGGATGTGCTGAGGCCGCTGCTGCTACCGGCGCTGCACCGGCAACTGCCGCCGCATTTGAGAGCAATCGATATCCGCCCCGGACAGTTCGGGCCGAAGGCGGGACTGGTGGGCGCGGCATTTGCCGGCGCCTATGGGCCGAACTGGAGGAATGGGCATGGATGAACCACACGGTCTCATAAAGCCCGATCGGCGGCGGCCGGAGCCGCTGTGGCATCAGGCCGAGATGGCGCTGCGTGAGCTGGTCGAGCGCGGCGAATGGAGCTCGGGCATGCAGATCCCCAACGAGGATCGGCTCGGCGAGATGCTGGGGATTTCGCGCATCACGCTGCGCCATGCCCTGCGCAACCTCGAGGAAGCCGGGCTCTTACGGCGCGAACATGGGCGCGGCACGTTCGTGCGTTCGGCCACGGTCGTCGCCGGCGTGCGCGGGCTCACCAGCTTCACCGACGAGATGAAATCGCTGTCGCTGCAGGCCGGGACCCGGCTGATCGAAGCCAACCGCGTGCCGGCCGATGAAGAGATGGCCGATGCGCTGGAGATCGCGATCGGCGATCCCGTGGTGCAGCTCAAGCGCCTTCGGCTCGGCAACGGCATGCCGATCGGCATCCAGACCAGCCACCTGCCCGAGGCGCGAGTGCCCGGGCTGCTGGAAGACGCGACCAACGTGCAGTCGCTCTATGGCTGGCTGAAGGAGCGCTGCGGCATCACCCCGGTGAAGGCCAAGGAAGTCTACCGCGTCGGCAGCGTCGCCGCCGCGGATTCCGAACTGCTGCAGCTTACGGCGGGGACGCCGGCCTTCGAGGTCGAACGCATCGCCTATGACGCGAGGGGGCCGTTCGAATACGCCCTCTCCACCATGCGGGCGGACCGCTACGAGATCCGCTCCACCCTCTACGTGTAACGCTTTGTTCTGAAAGGCAAACTCATGTCTACCCTCTATATCAGCAAGCTCGTGAAGATCGCCGAGGCGGCGGCCGCAGCGAATGCCGACGCCTTCGACAAGGCCTCGTCCGCGGTCGCGGAAACCCTCGCTAACAAGGGCCTGGTGCATCTCTACGGTTCGGGCCACTCGGTGCTGCCGGTGCAGGAAACCTACCCGCGCTACGGCTCCTATGTCGGCTTCAACCCGCTGACCGACCCGCGCGTCATGTGGCACAACATCCTCGGCGCCGGCGGCGTGCGAGAGCTGCTCTGGCTCGAGCGCACCGAAAAGTACGCCGAGAAGTTCCTCGACCATCAGCCGCTGAACGCCGGCGACACCATCGTGATCTTCGGCCATTCCGGCTCGAACGCCTCGGGCATCGATACGGCGCTCTACGCCAAGGAGCGCGGCCTGACGGTGATCGCCATCACCGCGCAGTCCAATGCCGGGAAGCCCGCAACGCACTCTTCGGGCAAGCGCCTGCCGCACGCAGCCGACATCGTGATCGACACCGGCTCGCCGGTCGAGGATGCGATCGTCAACATCAAGGGCTGGTCGCGTCCGGTGGCCGGTTCCTCGACGGTGCTTGCCATGATGATGATGCACGAGCTCCTCGCCGAGAGCGCCCAGAAGCTCGCCGACCGCGGCATCGAGCTGCCGGTGTTTGCTTCGCCGACCATCCCGGGCGTGACGCTGCACGACACCGACATCATCTACGGCCAGTACCGCGAGCGCATGCTGGAAGCGCAGCAGAAGCACCTGCCGCAGTTCAAGAAGTCCATGGCCAAGGAAGGCTGACGGACGAGTCCCGGGCGGAAGCTGACCCTGACGCCCGGGACGTTTCTCTACCATGACCCAGACACTCACTGCCTATACCGGCGCCCGCATCTTCGATGGCGAGACGTGGCACGATGATGCCGCGCTCGTCGTCGCTGACGGCGTCATGCATACCATCGGCGATGCTCCCACTGGCGCCACGCGCGTGCCCCTCGATGGCGGGGTGCTGGCGCCCGGGCTGATCGATCTGCAGGTGAATGGCGGTGGCGGGCACCTGGTGGGGCCGGGAACCACCGCGGACGACTTGGGCGTGGTCTGCGCCACGCACCGCGCATTCGGGGTGACCGGGCTGCTGCCGACGCTGATCACCGACACGGGCGAAGTCACCGACGCGGTGCTGGCGGCCGGGGCCGAGGCGGCGCGGCGGCAAGTGCCGGGTTTTCTTGGGCTGCATCTCGAGGGGCCGCATCTATCGCTCGCGCGAAAGGGGGCGCACGATCCGGCGCTGATCCGGCCGATGGATGAGGCGGACCTGGTGCGGCTGGAGCGGGCGCGCGGCGCCCTGCCCCACCTGCTGGTGACAGTCGCCGCCGAGACGGTAACGCCGGAGCAGATTGCCCGGTTGGTGCGCGCCGGCATCGTCGTCAGCATCGGGCATTCGGATGCTTCGTTCGAGGTGACTTCGGCGGCGATGCGGGCCGGGGCGAGCATGGCGACGCACCTGTTCAACGCGATGAGCCAGATCGGCAACCGCGACCCTGGCGTGGTCGGCGCGGCGCTGCACCATGGCAGCGTCTGGGCCGGACTGATCGCCGATGGCATTCACGTGCACCCGGCGACACTGGGGCTGGCGCTCAGGGCCAAGACCGGACCGGGACGCATCTTCCTCGTCTCGGATTCGATGTCGCAAGCCGGTACTGACTTGACGAGCTTCTCGCTCAACGGACGAACGATCTACCGCCAGGACGGCGCATTGCGGCTCGGCGACGGCACACTGGCCGGGGCCGACCTGACACTCGATGCCGCGGTGCGGTACATGCACCTGACGTTCGGGCTGGAGCTAGGTGAGTGCCTGAGGATGGCGTCACTCTATCCCGCGCAGGCGATCGGGGCGAAGGGGTTGGGGCGATTGGTGCCCGGAGCCGAAGCTGATCTCGCGTGGCTGGATAGCGAGCTGAAGCCTCGCGTTTTGCCTCGATAAGCCCCTCCAACTCGGTGTCATCCCAGCGAAAGCTGGGACCCAACTATCAGCTGGCGCGGGTTGTGAAATGGGTCCCAGCTTTCGCTGGGATGACAGCCGGTGGGTGTGTAATCACCGGGAGCATTTCGCGTTCTCGCGCCCTCGCACCGCAAAAGTCTGCAACTCTTGCTTAGCGCCCCGACCTACTCCCGAAAACTATAGCGCGGGGCGGTTTCGGGTTGCAGCAGGATGGCGCGCAGGTCGCTGTCGCCGGCCGCGTAATCGACCATCTCGGCCGGCGGTTTCGACATGGCCTGCACCCCGATCCAGCCGGCGACCAGCACGCCGACGAGAATGCCGGCGCCGGTGAAGCGGTATTTGCGGGCGCGCTTGGCGATCCGTCCGGGCAGCAACAGCAGCCAGACCACGGGGATCAGCAGGAGGAGAAAGAGCAGTTCCATCTCGGGGAACCTCGCACTCATTCCCGTGCACTCTACCGGATCGTGGTTAAGGATTGGTGTGGAGCACCCTCTCGACCCGCCGCGGGCCGTAGACGCCGGGCGTTGCCGCTGCTACGCATAGGCGTCTAGTAAAGCGGTTTACAAAAAACAATGACAAGCAAATTCAAGACGGTGTTCGGCGACAAGAAGCCGGTGATTGCCATGGTGCATCTGGGGGCGCTGCCGGGCGCGCCGCTGCACGACTACGAGGGGGGCGTGGAGGCCATCGTCGAGGGGGCCCGCAAGGACCTCGTGGCGCTGCAAGCGGCCGGGTTCGATGCCGTGATGTTCGGCAACGAGAATGACCGGCCGTATGAATTCGAGGTCGATACCGCCTCGACCGCGACCATGGGCTACGTCATCGGGCGGCTGCGCTCGGAGATCACCGTGCCGTTCGGCGTCAACGTTTTGTGGGATCCGGAGAGTTCGATCGCATTGGCTGCGGCGACCGGCGCGCGCTTCGTGCGCGAGATCTTCACCGGCACCTATGCCTCAGACATGGGGCCGTGGACGCCGGATGCCGGCAAGGCGATGCGCTATCGCGACCGGCTGGGCCGGCAGGACCTGGCGCTGCTCTACAATGTCTCGGCCGAGTTCGCCTATTCGCTGGACCAGCGGCCGCTGAGCGACCGGGCCCGCAGCGCGGTGTTCTCGTCGATCCCCGATGCGATCCTTGTTTCGGGCGCGATCACCGGTGAGGCGGCCAAGATGGTCGACCTCGAAGCGGTGAAGAAGGCGCTGCCGACCACGCCGGTACTGGCCAATACCGGCGTGAAGCACGCGACGGTGGCCGAGGTGCTCAACGTCGCCGACGGCTGCATTGTCGGCTCGTCGCTGAAGGTCGATGGCGACACCTGGAAGGCCGTGGATGCCGACCGGGCCGCCGAGTTTATGCGGCTGGTCCGCGCGGCGCGGGGGTACTGATGAGCCTCAAGCAATGGGCAATCGACCTGATGCTCATTCCCGGGCTCTCGGGCTATGAGGGACGGGTCAGGAAATATCTGAAGGCAGCGATGGCGGGGCTGGGGATCACCTCCACGACCGACCGGCTGGGCAACCTGATCGCGACGCTGCCGGGCGACAAGGGTGCGCCCAGCGTCATGCTGTTCGCGCATATGGACCAGCTCGGCCTGATCGTGAGGAAGATCGAGCCGAACGGGATGGTTCGCGTCGAGCGGCTGGGCGGCGTACCGGAACGGGCCCTGCCGTCGACGGAGGTGCTGTTCTGCATCGGCGAAGGCGCCGATGTGCCTGGGCTGATCGCGCATAAGAGCCACCACGCGACGTCGCAGGACGAAAAGTACAAGGTGCTGCCCTACCCCGAGCTCTATATCGATGCCGGGTTCAAGTCGGCGGCCGAGGTGCTGGCGGCGGGGATCGATGTGGGAACGCCCATCGTCTATGCGCCCAAGGTGACCGAACTCGCCAATGGGCGGATCGCCGGTACGGCAGTAGACGACCGCGCCGCCTGCGCGGTGATGATCGAGGTGGCGAAGGCGCTGATCGACGTGAAGAAGCGGCCGACGGTGCATTTCGTCTTTTCCGTGCAGGAGGAGTTCAACCTCCGCGGCGCGGTGACGGCGGCGCAGGTGCTGATGCCCGATGTTGCCATCCAGCTCGACCTGATCCTTGCGACCGATACCCCCGACATGGCGGCGCGTGGCGACGTGAAGCTCGGCGGCGGGCCGGCGATGTCGCTCTACTCGTTCCACGGGCGCGGCACGCTCAACGGCACGCTGCCGCATCCGGCGATGGTGAAACTGTTCGAAGACAGCGCCATGGCGAAAAAGCTGCCGCTGCAGCGCAGCGCCCATATCGGGGCGCTGACCGACCTCAGCTATGTGCAATTGGTCGGCCAGGGCGTCGCCTCGATCGATGTGGGCTTTCCGATGCGCTACTCGCATTCGTCGCTGGAAGTCTGCGACATGGCCGACCTCGAGCAGCTGACGACGCTGCTGGTGGAAGCGCTACCGCGGATCGACAGCAAATTCAGTCTCGACAGGGACGATTACATCGGATGAGGCACTATCTCGGCATCGATATCGGGACGTTTGAATCGAAGGGCGTGCTGGTGGATGCGGAGGGGCGGATCGTCGCGAGCGCCGCCCGGCCGCACAAGATGCTGGTGCCGCAGCCTGGTTGGGCCGAGCACCGGCCGCGCGAGGACTGGTGGGGCGACTTCTGCTTTCTGAGCCAGAAGCTGATCGCCGACAGCGGTGTGGCGCCCTCAGACATCGTCGCGGTGGCGGCAAGCGCCATCGGCCCCTGCATGCTGCCGGTGGATGCAGAAGGCGAGCCGCTGATGAACGGCGTGCTCTATGGGGTCGACACCCGGGCGGCCAAGGAGATCGAGGAGCTGACGGCACGGATCGGCGAGGATGTACTGCTGAGCCGCTGCGGCAACGCGCTGACCAGCCAGTCGATCGGCCCCAAGATCCTGTGGCTGAAGCGGAACCGGCCGGAGCTCTACGCCAAGACCGCCAAGATCCTGACCTCGACCACCTACATCGTCCACAAGCTCACCGGCCGCTATGTGATCGACCACTATTCGGCGGCCAACTTCTCGCCGCTCTACGATGTCGAGAAGCTCGAGTGGACCGACGAGCTGGCCGACGACATCATCGGGCTGGAGAAACTCCCCGAGGCGATCTGGACCACCGACATTGCCGGCACGGTGACGGAGGCAGCTGCGGCCGAGACGGGTCTCGCAGTGGGGACGCCGGTGACGACGGGGACGATCGATGCGGGCGCCGAGGCGCTGAGCGTCGGGGTGCTCGACAGCGGCGACATGCTGCTGATGTACGGCTCGACCATCTTCATCATCGAGATCACGCCGGTGCGGGTACCGGATGCGCGGCTCTGGTACGCGCCGTGGTTCTTTCCCGGTAAGCATGCGGCGATGTCGGGGCTCGCGACTTCGGGGACGCTCAGCCACTGGTTCCGCGAGCAGTTCGGCAAGGAGTTGGATCCGGCCACAGCAGTGATGGCGCTGGCGCTCGAGGCGGAGGGCTCGCCGCCCGGCGCCAACGGGCTGGTGATGCTGCCCTATTTCTCGGGCGAGCGGACACCCATCCACGACACCGAGGCCAAGGGCGTGCTGTTCGGCATGAACCTGACGCACACCCGCGGCGATATCTACCGGGCGCTGTTCGAGGGCATCGCCTTCGGCACGCACCATGTGTTCGAGACCTATGCCGATGTGGGACAGCCACCCAAGGCGATCCTCGCGGCCGGCGGCGGCACCAAGAACCGGGTTTGGGCGCAGGCGACCTCGGACGTGTCGGGCCGAACGCAGATCGTGCGGCAGAAGACGGTGGGAGCGTCCTATGGCGATGCGTTCATCGCGGCGCTGGCGATCGGCGATGTGCAGCCGGACGATATCCGGACCTGGAACCCGGTGGACCACCAGATCACTCCGGACGAGACCCTCCGCGAACTCTACGAGCGGCGCTACCGGGTGTTCCGGGAGCTCTATGAGCGAAACAAGGATTTGATGCGGGAGCTTTAGCCCCGCATCGAGCTCTCGGCTCACCCCCTCCGAGCTTCGCTAGATCGCTTCGCTCTCAAGCTTCGCTTGCCTCCCCCATCAAGGGGGAGGTGGGGCCGGTATGCTGGGCCGGATGGTGCCCCAGCTACCGGCCAGCACCCTCCCCTTGACGGGGAGGGCTGGGGAGGGGTGCGAGTGTGACGCCGGCGTTTCCGGGCCCTACCCCTTCACGCTGCCGGCCGTCAGCCCGCGGATGATGTAGCGTTCGAGCAGCACGCCGACGACAACCAGCGGAGCGATGGCGGCGGTGGAGAGGGCGGCCATGCTCCACCAGTTGATGCCCTGTGAACCAGTCTGGCTGGCGACCATCACGGGGAGCGTTTTCGCGCTGGAACCGGTGAGAAGCGCGGCGAAGAAATACTCGTTCCAGCAGAGGATCAGGCTGAGAATGAAGGCGGCGACCATGCCGGGGAGCGCCATCGGCAGGATGATGCGGAAGAAGGTGCCCCAGGGGCCGAGGCCATCGACCTGCGCGGCTTCATCGAGCTCGATCGGGATGGTGTCGAACTGGTCCTTCATGATCCAGATGACGATCGGCAGGACCGTCAGGGTGTAGAGCAGGACGAGGCCGATGATGCTGTCGAGCAGCGCCAGCTCGCGGTAGAGCACGAGGAAGGGCAGCGCCAGGACGACCGGCGGCAGGATCAGCTGACTGAGGAAGAAGAAGCTCAGATCCTGGTTCTTCATCCAGAGGAACTTGTACTGGAAGCGGCTGAGGCCGTAGGCGGCGAGCGAGCCGATCAGCACGGCGAGGAACGAGGCGCCGAAGGCGGTGTAGACCGAATTAAGGAAGCGGCCGAGGAACTCGTCGCGGACGGTCGAGACCTGCCCGATGGTGTCGGGCGAGAGGCCGAGCGAGCGCCAGCCCAGCCAGTTGGGCTGGAAATCCACCCACGGGATCAGGTGGCCGAGCTGCACATCCTTGGCCACCTTCATCGAGGTGGTGATGGTCCAGTAGACCGGGAACAGCGACACGAAGGCCCAGGCCACCAGCGCGGCATAGATGCCGACCTTGCCGGCGATATGCTTCAGGCGCCGGGCACCAGCACCGGCATCGGCCGCGGTCGCGGCGGAGAGTGTTGCTTCGGCGGCCATCAGGTCATCCTCTGCATGTGCCTGCGCAGGAACTTCAGCAGCAGGGTGATGAAGATCACGATCAGCACCAGATAGAACATCGCGAGCATGGTGCCGTAGCCGACGTTCGAGCGGTCACGGTACTCGCGATAGATGAAGCTCGAGACGCTGTCGGTGGCGCCGCCGGGACCGCCCGAGGTGACGGTGATGATGATATCGGCGAGCTTGAGCTTGAAGATGATGCGCAACACGATCGCGGTGATCGAGACCGGCAGCATCAGCGGGAAGATCACCTGCCAGAAGCGCTGCCAGGGCGAAGCACCATCGACCTTGGCGGCCTCGATGACCTCCTTGGGCATGGCCTGGAGGCCCGCCAGCAAGAGGATCATCACGAACGGGATCGACACCCAGGCATCCATCGCCTCGATCCACAGCCGCGCGACCCAGGGATCGGTGAAAAAGCTCGGGTTGTTGAAGCCCAGCCACCGAGCGAAGCGCGCCACCGGGCCGAAGCGGTATTCGAGCATCGACTTGCCGACCATCCAGCTGACGGCGACCGGCGACAGCATCAACGGGATGAGGAAGACGACGCGCCAGAATTTCCGGGCGCGGATCTCGGCGTTGAGCAGCAGGGCGAGGCCAAAAGCGACGGCGTACTCGACGAGCACGAACAGCACATAGATCACCATGTTGCGCATGGCGTTCCAGTAGAACGGGTCGCGGACCAGCTGCACCAGGTTGTCGAAGCCGTTGAACTTCTGGCCGGTCAGCGAGGCGAGGTTCCAGTCGGTGAAGGCGATGGACAGGCCGAACAGGGTCGGAAAGATCGCCATGGCCACGGTGAACAAAGCCGCCGGCAGAATGAACAGCGCCTTGAGCCCGGCCTCGCCGCGCGCCATCACCATGCCGACCCCGAGCGCCACTGCCCAGAGCAGGTAGGCGTAAAGCGTGGGGCGCCAATCCTTGAGACCGAGTGGCAATATGCCGGCGGAGTTAAGCGCCTGGAGCAGGCCGACGGCGAGGAAGAGAACGCTGGCAGCGGCAATGAGCGCCCTGCCCCCGTCTTTGCGGCGACGCGAGATGGCGCCGTAGCTCGGTGATTCAGTCAACGCCATCCACGCCTCTTGGACAGTTCTCGTTCCGAACTAAATCGGCTGGTGACGGTCCGCCACCAGCCGTGGATTGTCAATCACGCCATACGCGGCACTACATGCCGAGCGACGCCTTGTAGAGCTTGATCTGGTTGTCGCGACCGATCTGGTCGGTGATCTTCTCCCAGGCGGCGGCGATGGCGTCGGCGGTTTCCTGGGCGCCGGCGTACTGGCCGTTGATGCCCTTCACCAGTTCGTCCTCGGCGATCGAGTAGTACTGGAAGATGCCGGGGATACGGGGCTCGATGGCAGCGTTCGGGTGGTTGTAGCTGTCGAGGTTCGAGCCGAGGTAATCCTCGACGAAGGCGCGATCATAGCCGGCAGCCACCCACTCATCGTACTGGAAGTGCGAGTTGCGGTAGGGCTGGAAGCCGGACGGGTAAGCTGCGGTCCACAGCGAGATGTCCTTGCCGCCCAGATGTGCGGCGGCGGACCAGGCGGCCTTGCGCTTCTTCTCGTCGCCGGAGACGCGGCTCGTGACGTACACGCCCCAGCCGATATAGGCCATGTTGGGAGCGAAGTTCTCTTTCTCCTCCCAGGCGCTGGTCTTGGAGTTGTAGACCTTCTTGGCGCCGGGGTTGATGGAGAAGCCGACCACATCGCCGACCACCGAGGTATCGGAGGTGCGGGCGTTGGAGCCGACATCGCCCCACCAGGTGAGAGCCGCGCCGGTGCCGCCGAGGAACTGCGAGAAGGCAGTGGCGTTCGGGTCGGCATTCAGCTGATCAGGCGGATAGGCGTTGGCCTTCACCAGATCGAGCACATCCTGGATGGCCTGCACCCAGGCCGGGTTGTTGACCCGCGGCTTCATGGTGTCGGGGTCGAACAGCCAGGCCGGATCATCCGGATGCTTGGCATAAGCGGCCGCGCGGTCCTCGAGGAAATAGAAGCCGAAGCCACCCCACTGATACTTCAGCGGATCGATGAAGCCGTAGGCCGGGGTTCCGGTGATCGGATCGTTCTTGCCGGTAAGAGCGGTGGCCAGCGCCGGGAAATCTTCCCAGTGCGTCGGCACGTCGGCCATGCCACTGATCGAGCCATCGCCGAAATAGTCCTTGCGGTAGGCGAAGGTGTGGCAGTCGCCGTCGATGTTGATGCGGTAGGTCTTGCCGTCCCAGGTGCCGACCGGCGCCTTGAGATAGTTCACCAGATCGTCCGCCTCGATCTGGGTCGCGACCCAGTCGGGCATCTCGTCGAGCAGGCCCTTGCCAGCGGTGTCGCCCTCGAAGGGCGCGCCCATCTCGACGATGTCGAAATCGACGGTGCCGGTGGCGATCGACTGCTGCAGGCGCGGATTGTAGTCGGCCTGGGCCAGATCGATCCAGTTGATCTTGGCGCCGGTATAGGCCTCCCACGGCTTCAGGAAGCCGCGGAACAGGAAGTTATGCAGGTTCTGGTTGTTGAGCCCCATGAAGGTCAGCTCGACGCCGGCAAACTCGCCCTCGGCGACGTTGGCCTTGGTGGCGGCGAGGCAGAGTTCACCGACCTTCTGCCAGTCGGCATCGGTGGGCGAGCCCTTGCCGACGCCGGGGATCTGCAGGATCTGGGCGCGCACGCTGTCCTGGGCGAAGGCGCGGCCGGCGAAGGTGCTGCTGAGCGCAGTGCCGGCGGCGAGCGCGGCCGCGCCCTTCATGAAGCTGCGGCGGCTGGCCTGGATGGCCGCAATCCGGTTGTAGAGTTCGAGTTTCACGTCTGTTCTCCCTCAAAGCGCCGCTTCCAGCGGCGTTGTCGCCTCCGCGCCGGCGCTCGATGGGAAACTGAACGTGCAGGTCGGGCCGCGCCACGGCGCAACCCAAGTCCCTCAACCCCTGCCGACGTCCCTCCCCAGGGAGCGCTCCCTTATGTGCGGGATGCTGAGGAATGGTATGGAGCTAACATGTTAGAAGTCAACATGTTGGCGAGACCCCGGAGCCCCTGCAGCGCACAAAGTGGGGGTTGCATTCATCAGTGAGTAGTGAGTGCTTTCACCAGTGAATGCACAATTTCGGCAGGAGCGCCTCCCGGCCTTGCTCGCTCGGTGGGCGCTCCAGGTGTTTTGCTGGTCACGCTTTCGAACCGGAAAAGTCTGCAACTTTTCCTGAAAGCGCTTTAGGCCTCGGGTGGCAGCACACCCTTTTTGAGGATGAAACAGCCGTAGAAGCGGCGCTCGCCGGTCTGAATCACCACGTAGGAGTGCTTGGCTGCCTCGTAGAAGGCAAAGCGCTCGATCGAGCCCATCGGCGAGGGCTTGCCCTCGGCCTTGTCGATCGCCGCCTGTACTTCGAGCTGCACCGGCGGCACCTCGTCGGGCTTACCGACGATCTCCATGCGCAAAGCCGGGTGCGGCACGAAGCTGTCGAGCGGCATCAGCGACAGAATCGCCTCGGCCGCACGGCCGGCAGTGACATTCTCGAGCTTCAGCAGCTTGCCGTAGACGGTCTGGCGGGCAATCGAATCCGAGGGAAAATTCATGTCGGCGATGATCAAATCGTCGCCGTGGCCCATGGACTTGAGCGCATGCAGCACGTCGGCATTCAGAACGGGATCGAGCCCCTTGAGCATGGTTTCCTCCTCCAAGGATGAGGCTGATTAGCATGCGGACACCAGGTGTGCATCCCCGACTGCCGCCCCGATCTCCCCAGCGCACCGCGGTAGCAGATCATGGGCATTGCGGCTAAGGTCCGCCAGCGAAAGGGGACGACCAAACGATGACGATCCTGGTGACGGGCGGCGCGGGCTTCATCGGCTCAAACTTTGTGCTCGATTGGCTGGCGGCCAACGATGAGCCGGTGGTGACGCTTGACGCTCTGACCTATGCCGGCAACCTCGCCAACCTCACGTCGCTCGCCGGCGACAGCCGACACCAGTTCGTGCGCGGCTCGATCGGCGACAGCGCCCTGGTCGGCCGATTGCTGCGCGGACACGACGTGCGGGCCGTCATCAATTTGGCTGCGGAGAGCCATGTCGACCGGTCGATCTCCGGCCCTGCGCCGTTCTTCGAGACCAATGTAATGGGGACGCTGCACCTGCTCGAGGCAGTGAAGGCCTATGTCACCGGGCTCGAGGAGACGAAGCGGCGGGATTTCCGCTTCCTCCACGTCTCGACCGACGAGGTCTATGGCACGCTGGCGCGCGACGAGGCGCCGTTCGCCGAGACCAACCCGTACAAGCCGAACAGTCCCTATGCGGCGTCGAAGGCCTCATCCGACCATCTGGTGCGGGCCTATCGCGAAACCTATGGGCTCGCGACCATCGTTACCAACTGCTCGAACAATTACGGGCCGCTGCAATTTCCTGAGAAACTGATTCCGCTGATCGTCCATAACGCATTGAGCGGCAAGGCTTTGCCGCTCTATGGCGATGGGCTGCAGGTGCGTGACTGGCTGTATGTCGGCGACCACTGCTCGGCGCTGCGCCGAGTGCTCGAGGCCGGCGCGCCGGGCGAGACCTACAATATCGGCGGCGACAACCAGAAGACCAATATCGCGGTGGTACGGACCATCTGCGCGTTGCTCGATGCCAGGCGACCGCGGCCCGATGGCGCGAGCTACGCAGCGCAGATCACTCATGTGGCCGACAGGCCGGGGCATGACCGGCGCTACGCCATCGACCCTACCAAGCTTGCCGGCGAGCTCGGGTGGCGCCCCGCAGTGGTGTTCGAGGAGGGCCTGGCGAAGACCGTCGACTGGTATCTTGGCAACGAAGCCTGGGTTACCGACGTGACCAATGGCGCCTATCGCGAATGGGTGGCGAGGCAGTACGGATGAGACTGCTGATCCTGGGACGCGACGGCCAGGTCGGCACGGCGCTGACGCAATTGCTGGCCCCGCTCGGTACGATCGTTGCGTTCGGCCGCGAGGGCGCGGACCTGGCACACCCGGAAGGGCTGGCGAAGATAGTCGACCGCGAGCAGCCGGACGTGATCGTCAATGCCGGCGCCTACACCGCCGTCGACCAGGCCGAGAGCGAACCCGAGCTGGCGCAGCTGGTGAATGCCGATGGGCCGGCTGCACTGGCCCGCGCGGCGGCGGAACGCGATGCCTGGCTGATCCACTACTCCACCGATTACGTGTTCGACGGCGAGAAGCCAGGACCCTATGTCGAGGATGATGCGACGGCGCCGCTCAACGTCTATGGCGCAAGCAAACGCGCCGGCGAGCAGGCGATCGGCAAGGCGGACGGCAAGCACCTGATCTTTCGGACCAGCTGGGTGCACGCGCCGGGTCGCAGCAACTTCGTCGCCAAAATTCTGGGGCTGGCGCAAAGCCGTGACGAGCTCAGGGTGATCGACGACCAGGTTGGGGCGCCGACCAGCGCCCGGCTGATTGCCGAGGTAACGGCCCGCGCCGTGGCGCAGATCGCCCACGACCGCCCGCTCGCCCGCGGCATCTACCACCTTGCCGCGGCAGGCGAGACGAGCTGGCACGGCTATGCAAGCTACATCATCGGCGAAGCTGTTCGGCGGGGCGTACCACTTAAGCTGCGCCCGGAGCGGGTGTTGCCGGTGCCTTCCAGCGCCTTCCCCTCGCCAGCCAGGCGGCCGCACAATTCGCGCCTTTCCACGCACAAGCTGCGCAGCGCGCTCGGCATCGAGCTGCCCGACTGGCAAGCCGACGTGCTGGGAACGCTCGACACCCTGCTTCCGGAGACCATCCGATGACGCGCCGCGGCATCATTCTCGCCGGCGGCGCCGGGACGCGCCTCCACCCCGCGACACTGACGGTCTCCAAGCAGCTGCTGCCGGTCTACGACAAGCCGATGATCTACTATCCGCTGTCGACGCTGATGAGCGGCGGCATGCGCGAAGTGCTGGTGATCTCGACGCCGGAGGACCTGCCGCGGTTCCGCACCCTGCTCGGCGACGGCCGGCAATGGGGGATGGAACTGAGCTACGTGGTGCAGCCGAGCCCGGACGGGCTGGCGCAGGCGTTCATCCTCGGCGCGGATTTCGTCCGCGGCGGCCCCTCGGCGCTGATCCTCGGCGACAACATCTTCTTCGGCCATGACCTGACAAAACTGCTGCAAGTCGCCGACCGGCAGGCGCAGGGCTCGACGGTGTTCGCCTATCACGTGAACGACCCCGAGCGTTATGGCGTGGTGGAGTTCGACCATGCCGGTGCGGCGATCTCGATCGAGGAGAAGCCTGAGCTCCCCAAATCGAACTACGCCGTGACCGGGCTCTATTTCTACGACGCCGAAGTGGTCGAGCTGGTGCGGAGCCTGAAACCATCGGCGCGCGGTGAGCTTGAGATCACCGACCTCAACCGCCTCTATCTGGAGCGTGGCACCCTCAATGTACAGCGGATGGGCCGCGGCTTTGCCTGGCTCGACACCGGTACACATGACTCACTGCTCGAGGCTGGGCAGTTCATCGCAACGCTGGAGAAGCGGCAGGGCTTCAAGGTCGCCTGCCCGGAGGAAATCGCCTGGCGTAACGGCTGGATCGACGATGAAGCGCTGGCGCGACTCGCACAGCCACTTAGAAAGAGCGGCTACGGCATGTATCTCATGGCGCTGCTGCGCGAAGGGCGAGGCTGATGGACGTCGAGCGACTGGACATCGATGGGTTGATGGTGTTCGAGCCGCGCGTATTCGAGGACGAGCGCGGCGCCTTCTTCGAGAGCTTCAACGAGGCCAGGTTCCGCGAGGCGACTGGTTTCGACGCCAACTTCGTGCAGGACAACCACTCGATCAGCCACAAGGGCGTGCTGCGCGGGCTGCACTACCAGCTGCCGCCGCACGCCCAGGGCAAGCTGGTGCGCGTGCTCGCCGGCGCCGCGTTCGACGTCGCCGTGGATATTCGCGAGGGTTCGCCCACGTTCGGCAAATGGGCGGGGGTGGAACTCAGCGCGGCGAACCGCAAGCAGCTCTGGATCCCAGCCGGGTTCGCGCACGGGTTCCTGGCGCTCGAGCATGGGACCGAGTTCTTGTACAAGACCACCGATTTCTGGCACGCGGCGAGCGACCGCAGCATCCGCTGGGATGATCCGGAGATCGCCGTGGCGTGGCCATTGACCGGGGCTCCGGTGGTTTCGCGAAAGGATGCGGCGGCGCCGAGTCTGGCGGCCGCCACTCGAGGCGACTGAGGCAGGCGAGCCTGCGACAGATTACGCCGGCTGCAGCTCCGGCTTCACCTCTTCGAGCTCGATCAGCGTGCCGTCGAAATCCTTGGGGTGAAGGAACACCACCGGCAGGCCGTGGGCGCCGATCCTGGGTTTGCCGTCACCGAGCACACGGGCGCCGGCTTCGACCAGCGTGCGGATAGACGAGGCGATGTCAGGCACCTCGTAGCAGACGTGATGCATGCCGCCCGAAGGATTACTCGCGAGGAACTTGGCGACCGGCGAGTTCTCGCCCAAAGGGGTCATCAGTTCGATCTTGGTGTTCTCGAGCTGGACGAAAACCACGGTAACACCGTGCTCGGGCAGGTCGTGCGGATGATGCACGTCGGCGCCGAGCAGGTCGCGGTATTTCGCGGCAGCGGCGGCGAGATCCGGGACGGCGATGGCGACATGGTTGAGCCTGCCGATCATCGATTACTCAGCCTTCCCTCGATCTGGTTCAGCACCGAGAACGCGGCTTCCAGCACGTTGGTGCCGGGGCCGAAGATCTCCGCCACACCGGCCTCACGCAGGAAGTCATAGTCCTGTTCGGGAATGACACCGCCAACGATGACGGTGACGTCGCCGAGCCCCCTGCCCCGGAGTTCGCCGATCAGCTCGGGGACCAGCGTCTTGTGGCCGGCGGCGAGGGAGGAAACGCCGACGGCGTCGACCTTCAGCTCGGCGACGTGGTCGGCAACCTCAGGGGCTGTCTCGAACAGGTCGCCCATATGGACGGTGAAACCGAGATCGGCGAAGGCGGTGGCGATGACCTTGGCGCCACGATCATGCCCATCCTGCCCCATCTTGGCGATGAACAGCGCCGGCGAGCGCTTTTCCTTGTCTCTGAATGCGGCAATTCGGCTGGTGAGCTGGGCGTACTGTGGATCTGCGGCATAGCTTTCCGCATAAACGCCGGAGATGACGCGGGTGATCGCCGAGTGGCGGTTGAAGACCTGCTCGAGGGCAGCGGAAATCTCGCCCAGGGTGGCGCGGGCGCGGGCGGCGGCGATGCTGGCCGCGAGCAGATTGCCGTTCGATCTCGCCTGATTCTGCAGTGAGGCCAGCGCAGCGACCACGGCGTCCGAGTCACGGGTGCGGCGGATTTCGGCGAGGCGGGCGACCTGCTCGTCGCGCACCTTGTTGTTGTCGATCTCGCGGATGGCGATCGGCGCTTCGTTCTCGAGGCGGTAGCGGTTGACGCCGACGATGACATCCTCGCCGCGATCGACGCGGGCCTGGCGCAGGGCGGCGGCCTTCTCGATCTCCAGCTTCGGGGTACCGGCCTGGACGGCGGCGGTCATGCCGCCCTGAGCCTCCACCTCGGCAATCAAGGCGCTGGCGCGCTCCACCAGGTCGGCGGTGAGGGCTTCGATGTAGTAGGAACCGCCGAGCGGGTCGACGACGTCGGTGACGCGGCTCTCGTGCTGCAGAATCAACTGGGTGTTACGGGCGATGCGCGCTGAAAATTCCGTCGGCAGCGCAATGGCTTCGTCGAAGGAATTGGTGTGGAGGCTCTGGGTGCCGCCGAGCACGGCGGCGAGCGCCTCGATGGTGGTGCGGACGATGTTGTTGTGCGGGTCCTGCTCGGTCAGCGACACGCCGGAGGTCTGGCAGTGGGTGCGCAGCACCAATGACTTTGCGTCTTTGGCGCCCAGTTGGGTCATGAACTTGTGCCAAAGGGTGCGGGCGGCACGGAGCTTTGCCACCTCGAGGAAAAAGTTCATGCCGATGCCGAAAAAGAAGCTCAGCCGCGGCGCGAAGGCATCGATATCGAGACCCCGCGCCTGCGCCGAGCGCACATACTCGATGCCGTCGGCAATGGTGTAGGCCAGCTCCTGCACCGCCGTCGCCCCGGCCTCGTGCATGTGGTAGCCCGAGATCGAGATCGAGTTGAACTTCGGCATATGCTCGGCGGTATAGGCGATAATGTCGCCGACGATCCGCATGCTCGGCGCCGGCGGGTAGATATAGGTGTTGCGGACCATGAACTCCTTGAGGATGTCGTTCTGAATGGTCCCGTCGAGCTGCGCTTGTTTTACCCCCTGCTCTTCTGCCGCGACGATGAACATCGCGAGCACCGGCAGTACGGCGCCGTTCATGGTCATGCTGACGGACATCTGATCGAGCGGGATTCCGTCGAACAGCACCTTCATGTCCTCGACGCTGTCGATGGCGACACCGGCCTTGCCGACATCACCGGTCACCCGTGGATGGTCGCTGTCATAGCCGCGGTGGGTGGCGAGGTCGAAGGCGACGCTCAGGCCCTTTTGGCCGGCCGCGAGGTTCTTGCGATAGAAATCGTTGGACTCGCGCGCCGTGGAGAAGCCGGCATATTGCCGGATGGTCCAGGGGCGGTTGGCGTACATGGTGGCGCGAACGCCGCGGGTGAACGGGGCCGCGCCGGGAACGCCGGGATCGGCGGCGGCGTCTTCCGGGAAGTAAGCCGGCTTGATCGGGAGATCGCCGTAGTCACGGTTCAGCGACTCCACCGGGGTATCGCGCAGGTCCTTCCGGGCGAGTTTTGACCAGTCGGCGAAGGTGGGTTTCCCAGTCATCGGGGCTCACCTCCCCCCTCCCCACCCCTCCCCGCGAGGGGGAGGGTGCCCGCTGATGCATGGGGCACCATCGAGACTGTTGCGCTGAACGGCACCTCCCCCCTTGCGGGGGAGGTTGGGAGGGAGGGAGCAGTCAGCACCTGGCTCATACCGCCTCGAACTCCAGGATAACTTCGTCCACTGCCAGCACGCTGCCGGGTTTGACGCGGACCTTGCTGATCCGTGCGCGCTTTTCCGCCTTCAGTACGTTCTCCATCTTCATCGCCTCGACAATGGCGAGGGTCTGGCCGTCTTCGACGATATCGCCTTCAGCGACGTCGATGCGGACGATCTGGCCGGGCATCGGGCAGAGCAGGAACTTCGAAAGGTCGGGGGGCACCTTCACCGGCATCAGCGGCATCAGGTCGGCAACGTGCGGCAGCAGCACCTTGGCGACGAGATCGGCGCCGCGCCAGCGCAGGCGGAAGCCGCCGGTGACGCGATCGAGCTTGACGTGGTGCAGCCGCCCATCGACACGGGCGATGCAGAGGCTGTTGCCCGGTTTCCAGCCGCTTTCGACCAACAGCTTCTTGCCGTCCGGCGCGGTCAGCCAATACTCGATGCCATCGGCGCGCACCGAGAAGTCCCAGCGCTCGGCGCCAATGATCACGGCGCGCGGTTCGGGCGTCGTCGGATAGAGCCGCTTGTCGAGGGCGAAGGCGGAGCAGCAGGCGAGCGCCGCCAGATGCGTCAGTGATTCCGCGTCCGGCGCTACACCGCTGAAGCCGTTGGGGAATTCCTCAGCGATGTAGCCGGTGGTGAGGCGGCCGGAGCGGAAGCGCTCCTGCCCCATGACAGCCGACAGGAACGGGATGTTGTTGCCCACGCCTTCGAGCTCGAACTCGTCGAGCGCCACTTCCATGGCGTCGATCGCCTCGCTGCGAGTCGGGGCCCAGGTGCAGAGCTTGGCGATCATCGGGTCGTAGAAGGTGGAGATCTCGCCGCCCTCGGCGACGCCGGTATCGTTGCGGACCACCAGGTCGAGCGACGCCTCCTCGGCCGGTGGGCTGTAGCGGGTGAGCCGACCGGTGGAGGGCAGGAAGTTGCGGAACGGATCCTCTGCGTAGATGCGGCTCTCGATGGCCCAACCATTGATGCCGATATCGGACTGAGTGAGCGGCAGCTTCTCGCCTGATGCGGCGAGGAACATCAGCTCGACCAGGTCGAGGCCGGTGATCAGTTCGGTGACCGGGTGCTCGACCTGCAGCCGGGTGTTCATCTCGAGGAAGTAGAAGTTGCGATCCTTGTCGACGATGAACTCGACAGTGCCGGCCGAGGTGTAGCCCACCGCCTTGGCGAGGGCGACAGACTGCTCGCCCATGGCCTTGCGGGTGGCGGCGTCGAGGAAAGGCGACGGCGCCTCCTCGATGACCTTCTGGTTACGGCGCTGGATCGAGCACTCGCGCTCATTGAGCCACAGCACATTGCCGTGCTGATCGCCGATCAGCTGGATTTCGATGTGGCGCGGCTCGGTGACGAATTTCTCGATGAAGATGCGGTCGTCGCCGAAGCTTGACGCGGCCTCGGATTTCGAACGCTCAAAACCCTCGCGGGCTTCGGCATCGCTATGAGCGATGCGCATGCCCTTGCCACCACCGCCGGCAGAAGCCTTGATCATCACCGGATAGCCGATGGAGCGCGAGATGGTGACGGCCTCCTCGGCATCGGCGATGAGGCCCATATGGCCGGGGACGGTGGAGACACCGGCCGCGGCAGCCAGCTTCTTACTGGTGATCTTGTCGCCCATCGCCTCGATGGCTTTCACCGGCGGGCCGACGAAGATGATGTTCTCGGCCTCGAGGGCAGCGGCGAAGGCGGGATTCTCCGAGAGGAAGCCATAGCCGGGGTGTACCGCTTCGGCGCCGCTCTGCTTGCAGGCCGCAACGATCTTCTCGATCGAGAGATAAGAGTCGCGGGCGGCAGAGCCACCGATATGCACGGCCTCGTCGGCGAGCTTGACGTGAACGGCATCACGATCGGCGTCGGAATAGACGGCGATGGTGCGGATGCCCAGCCGCTTGGCGGTGCGGATAACGCGACAGGCAATCTCGCCGCGATTGGCGATGAGGAGGGAGGAGAACATTCAGGGGGTGGTCCTGTCGGGATCCGACTGCCTGGCGCCGGAGCTGGCAGTCGACTCCCTCCCCCGTCGCGGGGAGGGATCAAGGGTGGGGGGAGCAGCTACGCTGGATATCTCGGCAAGTGCCGCTGCGATGGTCAGATAGACACCCTCTGCATTCTCCATAACATCGTTGTTCCAGAACCTCAGCACGCGGTAGCCGCGCCCAGCGAAATAGTCGTCGCGTGTCGCGTCGTTTGTCTGGGCAAGGTCGGTCGTGTGCGTTTCGCCATCGACTTCGATCACTATTGCCGGATGGCGGCACGCGAAGTCGGCATAGTAGGCGCCGATCTGGGCCTGACGGCGGAAGTTGTAACCCTGGCTGCGTAGCGGGAAGAGGATTGCCCACATACGGCGCTCGGGTTCGGGAGGGTTACGGCGGAGCTTTTGGGCGAGCTCGGTGCTCATGGGTGCCTTGCCTCCGCCGTCGAGTGTGCGGCTCCCCCCACCCTTGATCCCTCCCCGCAACGGGGGAGGGAGGCGTGGGTGCCGCTCCACTCGTTCGGCTGCACCAAGCCCCTCACAGCGGAATGTTCCCGTGCTTCTTCAGCGGGATCACCGCCTTCTTGTTCCTCAGCGTTTCGAACGCTCGTGCCACCCTTCGCCTCGTCCCGTGCGGCATGATCACATCGTCGATGAAGCCGCGTTCCGCCGCGACAAATGGGTTGGCGAACCTCGCTTCGTAGTCGGCCGTGCGTTTGGCGATCTTGTCTTTGTCGCTGAGTTCGGAGCGGTACAGGATCTCCGTCGCGCCCTTGGCGCCCATCACGGCGATTTCGGCGGTGGGCCAGGCGTAGTTGACGTCGGCGCGGATGTGTTTCGATGCCATCACGTCATAGGCGCCGCCATAGGCCTTGCGGGTGATCACGGTGACTTTGGGGACGGTGGCTTCGGCATAGGCGAAGAGGAGCTTGGCGCCGTGCTTGATGATGCCGCCATATTCCTGGGCGACACCGGGGAGGAAGCCGGGAACGTCGACCAGCGTCAGGATTGGGATCGAGAAGGCGTCGCAGAAGCGGATGAACCGCGCCGCCTTCTTCGATGAGTTGATGTCGAGACAGCCGGCGAGAACCAGCGGCTGGTTGGCGACGACGCCCACCGTCCCACCGTTGAGACGGATGAAGCCGACGAGGATATTGCCGGCATGGTCCTTCTGGATCTCAAGGAAATCGCCTTCGTCGGCGATTTTGAGGATCACCTCTCGCATGTCGTATGGCTTGTTGGCGCTGTCGGGGATCAGGGTGTCGAGGCTGGGCTCTGCACGGTCGATGCTGTCGTTGACGGCGACCACGGGCGGCTTGTCGGCGGCGCTCAGCGGCAGGAAGTCGAACAGGCGGCGGACTTCGAGCAGGGTCTCGATGTCATTGTCGAAGGCGGCGTCGGCGACCGACGAAACCTTGGTGTGGGTCGAGGCGCCGCCGAGCTCCTCGTGGGTAACGATCTCGGAAGTGACGGTTTTCACCACGTCCGGGCCGGTCACGTACATGTAGGAGGTGTCCTTCACCATGTAGATGAAGTCGGTCATGGCAGGCGAATAGACCGCGCCGCCCGCCGTCGGGCCCATCACCACCGAGATCTGCGGAATGGCGCCGGAGGCCTGGACGTTGCGCCAGAATACTTCGGCATAGCCGCCAAGGGCCGCGACGCCCTCCTGGATGCGAGCGCCGCCGGAATCGTTAAGGCCGATAACGGGCGCGCCGTTCTGCACGGCGAGGTCCATGATCTTGCAGATCTTCTGGGCGTGCGTTTCGCTGAGCGAGCCGCCGAAGACGGTGAAATCCTGGCTGAACACGTAAGTGAGGCGGCCATTGATGGTACCCCAGCCGGTGACCACGCCGTCACCGGGGATGATGTTCTGCTCCATGCCGAAATCCACCGCCCGGTGGGTGACGAACATGTCGTATTCCTCGAACGAGCCGGGATCGAGCAGCACCTCGAGGCGCTCACGGGCGGTGAGCTTGCCCTTGCCGTGCTGAGCATCGATGCGCTTCTGGCCGCCGCCGAGACGGGCCTCATTGCGCCGCTGATCGAGCGCGGCGATGATCTTTTGCATGGAGTCCCCTGAGCTTAACTCATCGCCAGCTTACACGGTCCGACGAAGCGACGAGAGACAGGAATGTGCGGACCTGCTAATTCTGCAAAGTTGCAAACTGTGAAATTGCAAACTTGCGAATGGCTGACCGTAAGATCTTCGCCGGAGCTCGGGTGCGGGCGGCGCGCACCAAGGCGGGGCTGACGCAGCGCGAGCTGGCGCGGCGGCTCGAGATCTCGGTGTCGTATCTCAACCAGATCGAAAACAACCAGCGGCCGCTGACGGCTTCGCTGATGCTGACGCTGGCCGAGAATTTCGGGCTCGACCTCGGGGAGTTGACCTCGGAAGGGGCCGACCGGGTGCTGGCCGACCTGCGTGAAGCGATGGCCGACCCGCTGTTCGGCGAGGCAGCGCCGGGGCTGATCGAGCTTAAGTCGGTGGCGGCCAGCGCACCCGATACGGCGCGGGCCATGTTGCGGCTCTACGAGGCCTATCGCAAGGCAAACGAGCGGCTGATGGGGGCGGACGCGGCGATGGTCGGCGGCCCCGGCCTGCAAACCAGCTACGAGGAAGTCCGCGACTTCTTCCACTACGCCAACAACTATGTCGATCCGCTTGATCTTGCGGCGGAGAACCTCGCGGCGAGCATCGGCTTCGCATTGCATGGGCGGCTCGAGCGGCTGGCGAATTATCTCACGACACGGCATCGGATTTCGGTGGAGTTCGAGGAACCGAACTCACCGGATCAGTTGCGGCGGTTCGAGCGAGCGAGCCGGACGATCGTGCTGAACGGGAGGCTGGCACCGGCAACGCAGTATTTCCAGCTCGGCGTGCAGCTGGCGCTGATCGAACAGGTGGAACTGATCGACGAGATCGTCGCCGGGGCGGAGTTCAAGACCCGGCAGGCGGCCGATATCTGCCGGCTGGGACTGGCTAACTACTTCGCCGGGGCATTGCAGATGCCGTATGGAGCGTTCCTCGCTGCGGCAGATCGCACTGGCTACGACGTCGAGGAACTGGCGTTCGAGTTCGGCGCGTCGATGGAGCAGGTCGGGCACCGGCTCTCGACCATGCAGCGGCCCAGGGCGCGCGGCGTGCCGTTCTTTTTTGCGCGGGTGGACGCGGCGGGGACGATCACCAAGCGGCACTCGGCAACGCCACTGCAGTTCCCGCGCTTCGGCGGCGCGTGCCCGCTCTGGAACGTGCACCGGGTATTCGGCGAGCATAATGGGCGGATCGCGCGGCAGCTGGCAGAGACGCCGGACGGCAATCGGTACCTCTGCCTCGCCTGGTCTGAAGAGAAACACACTGGCGGGTTTCGCGGACCGGTGCGGCGCTATGCCTACGCGCTTGGCTGCGAGGTGGCGCATGCGAACAAGCTCACTTATGCGGCGGACCTCGACCTGACGCGCGGGTTCGAGCCGATCGGAATCAGTTGCCGGATCTGTCCGCGCACCAACTGCATCCAGCGCTCGGTGCCCCCGATGGACGCGCGGCTGGAGATCGATGTCGACCGACGCGAAGTGGTGCCGTATCGGCTGGGGTGAAGCTGGAAGGGGCTTCAGGCACGATGGCTCCGCACCCCCTCTCTGGCAAAAACTAAGGACTTAGCTGCGCTAAGCCCAAGTTTTCGCTTTCTCCCCCGCCAAGGGGGAGATGGGGCGTGGGGTTGATCCTGCTGCTCACTCGAAACAAAAGCCCCGGGCACTGACCCGGGGCTCTCTCATCGGCGGTGACTGGGATCACTACAATGACCCTGGGGATCACTGGTTGCCGACGTAGTCCTTGAGGATTTTCTCGTCCTTGGCCTGCTCGAGCTGGCGCACCACGTCCCGGGCGTTGCGGTCATCGGTGCGATACTTGACGAGGTTTACGAGGCTTCCCATCAGCAGCACGATGCCCATGCCCCAGTAGCCCTTGGTCGAGATGTCGACGGGCGCGAGCCAGAGCGACAGCGACAGGAGGAACAGCGCGGCGGCGACGCCGGCGGCGTTGAACATGATGTAGACCTGGTTGTTGTCGGCGTTCATTTCGGTGGTTCCCTTTGGTTCGAATGCGTTTGTGGTTGCGGCTTAGAGGCTGGTGGACTTGAGGCGGGCGAGCACGTCGTCGGCGCGGACCTTGGTCTTGTCGCCGAAGCCGGCCTCGCCGAGGCGGTCGCGGATACCCTTCTCGCTGAGGCCGGCGTCGATCTCGTCGAGCACTTCGCTCTCGGCGAAGGGATCGGGGCCGTTGACGACGCGGGCAATCAACTCCTCCGCCTCGCGGATCGAACTGGTAGCGCCGATCGAGCGGTTGAGCGACTTCTGCGCCTTGCGTTCAGCATCGGCGGCGCGGGCCGAGATCATGCCCTGGCGCAGGTCGATGATGCGGCGGTTCGCTTTCTCCACCGAGGCCTGGGTGCGGGCGACACGGTTGGCGAGCTGATCGAGGGTGTCGCGGCGCACGGCCCGCTCGTTTTCGAGGTTGGCAATGGCGGTCGCGGCGTCAGCGGCAAGATCCTCACGGCCAGCGACCAGCGCCTGACGGGCCCGGGTCTCGAGATCGTCAATCTGCGTCTCGAGGCGGCTGAGCGTCTGGGTCTCGTTGCGCTGACGGATGATCAGGGCCGCGAGGGTCGACTTGGCGAGCGACAATGCCCCCTCGGACTCACGGATCTTCTGTTCGATGAGGTCGATGGCGAAATGATCGGTAAGCTGCTCTTCGGCGCGGGCCGAGGCGCCCCGGAACAGGGTCTTCAGAACGTTCAACATCGCAGTACGTCTCCCTTCGGTTGGTGTCGGCGTTTAATTGAACGCTGTTCACGATGATCAACATACAGGATTTTAAACGGCGTTCAAGTTGTAAATTGAACGGTGTTTAGACGAAAGATGAGATTAAACGGATTCAATGGGTTGCGGCGGCTTCTGGTGTAGAAACAGGGGGATGGCGGAGTGGGTTTTCTGGCCTTCACCCGTATGCGCTAAGTTATGGTCGCGCCCACCCACCGGCTGTCATCCCAGCGAAAGCTGGGACCCATCCATCAGCTGGTGCAGGTGGTGAGTTGGATCCCTGCTTTGGCAGGGATGACACGAGTTTGGGGCGCTGTCTGGTGGCAAGTTCGCCGATAGGCCCGGCACCTGGGCCTTCGCCGAGGTGACGCTGGCATTGGCGGAGACCTGCCTACTTCGTGCGGTGGGTGTAGGCGAGGATGTGCATGTCGACGAGCTCGTGCACGACCTTGCCGATGTCGCGGTCCATGATCAGGTTGAGGCGGCCCGAACTGTCGAGCGAGACGACGGAGTGGATCGAGGCGAAGACCAGTTGGCCGGACTGGCGGGCGGCTTTGTCGTCGAGGTCGGGGCGGATATCGGCAAAGCACTGGGCGATGATGCGGATCAGCGAGGCAATGGCCTCGACATACCAGGGCGGCACCGGCTGGTCGGGCTTGCGGCGGAACTCGAACAGCGCATTCCAGAGATTTCGCTTCAACGTGATGTAGCCGAGGAAGGCATCGGCGTAATTATGCAGCATCTGCCGCGGATCGTCGGAGGGCGTCGCATCAGCGAAGGCGCGGGCAAGGCCCACCAGGGTGCGGGTGTTCACCTGGGTGACGATGTCGTCGAGATCCTTGAAGTGATGGTAGAGCGTGCCGGCGGTGTAGCCGATGGCGCGGCTCAGCGAGCGGGCCGAGAAGGCGTCGATCCCCTCCTCGGCGATCAGTTCCTCGGCGGTGTTGACGACGAGGCTCGCGAGCTCCTCCTTCGAATGGTCGGCACGGCGGGCCATGGGCAACTCCAGAACTGAACGACGTTCAATTAGACTTAGGAGCATGGCTTGTCTATGGCGGACACCGAGAGCCTGCCTCTCTACCGCCTCGCTCAAAAGAAGAACCCGCGCCGGAGCGCGGGTTCCAGGCTTTCACCGTAGGTGCTTCGGTCAGCTCTGGCCGCCGGAGACCAGGGAGGTGATGCGGCGGACGGTGGCGCGGCGGTTGGCCCGTTCGGCGCCGTCGGTCTCAACCTTGAGGTAGCGCTCGCCATAGCCCTGGGTGGTGAGGTTCTCCGGCGGGATGTCGTAGAACTCGGTCAACAGGTCGGCGATGGTGCCGGCGCGCTCGTCGGAGAGGACGAGGTTGGATTCGTCCGAGCCGACCGCGTCGGTGTGACCCTCGATGAGGAAGGTCTCGCCCGGGTTGCGGGCAAGGATCTTCTTCATCGCTTCGGCCACCTTGCCGAGCGAGCCGACCTGATCGCGGCCGAGCTGGGCCGAGCCGGTCTCGAAGGTCAGGTCACCGATCTCGACGCGGCGGACGGTGTCGCGGATACGGGCCGAACGCTTCACTTCATCGACGGTGTAGACGCGGGCGGCCTTTTCCAGCGGCGGTTCGCTGAGGAAGCGCTCGATATCGGCCTCGTCGGAGCGCTCGCTGTAGAGCACATAGTCGTCCACCGGGATCGGCAGGTAGAACGGCGGCAGGTCGTCGCCCGGATCGCGCCAGTCGTCGTCCCGACGATCATCGGGGGAGAAGACCAGGATGATGCGAGTGCCGTCGGGCAGCACCTTCACGCGGCGGATGATTTCGCCATAGCGGTTCCATACGGTCACAACACGCGTGCCATCCGACCGGATGACGGTCTGGCGATAGCGGCCGTTGTCGAGCTCTTCATAATAGACCTCGTCGCCGCGGCCGATGCGGTCGCGATCCTTGTACGGGGTGAAGATGTTGATGTTGATGCCGATGTTGATGATCAGCCGGTCACCGTCCTTCTTGGCCTCCTGAGCGGCAGGAGGGGCCTCCGGTGCCGGGAGCTGGTCGACGCGCTTGCCCTCGGTAGCGACGGCCGCCTCAACCTCCTCGGCCGGCGGCGGTGCCTGGGTCTGGGCCTCGGCATCGGTGGCTGGCGGCGGAGCTTCGGCGGCAGGCGGCTGGGCAGGAGCGGGCTGTTCGCCGCCGGCCTCCGCAGCATCCTTGGCGCTGTCGAGCACCGGGGCGGCCGGCGCGTCAGGCGTCTCCTGATCGGGAACCACTTCGAGCGGCTGACCGGACTGGTCGGTCGCCGGAGCCTCGCCCGGCTGCGCCGGCTCACCCGGCTGGGCCGGTTCGGCGGGCGTTGCGGGTTCGGCAGGTGCGGCCGGAGCCGGCGCACCGCCCATCAGCGCCAGGCACTCGTCGAGCGACTGGATGCCGAGACGGTTGCATTCGGCGAGGAAGGCGGCCTCGGCGGTAGCCTTGGCGTTGGCATCACCGCCGGAACCGGCGGAGACGTAGGCCTCGAACGCGGCGATCAGTGCCGGATCGCTGGCCGGCGACTGTTCAGCGGGAGCTGCAGGCTGCTCCGCGGGAGCGGCGGGCTGTTCGGCAGCAGGCGGCTCGGCGGGTTGTTCAGCAGCCGGGGCCGGCTCTGCTGGAGCAGGCTGTTCAGCGGGAGCGGCCGGTTCCTCAGCCGGGGGAGGTGCCGGTTCTTCAGCAGGAGCCGCTGGCTCCTCGGCTGGCGGCGCGGGCTCTTCAGCCGGTGGCGCGGCTTCTTCGGCGGGCGGCGCAGGCTGCTCGACTTTCGCGGCGCCAGTGGCGATGGCGATACATTGTTGCAGGTCGGGTGCGCCGATGCGTTGGCATTCGGCAAGGAAGGCTGCTTCGGCCGCAGCCTTGGCGTCGGCGTCATCGCCGCTCTGGGCTTCGACATAGGCATTGTAGGCCGCTGTCAGCCCCGCATCCTGCCCCAGGGCAGTGAGGGGGAGCAGCGAGAGCATGCAAAGGCTCGTGGTGGTAAGCAATAAGCGCTTGAGCTGCATTGTTTTCTCCATTCTTCTTGTGATGCAACAGCCAACCCGCCCTGAACTGGCGCAGGGGACCCAACGAGTGCGAGCGCCATTTGTTCCGGACACGGAGATATTGGTCGCGGGGACGTGGCGGCATTGCGCGGGATGGCTCGGTCGCGTAAACCGCTCGCCGCCAGCACCAGAGCCCAGACATGCGCGACACCCTTATCGGCGCCCTGCCCCCTGCCCTCGTCGAGGATGCGGTCCGTCGCGCCCTTTCTGAAGACCTGGGGCTTGCAGGCGATCTCACCTCACAGACGACGATCCCGGCGGGCGCACAGGCGACCGCCACGCTTTCGGCCCGCGAGGCCGGGGTAATCGCCGGGTTGCCGGTGGCGCTCGAGGTGTTCCGGCAACTGGGTGGCGCCGTGTCGTTCGATCCGCAGCTGACCGATGGGTCCTCAGTGAGCAAGGGCGATATCGTCGCGGTCGTATCGGGCGATGCACGGCAGTTGCTGGCCGGCGAGCGCACGGCGCTCAATTTCCTGAATCATCTCAGCGGCATCGCCGCACATACGCATCAGTTTGTAGAAGCAGTGGCCGGGACCGGGGCGCGCATCTGCGACACGCGCAAGACCACGCCGGGGCTCCGGGCATTCGAGAAATATGCGGTGCGCTGCGGCGGCGGCGCGAACCACCGTTACGCATTGAGCGACGCCATCCTGATCAAGGACAACCACATCGCGGTGGCGGGCGGGGCCGGCAAGGCCTATCGGGCGGCGCGGGCGGCCGCGGGGCATCTGGTGGCGATCGAGATCGAGGTGACCAGCCTCGACGAGCTGGCCGAGGTGCTGGAGGCCGGCGCGACGATCGTCATGCTCGACAATATGGATAACCAGCTGCTGCGGGCAGCAGTGAAGCTGAACGAGGGACGGGCGCGGCTCGAGGCTTCGGGCGGGGTGACGCTGGAGCGGGTGCGCGGCATCGCCGAGACCGGGGTCGACTACATCTCATCGAGCCAGATCACCATGGGCGCCAGGCCGCTGGACCTCGGACTGGATGTCGAAATCCAATGAGCATGCCACTTGCCGAACTGATGAACCGCGCCGCGATCGCCGCGGCCGAAGTGATCCTCGAGGTCTACCAACGCCCGGTGGTGGCAATGGAGAAAGCCGACGGCTCGCCGGTGACGGAGGCCGACCAGCGGGCCGAGACGATCATCCTCGAGTACCTCGCTGAGACCGGCCTGCCGGTGCTGGCCGAGGAGAGCGTGGCGGCGGGCCGGATCCCCGAGCTGGGGGCGCGCTACTTCGTGGTCGACCCACTCGACGGCACCAAGGAGTTCTTGAAGCGCAACGGCGAGTTCACCGTGAACATCGCCTATTGCGAGGATGGGCACCCGGTCAGCGGCGTGGTGCTGGCGCCGGCAACGGGCGAGATTTACTGGGGCGGGCCGGATGGGGCGTTTGCCGGGCGCGTCGTCGGCGGCAGTGTCGAGGGCGTCGAGCCGCTGCAGGTGGCCGAGGCCGAGCATCCGCTGCGCATCGTCGCCAGCCGCTCCCATGGACATGCTGCGCTGGCCGAACTCTGCGACACACTCGAGGTGGCTGAGGACGTCTCGGTCGGCTCGTCGCTGAAGTTCTGCCTGCTGGCCAAAGGCACCGCGCAGCTTTACCCGCGATTTACCCCAACTTCGGAATGGGACACGGCGGCGGGGCAGGCAGTGCTGCAAGCTGCGGGTGGTGTGGTACTGGGAATGGACGGGTTGCCGCTCACCTGCGGACACCGGGGCGACAAGTTCCTCAATGCCTGGTTCGTGGCCGCAGCCAGCGAGAAACTGGCCTTGCGGGCCCTTGCCGAGATGCTGCGGTTTACCGGCGCCTGACGGAAACCGTTAGTATTCAAACGATTGGCCATGAAGAAAATGCATGGCAGCCCCTCTTCCAGCCCTTGTTGCGCTTTTTTCCGGCTCCATATATAGGCCCGGCATATGCTGGTCCGTTATATGCCAGCCGGATAGGAAGCCAATGAACGTCAGAACCATCTGCCTTGCCATCCTCTATGATGGCGACGCGACTGGATATGAGATCCGAAAGCTCTCCGTTGAAGGGGAGTATTCGTATTTCATCGACGCCAGCTATGGGGCGATCTATCCGTCGCTTGCGCGCCTCGAACAGGAAAAGCTGGTCACGGCGCGCGTTGAACAGCAGGACGGCAAGCCCGCCAAGAAGATCTATTCGATCACACCGGCCGGCCGCGCTGCGTTCATTCAGTCGATGTTCGAGAAGCTTGGCGAAGACGAGTTCCGCAGCGAGTTTCTGCTGTTCCTGCGCTTCGCCTCGGAACTCCCGCAATCGCTGGTCGAGCAGCGGCTAAACGAACGAATCGTCGAGATCGACGCGACGCTCGCCGACTTCGACCGGCTCAAACAACAACACAACCACCCCGGAGACGCCTGGGTCATCGATTACGGGCGGACTTGTATGCAAGCGGCTCGTGACTACATCGAGGCGCACGGGGATGAACTGATAGCGCTGGCCCGTCCCGATAGGGACGACGCTGCAGCAGCGGAATAGAGGGTATCAGAATGCGTGCGATCGTTTCTTACGGCGTTGCCGGCGCCATTGTCATTGCCGGGGCCTTGTGGCTCGGCAGCGGCGTTTTCGTGGCCGGCGGCAACGGCCCCGGTAACGGCGAAAAGCCGATTGTCTCGTTCTTCAGCAAGGACGCCGAGGGCGCCGAGACGACGCATCACGTCGCCGAGGGCGAGATCGATCCGGCGCTGACGATTGCCGAGCGCGTAGCCGAGAGCAGCGGCGCTTCGGCGCCAGCCCAGTCGGTGCGCACCGAGACCTACAACATGCAGGCCATGCCGGTGGAAGTGCCGCTGCGCGGCCGCACCAAGGCCAAGACCGTGACCAGCATCACCCCCGAGACTTCGGGCGTGGTGACAGCGGTGAACGTCACCAAGGGCCAGGCGGTGAAGGCCGGCGACATTATCTGCACGCTTGAAGAAGGTACGCGGGCAGCCGCGGTGGCGCAGGCAGAGGCCGCGCTGGCGCAAGCGCAGAATGCCTACGACTCCAACAAGGCGCTGCGCGACAAGGGTCTCGCCGCCAACAATACGGGCATCGTCGCGGAGGCCGCCCTGCGGCAGGCGCAGACGGCGTTCGATCAGGCCAAGCAGGAATTCGACCGCGCCAAGGTGACCACCAAGGTTGCCGGTATCGTGCAGGATCCGGTGGCGACGGTGGGCAGCGTGCTGAGCCCCGGCCAGCCGTGCGCCACGGTGGTCGAACTCGACCCGATGCTGTTCGTCGCCAATGTGCCGGAGGCCCGCATCGCGCGCGCCGAACTGGGGCTGGCGGCAAGCGTCGAGACGGTGACCGGCCAGAAGGTCGAGGGCAAGGTGAGCTACATCGCCTCGCTCGCCGACGAAGCCACGCGGTCGTTCCCGGTCGAGATCGAGATCCCGAACGCCGACGGCAAGGTGCTGTCGGGAGTGACGGCGACGGCCACGGTCACCATGGGCACGGTGCCGGCGCACCTGCTGCCGCAGTCGGTGCTGACGCTGAATGACGAGGGCACGCTTGGTATCCGCTCGGTCAAGGACGGCGTCGTTGAGTTCTACCCCGTGACGATCATCTCGGACTCCCGCGAGGGCGTCTGGGTCACGGGCCTGCCCCCGACGGTCGATGTGATCACGATGGGTCAGGAATATGTCGTGCCGGGTCAGAAGGTCAACGCGACCAACGTTACGGGCAAGCCGGAATCGGTTGAGGCCGAGACCGCCGCTGAAGGGGTGCACTCATGATGAATTTCCTCGAACGCGTCCTGCGCATGCCGCGGGTCGTGTTGACGGTGATGGCTTTGCTGCTGTTCGCCGGTTTCAGCGCGTACATGTCGTTGCCCAAGGAGAGCTTCCCGGCCATCGACATCCCGTATTTCTACGTCTCGACCAGCCAGACCGGCGTCTCTCCGCGTGACGCGGAGCGGCTGCTGGCCAAGCCGATCGAGGATCGCGTCAAGGACATCGACGGGCTCAAGAACTACACCTCGACCGCAACGACCGGTCATGCTTCGGTGTTCCTCGAGTTCGACGTGAACGCCAATAGCGACAAGGCGCTGGCGGACATCCGCGCCAAGCTCGACGGCGTCGCCTCGGAACTTCCCGAGGACGCGACCGAGCCGTCGGTGACGGAGATCTCGTTCACCAACCAGCCTTCGATCTCGGTGGCGCTCTACGGCAACGTGCCGGAGCGGGCCCTGGTGCAGAGCGCCAAGGATCTGCAGGACCGTCTCGAAGAAATCCCGACCGTGCAGAGCGTGACCATTTCCGGGTCGCGCGACGAGATGCTGGCGGTGACCATCGATATGAGCCGCCTCGAGGCCTATAACCTCACGGCCGGCGAACTGCTGGATGCACTGGCCAAGAACAACATGGTGGTGCCCGGCGGTACGCTCGACACCGGCCGCGGTTCGTTCAACGTCGAAGTGCCGGGCCTCATCACCAACGCGCAGGACGTCTACTCGTTGCCGATCAAAGCCGACGGCGACAACGTCGTCACCTTCGGCGACGTGGCAACGATCACCCGCACGTTCCAGGATGCGACCCAGTACGCGCATGTCAACGGACAGCCGGCGATCACCCTGGGGGTGATCAAGGAGCTCGGGACCAACGTCATCGACGTTTCCGACCAGGTGCGCGCCGTCACGACCGAGTTCGTCAAGGACTGGCCGGCCGGTATCCAGCATAGCTTCCTGATCGATCAGGCCGACACCACCAAGAACCTGTTCCGCTCGCTCGAAGCCGCGGTGCTGACTGCTGTGGCGCTGGTGATGGTCACCTGCGTCGCGACGCTGGGTGTCCGCCCTGCCCTGATGATCGGTACGTCGATCCCGATCTCGTTCATGATCGCGTTCCTCATCGTGCAGATGCTCGGCATGACCATCAACATGATGATCATGTTCGGCCTGGTGCTGGCGGTGGGCGTGCTCGTCGACGATCCAATCGTTGTGGTGGAGTACGCCGAACGAAAGCTGCAGGAGGGTGTCTCAAAGAAGGAGGCATTCATCCTCGCGGCGCGCAAGATGTTCGTGCCGGTGGTTTCGGCCACCTTCACGACGCTGGGTGCGTTCGTGCCGCTGCTGTTCTGGCCGGGCATCATCGGCAAGTTCATGAGCTACCTGCCGATCATCGTGATCGTGGTGATGTGCGCCTCGCTGCTTTCGGCGCTGGTGTTCATGCCGGTGATCGGTGCCATTATCGCCTCGAGCCATGTCGACCCCAAGGCCAAGGAAGCCGCTGACGTCGTCATGTACCCGGACAAGTTCGATGTGAAGAAGGTGAAGGGGCCGACGGGCGTCTATGTGCGCACGCTGCAGCACCTGATCCGGCATCCGATCCTGTCGCTGCTGGCAGGCTTCACCGTCGTCGGCTTCATGTTCTATGCCTACATCGCCAACCCGACCGGCATGGAAGCTTTCCCCGCTTCCGAGGCCGAGTTCGGCACGGTCAATGTGATCGCCCGCGGCAACTATTCGCCGGTCGAGATCCGCGACATGCTGGCCGAGGTGGAGACGCAGATCCTGCAGGTGCAGGGCGTGCAGGACTCGATCATGACCTTCTCGGGTGGTGGCGGCGACGGCTTCTCGAGCGGCGGTCCGCCGGACACCATCGGGCAGTTCAATCTGCAGCTGCAGCCGTGGAACGAGCGCGTCAAGGCGACTGAGATCTTCCAGAACATCCGTGACCGGGTGAAGGATATCTCTGGCCTTGAAGTGCAGATCGCGGCGCAGGAAAACGGCCCTCCGGCCGGCAAGGCGATCAACCTGACGGTCGAAAGCACTGTCTATTCCGACTTGACGCCGGTGGTCACCAAGCTGCGCGACTATGTGGAGAACCAGCTCGGCGACACCATCGACGTGGAAGACGGCCGTCCCTCCCCCGGTATCGACTGGGAAGTGACGATCGACCGTGTGGCCGCAGCCAAGTACGGCATCGGCGTGCGTGAACTATCGCCCTATGTGCAGCTCGTCACCTCGGGTGTGAAGCTCGGCTCGTACCGGCCGGATGACGCCGATGACGAACTGGATATCCGCGTCCGCCTGCCGCTCGATGAGCGCAGCTTCGACAGCCTCGACTCGCTGCGGATCGTCACGGCCCAGGGTCTGGTGCCGGTGTCGAACTTCATCAAGCGCGAAGCTGTGCCGAAGGTCGCCAATATCAGCCGCAAGAACGGCGTCTACGTCATGGGCGTGGCGGCGAACCTTGCACCGGGCGTGGCGGCAGATGCCAAAATCGCCCAGCTCAAGGAATGGGTGGCGACGCAGGACATCCCGGCGACGACCAAGATCGCCTTCGGCGGTGCCGACGAGCAGATCGGCGATACCAATGCCTTCATCATGCAGGCACTGGCAGCCGCGCTGTTCATCATCTTCCTGGTGCTGCTGCTCGAGTACAACAGCTTCTACCAGGTGCTGGTGACGCTCTCGACCGTGGTCATGTCGCTCGCCGGCGTGATGCTGGGCATGACCATCACCGGGATGAGCTTCTCGGCGATCATGACCGGCCTCGGCATCGTGGCGCTGGCAGGCATCGTGGTGAAGAACGGTATCGTGCTGATCGACACCTACAACCACTACAACCGTGGTGATGGGGTGGAGCCGACCAAGGCGATGCTGATCACTGCTGCCCAGCGCGTGCGGCCGGTGCTGCTCACCGCTACGGTGACGGCGCTTGGCGTGATCCCGATGGCGGTGAACGTCGAGTTCGACTTCATCCGGCGCGAGATCGTCTGGGGCGGCCTTGCTGGTTCGTGGTTCACCCACCTGTCGGCAGCCCTGGTTTCGGGCCTGTTCGTCTCGACCGCCCTCACCCTGGTGATGGTGCCGGTGATGATCACCGCGCCGAGCGTCATCCGCCAGGGCTGGATCGGCCGGCTGTTCGGTGCGGTGTTCGGAGCGATCGGCAACGCCATCGCCTGGCCGTTCCGGGCGATCTTCGGTGGGCGCAAGCACACCGCCGTTACGCCGGAAGGCGAGACGGTCGAGATCCCGGCCGACATCGACAGCTCGAAGCGGTTCATCAAGACCGAAGGTTCGGGCCTCGTCGAAACCGAGCAGGACGGTGTCACGGTGGTGAGCCGCCAGGCCGCCGAGTAAGCCGAACGACACGACAAGAATTGAGAAGGCCCGGAGCGATCCGGGCCTTTTCGTTTGGGCCGCACAGGTTCAGACCGACAGTGGAAGCGTGCGCCATGAAAGAGACCACCGCGACGAAGGCTCGCCGGAAGTGGGAGGCTTCATGAAAAGCGTGCAGGAGGAACCGGTGCTCGTCCGCAAAGCGGGCAGCCCTGCCGCCATTGTTCTGTCGGCGGAGCTCTGGCCATCAGCTCGTGGGTCGGGCCCCTGCCGACGGATCGGCTGAACGCCCCTGGGCCGCACTACGCCCTGGCACCACGCTGGCCAATCGCGGCCCGCCCTGCCCTCCAGGCCACGGCCAGACCGAGGCTGACGCTGAAGCCGAGGGCGATCATCAGCAGGGAGTGGCGGCCGAGGCCGAGATTGCCGGCGAGGAGTTTCAGCACCAGCAGGTGAATCAGGTAGGCGCCGAAGGTGGCCTGGCCTAGGGTAGACCAGATGGGGTTCGTCAGCTCGATGCGCATGAACAGGACGGCGACCGAGAGGGCGTAACCGAGGGTGGCGAGCGAGTAGTCGTGGCCGAGGGCGTAGCGGCCGACGACAAAATAGCCTTCGGCGAGATGGAGGACTGCGAAGGCGACCAAAGCTGCGATGATGGCCGGGATCGGCCAGCCAACAAGCGCGGCGCGGTGGCGGCGCAGCACGATGCCGGCGACGAGGAAGACCGGGGCGAAGAACAGCCCGTTGCGATCCATCCAGAACGGGAAGCCGTGGCCGAACAGCGGTTTTGAGTAGGCGCCGATGATCGTGCCGGCAATGTAGAGTGCCAGCACGATGACTATCGTCCAGCGCAGGCCGGTGAACCTGATCAGTATCGCAACGATGACGGTGCCGAGCACCAGGGCGGGCAGGAACCACAGGTGGAAGGCCGGCCCGCCGGACCACAACAGCAGAATCAGACCAGCGGGCGTCGGCTCGAAGCCAAGGCGACCCCCCTCGAACAGGCGCAGCGCGATGGTGAGGGCGAGGATGATGGCGAAGGCCGGCATCACCCGACGCGCCACCTTGCCGCCCAGCCGCAGCGGGGCGGCAAGGTCGGCATCCTTCCAGAAATAGGCCGACATCAGGAAAAACACCGGCACGGCGAAGCGACTCAGTTCGTCGACCACGAAGCCGAAGGGCTTGTTGTCGGCAAAGCCGCCACCGGCGACATGCAATGTCACGATGCCGAACAGGCTGAGGACGCGCAGGGCGTCGAGCGAGGCGTTGCGGGAGGATGCTGAGGTCATTGGCCGACGCTGTGATGGTGGGACGCAACGAATTGGTCAAGGGGAGGTTGCATTTGCGCCGGAGCGTAGGGCCTACCCCACCCAGGTGCGCGACGGTTCCGGCTTCGCCCGAACCTGCTTCGCTACCCTCCCCACAAGGGGGAGGGAGAATGCCGGTGCCGCGATGTGGAGGTTGTCGTCTCCCTTGTGGGGAGAGATCAACGGTGGGGGTGGCCGCAGCCTCGATGCATCGGGCGCTACCGGAACGCGTGCACTAGCCAATTGTCGCCGTCGAACGCCGTCGGCGCGACGGCAGGCTCGTAGGCGGACAGCGCCCTGCCCCAGAACGCCAGCGCCGTCCAGTTCGACTGCAGAACCGCCACGTGCCACGGGCCGGAATGCCGGACGAACAACTGCCTGGTAGCCTCGGCGCCGAGGCCTTGTCGACGATAGGGGCGGAGCACGAAGAACTCGGCCATGAACCAGCAATCGGCGCGTCCGGTGATCGGGCAACCCCGGATGACGAGAACAAAGCCGGCAAGCTCTCCGTTCGCGTAGAGCAAATACGGATGCTGCCAGAAGCGATCTAGGAAATCGTAGGTGTAGCGGCCATCGGGCTCGAGCGGCCAGGGATGCTCCGACGCCATATCGTAGAGATAAAGCTGGATTAGCCGCTCGATGATGGGGCGCTCGCTATCGGCTGCCTTGCGAACCTCTCGCGCCACTCTCCTACTCCGCCGCGGGCAGGCCGCGCTTGACGAAGCCTTCGGGGTCGTTGGCGACGCGCTGCATGCGTTCTTCGGCCTCGCTGGCTTCGCGCTGGCGGTTCCACATCTGGGCGTAGAGCCCCTGCTTGACCAGCAGGCGATGATGGGTGCCGCGCTCAGCGATCTGGCCGTCGCGCAGCACGATGATCTCGTCGGCATTGACGACGGTTGAGAGCCGGTGAGCGATGACCAGCGTGGTGCGGTTGGCCGAGACCACGTCGAGGGCGGACTTGATGTCTTCCTCGGTCTTTGAATCGAGCGCCGAGGTGGCCTCGTCGAGGATGAGGATCGGTGGGCCCTTCAGGATGGTGCGGGCGATGGCGACGCGCTGCTTCTCGCCACCCGAAAGCTTCAGGCCGCGTTCGCCGACGGGGGTGTCGTAGCCCTTGGGCAGGCTCTCGATGAAATGGCCGATCTGCGCCAGCTCCGCCGCCTTTCGCACCTCGGCTTCGGTCGCGTCGGGACGGCCGTAGCGGATGTTGTAGGCGATGGTGTCGTTGAACAGCACGGTATCCTGCGGGACCATGCCGATGGCGGCGCGCAGACTCTCCTGCGTGACGTCGCGCAGGTCCTGCCCGTCGATGGTGATCTTGCCCTCGATGACATCGTAGAAGCGATAGAGCAGCCGCGAGATGGTGGATTTGCCGGCGCCCGAGGGTCCGACCACCGCGATGGTCTGGCCAGCCGGGACCTCGAAGCTGATACCCTTCAAGATCGGGCGATCGGCATCGTAGTGGAACTTCACGTCGTCGAACTTCACCACCGGACCGGTGACATTGAGCGGCTTGGCGCCCGGCTTGTCCTGAATCTCGGGCGCGCGATCGAGCAGCTTGAACATCTCTTCGATGTCGGTGAGGCCCTGGCGGATTTCGCGATAGACGAAGCCGATGAAGTTGAGCGGCCGGTAGATCTGCATCAGGAAGGTGTTGAGCAGCACGAAATCGCCCAGCGTCAGCGTGCGGTTCATCACCCCGAGCACCGCCATGATCAGGATGATCACCGTGCCGGAATAAAAGATCAGCGCCTGGCCGAAATTGAGGAAGCCGAGCGAGGTCCAGATGCGGACGGCTGAGCGCTCGTACTTTTCCATCGAGGCATCGAAGCGCTGGGCCTCCATCTTCTCGTTGGCGAAGTACTTCACCGTCTCGAAGTTGAGCAGGCTGTCGATGGCCTTGCCATTGGCGTCGGTGTCGCTGTCGTTCATGTCGCGGCGAATGGCGATGCGCCAGTTCGAGGCCTTGATGGTGAACCACAGGTAGAGCCAGACGGTGACGACCAGCACGCTCAGATAGCTGACGCCGAACATGACGATGAAGATGACGCCGGTGATGACGAACTCGACCAGCGTCGGGGCGGTGTTGAGCATCGTGAAGCGCACGATGGTCTCGATGCCCTTGGTGCCGCGCTCGATGACCCGGCTCAAGCCGCCGGTGCGGCGGGCGAGATGGAAGCGCAGCGACAGTCTGTGCAGGTGCTCGAAAGTCTGGAGCGCCAGCTTGCGCACGGCGTGCTGGCCAACCGAGGCGAACAGCACGTCGCGCAATTGCTGGAAGCCGGCATCGATGATGTTGCCGACGCCGAAGGCGACGACCAGCACGATGGGGATGGCGACGCCCATGACCAGCGCCGTGTCGGGTGTGGTGCCATCGAGACTGTCGATGATCCACTTGTAAACGAAGGGGATCATCGTGGTCGCGACCTTCGACACCAGCAGGGCGCCGATGGCGAGAATGACGCGCCACTTCAGGTCGGGACGGCCCTCGGGCCACATGTAGCCCCAGAGGTTTCGTACAGTGGCAAGCAGGCCACCCTCCTCCGCGCTAACGGTGGGGCGCTTGGTTGCCTCATCGGCGGATGACATCAGGCGAGCTCTTTGACCGGGTGATCGGTTAGGCCGGTGAACAAGCCGGTGCAGGCGATGCCGAAATCGGCCAGGCGATCGGCGCGCAGCGAGTAGCAGTTGCGCGTGCCCTTTGGGTGGCGCTCGACCAGTCCGGCGTCGAGCAGCACCTTGATGTGCTGGCTGACGGTGGACTGGGCCAGCGACAGGTTCTGCGTGACATCGGTGCAGCAGCAATCGCCCGCACGCTGGGCGGCGAGGATGCGCAGGATGTTGAGCCGGACAGGGTGTCCGAGGGCCCGCATCACATTGGCGATGTCGTCGTCATGCATCGGGTTCATCGTTATTCAGCGATAAAAGATCGGCCTCGCCAAGGCAAGGCGAAACCACCTGCCTGACTGGGCAGTTGAACGGGATTTGCGGCAATACCTTGTCAGGGAATGGTCAGTCGTCGGTGACCAGTGGCAGATCGAAGATCTGGCCGGGGAAGATCCGCGAGGGGCGGCGGATCAGCTCGCGATTGGCGTGAAAGATGGTGCGGTAGTGGATGCCGTGGCCGTAGTAGCGGCGGGCGATGCTCCAGAGCGTATCGCCATGGCGGATGATGGCCTTGCCGACATTGTAGCGACCCTCATCCGGATCGCCGAAAGGCAGCAGGCGGAGGATGGTGACGGGCTGACCCGGAGGCTGAGCCGGTTCCGCCGTGCGAACCTCGAACTCAGCGATCAGGGCGGGCGCCTCGGGCGTCAGGAGGGTGATCGTCGACGGCTCATCGGCGCCTGCCTCGGTTGGTGGCAGAGTGGTCGGCTGCAGGGTGGATGGGGCCAGAATTTCGACTGAGGCGGACTCTCCCCGCGGAACCACGGCCGCCAGGGGCGGCAGCGGCTCGGGTTCGGCCTGGGGTTCGATGGCCGCAATGTCGGGCTCCGGCGCAACCGCTGCTGTGGGCGCCGGATCGATCACCAGCGCCGGCTCGGCGACGGGCTCGCTCGCCGGAACAGCAGCGGTGACCGATGGCTTGTTGTCGGCGAATTCCGCAGGTGCGGAGCTACCGGGCGGCGCGGCGGCCAGGGTGGCAGGGGCTGGTTCGGGTTGTGGCGCCGGGGCGACGCCGCTACCGAGGTCCGGGGTTTCCTCCGGGCGCTCGTCGGGCGGGGCGCCGCCGTCGGGCAGCTCGATCTCGACGGTGATGGCGGCGACGCCCAGCAGCTTGCCGGTGTCAGGTTCGATGGCTTCGACGCGCAGCTCGCGTCGGGGGCTGTCGAGCAGGTTGCTGCCTTCGACCAGCCACCTGCCGGCTTCGACCGGGCTCTCACCGATCAGCTCGCCATCGGCATAGAGGCGCATCAGCGCGCCAGCCGGGCCGGAGCCGGAAACGAAGCTCCTGATGCCATCGAGCTCAATGGCGTCGATGGTGGGAGCAAGGACGACCGGAGCAGCGATGGTCGGCGCGGGAGGTCGCGAGCCGGCCGGCTCGGCGTTGGCGACGACAACGGGCGCCCCGGGCGGGGAGGTAGCGGCAGGCACGGCCGGCTCAGGCTGTGAAGCCGCAACTGGCGGCGTGGCGGGCTCGGACGGCGTGGCTGCCGGTGCGGCTGGCTCCGGCTGAGCCGAGAGATCAGCGGCGCCGGTTGCGGGCTCCTCGATCTGGTCCGGCGTTTCGACCTGTGTCGCCGACGCTTCCGCCTCGAGCGGAAGCGCCTCAGTGTCCTGCGGCTCGGACGGGACGCTCCAGTTCAGGGCGGTGTCGTCGGGCCTCAATGGCACAGACTCGGTGGCGGGGACTTTCGGCTTGAACGGCGTGGGTACATCGGGCTCCGGTTCGGCGGCTGCCATTTCGAGAGGCGCGGGGGCAGCGGCAGCGGGCTGCGTTGCCGTCGGGGCAGGTTCGGCGGGAGCCGCCGCGACAGGCTGCGCAGGTTTGGCGGCCGGAGCCGGAGCCTCGATGGGTTGGGCCGGGACGACCGCAGGCTCGACCGTCGGCGCTTCAAGCGGCCCTCCCGCTGCGGCCGGAGCTTCGGTCTCGGCCACCACGGTTGCCGGTGGAGCCGGGGATTCGCCGGGCGCCGTCTCGGCGACCTGCCCCGGGACGGTGCCGGGGAGGTCGAACTTGCGGTCGGCCATGTCGCGGAGGCAGGTGACGACGCCGCGCGGATCGGCCGAGCAGGCGTTGACCACGGGGAGGCCGATGACGCCGAGGACAACAGCCAGCGTCACCCCGGCGGCGCCGAGGGCGAGCAGCAAAGTACGGCGGTCGTCGGTCCGGCTCAGCAGGGCCTCCGGGGGAACATGGGGCAACCTGTCCCTACCGTTCCGGCGTCTCAGGCTGCCTCTGATTTCATCAACTTATAGGTAATCGACTCGTAAAGCGCCTCAAATGAGGCGTCGATGATGTTGGTGTTGACCCCGATGGTGTACCAGCGCTCGCCGGTGCCATCGCGGCTCTCGACCAGCACACGGGTGACCGCGCCCGTGCCGCCGTCGAGGATACGCACCTTGAAGTCGACCAGTTCGAGGTCGGCGATGCGGGTCGAGAACACTCCGAGATCCTTGCGCATGGCAAGGTCGAGGGCGTTGACCGGGCCGTTGCCCTCGGCCACCGACATCAGCAGCTCGTCGCCGATGCGGATTTTCACCACCGCCTCGGTGACGACGACCTGTTCGCCGCGCGCGTTGTGGCGGCGCTCGACGCTGGTCCGGTAACTCTCGACGTCGAAGAACTCGGGCAAGGTGCCGAGCACGCCGTGGGCGAGAATGAAGAAAGAGGCGTCGGCGCCGTCATAGGAGTAGCCGCGGGCTTCGCGCTCCTTGACGGTGCGCAGCAGCCGCTCTAGGCGCGGATCGTCCTTGCCGAGCTCGATGCCATGGCGCTTCAGGGCAGCAAGCAGGTTGGACTTACCGGCCTGCTGGCTGACCATGATGTTGCGTTCGTTGCCGACAGTTTCAGGCGGCACGTGCTCGTAGGTCGAAAAATCCTTGGCCAGCGCCGAGGCGTGAATGCCGGCTTTGGTGGCGAAGGCCGAGGTGCCGACATAGGGCGACTGCCGAGCCGGGGCGCGGTTCAGCAGGTCGTCGAAGGCGCGCGAGATCGAGGTGAGATCGGCCAGTTGTTCGCTGGTAACGCCGATCTCGAAGCGGTCGGCGAAGCCGGGCTTCAGCGCCAGGGTCGGGATGAGGGTGATGAGGTTGGCGTTACCGCAGCGCTCGCCGATACCGTTGAGCGTGCCCTGGATCTGGCGGACGCCAGCCGAGACGGCGGCGAGCGTGTTGGCGACGGCCTGGCCGGTATCGTCATGGGCGTGGATGCCGAGGTGATCGCCAGGGGCGACCTTGGTGACCTCGTCGACGATAGCGGCGACTTCCGACGGCATGGTGCCGCCATTGGTGTCGCACAGCACCACCCAGCGGGCGCCGGCATCGAGGGCGGTGCGCACAAAGCGCAAGGCGTAGTCGGGATCGGATTTGTAGCCATCGAAGAAGTGCTCGCAATCGACCAGCGCTTCCTTGCCGGCGGCGACAGTGGCCTCGACGGTTTCGCGCAGGTTGTCGAGATTCTCCTCGAGCGAGATGCCGAGCGCCACCTTTACCTGGTGCGACGACGACTTGCCGACGAAGCAGGCGGCATCGGATACGGCGTTGAGCGTCGCCTGCACGCCGGGATCGTTGCCGACCGAGCGCCCTGCCCGCTTGGTCATGCCGAAGGCGGTGAAGACGGCGTCGCGGGTGCGGCTCTCGGTGAAGAACTGGTCGTCGATGACATTGGCGCCGGGATAGCCGCCCTCGATGTAATCGACGCCGAGGCGCTCGAGCAGCGCGGTGACCGAGATCTTGTCCTCGAGCGAAAACTCGATCCCAGCCGTCTGCGCGCCGTCACGCAGCGTGGTGTCGAAGAGGTAGAGCCGTTCCTTGGCAGGCGCTTGGGCAGTCATCACAGGGTACTCAGTTACGGGGCGGCCATTCGGCCGTGTCGTGGTCAGGGTGTTGCCGGTTGGAGCTACTAATTCGGGCGAGGCGGCCTTCGGGGTCGACGGAATAGGTCGGCGTGCTGCCCGGCAGCTCGCCGATATGGGCATACCAGCTGACGCGGCTTTCGTTACCGTACTGGATCACCGGCGGCACGCGGTCGGGCTCGTCGAAGGCGCCGGAGAGCACGCCGATATCAGGGGCCCAGGGGTAGTCGAAAATCAGCGGCGTGCCGCACTCGCGACAGAAACCGCGATTGGCGAGCTCGGAGCTCTTGAACCAGCTGATCTCGCCGCGGGTGACGTGGAAGTTCACCTTGTCGACCGGGCAGATCACGGCGAACGGCCCGCCTACCGCCTTCTGGCACATACGGCAGTGGCAGACATGGACGTTGTCGGGCTGCTGGTCGACGCGAAAGCGGACTGCGCCGCACTGGCAGCCGCCGGACAGATGGACTTCAGACATAGCGCGGGACCCAGTCGGTGGTGTCATGGTCGGGGTGCTGATGATTGGTCGCGCGGATGCGTCGCGCGAGATCGGGGGCAACCTCCTCGATCGGTGGCAGGTCGGGAACCTCGGCAAACGCCCCCACATAGTGGAGGCGACTGTTGGTACAGGTCTGCTCGGTCGGTGACACGGCTTCAGGGTGATCGAGCGAGCCGATGGTGACGCTGACATAGCTGCCGCCGGGACGGCGGAACGTCAGCGGCGTACCACAGGCAGGGCAAAAGCCGCGTTCGACCGTATCGGACGAGCGGAACACCCCGAGGCTGCCCCGAGTGAGTTCGAAGCTTTCAGCCGGCGCGCCGGCGAAAGCGCCGAACAGCCCGCCCGTCGCCTTCTGGCACATGCGGCAATGACAAAGGCTCACGTCGTCGAACGGCGCCGTGAACCGATAGCGGATGGCGCCGCACTGGCAGCCGCCGGTAGCGAGTGCTTCAGCCATCGGCACCTCCCATGACCCACTTGTCGGTGTCGTGGTCGGGGTGCTGATGGTTGGAGGCGCGGACGCGGGCCACGGCTTCGACGCCGTCCCCCTCCTCGGTGGTGCCGATCTGCTCGGCGCCGGGGACGGGTCGGAGGTTCGGGTGGCGGCCCTCGAGGCCCATCTCGTACAGGATGGGCACCAGGTGCGGGGTGTCGAACGAGCCGATGGTCATCGAGACATGCGGTCCGCCGAGAGAGCGATAGTAGAGCGGCGTGCCGCAATTGCTGCAGAAGCCCCGCGCCGCCACATCAGAGCTATTGAACTCGCTGGGCTTGCCGCGCGTCCAGGTCAGGTGCTCGTGGCGGATGCCGACGAGATCGATGAACACGTTGCCGGCGGCTTTCTGGCACATGCGGCAGTGGCAGAAATGGGGATTGTCCCGGAGCTCGGTGGCATGCCAGCGCACCGCGCCGCACTGGCAGCCGCCCGAATACTCGCGAAAACGATAGCTGTCGTCAGTCACATTCCGCCTCCCGCAAAGCGATCCGTGGTTTCGATCAGATGGTGCAGAATGCCGGGCTGGCTCAGCGCATGCCCCTGCCCTTCCACCATAATGAACTCCGCTTCCGGCCAGGCCTGATGCAGGTCCCAAGCGGTCTGCGGCGGACAGGCGATGTCGTAGCGGCCCTGGACGATGACCCCGGGGATGTCGCGAAGCTTTTCGGCATCGCGGATCAGCTGGCCCTCGTCCATCCAGCCGGCATGGACGAAATAGTGGTTCTCGATGCGGGCGAAGGCCAGCGCATATTCCTCGCCGTAGAACGCGTCGCTGACCTGCGGATCGGGCAGCAGGGTGATGGTTTCGCCTTCCCAGCGCGCCCATTCCCGCGCGGCGCCAAGCCGGACATCGCGATCCGGGCTGGTCAGCCGCTGCCGGTAGGCGGCGATCATATCGCCCCGTTCGGCTGGCGGGATCGGGGCGATGAAGCGCTCCCACTTGTCGGGGAAGAGCAGCGAGGCGCCGTGCTGGTAGTACCAGAGCAGCTCCCAGCGGCGCAGCGTGAAGATGCCGCGCAGCACCAGCTCGGTAACGCGCTCGGGATGCTTCTGCGCATAGGCCAGCGCCAGCGAGGAGCCCCAGGAGCCGCCGAACACCAGCCACTGCTCGACGCCGACCATCTGCCTTAGCCGCTCGATATCGGCGACCAGATCCCAGGTCGTGTTGTGCTCGAGCTCGGCGAAGGGACGCGATTTGCCGCAGCCGCGCTGATCGAACAGCAGCACATCGTAGCGCGCCGGATCGAAGACGCGACGCTGGTTAGCGCTCAACCCGCCACCGGGGCCGCCATGCAGAAACACCGCCGGCTTGGCGCCAGGCGTGCCGATGCGCTCCCAGTAGACCTGGTGGCCGTTGCCGACGTCGAGATGGCCGAAGGCGTAGGGCTCGATCTCGGGGTAATAGCTGCGCAGAGTCACGCCGGGAAACCTTGTTTCGGTGGCCATTCGGCCGTGTCGTGGTCGGGGTGCTGGTGGCTGACGAGGCTCGCCATGAATTCGTGCCACCCGGCCGCGTATTCGGTGCGCACCGGCAGGGCGGCGAGGCCATCGAAGAACGGCAGCTTGTCGGCCAGATTGACCTGGATCGCCGGCGCGGCGACCGTCGGATCATCGAAGGCGCCGATGGCGATCTCGACCTGCTGATCGGCTGGACGGCCAATCTCCTCATAGGTCAGCGGCGTGCCGCACTCGGCACAGAAGCCGCGCTTGATCTTGTCCGAGCTCTCGAAATATTTCGGCGCGCCGCGGGTCCAGGTCACCTCGAACGAGGTGACCAGCGGACCGAAAAAGGCGCCGAAGGCCTTCTGGCACATGCGGCAATGACAGATCGAGCCGCGGCCGAGCCGGCCGACGGCGAAGCGCACCGCGCCGCACTGGCAGCCGCCGGTGAACGGCGGGCTGCCGGTCGCCTCACTCCGGGGCATGACACACAGCTTCGATATTGTGCCCGTCCGGATCGTAGACGAAGGCGGCGTAGTAGGTGGCGTGATAGTGCGGGCGCAGACCCGGCGGACCATTGTCCTTGCCGCCGGCAGCGATCGCAGCGGCGTAGAAGGCATCGACCGCAGCCCGATTGGGGGCGCTGAACGCCAGATGCACCCGGCCACCGGTGAGCTTGCCGCCGTCGCCGATCCACAAGAACGGCTGCTCGGAGCCGAGACCGGCGACGTTCCCTTCCTCGCCCTCGAACTTCATGTGCGTCTTGATGCCGAGCGGGGCCAGCGCCTTCTCGTAAAAGGCGAGCGAGGTGGGATAATCGGCGGTCGAAATGGCTACGTGATCCAAAGCGCTCATAGGCGTCCTCCCTCCGGGCCGACATAAACGGCCTCGATGTTGTTTCCATCCGGGTCGAATACGAAGGCGGCGTAGTAGTCAGGCGCGTAGTGCTGGCGAAGGCCGGGCGGACCGTTGTCGCGGCCGCCCGCGGCAAGCGCCACGGTGTAGAAAGCCTCGACCGCAGGGCGGCTCGAGGCGACGAAGGCGACATGCGTATCGCCCCCGCGCAGCGTCTTGCCGGTGCCGAGCCAGAAGGTCGGACGATCGACGCCGTAACCGGCCGACTTCACGCCGTCATACTCGAACTCGGCAAGCAGCTTGATGCCGAGGGCGCCGAGCGCGGCAGTGTAAAAGTCCCGCGACAGGACGAAGTCGGTAACCTTGAGGCCGACGTGGTCGATGATGACGGTCATGGGTGTTCGTCCCGGCTAAACTGCCCCTCACCCGCCTCGCTACGCGAGGCACCCTCTCCCTCAAGGGGAGAGGGTGGGCTGGGGCGAGATCGTGCCACATCGCCCCTCTCCCCTTGAGGGAGAGGGTGCCCGAAGGGCGGGTGAGGGGCCGGATGCAAGGCATGCCAGATCGCGTCAAGCACGCTAGTACGATCGGTGACGAGCTCGTTGTTCCACACGCGGAGCACGCGATATCCGCGTGACGTCAGCCAGGCGTCGCGTATCAGATCACGTTTGTCCTCGGCGTGCTGGCTACCGTCGAGCTCGACGATGAGCATGGCCGACGGGCAGACGAAATCCACGATGAAACGTCCGATCGGCAACTGCCTGCGAAACTTGAAGCCAACAAAGCGCCGATCGCGAAGCAACTTCCACATTAGCGCTTCGGCCTCAGTGGCGTTGGCTCGCATCGATTTTGCACGCAGGCGTAACGTTGGCGTCAGGCTGGTACGCCACTCGTCGTGACGGCGGTGGTACTGCCCCTCACCCGCCTCGCTGCGCGAGGCACCCTCTCCCTCAAGGGGAGAGGGAAGGCTGGGGCGTGTGTCGCGATCTGCACTCACCTCACCACCTCCCACTTGGTCTGGCGTTGGCCGGCTTCGTCTTTGTAGTCCATCAGTTGGACACCCTGTGTCAGCAATTGCGCGCGGATGGTGTCAGCCTTTGCGAAATCCTTGGCATTGAGGGCGGCAAGGCGAGCGGCGACGGCTTCGGCGACGCCGTCCGGCGCGTCGGCGGCAGCGGCGGTCAGCAGGCCGTCGGTGGTGAAGCCGAGGAACTCCAGCGTGGCGGCGAGGCAGTTGGCGGCGGTTTCGGTGCCGCGGTTGGCCTTGCGGGCGATGGCATCCAGCGCCACCGAAGCGCGGTGGAAGTTGAGGTCGTCGGTGAGCTCGGCGATGACTGACGGCTCCGGCGGAGTGCCGGGCCTGGCTTGCGCGGCGCGCTGCCAGTCGCGGAGCTTCTGCTCGGCTTCCTCCAGCCGCTTCACCGAGAAGTCGATGGGCTCGCGGTAGTGCGTCATCAGCATGGCGAGGCGCAGCACTTCGCCCGGCCATTTGCGGCCGCCGAACTTCTCGGTCTCCAGCAGCTCGGAGATGGTGATGAAGTTGCCGAGGCTCTTCGACATCTTCTGGCCTTCGACCTGCAGGAAGCCGTTGTGCAACCAGTAGTTGGCCATGGCAGGCGTGCCATGGGCGCAGCGCGACTGGGCGATCTCGTTCTCGTGGTGCGGGAAGATCAGGTCGAGGCCGCCGGCGTGGATATCGAAGAGCTGGCCGAGGTAGCGCTCGCTCATCGCCGAGCACTCGATATGCCAACCCGGACGCCCCCTGCCCCACGGGCTCTCCCAGCCGGGCTCCTCGGGGCTCGACTGCTTCCAGAGTACGAAGTCGGCCGGGTTCTTCTTGTGCGCTTCGACGGCGATGCGGGCGCCGGCGAGGTTGTCGTCGAGGTTGCGGCCGCTGAGCTTGCCGTAATCGGGCATGGAGCCGACGTCGAACAGCACCTCACCGGCCGCCTCGTAGGCGTGTCGGCTGCCGATCAGCGAGGTGATCAGCGACTGCATGCCGGGGATGTGGTCGGTAGCGCGCGGCTGGTGGTCGGGCTCGAGCGTGCCGAGGGCGGCGACATCCTTGAAGTACTGGTTGGCGGTCTTCTCGGTGACTTTGCGGATCGCCTCGTTGAGCGGCAGGCCCGGGTAGTCGCGCACGGCGCGCGCGTTGATCTTGTCATCGACGTCGGTGATGTTCCGGACATAGGTGACGTGAGCGGCGCCATAGACGTGGCGCAGCAGCCGGTAGAGCAGATCGAAGACGATCACCGGACGGGCATTGCCGATATGGGCATAGTCGTAGACCGTCGGCCCGCACACATACATGCGGACGTTGTTGGGATCGATGGGGACAAAGTCCTCCTTCGCCCGGGTCAGCGTGTTGTGGAGCTTCAGTGTGGTTTGGCCCAAGTCACAGTTCCTCGCGCACGATAAGACGCTCGCGGACGGGTTCTTCGGACTAGAGATCAGAGGATGAAGAAAACCGCGCCGCCAGCAATGCTTAGCGGATAATAATGCAGCCGGTAATGCAGGTCGCGGTGCCGGTTTTCATGGCGCGCAATCTGACTGCAGCGCCGGCAAAAAGCAAGGGGCGCCGAAGCGCCCCCCTCATCGATAGGTTATTGCGGCGTTGCCGGAGCCGCGGGATCGGCCGGCGCCGGCGCTGCCGGATCGGCGGCAGGCGGGGTAACGGCCTGCATGGCGGCGGTGACCTCGGGGCTGGCGAAGCAGGTGGTCAGGCCCTCGCGGGCGAGGTTGGTGACCTGTTCGTAGCTGCCGTGCGCGGTATGCGCCTCATCGGTACCCTCGCCGCGCAGATCGGCAGCAAGGATGTCGACGTCCTTTTGCGGCATGTCCTTGAAGGCGCCGGTCAGGCAGCCGCACAGCGGCGTGAGGATCAGCGATGAATCGACACCGGCGGGCACCTCTCCGAGCAGGAAGGCCTCTGCGGCGAGGCAGGTCTCGTTGAACTTGGTGAAATCTGCCGGGGTCTGAGCCAGCGCGGCAGGGCCGGCGGAAAAGCTAAGCAGGCCGGCGATGGCGGCGATGACGATACGAACTTGCAAGGGTGATACTCCAACGGCTCAAGGCACGATTGGAAAATACCTAAGCACAGAACGACCGTCCCGACCACCGATAGAAATGCAACGGAAGGGCGGCTTACCGCCCTTCTGTCGCCCTATTCGCCGAGTCTCAGCTCTTGAGCCGGAAGGTCTCGTGACACTGGCCGCAAGTCGCCCCAACTGCCTTGATCGCAGCAGCGTAGGCGGTGGCATCGCCCGCTTCGGCCGCCGTCTTCATGGCGGTGGCGGCCGTAACGGCGGCAGCGAGAAGCGCCTGGAACTCGGCGTTCTTCTCCCAGATGACCGGCAGCGCTTCGGTATCGCCAACCGCCGAACCCTCGGGAAACAGCACGGTGAGATTGGAGAGGTTGGTGATCAGGTGACCGGCGGCGGAAACGGCATCGGCTCCGCTCAGGGCATCGGCGCCCTTCAGGATCCCGCCGTCCTCCTTCATGATGGCCTGGCGCTTGGCCACCATTTCCTCGGCGCTGAGCGCGGCGAGCGCCGGATCAGCGGTGATGGTGATGTCCTGGGCGAATGAGAGGGTGGCGACGGCAGCCACGACAATCGTCAGCGCGAACGCTGTGAACCTATTCGACGGCATATCGGCAACTCCTGGAGGTCCTGGGAACGGGCCTGGTGACGCTGAATTCTGAAGCAGGCACGGCTGCTTGGCAGAATCTGCGAGGGAGCGTAGCCGTGAATTTCGCGGTTTGGCAGCCGGCCGATCCTCACAAACCCCGGGGGCTGCGGTCACGGCTGCGTGACGACCTCCGTGCGACGTTGCGTGGGCCATCACGAGGCGTTAACCGGCGCCGATGCTGTGTTATTGCTTCAAACGAATCTCACGGCGCTGTCTCGCTTTGGGCGTATTGGCCGACTAGGCATTTCATCGCTTCCATGAAGCGCCGAAATGCTCCAGGTTTTGGTTTTCCGCGCTTTCGAGGGGGGAAAAGTCTGCAACTTTCTGAAAGCGCTCTGGCGGAGGGCCACACTATCCGGTTCGAACTGATGACCCGCGCCCACCTACGCGCTTCCGGCCTCCTCCTGCGCTTCGCCCTGCTTTTCCTGGTGGCGTGGGTTGGGCTGTTGATCGATGTGTCGACTGCCTATGCGCAGGCCGACAGCTGCGCCCGCCTGCAGGCGACGCTGCGCTCGCTCGACCGGAACTCCGACTTCCAGAATTCGCAGGGCGGCGCGCTGAAGCGACTGCAGCGCGAAGTGCAGCGCTCTGAAAGCGCCTATGTGCGCCAGGGCTGCAACGACGACGCCAAGGCCGGCCGGCGGCTCACCCCCGAATGCCGGGCTCTGGCGCGCGAGGTGCTGCGCGGGCGGGAAGAAGTGCAGCAGCTGTCACAGAGCGTCAGCACCGGCGAAGCGGTGGCGCAGCAGCGCGAGGCGATCCTGCAGGAAATGGCGCGCTTCGATTGCGACGGCCGTTCGCGGGTGAACCTGGAACGCGGCAATCGCGATAACCTGTTCGAGCGGCTGTTCGGCGTGTTCACCGACGGCGATGACGGCGCCGGTGGCATCCGCGGCGAAGAGTTCAACCCGTATGGCGATTACCACACGGTGCGGACGCTGTGCGTGCGCAAGACCGACGGCTTCTGGTGGCCGATCAGCTATTCGACGCTGGTCGACTACGTCGCCAACGATGCACAGCAATGCCGGGCGATGTGCCCGGGGCTGGATGTCGATCTCTACTACTACGACAACCCGGGGCAGGAACCGGAACAGATGATCAACGAGTGGGGCGAGCCCTATTCGTCGCTCCCTAACGCCTTCAAGTTCCGCACCGAGTTCGACACCACCAACAAGTGCACCTCGACGCAGGACCAGGGCGCCATCACCCTCGCCGAGCTATCGACCGGCGGCACGCGAGCCATGGTGACATTCCGCGGCGCGACGTTCCCGCTGCCGCTGCGGGACGGGCGGCGGATCTCTCCGACGGTCGCCACGACCGTGACGCAGGTTGCCGAGTTGACCCAGTTCGTCGACGTGCCGCTGCCGCGCCCGCGTCCCGCGGCGCCCGGCGAGACGCCGAAGCCAGTGGTCACCGTGGTCGCACCGGCGGCGGCCAATCAGCCCGGACGGATCGTTCAGTTCGGCGACAAGCGGGTCAGGGTAGTCGGGCCAGACACGCCGTACGCCCCACAAGTGGCAGCAGGGACTTGAGTTCGGGCCCCTGCTCCCGGCCGGTGACGGCCAGGCGCAGCGGGTGGAACAGCGCCCTGCCTTTGCGGCCGGTGGCGGCTTTCAGGGCCTCGGTCCATTTCGACCAGGTGGTTTCGTCCCAAGGCTCGACGGGCAGCAGTTCACGCGCCGCGCGCAGAAACTCGCGATCCTCGTCGGCCACCACCGGGGTAACCGGACCGGAGACGAGCGTCGCGAGGTCGGCGATATCGGCGAACACCGCGAGGTTGCCGCGGAGTGCCAGCCAAAGCGGCTCGGACGCGAGGCCGAGCGGCTCGAGGCGCGCTTTGGCGGTCTCATAGGGCATCTGGTGCAGGATGCGGGCGTTGAGGCTCGAGAGTTCTGCCGGATCGAAGCGGGCGGAGCCGTGCGACACGGCTTCGAGCGTAAAGATCTGGCCGAGCGCCGACAAATCCGCATAGGGCTCGAGCGGCAGGCTGGTGCCGGTGAGCACTGCGGCCATGGCGACGGCCATCGGTTCGTAACCGACCTCGCGCAGCTCCGCCAGCGACAGGGATCCCAGGCGCTTGGACAGGCCTTCACCATCGGCGCCGGTCAGGAGGTTGTGGTGGGCGAAGGCCGGGACCTTGCCGCCCAAGGCCTCGAAAATCTCGATCTGCGTGCCGGTATTGCTGACATGGTCCTCACCGCGGATCACATGGGTGATGCCCAGCTCGATATCGTCGACCACCGAGGGCAGCGTGTAGAGGTAGGAGCCGTCGGCGCGCAGCAGCACCGGATCGGACATCGAGGCCGTATTGACGGTCTGCGGGCCCTTGATCAGGTCATTGAACGCGACCGGACGGCCATCGAGTTTGAAGCGCCAGTGGGGCTTTCTGCCCTCGGCCTCGTACTTCGCCTTCTGCTCCGGCGTAAGCTGCAGCGCAGCGCGATCATAGATCGGCGGACGACCGAGCAGACGGGCCCGGCCGCGCTTGCTTTCGAGCTCTTCCTCAGTCTCGTAGGCCGGGTAAAGGCGGCCGGCGGCGATCAGCTTGTCGCGCGCCGCGTCATAGAGCGCGGTGCGATCGGACTGGCGGACCTTCAGGTCAGGGGCGATACCCAGCCAGCTCAGGTCAGTGTGGATGCCCTCGGCGAAGGCCTCGGTGGAGCGGGCGGCGTCGGTATCGTCGAGACGCAGGATGTAGCGACCGCCGGTCGATTTGGCGAACAGCCAGTTCATCAGCGCCGGACGGGCATTGCCGAGATGCAGCCGACCGGTGGGGGATGGCGCGTAGCGGACGGTGGTCATGGGGTACTGACTGAGGCAGACGGCCCCCTCCCGGCCTCCCCCACAAGGGGGGAGGTGAAGAGTCGAGTTTGGGGCTCGATCGCGCCAAACACTGGATGCGGCACCTCCCCCATTATGGGGGAGGATGGGAAGGGGCCGCCCGGCAAACAGTCGTCCCTCATTCCAGCCCCTTGCTGTCCAGCCGGCCGATCGGCTCGGCGATCAGGTTCTCGTCGCGGTAGCCGTTGGTGATCGGGTAGCGGCGCCCCAGCCCGAAGGCCTTGCGGGAGATCTTCACGCCGGGAGCGGACTGGCGGCGCTTGTATTCGGCGATGTTCAGCAGCCTTTCGATCCGTTTGACCAACGCACGGTCGAAGCGGCCTTCGCCGCGCTGCACGACCTCGGCGACGCTGAGCTCGAGCTCGACCAGCCCGACGAGGATCTCATCGAGGATCGGATAGGGCGGCAGCGAGTCCTGGTCGGTCTGGTTGGGACGAAGCTCCGCCGAGGGCGCCTTGTCGATGATGTTCTGGGTGATCACCAGCCCATCCGGGCCAAGGCAATCGGCCGGGCGGTGCTTGTTGCGCCAGTCGGCCAGCTCGTAGACACGCATCTTGAGCATGTCCTTGATCGGATTGAAGCCACCGTTCATGTCGCCATAGATGGTGGCGTAGCCGACCGCCATCTCGGACTTGTTGCCAGTGGTGAGCAGGAGCGAGCCGAGCTTGTTGGAGACCGCCATCAGGTAGACGCCGCGCATGCGCGACTGGATATTTTCCTCGGTGAGGTCCTGCGGGCGGTTGCCGAACACCGGCTGCAGCTCGTTGAGCGCGGCTTCGACCGGATCGCCGATCGACACGACATCGTAGCGGACACCCAGACGCTGGGCGCAGTCGCGTGCGTCGGCGAGGCTCTCCTCCGAGGTGTAGCGATAGGGCAGCATCAGGCAGTGGACGTTCTCGGCGCCGATGGCATCGACCGCCATGGCGGCGACTATGGCGCTGTCGATGCCGCCCGAAAGACCGAGCAGCACGGACTTGAAGCCGTTCTTTTTGACGTAGTCGCGCAGGCCGAGCACGCAGGCGCGCCACGGCGCTTCGTCGACGCTCGACAGCGGGGTGACGTGCGGGTCAGTGCAGCGCCAGCCATCCTCGGTGCGGGCCCAGTTCGACATCAGGATTTCGGGCTCGAAGCTCTTGGCCTGCACGACCAGGCGGCCGCCGGGCTCGATGGCAAAGCTGGCGCCGTCATAGACCAGCTCATCCTGGCCACCGACCTGGTTGAGATAGAGCAGCGGCACATTGTCTTCGGCGACGCGATCGGTGACCAGCTTGTAGCGAGTGGCCTGCTTGTTGCGCCAATAGGGCGAACCGTTGGGGCAGAGCAGAATGCGGGCGCCGTGATCGACGAGATGAGCGCAGACTTCCGGGTGCCAGATGTCCTCGCAGATCGGGATACCGATGGAGACGCCCTTGATGGTCACCGGTTCCTGCAGGTCGGCGCGCTCGAAATAGCGCTTCTCGTAGAAGATGTCGTCGTTGGGCAGCTCACGCTTGTAGCGCCTGGCGGTGATGGCACCCGCTTCGCAGACGACCACGGCGTTGAACAGCTTGCCGCCTTCGCGCCAGATGGTCGGCATGATGGCGGTGACCGAGGTGCCGGCGGTGGCGCGGGCGAAATCCTCGGCGGCCGCCATTGCGTCGGCAATGAACCGCGGCTTGAACAGCAGGTCGTCGGGGAAGTAACCGGTAAGGAACAGCTCGGAGAACAGCAGGATGTCGGCACCCTGCCCGGCTGCATCGGCCAGCGCCTCTTTGGCCAGCGCCAGGTTCTGCGCGATGGCGCCGACCGTCGGATTGAGCTGCGCGAGGGCGATGCGGAGACGATCGGTCACGTGAGAAATCCGAGCCGTTTGAAAACGCGGCAAGACTTATCCGCTCACCCCGGTCGGGGCAAGCGGACAGCCGGTCATGCAGGAACTGATCAGCCTGATCAGGAGATCAGCAGGAGATCAGAACGAGTAGGTCAGCTCGGCCAGCAGGCCATAGCGGAACAGCGAGAAGGGATTCTCGGTGGAGATGACCTGCTGGGTCGACACGGTCGGCGCACTGTAAAGCGGATCCGGCGGCATTGTGTCATTTGGATCGGGCGTATCTGGATTGGGTACGGGCGGCCGGATCTGCGGCGCCGTCACACTGACCTGGGTCCAGGTGGCGTCGTAGGTGCCGTTGACATACCAGGCCCGCCCGCCGACACGCAGCGTCAGGTTCTCCATCGGCTTGATGCCCGCCATGATCTCGCCCATGGCGCCGTAGCCCCAGCCGTTGATCTCGGTGGCCGATCCCTTGAGGATCTCGGGTGCGCAGCTGTCGGGTGGGAGGACATTGCAGCCCGGCCCGCCAAAGGCGCCGCCACCAGCGGCATGACCGCCGAGAACGCCCGAGATTGTACTGAACGGGACAGCTGCAACCTCGGCGCTGATGTCCAGAAACTCGTTGAATTCCGCCTTGCCGCTCAGCCCCAATCGGAGCATGTGCAACTCGATTTTGTCGTCAACGCTGTCGCCTGGGACCGACCAGTTGCCGCTGGCATTGCTGTAGGTGACGTCGGCTGCGCTGGTTGCCGTGGTGAAATTGTAGCGAGAGGTCCGGGGCGAATTGTTCCAGTAGTTGTAGCCAACAAAGCCACCAACGCCGGTACCCTTGCCATCGCCCAGCGCGTTCCAGCCGAAATCGGCACCTGCGTAGCCGAGGACGCCGTCGGTGACATCGCCGCTACCCGACGGGTCGGAGTATCCCCCCGTAATGGCCGCCGAGTATCCGGCCCACCCCTTGGCGTAGGTGCGGGTCGCATCCTCCTCTACGCGGATGTGCGCCTCGACCGTGTGAGCGTTGTCGGTGCTCTCGAAGCTCTGGCCGCCCACTTCATAGTTCTGACTACCCCACGAATACCAGTAGCGCAGGCCAGTCTCGATGTGGATGCCGTCACTCTCGTCGCCCATCTCGCTCCAGTCCTTGGGCTCGGTCGAGTAGGCGCCGCGATAGACCTCTTCGGGCGACCAGTCCTCGCCCCAGTCGGCGGCCAAGGCCGGACTGCCGATAGCGGCAGCGAGAACGGCGAGACTGGTTGCCAGACGGATGGACATCGGATGCTCCGCAACAAACGCGTACGTGAGCTATTCATGACCGGTTAGGGTTAATGTTCCGCTAAATGAACTGGCAGAATGCAACGGTTTGGGCGACAAGGCCGCTACCGTCCACGAGTTGATAAGCATCAACAGGTTTTCCACCGCCACAGGTGAGGCATGCGTATTTAGGCTGCAACCTTCACCGTAGCCGTGAGTTTGGCTGGCGAGACGTAATCTGACTTTGGATATGATTATGAGTTGCAAGGTTCTGGTGGTGGAAGACGAGATCTTCGTGGCCATCGAGTTTGAAAGCCTTCTCTACGATCTCGGCCACGAGCCGGTAGGCATTGCTTCGGACAGCCGACAGGCAATGGCGCTCGCCGACGAGGCCGAGCTGGCCTTTGTCGACCTCAATCTCATCGATGGTCCCACGGGGATCGAAGTGGGCCGCTCGCTCGCGGAACGCGGCGTAACGGTGGTCTACATGACCGCAAATCCGGCCCAACTGGGTGACGGCGTGCCGGGAACGGTTGGTGTCATCCCCAAGCCGGTCGACAACAACGAGCTGCGCCAGGCGGTGGACTTCGCCGTTTCGGTGCGACGCAAGTCTCAGCCCAAGCCCAACCCGCCGCGGCGCCTCAGGCTGTTTGGCTCGCTCGATGCGAGCCCGGCGCTGGCTTGAGTTCAGCTCGCTGACTTAGTGATGCCAGGGGAATACTGAGGTCGACCTCGAGACCGCCTTCCCCATAGCGACGCTCAAGCGTGCCGCGCAGCTGCCCTTCCACACTCAGCGATATCAGCCTCGAGCCGAAGCCGGCACTGCCGGGCTGCGGCGGCGGGCCGCCGATCTCGCGCCAGTGCAGCCGATAGTTGTCGCCGATCAGCTCGCCGCGGATCTCGACACGACCATCATCCCGCGACAGGGCGCCATACTTGGCGGCGTTGGTCGCCAGTTCGTGGAAGAGCAATGCCAGCGGCGTCGCCGTACCGTCATCGATAGAGGCGTCGACCCCAGTGAAGCTCACCCGTTCAAGATCGCCGTCACGGTACGGCTGCAGCAGATCGCGGACCAGCGCCTGAAGCGAGGATGGGTTGGACCTCGGCGCCGACTCACGCGAATGCGGGCGGACGAAATCGTGCGCGCGACCGAGAGCCAGAATGCGCCCGCGCAGGCGGTCGGCAAAGTCCTTGGCCTCGGGATGCGATCGCGACGCAAGGCTGACAATGCTGCTGATGACCGCGAAAATGTTCTTGATGCGGTGGCTGAGTTCCTGCGCGATGACCTCGCGCTCCTCCTGGGCCAGGCGCTCTTCGTGAATGTCGGTGCAGGTGCCGAACCAGCGGGTAAGGCGGCCGGACCCGTCGCGCATCGGCAGCGCCTGCCCCAACACCCAGCGATAGGCGCCGGTGTGGTGCTTCAGGCGGTACTCGATGCGGTAAGGATCGCCGGTTTCGAGTGAATGGCGCCAGACGGTCCAGGCGCGCTCCTGGTCGTCAGGATGAAACATGCCGTTCCAGCCCTCGCCGTCGGTGGTTCCGGCCGGCACGCCGGTGAACTCGTACCAGCGCGCGTTATAGTAGTCGTGGTAGCCGTCCGGCAGGGTGGACCAGACCATCTGCGGCATGGTGTCGGCGAGGGTGCGAAACCGCATCTCGCTTTCCGCCAGCTGCTCCGCGATGCGGCGCTCATCGGTGACATCGACCACAATGCCCGGCAGTCGAACGGCCCTGCCATGCGCATCGGTGATGACGCGTCCGGAGGCAACGACCCAGCGCTCGGGGGCCGCGCCAGTGCCCGCCAGCCGGTACTCGAAGCGTACCGGCCCGGCATGCTTCAGTGCATCGCCGATCTCGGAGATGACCCGTTGGCGATCGTCCTGGTGAATCCCGGCGAGAAACTTTTCAATCGGCAGGCCCACGGCGGCGGCGCCCGGACTGACCGAATAGAGCGCGGCGAAACGCTCATCCGCGGTGACGACGTTGTCGGCAATATTCCAGTCCCAGGTACCGACCAGGCCCGAGGCGCTGAGGGCCAGATCGAGCTTTTCGCGACTTTCCTCGAGGGCCTGCTCGGCCACCACACCCATGGTGGTTTCCTGCACGATGGCCAGCGCGGCCAGGCCACTGCCGTCATCATCAAGCACCGGGGAGTAGTCGAGGTTGAGCCAGACGTCCTCAGGCTCGCCATTGCGGTTGAAGACAAAGGGCTGGCTGGTGAACACCAGAGACTCGCCGTTCAGCACGCGCTGTATTACGTCGCGATTAAAATCGGCAACCTCGGGCCAGCTGTCAAACACGGAACTGCCAAAGGCGCTGGGGTGTCTGGCACCGGCAATCGGCGCGTAGGCGGCGTTGTAGAGCATGATGCCGCGCGGTCCGATCAGCAGGGCCATCGGTGCGGCAGAGGTCATGATCAGGCGGGCGGCGGAGCGCACGGCGACCGGCCACGCGGCGATCGGTCCAAGATCGGTGGCGGACCAGTCGAAGTTGTTGGCGAGAAGCATGACTGGATCACGGTCCAGCCGGGCTTTGGTCGCGGCATCGGCCCGCGGGAAGAAAGAACGTGGCATCGATCACCGAGACTGGCGCGTGAGGCGCGAGAAATCACCGGCCGCGGGCGCGGATCCGTGAAACCCAGGAACGCCGCCAGCTGCCGTTTAGTTCACTCGGCCGCCACAATTCTTTCGCGGGCCGGGCGCTGCAGGCGCAGTTCCTCGGCGACGAGGAAGGCGAGCTCGAGCGCCTGGCTGGCATTGAGCCGCGGGTCGCAATAGGTGTGGTAGCGATCCTGCAGGCCCGCTTCAGTGATCGCCGCTACGCCACCGCCGGTGCACTCGGTGACGTCGTCACCGGTCATCTCGATATGGATGCCGCCGGCATAGGTGCCCATGGTGCGGTGGATCTCGAAAAAGCTCTTCACTTCGCTGAGCACGCGCTCGAACGGCCGGGTCTTGTAGCCATTGGACGCCTTGACGGTGTTGCCGTGCATCGGATCGGAGCACCAGACCACCACCTTACCCTCGGCCTTCACCGCTTCGATGAGGCGCGGCAGGTGATCGGCGATCTTGTCGGAGCCGAAGCGGCCGATCAGCGTGATGCGACCGGCCTCGTTGCTGGGGTTCAGCTTGTCGATGATGCGCAGCAGGTCGTCGGCCACGAGGCTCGGGCCACACTTTACGCCAACCGGATTGCGGATACCCGAGAAGTATTCGACATGTGCCGCGTCGACCTGGCGTGTGCGGTCGCCGATCCACAACATGTGACCGGAGGTGGCGTAATAGTCGCCGGTGATCGAGTCCCGGCGGGTCAGCGCTTCCTCGAAGCCGAGCAGCAGCGCTTCATGCGAGGTGTAGAACTTGGTCTCGCGCAGCGACGGGGTATTGTCGGGGGTGAGGCCGAGGGCGCGCATGAAATCGATGGCATCGTCGATCTTCTGGGCCAGTTCCTCGAAGCGCGGATAGGCGTTCGAGTCCTTCATGAAGCCCATGGTCCACTCATGGACGCGGGTCAGGTCGGCATAGCCGCCCGAGGCGAAGGCGCGCAGCAGGTTGAGCGTCGCAGCCGACTGGCGGTAGGCGAGCAGCAGGCGTTCAGGATCGGGAACCCGAGCGGCTTCGGTGAAGCCGATGTCGTTGATGATGTCGCCGCGATAGCTCGGCAGCGTCAGGCCATCAATGGTCTCGGTGTCGGACGAGCGGGGCTTGGCGAACTGGCCGGCGATGCGGCCAACCTTCACCACGGGCTTCGAAGCACCGTGAGTCAGCACCACTGCCATCTGCAGGAAGACGCGGAAGAAATCGCGGATGTGGTCGGCGCCATGCTCGGCAAAGCTCTCGGCGCAATCGCCGCCCTGCAGCAGGAAAGCCCTGCCCTCGGCAACCTCAGCCAGCTGATGCTTCAGCTCGCGCGCCTCGCCAGCGAAAACCAGCGGAGGGAACTTGCGCAGCTGCGCTTCGGCCGCTTCCAGCTTCGCCGGATCCGGATAGGCCGGCACCTGCGAAATCGGTTTCTGTCTCCAGCTTTGCGGCGTCCAAGTCGTCGGCATCACGCGTATCTCCCAGTCGGCGGGCGGAATAGCAGGGGATTGCGGCGGTGTGAAGCCGCCGCCCACTACTGCTTTTGGCCGCCGCGATAGACGTAGCTCGGCTTCTTGAAGGTCACGAGCTCCTCGGCGGCGGTCGGGTGCATGGCCATGGCGCGGTCGAAATCGGCCTTCGTCGCCTTCATGCCCAGTGGGATCGCAGCCATCTGGATAATCTCGGCAGCGCCGGGGCCAAGGATGTGGACACCCAGCACCTCGCCGCCGTCAGGCCTGGTGATGAGCTTGATCATCATGCGGTCGGACTTCAGCGACAGCGTGTTGATCATCGGGCGGAAGCGGGTGACGTAAACGTCGATATCGCCATGCGTGGCGGCGTCATGCTCGGGGAGCCCGACAGTGCCGACCTCGGGTTCAGCGAACACCGCCTCGCCGATGAGCGAGTGATCGACGGCAGTTGGCTTATCGCCGAATACAGTGTCGGCGAAGGCGTGCCCTTCACGGATGGCGACCGGGGTCAGCTGGGCGCGGTTGGTGACGTCGCCCACGGCATAGATAGAGGGCACGCTGGAGCGCGAATAGGCATCGACCACCACCGCGCCGTCCCAGGCCAGCTCGACCCCGGCAGTTTCGAGCCCGAGCCCGGCGGTGTTGGGCGAACGGCCGGTGGCGAACATCACCGCGCCGAACGGGGCATCGACGCCATCGGAGAAGCTGACGGTAATGTCCTTGCCGGTCTGGCGCAGGCCGAGCACGTTGGTCTGGTGGATGATCTTGACGCCGCGCGCTGCGAGCCCGGCCTCGAGCCCGACCCGCAGGTCCTCATCGAAGCCGCGCAGCAGCCGGTCGCCGCGATAGACGATGGTGGTGTGCACCCCCAGACCGGAGAAAATGGTCGCGAACTCCACCGAAATGAAGCCACCGCCCTCGATGAGGATGGAGTGCGGGAGCTTTTCGAGATGGAACGCCTCGTTGGAGGTGATGCCCAGTTCCTTGCCCGGGATATCCGGGATGAAGGGATGCGCGCCCGTGGCAATCAGGATGGTCTTGGCGGTCAGCTCCCGGCCCGACCTCAGCTTCACGCTGTTCGGCCCGGTCACCGTCGCGCGGTCGCGGATGATCTCGGCGCCAGGCTTTTCGAGCCCCGCCACATAGGCCGCCTCGAGCCGGGCGATCTCCTTGTCCTTGTTGGCAACGAGGGTTGCCCAGTCGAAGCTTGGCGTGCCGACATCCCAGCCGAAGCTGGGCGCGATCTCGAACAGGTCCTTGTAGCGCGAGGCGTAGACGAAGAGCTTCTTGGGCACGCAGCCGCGGATGACGCAGGTGCCGCCGACCCGGTACTCCTCGATGATGGCGACCTTTGCGCCATAGGTCGCGGCGATCCGCGCCGCCCGCACGCCGCCCGAACCGGCGCCGATCACCACGAGATCGTAACTGTCGCTCATTGCCTACCCCGAACCCAAAAAACCTCGCGCGGTGGCAGGGCCTTAGGGGCCTACCCCGGACGTAAAAAAGCCCCGCGCGATGGCGGGGCCTTCAATCAGATAGGGTGCCTAAGCTCAGCTGTCGATACCCTTGGCCTTCAGTTCGGCGCGAACGGCCGTGAAGAATTCGGTGTTCAGGTTGCCCGAGTAGACGTCCATGATCCGGTTGATGGTGCCGCTCATCGCCGAGTTCGACTTGGCCAGCTTGATGCCGGTCGGAGTCGAATAGAAATCGACGATCTGCTGCAGCTCTTCCTGGGTGAAGGAGAGCGCATAGACCCGCGCGAACTGGTCGAACAGCTCGCCCTTGCGGCCCTTGTAGGTCGCGATCACCTTTTCGATCGCCGAGTTCAGCGGCTCGGCGATCTCCGGGTTCTGCGGCAGCAGCTGCTTATAGGTGTTGATGCCTGCCTGCACGATGGTGGCTTCGTAGAGGCCGCCGGTGTCGGTCAGATCGACGTACTTGCGCGCCAGGGCGAGGTGCTCGGGCGAGATTTCCGAGGCTCCCTGCCCCAGGGCGGGCAGCGCCGCGAAGCTCGACAGGATCAGAGACAGCAATGCGGCGACAAGCATCGGCGCGCGTTTGAAGGTGGACGTCATCAGCTTGGTGCCCATCTGGTTCTTGTTTCCCCTGCTGGAGCTGATCGCCGTTTCCGTGAAACGCCGACATCCCCAAGTCGTTGTTTGTCGCGCTTCCGAACCGGAAAAGTCTGCACTTTTCCCGGAAGCTCTCTTAGCCTCTATCCGAGCGGCAATCAGCCGTCCAGAACGTCGACACCCGCGGAACCAGCCACGTAGGCCCGCTTGCAGAGCCCGATGAACAGGCCATGCTCGACCACGCCCGGAATGTCGGCCAAGGCTTTCGCCAGTGCTTCTGGCTGAGGAATACGGCCAAAAAAAGCGTCGAGGATGGCGTGTCCGCCGTCGGTGACGAAGGGCGTTCCATCGGGCTTCAGGCGGCGACGCAGGTCACCTTCGGCATTGAAATCGGCCATTACGGCGCCAATGGCGGCCGCGGTGGCGCCGAGACCAAAATGATTGACCTCGATCGGCAGGGGGTATCGGCCGAGCATTTCGACCCGCTTACTCTGGTCGGCAATGACGATCATCCGCTTGGAGGCCGCAGCGACGATCTTTTCGCGCAGCAGGGCGCCGCCGCCACCCTTGATCAGCGCCAGGCCGGGGCCGAGTTCATCGGCACCATCGACCGTGAGATCGAGTTCGGGCGTCTTTTCGAGGTCGGTGAGCGGGATGCCGAGGCCCTTTGCCTGAGCCGCAGTGACTTCAGAGGTCGGGATGCAGATCACATCCAGCCCGTTCTGCACGGCACGGCCGACGATATCGACGAAGTGTTTGGCCGTTGAACCGGTGCCCAGGCCCAATCGCATGCCGCTCGTGACTTCGGCCATTGCCGCCTCGGCGGCGCGGTACTTCTGGTCATCGCTCATCAAGCAGTCCTCCCCTTCCGGCCGGACCTAGGAGAGGCGCGAGGGCCTGTCAACCTAGCCTTTTCACGCAGAGGTGAATGGAAATGTCACATCGAGGCAACACATTGTGGCTGTGGTGTTCTGAGTTTGTCCGAATCGTGGCATGGCCCGTTCACTGCCTGTTAGGAACAGTTTATCAACCATCCGGAACTGGCTCAGAATCAGGGTCGATTACGTCAAGAGGCGCAGTTTGAAGAAAATCTCCAAGACCAAGATTGTGGTCGCCGCTCTTTTGTCGGCGATCCTGTCGCTGTCACTAGCCGCTCCGGCCACGGCAGCGAGGCGTGTCTACGATCCCGCCACCGACACCTGGTCGGAAGCTGGCGCGGTCAAGGCCGGCTCCAGGCGCGGCAGTGCGATCGCGAAGCAGATCGTCGACTACGACAGCAAGTTCAAGCCGGGCACGATCGTCGTCGAGACGTCCGAGCGCCGGCTCTACCTTGTGCTCCAGGACGGCAAGGCGATGAAGTATGGCATCGGCGTCGGCCGTGACGGCTTCCGCTGGTCGGGCCAGCACCGCATTACCCGCACCGCCGAGTGGCCGGGCTGGACGCCGCCGGCGCAGATGCGCAAGCGTGTTCCCGACCTGCCGGCCTATATGCCGGGTGGCCCGGACAATCCGCTCGGCGCTCGTGCGCTCTACATCGGCTCGACGCTGTACCGTATCCACGGCACGTCGGAGCCTTGGACCATCGGCCAGGCCGTATCTTCGGGCTGCATCCGGCTCACCAACGAAGATGTCACCGATCTCTACGAGCGTGTGAAGGTCGGCGCCCTGGTGGTCGTGCACCAGTAACGGCAGAGCACTGCGAATTCGGAAGGGCTGGCTCCACGGAGCCGGCCCTTTCTTGTTTTGCTGTCCGGGCAAACGTGCGGTAAAAAGGGGAATGTCCCTGACGCTTCTCGAACAGCCGAACCTCGCTCCGACCGGTGCGGAGCGCCCGCTCGTCGACCGCTATGGCCGGCGGATCACCTACCTCAGGGTATCGGTGACCGACCGCTGCGACTTCCGCTGCGTCTACTGCATGTCGGAGCACATGACGTTCCTGCCCAAAAAGGACGTGCTGAGCTTCGAGGAGATCGACACCATCGTGAACGCCTTCATCGCCCGCGGGGTGAGGAAGGTGCGGCTGACCGGCGGCGAACCGCTGGTGCGACGCGACATCATGGAACTGGTGGAGAAGATCGGCACCCATATCGGGCACGGGCTCGAGGAACTGACGCTCACCACCAACGGCAGCCAGCTGCGCCGTCATGCCGAGGGCCTGGCGCGCGCCGGAGTGAAGCGGCTCAACGTATCGCTCGACACGCTCGACGAGCAGCGCTTCGCCGAGATCACCCGTCGCGGTCGGATCGCCGATGTGCTCGATGGGATCGACGCGGCTGATGATGCCGGGCTCAAGATCAAGATCAACATGGTGGCGATGCGCGGCGTCAATGAAGACGAGATCGAGCCGATGCTGCACTGGGCGCATGGCCGCGGTTTCGGGCTGACGCTGATCGAAGGCATGCCGCTGGGCGAGGTCGGCATCGACCGGGTCGACACCTACCTGCCGCTCAAGGAAATGCGCGAGCGGCTGCAGGCCAAGTACACGCTGGAGCCCACCGGTCACCGCACCGGCGGGCCGGCGCGCTACGACTACGTGGCTGAGACCAACGGGCTGGTCGGCTTCATCACGCCGATGAGCCACAATTTCTGCGAGAGCTGCAACCGGGTCCGGCTGACCGCAACCGGTCAGCTCTATATGTGCCTGGGACAGGACGACATGGTCGACCTGCGCGCGGCGATCCGCGAGGGCGGCCCGGAAGCGTTGGACACGGCGCTGGATCGGGCGATGCTGCTGAAGCCCAAAGGGCACGATTTCGTGCTGGATCGCGACCACACTGCACCGGCCTTGAGCCGGCACATGAGTGTCACGGGGGGGTAGCGTCTCGCCCGCGGGGAGTAGTGCCTTACTGATAGAGACGGCCCCCTCCCGGCCTCCCCCATGAAGGGGGAGGTGAAGAGTTGAGGCTCTGTCTTCAATCGTGCCCAGCACTGGATGCGGCACCTCCCCCTTCATGGGGGAGGATGGGAGGGGGCCGTCTGTTTCCGTCAGCCCCAACTAGCGAACCGTGTACCCGCCATCCACCACCAGCACTTCGCCGGTCACGTAACCGGACGCCGGCGAGCAAAGGTAGAGCGCCGCGGCGCCGATATCGATGGCCGAGCCCGGGCGCTTCATCGGCGTCATGTCACGCCACACCGGGCCCCAGACCGGGTCGGCGAGGCCGCCATTGGTCATGTCGGTGGTAATGTAGCCGGGGGCGATGGCGTTCACGCGGATGCCGTCATCGGCATAGTCGGAGGCGAGACTCTTGGTCAGCATGTGCACCGCGGCCTTTGACGCATTGTAGGCGGCCTGCGGCTGCGGGATGTTGGAGATGAGGCCGGAGATCGAGCCGATGTTCAGCATCACGCCGCTCTTCTGGGCCCGCATCGGGCCGAGCGCCGCCTGGCAGGCGCGGAAGACACTGTCGACGTTGATATCCATCAGCCGGCGGTACTGCTCTTCGGGGAAGCTGTGGGTGTCGCCGTGCTGGGCAACGCCGGCATTGTTGACGAGGATATCGAGCCTGCCGCCGCCGAGCTTTACGGCCTCGGCCACCAGTTGCGCCGGCACTGCCGGATCCTGCACGTCGCCCTGCAGGTAGTCCACCTGGCGGCCCAGGTCCTTGAAGCGCTGCACCACATCGGGCTTGGGCACCCTGGACGAGAGAATGACGTGGGCGCCGGCATCGCTCAGCGCTTCGACGATGCCGAGGCCGATGCCACGGGTGGCGCCGGTGACCAGCGCGACTTTGCCGTCCAGACGAAACAGATCGAAAATCATCGTATTTCCCTCCAAGGCGTGGTCAGGAAAAGTTGCAGACCTTTCCAGCTCGACCACGCGACAACCAAGACTTCAGTGCGTTGCGGCGTGCGGCGGCCGATCGAGGCCGAGGATGAAATCGGCACAGCGGTCGCCCAGCATCATGGCGGGCGCCGTCGTATTGCCGGCATTGATGTTGGGCACCGCCGACATATCGGAGACCCTGAGGTTGTCGACGCCGCGGACGCGCAGGCGCGCGTCGAGCACCGCCATCGGATCGCCGTCGGCGCCCATCTTCGCAGTGCTGGCCGGGTGGTAATTGGTCTTGACGAAGCGTCGGCAATGTTCGGCCATCACTTCGTCGCTGAGATCGGGACCGGGTGGCGCGATGACCTTCTCGATACGCTTGCCAAGTGCGCCCGACAGCAGCACGTCGCGGAAGAAGCGCTGGCCCTCGACCATCATCCGCATATCGTCGGGGTGTTGCAGCAGGTGCGGCGAAACCAGCGGCATATCGGCCGGGTTAGCGGAGCGGAGTTCGACATAGCCGCGCGACTTGGGTTTCACCAGCACCGTAGTGATGGTGACCCCATAGGTGTCGTCGAACACCTTGAGCAGGTCGCGGTCGAGATAGACGATGGGCACGCAGAAGGCCTGGATGGACGGCGGTGCGTCGCGGTCGACGGGGTTGATGAAGGCGCCTGCCTCGAAGCCGGCGGAGAGGATCGGGCCGTTGCCGAACAGCTTGAAGTTGAGGCCGTTCTTCAGCATGCGCCAGCCGACGCCCTGCCTGAAGTAGCCGTAGGGGCCGTTGGCCACAGAGATCACCGGGACCTCCGGGTGGTCGATCAGGTTGCGCCCGACGCCGGGCAGATCGACCAGCGTCTTGATGCCGTGGCTGTCGAGCTGTTCGGCGGGACCGAGGCCCGAGAGCATCAACAGCTTGGGCGTCACCAAGGCGCCGGAACTGAGCACGATATCGCCGGACGAATGGACGGTATGCTCGGCCCCTCTGCCATCGCGATAGGTGACGCTGACGGCACGGCCGTTCTCGATGTTGATTTTCTGCACGGCGGCGCGGAGCCGCACGGTCAGGCGCGGGTCGTCTTTCAGCGGCTCGATATAGGCGTAGGCGGCGCTGGAGCGTTTCCCCTTCCTGTTCATGAACTGGTAGAAGCCGACCCCGCGCTGCGTCACACCGTTGAAATCATTGGTGAAGGGTTCGCCCTTCTGCTGCACGCTCTGCACGAACCAGCGCGACACATCGTCGACATGGCCAGGATCGGAGACGAGCAGCGGACCATCGTTGCCGTGGAAATCATTGCTGAGCCTGTTGTTGCCTTCGATGCGGCGGAAGTGCTGCAGCACGGTCGACCAGTCCCAGGCCGCGCCATCGTTGCTGCCGCGCAGGATCTGGTCCCACTCGTCATAGTCCGATGGCCGGCCGCGCATATAGACCTGGGCGTTTACCGAGGTGCCGCCGCCGAGCACATTGCCCTGCGGGATATCGTGGACGCGACCATTCAGGTGCTGCTGCGGCACCGTGTGGTGATAGGTCATGTATTTCGAGCCGTTGATCAGCTTGAAGATGCCAGGCGGCATGTCGAGGAGCGGGTGGTGGTGCGAGTGGCCCGCCTCGAGCAGCAGCACGCGGCGCCCACCATCGGTCACCAGCCGGGCCGCCGCAACGCAGCCCGACGCTCCCCCTCCGATCACGATGTGATCGAATTCCTCCCGCATCTCTCGCCCCCTCCAGGACTGCGCCGACCGGCGCCAGACGGACGTTTTCGTCCTTGCTGGCAGAGCACAATAGACGGCGCGCGGGAAATGTCGAACGGTCAGGCGCCGAACTTTTCGCACCTGCTCCTGGCGTCCGTCACGCCGATACACGGAAACCGCCGCGCCCGGCGGGCCTGTGGTCAATTGATCATTGACAGTCGGGCTCAAGTTACATTTTCTGTTGCAACGGACTGGACTGCCGATTGTGTCCAGTTACTGCAACTATACATCCAGAGCAGTTTTTGTTCTTTTTTGATCAACACACTGCATCGACTGAGCGATTTTTGCTCATCGGCAAAATGTGATTGTGGCCGGCACTGTCCCGATCCAATTTCGCCGCATAGGGTGCGTGATGAAGGCGATAGCGTGACTTCAGGCGTTGGGGGGCAACAAACCAGCGTTCTGATGTGGGGGAAATGACAATAATAAATACGCGACCAGGCATTACTGGGCATAGCGACTGCGAGGCGAAGGACCGGACGAATCTGTGGTGGGAGGGATCCCGCCCGTGAACCAGCATTCGCACATGCAGCCGGGGCTGATTGAAACTCCGACAGATACCCTGTCACACGCTCAGATCCGCGCCGCGCGCGCCTATCTGGGTTGGACGGCGCTCGAACTTGCCGAGGAGTCCGGGGTGTCGTTCTCCACGGTTCGCCGGGTCGAGATGCCCGGGCACCGAGCCGTGCGCGACGAGAATGTCGCGGCGATCCGCCAAGCATTCACCCGTCATGGCGTCCGCTTCGTCACCCACTCCGATGGCAGTCTGGGGATCGCCGGGCGCAGCTAGCGTGTTTTACGGGTGAGTTGAACCACGGGACGCAGGAGCAGTACGACCGGATCACTTACCTGCGGCGATGCGGCGGACGAGGTAGGCCCACTGCTTCACCTCCCCACCGGATGTCATCCCAGCGAAAGCTGGGACCCAACTCGCCACCTGCACCAGCGGACAGATGGGTCCCAGCTTTCGCTGGGATGACATCGAGTTGGTGGAGCAATAGTGCTGCCCAATCATGAAACGACCTAGCCAGCCGAATCTAAAGGTTCTCGGCGAAGAACCTCAGCGCGGCTTCGCGCATGCGCGGCGTCTCCTGGTGCTTCACACCCGGCTCCGACACCAGTTGCAGCCGGCTGGGCGTGTTCGCATAGGCGGCGCTGGTTTCTTCCCATGCCAGCGCCACGGCGGCCGGCGGGGTCAGGGAGTCGGCCTCGCCGATGCAGATGAGCTGCGGGCGCGGCGCCACCAGTGCGCCGATGGCGCCGGCATCCGCCTCGTTCAGCAGCCCCGGTACGATCAGGTAAACGCCGTGACCATCATGGTTGCCGAGCTCGATCATCTTGCGGAGGTCGGCAAAGCAACAGAGGTGGGTGACAGCCTTGATGCGCTCGTCCATCGCGGCGAGCCAGTAGCTCAACGTGCAGCCCATCGAGATGCCAAAGGCGCCGATGCGGGCAGGATCGACATCCGGGCGCGAGGCGAGGTAGGTCAGCGCCGCCGAGTGGTCGCAGAGCATCTGCCCGAACAGGCCCTTGCCGTACCAGAGCAGCGCCTTGGCCGCCGCGCTCTCGGTGATGGTGGAACGCTTGCCGAACACCGGCATGTCGATCGAGAGGGTCACATAGCCTGCACGGGCGAAGACCGGACCGAGCGGATCGAGCAGATATTCGCGGCCATCGAGCAGCTCATCGGCGCCGATATCATAGCGTCCGCCATGCGAGTGCCCGTAGAGGATCGCGGGCAGCCTGCCCTCAGCATGCAACGGCCGGGTCAGAATGCCACGTACCTCGGTGTCGCCGAGCAGCAAGGTCAGGTGTTCGACCTCGTAGCCGTTGCGCTCTTGGATGCGGGCAGCGCTGAGCGACACAACCGGTTCCACCAGCCCGACGAGCTGGCGCAGCCTCTCACGGGTAATGGCCATGTTACTTGTCGTCGTCGGAGACGATGGCGAACTCAAGCGGCAATGCCGTGGTGTACTTGATCTGGCCCATGGCGAAGGACGAGCTGACGTCGGTCAGATTGATCTTCGAAATCAGCTTCTTGTAGAACGAGTCATAGGCCGCGATATCGGGAACGACGACACGCAGCAGGTAGTCCACCTCGCCGCTCATCCGATAGAACTCGACCACCTCGGTGAAATCCTCCACCACAGCAGCGAACTTCCGCATCCACGCATCATTGTGCTCGTTGGTGCGGATCGACACGAACACCGTGACGCCGGCATTGATCTTGGTGGGGTCCAGCACCGCGACGCGGCCCTTGATGATCCCGTCCTCTTCCATCTTCTGGATGCGGCGCCAGCACGGCGTCGTCGACAGCCCAACCTTGCGGCCGATTTCGGCAACCGGAGTCGTCGCGTCCTTCTGCAGGAGCGCCAGAATCTTGCGGTCGATCTTGTCCAAAGCTATGGCAGCCCCCTAGAAATCAGATTGCGTGACTGTGAGAAAATCAGCGCCACGACGCAAAGATGGTCGGATAAGGTGGCCATACAACGCAAATATCTTGCGCCTGTCAACTGGGTAGAAGCCCCCAAAGCCAGGCCAAAAAGCGCTCGAAGCGGCTGGGATTCCCGGCCTCGCCGGCACCACCCTCGGCCTCGCGCCGACGCCAATCCGCCGGGGTATCGAATTGCCCCTGCCACAGCCCGCGCCTGGCCCGCCTCGCCTGGCTCTCGGCCCCCGCGTAGCGGTCCGTTGCAGTTGCAAGTCCGTCCGTGACCATGGTCTCGGCGATATCCACCTTGCCGGCGCGGCAGACGGCCAGCAGCCGGCGGTAGCGATCGTGGCCCTCCGGTCGGCAGGACAGCGTGCGGTTACGGGTCAATTCCCGCATGCGGGTGGCCGCGGCCTTGCCGCAATCCCACGAGCCGCCATCGGCCGTCCGGCAGGTCTGGTTCCATTCCGGCGCATCGATCCCTGGCAGCCGAATGCGCTGCCCGCTGATGTCGATGGTGTCGCCGTCGCTCACCCGCTCGACCTGACCGGTCAGCAGCGGGCCATCGAGCGTGAATGGAGCATCAGCGAGCAGCAGATAGGCGACGATCCCCAGCCCGGCGAGAATGACCAGCCAGCTGCGCCAACGAAACCTGCGACGGCGAGGCAGCGGGTTGCGGCGGCCGTTCGCCCAGGCGGGCATGGCCCGGTGGAGGGTCGGCTGCAACTGCTTCTCGCCACGGGCTTTTCCCATCCCGAGCCCCCGCCCTTCACCCTAACTTAACCATGCGAGGCTAAGGGTTTTTGCACAAGCGTAACGAACGCGTTTCCTGTTCGTAGTGTTTAGTCGAGTACTGCGTAAATGTCGTTGAAGCCCGCGATGCACGATCAGGACGTGCGCGCCCAGATGGGCCGCGAGCTTCGTCGCAACTCGCAGCGGGCGGTGTTCGACGCGCGACAGCGCCTCACCTCCAGTTCCGGCACCCGCGCTTCCTTCGATTTCGAACTGCTCGACGAATATGCCAGCTCGCGGCTCGGCGGGCTCCTCGCAGTACCGGCGCTGGTTCTCATTCTCGCGCTGTTCTCGAGCCTGTGGGTTCCGCCATTGGCGGCGGCCGGATGGGCAGCGCTGGTGATCGTCGCCAATCTCGCAGTGATCTGGCTGTGCCGGCGGCTGAAGACCGAGGACCCCGCCAAGTTCAATGCCGGCCGCTGGACCACGACGTTCATCGCGGCAGAGCTGGTCAACGGCATCGCGTGGGCGCTGCTGGCGCTGTTCACCCTGGTGGCTGAAGATCGGATGGCGCTGCTGGTGGCGATGTTTGCAATCGCGCTGGTTGGCATCGCCGCCAATGCGGTGGCGACACGCACCCTGCCCGGTGCAACGCTGATGAGCACCCTCCCCGCAGCGGCCACCGTGACCATCACCTTGCTGCTGGCGGGAGGAACGCTCAATTGGGCGCTGGCCGCGGTGGTGGTGGGCGGCGAGATGTTCTTTGTCTACCTCGCCAAGCAGCTCTACGCCTCGGAGCTCGAGACCATCGAGCACCAGTCGGAGAAGGACGCGCTGATCAACGAACTCGAGGAAGCGCGCGAGATGAGCGATGAAGCCCGGCGGCATGCCGAGCAGGCGAACATCGCCAAGTCGCAGTTCCTCGCCACGATGAGCCACGAGCTGCGCACGCCGCTCAACGCCATCATCGGCTTTTCGGAGGTGCTGCAGTCCGAGCTGCTCGGGGCGCACAACGTGCCGCAATACAAGGAATATGCCGGGGACATTCACTCCTCGGGCCAGCACCTGCTCAACCTGATCAACGAGTTGCTGGATCTGAGCCGCATCGAGGCGGGCAAGTACGACCTCAACGAGGAAGCGGTGTCGCTGATCGACATCGCCGAAGATTGCCGGCGTATGGTCGAGATCCGCGCCAAGGGCAAGGGCATCGAACTCAGTGTCAGCTATGCACACAACCTGCCCAAGCTGTGGGGCGATGAGCGGGCGATCCGCCAGGTGGTATTGAACCTGCTCTCCAATGCCATCAAGTTCACCCCCCAATCGGGCAAGGTGCACCTGATGGTGACGCGTTCGGGCGATGGCGGCCAATTGATCAGCGTGCGCGACAACGGCCCGGGCATCCCGGAGAGCGAGATCGAGACGGTGCTGAGCTCGTTCGGCCAGGGTTCGCTGGCGCAGAAGACGGCGGAACAGGGGGCGGGCCTCGGCCTGCCCATCGTGCAGAAGATCATGGAATTGCACCAGGGCCGGTTCGACCTGTTCTCAAAACTCCGCTTCGGCACCGAAGTGATCGCGACATTCCCGCGGGCCCGTGTCATGGACGCGCTGGCGCCGGTGGTGGAAAAGAAGCCGCGGTTGCGGATCTACTCCGAAGCGAGCTGAGGGTGGCTGCAGGTACCGGCCTCATCTCCCTCCTTGCGGGGGAGATGAGGCATCGAGCATGCAGCTTCGTCAGGCCACGGTCTCGCCGATCGCCATCTCGACGAAGGCCAACGTATCTCTGCGCCTGGCGAACGGATTGCCGTAGTTCGACGGCTGGCCGCGGCGATAAGCCAATGCTTCCTCGATGATCGGGCGCCAGCGCGGCTCGAACGCTGTCAGCGCCCATTCGCCGGCGGCGGACTTCGAAGCGATCTCGCCGGTGACCCCAGTGTAGGCCAGCCGGCTGATGCCGAGCACGCCCCACATCGGGGCGGCGCGGCCGAGCATGGCGGGCGAGATCCCGGAAGCCCGCGCCAGCCAACGGCGCCAGTAGGTGGCCGCATTGTCGCGGACCCAGCTCACCAGGTGCGCGCGATCCTGCCACAGGGCCGAGCGATCAAGTTCGCCGACCAGGGTCACCGCACCAGGCAGCGCGTGCCAGGTGACCGGGTTGCGGTTGCCCCGGGCCGCGATGACGAAATCGCCCTGCTGCGAGGTCGGGCCATCGTCAATGGGGTCGGGGCCGGCGCCGAGCTCGGCTTCGGTGAGCCAGATGCCGTCAAGGTTCGGCAGGGTCGGATCGGTGCGGTAGCTGCGGTGAACCAGCACCAGCGCCTCGGCATCCTCGTCGGTCAGCGGGCGCGACAGCACGGCAACGAAATCAAGGTCGCTCATGGCCGGACGGAAGTCGCCGTCGGCGATGGAGCCGATGAGATGGAGGCCGGTGATCAGGTCGGCGGTGTTGCGCTGCAGCAGGCTGACGAAATGGCCAGTAGCGAGGTCAATGGTTGCCTCCGCACCGGCCACGATCATCGCCTAGCTCTCCTTGTCGCTGCCCCCGGGGTCAGTTCTTGTCGCTGACCCCGGGTCAGTTCTTGTCGCTGACCCCGGCGCTGCCGAAAGTGGCCATGTTGTTGTGGAGGTGGAGCGCGGTCTTAGCAAGCACGGCGGCCAGCGCTGCGCCGCTCCCCTCCCCCAGCCGCATGCCGAGGTTGAGCAACGGGCGCTTGCCCATCGCCTCGAGTGCACGGGCGTGGGCGTGCTCGCCCGACAGGTGCCCGAAGATACAGTGCTCGATCGCCTCCGGGTTCACCGCCTGCGCGATGGCGGCTGCGGCGGTGGCGACGAAGCCATCGACGATCACCGGGATCTTCTGCTGGCGGGTCGAGATGATGGCGCCGAGCATGGCGGCAATCTCACGGCCGCCGAGCCGGGCGAGGATGGCGAGCGGATCGGTCAGCGCGTCACGGTGCAGCGCCAGGGCGCGATCGACGGCATCGGCCTTGCGGGCGAGGCCGGCATCGTCGACGCCGGTGCCGCGGCCGACCCAATCGGCACCGGTGCCGCCGAACAGTGCAGCGTAGATGGCGGCGGCAACGGTGGTGTTGCCAATGCCCATCTCGCCAATGGCGAGCAGATCGGGCTTACCGGCTACCGCTTCCATGCCATAGGCGACGGTGGCGGCGCACATGCGATCGTCCATTGCGGCGGTACGGGTGATGTCGCCGGTGGGCAGTTCCAGCGCCAGCTCGAAGATGCGCAGGTTCAGCTCATGCAGCGCGCAGATCTGGCTGATGGCAGCGCCGCCGGCGGTGAAGTTGGCGACCATCTGCGCCGTCACTTCGCGCGGAAAGGCGGAGACGCCCTGGTCGGTGACGCCGTGATTGGCGGCGAAGATCGCGACCATCGGGTTGTCCAGGGTGGGCTTCGACTTACCCTGCCAGCGGCCGAGGAACTCGACCAGTTGCTCGAGTTCGCCGAGCGAGCCGGGCGGCTTGGTAAGCTGGCGATCACGCTGGCGGATGGCAGCGACCGCGCTTTCATCACCCGAGGGTGCGATGTGCAGGAGGTCAATGATATCGGCGAAGGGGGACGGCAATTTCGGCTCCGGCTCGGGGACGCCACTCATGGGCGAGTCCGGCCCCAAGAGTCCAGCGCGATCGGGATCAGCAATACTGACCCGGAGCTCAGCCGATGCCCAGCCGGGCCTTGAGATCGGCCTCGCCCCAGCCCATCAGGACGTTGTGGTTCCAGGCAAAGACCGGACGCAGCACCGGCGCCAGGGTTCGCATCCAGGGCTTGCCCAGGTCGACGCGCCAATCGTAGCGCACTGCCGTTCCTGCTCCGTCGGCAAGCAGGGTCCAGAGGCCCACGCCGCTGAGCTCGCCGCTGGCCCGGCCCTCGATCAGATGCATCGGCTCGATACGGGTCGAAAGGACATCGAAGGTGATGCTGTAGGGCAGCGCCGTCGCCCAGGTCAGACGGCGGAGCGCCCCGACACCACCGGCATCGCCGTCGCGGAGCCGCTCCACCTTGCGGACGGCGCGCCACCACGAGGGCCAGGCATCGACATCGACAATCTCGGGCCAGACTCGATCCAACGGCGCAGCAATCCGCCAATGCGACACCAGTTCGAACTCAGTGGCACTCACCTTGCATTGCCCCCTCGGCTGAAGGACAAGCGAGCATCGACCCATGGCAAGGGAACTGCAAGTGAGCGACGACGCGCCTCGGACGCCCCCGCGGCAGGACAACCATCGCCCGGGCGCGGAGCCTCAGCCGCCGCAGCCCGAAGCCTATGGCTGGCGCCTGGCGGATGACCTAATCATGGGGCTCAGGTTCTTCTCGCGGCTGCCGACCGGCGACAGCCCGTTCGAGAAACCGAACCTCAACCGCATCGCGGTGGGGCTCAGCTTCACCAGCGTCGCCATCGGGTTCCTGCCGGCATTGCTGATGATGATTGCCGCCTGGCTCGGGGTGCCGAGCTATTTCGCAGCGACGCTGGGGGTCGCCGCGATGCTGGTCGCCACCGGCGCAATGGCCGACGACGCGTTGGCCGACAGCGCCGACGGGCTGATCGGCGGAGCGACGATCGAGCGGCGGCTCGAGATCATGAAGGACAGCCGGCACGGCACTTATGGAGTGGCGGCGATCGGGCTTTACCTGCTGCTGCGGGTGACGGCGATCGGCGCGGTAGCGGCGTACAATCCGCTCGCCGCCGGTGCGATCTGGCTGGCTTCGACGGTGATCGGGCGCTCGGCGTCGTTGTGGGTAAGCGTCGCGCTGCCCAATGCCCGCGAGGGTGGGGCGTCGGCCTCAGTCGGACGGGTGTCGCGGAAAGCGTTCTTCGGGGGCATGGGATTTGCGGTGCTGCTGGCATTCGTCCTCGCCGCACCGTTCACCAGCGTCGTCGCGGTGATCCTGTCGCTCGCCGCGGCGGCAGGCGTCGCGGCGGCGTGGGTGTGGGTCTGCCGCAAACTGATCGGCGGACAGACCGGCGACCTGATCGGGGCGCTGCAGGCGCTGATCGAGGTCGCCGTGCTGACCGTGCTGCTGGTGTTCGTCTAGCTCCCCTCCCCCTTGAGGGGAGGGGAGCGAAGTCTCCGTGCGAGGCGGCGTTACGCGGCCTGCGCAGCCGGGCTGGCCGAATGCATCTTCAGCGCGGCGCGAACCTGCGGGCGAGCCTTCATCCGCTCGAACCAGGCGCGGATGTTGGGGAAGTCGGTCAGCGGTGTCTTCGCCGCCGCGGCCCAGTTGGCCATCACGAACAGGTAAGCGTCGGCGACGGTGTAGTCGCCCAGGAGCCACGCTCTGCCCTCGAGCTGGTGCTCGACAATGGCGTAGCGGGCGGCGACGCGCTTGCGGGCATAGTCCTGCGCCAGTTCCCCGACCTCGGGGTGGAACAACCAGGGCGAGTAGGTCTTGTGCAGTTCGGTGCCGAGGAAGGTCAGCCACTGGTTGAGTTCCCGCCGCTCGGTCGTACCCTGTGCGGGCGCCAGCCCGGCCGCCGGATTCAGGTCGGCGAGATATTGCAGGATGATCCCGGCCTCGCTGACCTCGGTGCCGTCGTCGAGCCCGAGCAGCGGCACATAGTTGCGGGCGTTGATCTCGGTATAGAGCAGGCCATCGGCCAGGGTGTGCGGTTCGCCGATGATGTCGACATAGACGAGGTCCAGCGCGATCCCGGCTTCGGCCGCGGCAATTGCCGGGGCGAGCGAGCATCCGTAGGGGTGGTAGTAGAGCTGCATTTCAGTCTCTCCGGTTGGTGATGCCGAAGAGCTAGTCGCCGCACCTGCGAAAGGCGAATGGTGATTTCGCCATCAGCATTTGCATGATTGCAAACACGAAAGCTGCTATGTCGGCGAGATGGAAAACTGGAACGACCTGAAGCTGGTGCTCGCCATCGCGCGGGCCGGCACCCTCGGCGGCGGCGCCACGGCGCTCGGCGTCAACCATTCCACCGCCTTCCGGCGTCTCAATACGCTGGAGGAAAAGCTCGGGGTGCGGCTGTTCGAGCGACTGCCGGGCGGCGTCTACCAGACAACGACCGAGGGCGAGCGGGTCGCCACCACCGCCGAGCGGGTGGAGACCGAGGCGGATGCCCTGAGCCGCGAGGTCGGGGGCCGGGACCAGCGGCTGGTTGGGGCGCTGCGCGTCACCTCGTCCGAAACGCTGGCCTATAGCGTGTTGACCGAGCAGCTGGCGCAGTTCCGCGTGGCGCATCCGGGGATCGTGGTCGAACTCGTCGTCGACAACCGGGTGCTGAGCCTCAGCCGGCGCGAGGCGGACATTGCCCTCAGGGTGACGCGGCCCAAGGAGCCGGACCTGTTCGGACGCAAGCTCGCCGACATTGCCTGGGCCATTTATGGCGCGCCATCGCTCGGGCCGCTGGACGATATTGCCGGGCGCAACTTCATCGGCTGGGGCGCCGAGGTGACGGGAATCGCGGCGGCCGACTGGCTGGGAGAGAACATCGAGCCGCGTCATATCGTCTATCGCGCCAACAGCCTGATCAACCAGTTCACCGCCGCCAAGGCCGGAATCGGCTATGCGATGCTGCCCTGCTACCTCGGCGACATCGAGCCGGACCTCATGCGCGCCGCCGCCGGGCCGGTCATCGAGTTGACACGCGAGCTGTGGATCGTCACCCATGCTGACCTCAGGAAGACGGCGCGAGTCAGGGCCTTCTTCGATATCGTCGGCGACGGGCTGGTCGAGCAGAGTTCACTGTTCTCCGGCCGGCGCGGTGCTTGAATTGCGACTGGGGCTCCCCATTCGTGGAGTGCGTCAGCTAAGGGATCTGCATGCTGTTCATCGGTTTCGCCCTCGTCATCGCCATCGGCCTGGCCCTGCTGGTCAGCGCCGACGCCGGGTCGATGGTTGGCCTCACGCAGAACCAGCTCGGGCAGTTGCTGCCGCTGGTGGTGATCCTGATCTTTATCGCCGGCGGGCTGTTCTCGCGGCGCTACAAGTTTTCCGAGCTGTTCGGCAACCTGGTGCTGTGGGCCGGTATCTTCGGCGTGGTGCTGGTCGGCTACACCTATCGCGACGACCTGACCCTGGTGGCATCACGCGTGTTCGGCGAGCTGATGCCGGGGATCGCGGTGGTCGACGGCGAACGTGGCAGCGCCACCTTCCGCGGCGGTCGCGACGGGCACTTCCAGATCAACGCCACCATCAACGGCTCGGACATCCGGACCATCTTCGACACCGGCGCGAGCGCCGTGGTGCTGACGCATGATGACGCGCAGAAGGCCGGCTACGCCACGGAGACACTGCGCTACGATATCTCGGTCTCCACCGCCAACGGCACCGGCAAGGCGGCGGCGGTGACGCTCGACCAGGTCGAGGTGGGTGGGATCGTGCGCAACAATGTGCGCGCCTTCATCGCCGAACAGGGCGCTCTGGAGCAGAGTCTGCTCGGCATGACCTTCCTCGGCACGCTCAGCCGCTATGCGGTGAGCGGCAACGCGCTGGAACTGGTCGACTGAGCAGCGCTGGGGCATAGTCTCCTCGGATCACGGAGACCTCGATGCCACAACGTAGCTATGACGAAGCCCTGCTGCGCCAATCCTTTGCCGTCGCCAAACGCTCGCGCGATGGCGGCGACCATCCGTTCGGCTCCCTCCTGGCGGACAAAGCCGGCAAGGTGCTGCGTGAACAGGGGAACGGCTACAGTTCGGAAGGTGGCGACCGCACCGCGCATGCCGAAAAGCTGCTGGCTTCGTGGGCGGCCAAGAACCTCAGCCTCGAAGAGCTGAAGGACTGCACGCTCTACACCTCGGCCGAGCCCTGCGCCATGTGCTCCGGCGCCATCTATTGGGCCGGCATTGGCCGGGTGGTGTTCGGCCAGACCGAGCGCGACCTGAAGGCGCAGACTGGTGCGCACGAGGAAAACCCGACGCTGGATCTGCCGTGCCATATCGTGTTCGAGGCCGGGCAGCGGCCGACCGAGATCGTCGGACCGTTGCTGGCGGAGGAAGCGGCGCAGCTGCAAGCGGATTTCTGGAAGGAGAAGGGGTGAAGCTGAGCAAGCGACCCCACCTTCATCCGCCCTTTCGGGCACCTTCTCCCATCAAGGGAGAAGGCCCGACTGCGATGTCGGTGGGATGGCCTTCTCCCCTTGTGGGAGAAGGTGGGCGAAGCCCGGATGAGGGGTCGCCCCACGGGGACAATCGCCACTAAACCGCCAGCTGCAGTTCCGGCTCGAGCGCGTCGAACGCCCGCATGATCACTTCCGGACCAGCGCCGCGCTTCGCCGCGTCGACGCTCAAGATCTGACGGAAGGTGCGGGCGCCGGCGCGGGCGTTGGCGAGGCCCAGCATGTGGCGGGTGATGTTGTTGAGCCGCGCCCCCTTGCCGATCTCGCGCTCGGCGTAGTCGGCCATCGCGACCATCACATCGCGCAGCTCGATCGATTTCTTCGGCGCGCCGAAGAAGCGCTCGTCGACCAGGCTCAGCAGCATCGGCTCATGGTAGGCGACGCGGCCGAGCATGACGCCGGACATGTGCGCCATATGCGCTTCGGCTTCCTTGATGGTCTTGATGCCGCCGTTGATCATTACTGGAAGCGGCCCGAGACGCTGGGCGAGGCGATAGACCCGCGGGTAGTCGAGCGGCGGGATCTCGCGGTTTTCCTTGGGGCTGAGGCCCTTGAGCCAGGCCTTGCGGGCGTGCACATAGAGCGCATCGACCCCGGCCGCCACCATGACGTCAGCAAAGCGATCGAGGCTCTCCTCGGTGTCCTGGTCGTCGATGCCGATACGGCATTTGACCGTTACCGGCAGGTCGGTGGCATCGCGCATCGCGCGGACGCACTCGGCGACGAGTTCCGGCTCGGCCATCAGGCAGGCACCGAAACGGCCCGACTGCACCCGATCGGACGGGCAGCCGACATTGAGGTTGATCTCGCGATAGCCGAACTCGCTGGCGATACGGGTGGCTTCGGCCAGCTCCTTCGGATCGGAACCGCCGAGCTGCAGCGCCACCGGCTGCTCGACCTGGTCGAAGCCCAGCAGCCGCTCGCGCGGGCCGTGCACCACTGCCGCGCTGGTCACCATCTCGGTGAACAGCAGCGCCTCGGAGGTGAGCAGCCGATGCAGGACCCGACAGTGACGGTCAGTCCAATCCATCATCGGGGCCACCGAGAAGCGGCGGGCGGTTGCGAGGTCGTGTGCCATGGCCGGGAGATAGGGCATGCGGCGCAAAAATGCCAGCCATGCAGATTTAGCTTGGTTTCTAATAGTTCCGTTCGTTGACTTCGTATGTGCGCTTATTATATGTGCGCTTATGAAATCCAACCAGACGTACAAGCACCAGGCCCCGATGGGCTACCTGATCCACGAAGTAGCCCGGCTGATGAAGCGGCGCTTCGAGGAAGAGGCGCGCGTCCACGGCATTACGCTGCCGCAGTGGCGGGTGCTGGCGCAGGTGGCGATCAACGAGGGCATCACCCAGGTGGCGCTCGCGGCGGCAACCGACACCGACCCGATGACGGTATCGGGCGTGCTCGACCGGCTGGAAAAGCGCGGCCTGCTCGACCGCTATCCCGACCCCACCGACAGCCGCGCCAAGCTCGCCCGGCTGACCGCCGAGGGCGAGGAGATTTTCACCACCGCCCGGAAAGTCGGGCTGGCGATGTATGAGGCCGCGCTCGAGGGGGTCTCCCCCGAGGAACGGCAGACAGTGATCACTGCGCTCTCGAAGATGCGCGAAAACCTTTCCGGCCAGACGGCCGATCTGGAGGAAGTCTGATTATGAACGCCCGTGTCACGCCCCCTGCTCCCGGCGAAGCCAAGCCCGTCACCACGTCAGCCGTTGAAGCCAGCAAGCCCGAGGCCACAGCTGCCGCGGCGCCTGAAGCTCCGGCCAAGAAGAAGCGCTCCGGTCGACGGCTGGCGCTGATGCTGGCCGTGCCGGTGGTGCTTGCGGTGGGTGGCGGCTATTTCTGGCTGACGGGCGGGCGCTATGTCGAAACCGACAATGCCTATGTGCAGCAGCCCAAGGTGTCGATCTCGTCGGACGTGGCGGGCCGCATCGTCTCGGTGGCAGTCAAGGACAACCAGTCGGTGAAGGCCGGCGACGCGCTGTTCGCCATCGACCCCGAGCCCTATCGCATCGCGCTCAGCCAGGCCGACGCGGCGCTCGCCACGGCACGGGTGAATGTCGAACAGTTGCGCGTCGGCTACTCGATCGCCAGCGCCAAACTCGACGCCGCCAACGCTACGCTCGCCATCCGGCAGAAGGAATGGGACCGCGCTTCCAACCTGCAGAAGCAAGGAATTTCGGCCGAGTCGGCGCTCGATGACTCACGGCTGGCGCTGCAGCAGGCCCAAAGCAATGTGGCGCTCGAGCAGCAGGACGTGGCCAATGCCACGGCAGCGCTCGGCGGCGACCCCAGCATCAAGACCGACGACCACCCGGCGGTGCGTGCGGCCCTCGCGGCGCGCGACAACGCCCAGCGCAACCTCGACAAGAGCACGGTGCTCGCGCCGGCGAATGGGATCGTCAGCCAGGTCGCGAGCCTCAATGTCGGCCAGTTCATCAATACGGGATCGACCATCGCGACGCTGGTCGAGACCGGCGACACCTGGGTCGAAGCCAACTTCAAGGAAACGCAGCTGACCACGCTGGCCGTCGGCATGCCGGCCGAGGTGAAGGTCGACGCCTATCCGGGTCTCGCGATCGAATGCCAGGTCGCCTCGATCGGTGCGGCGACCGGCGCAGAGTTCGCGCTGATCCCGGCGCAGAACGCCACCGGCAACTGGGTGAAGGTCACGCAGCGCGTGCCGGTCAACATCGCCTGCGATACGGGCACCGACCTGCTCCGGGCCGGCATGAGCGCCACTGTCAACGTCGACACCAAGCCCGCCGGGGCAGAGGCTGCCGAAAGCCAGAAGGCGCTCTAACATGGCCGCCGCCGCTGCCGCCGTTTCAGTCCCTACGGTCGTCGTCAAGAACAAGGGCCTGCTCACCGCCGCCATCATGGTGGCGGTGATCATGCAGGTGCTCGACACCACGATTGCCAACGTCGCCCTGCCCCATATGCGCGCCAGCCTCGGCGCGTCGCAGGACGAGATCAACTGGGTACTGACCTCCTATATCGTCGCCGCGGCCATCGCGACGCCGCTGACCGGCTGGTTCTCCGACCGCTTCGGTCGGCGCAACCTGCTGCTCGCGGCGGTGGTCGGCTTTACCGCGGCGTCGCTGCTCTGCGGTATTGCCACCAACCTCGCGCAGATGGTGGCGTTCCGCGTCATCCAGGGCGTCTGCGGCGCCATGCTGGTGCCGCTGGCCCAGGCGACGATGATGGACATCAACCCGCGCGAACAGCTCGGGCAGGCGATGGCGATCTTCGGCGCCGGCATCATGTTCGGGCCAATCATCGGGCCGACGCTGGGTGGCTGGCTGACCGAGACGTTCAACTGGCGCGCCGTGTTCCTCGTCAACCTGCCGGTCGGGATCGTCGCCTTCTTCATGCTGGCGGCGCTGATGCCGAACACCGTGATCAAGATCCGCAAGTTCGATTTCTTCGGCTTCGGCATGCTGGCGCTGGCGGTGGCATCGCTGCAGATGCTGCTCGATCGCGGCCAGGGCGTCGGCTGGTTCGACTCGGCCGAGATCTGGCTCTATTTGCTGCTCGCCATTTCGGGCCTGTGGGTGTTCATCGTCCATTGCCTGACGGCCGAGAACCCGTTCATGGACATGGCCATGTTCAAGGACAGGAACCTGGTCACCGGGCTGGTGCTGATCTTCATTACCGGCATCACGCTGTTCTCGGGCCTCGCGCTGCTGCCGCCGATGTTGCAGAACCTGATGGGCTTTCCGGTGATCGAGACAGGCCTCTTAATGGGGCCGCGCGGCATCGGCACGATGGTGTCGATGATCGTCGTCGGCCGGCTGGTGTCGAAGTACGACCCGCGCCTCCTGGTGGTCGGCGGCACCCTGCTGATGGGCTACTCGCTCTACATGATGACCGAGTTCGACATCGTCATGGGCTCGGGGCCGATCCTCATCTCAGGGTTCCTGCAGGGCATCGGCATGGGCTTTGTGTTCGTGCCGCTCAACTCGCTGGCCTTCGCCACCATCAATGCGAAGTACCGGGTCGATGCGACGGCGATGTTCAGCCTGATCCGCAATGTCGGCCAGGGTGTCGGCATCTCGGTGGTGACCACCATCCTCGCGCAGATGCAGGTGGTGAACTATGGCGAACTGGCAGAACGGATCACGCTGGACTCCGGCCCGCTGCGCGACTTCGCGGCGGCCTATGGCGGCTTCGCCAATGTCGTCGGCACGATCCACGGGATGATCACGCAGCAGGCGGCGATGCTCGCCTTCCTCGACGACTTCCACCTGATGATGATCCTGACCTTCGTGTCGCTGCCGATCGTCTTCCTGCTCCGCCGGCCGAAGGCAGCCAAGCCGATGACGGCGGAAGAGCGCGCCCACGCCATGGGCGAGTAACGACCAAGCCCGGCCGTACGCGGCCGGGTGGACCACCACAACTACAGGGTATTACGACATGGCCAACCAGTTTGAGATTGTTCACGACCTCCTCGATCTCGCCGGCGCCCGCTGGACCGTCGACGTGCTGTCGGTGATGCGGGACGGCAAGCTGCGGTTCAACGAGATTTCGCGTGCCGTTGACGGCATCTCGCAAAAGCAGCTGACGCAGACACTGCGGAACCTGCAGCGTCACGGCTTTGCGGCGCGCGCCGCCTTCGCCACCATCCCGCCGCGGGTGGAGTACGAGCTGACCGAACTCGGCCGCGACTTCGCCGCCAGCGTCCGTCCGCTCGGCTCGTTCGCGGTGCGCAACCAGCAGAGCATCGAGGCGGCGCGCCGCGATTTCGACGGCTCAGTGGCTTAGCAGACTCCCCCGCCGTTTGCGGCGGGGCATGGCGCGAAGAGCGCCGGCCGGAGGGAGCCTTACCCCATGCATGACCGTGCAAGGCTCCCTCCGTTCTCTCTTATCCCGCTTGTGTGCCCTCAACGCATGTGAGGCCTGCGCCCGGCGCGGCCGCCGTTCATTGAGCATTACGGATCAAAGACCTACATGCAGTGCGGGCACTGCAAGTGGGGTTTGAAATGACCAACTCGGCTCAACGACATCGGGTCGTCGTGATCGGCGGCGGGTTTGGCGGCCTGGCTGCCATCCAGAGGCTCAAGGGCGCCGATGTCGACATCACCGTCATCGACCGGCGCAACCATCACCTGTTCCAGCCGCTACTCTACCAGGTGGCGACGACGGCCCTCAGCCCATCGGAGATCGCCTGGCCGATCCGCATGCTGGTCAAGCATCGGCCGGAGGTGACGACGCTGCTCGGCAATGTCACCGGCATCGACAAGGCGGCGCAGCTGGTCGAGCTCGAAGATGGCGGGCGGGTGCCGTATGACAGCCTGATCATCGCCACCGGCGCCCGGCATGCCTATTTCGGCCATGACGACTGGGAGCCGTTCGCCCCTGGCCTCAAGACACTCGAAGACGCGACCGCGATGCGGCGCCGGCTGCTGCTGGCCTTCGAGGCGGCGGAGCGCGAGACCGATGCGGACAAGCGCAAGGCGCTGCTGACCTTCGCCATCATCGGCGCTGGCCCGACGGGCGTGGAACTGGCCGGCGCAGTGATCGAGCTGGCGCACACCTCGCTGAAGCACGAATTCCGCTCGATCAAGCCGGAAGAGGCTCGCGTCGTCCTGATCGAGGCGGGGCCGCGAGTCTTGGCCAACTTCCGCGAAAACCTCTCGGCCTATGCCAAATCGGCCCTGGAAAAGCTCGGCGTCGAGGTGATGCTGGGCCAGCCGGTCACCGAGGTGACGGCCGACACGGTGCGTTTCGACGCTCAGGAGCTGCGAGCCAACACCATCATCTGGGCGGCTGGCGTGCTGGCCTCGCCGGCGGCCAAGTGGCTGGGGGTCGAGGCGGATCGCGCCGGACGGATCAAGGTCGAACCCGACCTCACCGTTCCCGGCAGCCCGAATATCTTCGCCATCGGTGACACGGTCACGGTATTGGCGCCGAACGGCAAGCCGGTGCCGGGGATCGGCGACGCGGCCAAGCAAGGCGGCAAATATGCAGCCTCGGTGATCCGCGCCCGACTCTCGGGACAGACGGTCGGCCCGTTCCGCTACAAGCATCTGGGCGACATCGCCACGGTGGGCAAGAGCGCCGCGCTGATCGACTTCGGCTGGCTCCAGCTCACCGGCTGGATCGGCTGGTGGACCTGGGGACTTGCCCATATCTACTTCCTGATCGGGCTCAAGAACCGCATCTCGGTGGCGATCAGCTGGCTGTGGATCTACCTCACCGGCCATCGCAGCGCCCGGCTGATCACCTGGGGCGAGGCCGGCAGCGGCAAGAAGTGAGGTTTTGCCTCACGATCTGAAGAGCTAGAGTTGCCGGATGGACGAGCTGGCCGGCATCGACAGGTTCGATCACGCATCGGAACATGGCCGCTGGACGCTGTGGCGCAAGCGGCCTGCCGCGCTGTTGCAACCACACGTCATCGAACTCGAGGGCTATGTCGAGACCGGCGGCGCGCCGCTGGTGCGGCGTGAGCTGCCATTCTCGGGCATCCCGCTAATCCTGGTGTTCGAGCATCACTTCAGCGTCTTCGCTGATGATGGCGCGGAAAGCGTGCGGCTGGGACAGGGGTTTATCGCCGGCCTCACTGATCAGCCGACGCTGGTCGGCTCGCCGGGCCACGCCTTCTGCATGCAGGTCAACTTCACCCCGCTCGGCGCCCGCCGCATCCTCGGCCTCGATCTCTACGAGATCGCCGGATTGGTGGTGCCGGCCGACGCGGTGCTCGGGGCGGCGTTCCGTAGGCTCGAGGATCGGCTGGCGCATGCCGTCGGCTGGTCGCAGCGCTTCGCCATCATCGAGCGCTACCTGCTCGAGCGGCTCGACCGCAACGCGTCGCCGACACCGCTGGTCGAGGCCGGCTATGCGCAACTCGTCGCGGCCGGTGGAAACCTCGATATCAGCGCGCTGGCGGCGAGGCTCGATATCAGCCGCAAGCACCTCGGCACGCTGTTCCAGCGAGAGATCGGTATGGCACCGAAGACGGTGGCACGGCTGCTCAGGTTCGAGTCCGCGCTCGCGGGCCTGCGCTCCGGCCGGGTGCAGTCGCTGGCCGATCTCGCTTATGCCTGCGGCTATGCCGACCAGTCGCACTTCAACGGCGAGTTCCGCTCGATGAGCGGCCAATCGCCAACCGCCCTGCTGCGCGCCAGCCTGCCGGATGGAAGCGTGCTGGCGCCGCCGAGGTAACAAATCTCCAAGACCGACGCAGGCGCAGGGGCCAGACTCACCGGAGCAACGGAGATGAAAATGGCTTCCACCGTTATCCCCTGCCTCACCTATGAGGACGCACCCGCCATGATCGACTGGCTGTGCGAGAATTTCGGCTTCGTCCGGCACGAGATCAACAGCGACGGCAATGGCGGCATCTCGCATGCCGAACTGCGGCTCGGCGACGGCATGATCATGCTGGGCTCGCCGCATCCGCACACCGAGTTCGGCCGCGCCATCTCGACACCCGACAAGCTGGGCGGCACGACGCAGAGTCCTTACGTGATCGTCGACGATGTGGACGGGGTCTATGAGAAGGCCAAGGCAAACGGCGCCGAGATCGTCCGCGAGATTCGCACCGAGAGTTACGGCGGCCGGGGCTTCGCCTGCCTCGACCCCGAGGGGCACCTGTGGAGCGTCGGCAGCTACAGCCCGTGGGCGGCGGCCTGAAAGAGAAAGGCCGGGCACCTTGCGGTACCCGGCCTTTCAACTCAATTTCTACGCCAGATCAGGCGGCCGAAATCTCGGTGACGGCGATCTTGCCGGTGCGGCGGTCTTCGCCGGTCTCGAACGAGACCTTCTGGCCTTCGCTCAGGCCAGTCAGGCCAGCGCGCTGCAGAGCGGTGGCGTGCACGAACACGTCCTTCGCGCCGCTGTCAGGCTGAATGAAGCCGTAGCCCTTCTGATCGTTGTAGAATTTGACGGTGCCCTTTTCCATCGGGGGAGTCCCTCTTCGCAGTGATGTGGTGGACAGAACGACATGCGATCACCCTGCCCGGTCAGTCGAATTTTGGAAGTCCTATCGTGCGCCTGACCGAGAGCGGGGGCATACGGCCGGAAGTCAGCCAAATGTCGATGGCAAACGAGATAATCGGCGCGCGCAAGATTGGCAAGTGAGCGCGCACGATCACATCACGCTTTGGAAACGATACGGTTCGGTGACAGCCAGTAGGGTGGCATCGCGCCGGCGAGGTTGGAGAGCGGCAACACCTCCGGCTTCAGCCGAATGCCGAGCACGTCGCCCATGAAGGCCCGGCGCGCTTCGATGCGGCCCCAGACATCGGGGAAATCCACCTTCAGCTCGGCCCTGCCCCGCTCGTCGAGCAGCGCGATGCCATCCTCGATGTTGGCGCCGCAATAGGGCGGACCGGCCGCCGGGATGATATCGCACTGCACCGCCTGACCCGACAGGAAGGGTTCCTTCGAGCCGGGATAGACCTGAGTGTTCATCCACTCGTCGAGGTGAATCAGGTGGCCCGGGTTGAGCACCAGCTTGAAGAACGGCGTATCGAGGTGCCGGCGCGCCAGCGCGTCGAGTTCGCCGCCGGTGACGCCGATGCCGATGGTCTCGTACCATTCCGCAGCGCAGGCGAAGTATGGGCCGGCGAGGCGGTCGACATAGTCGCGGACATTGGCTGGAAGCTCCGACTCATCCTCGACCAGCCAGCCCATGCGGCTCGACAGGCCACCCCAGTAGCCGACCGCCGAGGTCATCGGGTCGCCCTTCTTGAGCTTCTTGCCCGACGGACTGTTAAGTCCGACCAGCTTGTCGCCCGACGAGAACATGGTGTGGCAGGAGTGCGGCAGCACGCCAAGGCGCATCTGCTGCACCGCTTCGAACTCGCTCATCCCGGGCTGCACATTGGCAATCACCGCCTTGACCGCTTCGGAACAGGCGACGGCGCCGAACTCGAACTGGGCGAGCTGTACGATCTCGTTGACGGCGCGGAGGCCAGTCACGGAGTGCATCAGCAAGGCATTGGCATTCACCACTCGGCCGTCGGCGCCGACGATCTGGCGCAACGTGTCGACGATGTAGGATGGCGTCTCGAGCCAGGCCTCGGGCTTGGCCGCCTCATCGGGCCCAAAGTACTTCCAGCCGAGCACGCCGACACGCTGGTTCGCTGCGATGCCGGCGTTGCGCAGCACCTCGGCCAGCGCGGGGGTCTTGGTGCGGTCCTGCCCAAGCAGCCCGAAAGGGGGGTAGAGACGCGCCTCGACCTCGATCGCGGCATTGGCGGCGCGACCGAGATTCTCGGGGCCAGCCAGCAGGGTCGGGGTGGCGTCAGGAGCGATCAGCAGCAGCGCTTCCTCGAAGCGCGGATCGAAACCGGTGATGTAGCAGAGGTTCGCCGAGTGCTCGCGGTCGGCATAGACGACCAGCGCATCGAGCCCGGCGGCACGACGTGCCCGGCCGAGGGCGGCGAAGCGGGCAAGATAGACGGAACGGTCGAGTTCCGGACGCGTTGCTGGAATGCCGAAGTCAGGCAGCTTGGCGTCGATCAGGCGGAAGGCAGGCATAGGACGGATTCCCCCAAACCCGAGGCGATTTGTTCGCGGCTCGGTGTTTTTCGCAATCGTGGAAGAAACCGCCCGCGAAAGCAACCGCGCGGTGCCTTCCCTGCCCCACCGCCGGAATGCTGGAGAGAGTTGACAAGCGTCGAAAACTAGATGCTATTAAGAACCATTCGCAACAAGAGATTGCTCCGACCGATGATTACGCGCCGCCGCCTCACCGTCCTGGCCCTCGCACTGTTGGCCGGGATGACGGCCTTGCCCGCTCTCGCCCAGGACAAGTTCAAGGTGGTGACGACCTTCACCATCATTGCCGATATCGCCCGGAACGTCGCGGGCGACGCGGCAGTGGTCGAGTCGATCACCAAGCCGGGCGCCGAGATCCACGGCTACCAGCCGGGGCCGCGCGATATCGTCAGGGCGCAGGGCGCGAACCTGGTGCTGTGGAACGGCATGAACCTCGAGCAGTGGTTCGTGAAATTCTTCGACAACGTGAAGGACGTGCCGCAGGTGGTGGTGAGCGATGGGGTCGAGCCGATGAGCATCGGCGAAGGGCCCTATACCGGCAAGCCCAACCCGCATGCCTGGATGTCACCGAACAATGCGCTGATCTATGTCGAGAACATCCGCAAGGCGCTGGTGCAGTACGACCCGGCGAACGCTGCAACTTACGACGCGAACGCCGCGGCCTATTCGGAGCAGATCAAGGCGCTCGACGCGCCGTTGCGGGCTCGTCTCGAGCAGATACCCGTCGAGCAGCGCTGGCTGGTCACCAGCGAAGGCGCCTTCAGCTATCTGACCCGCGACTACGACATGAAGGAACTCTATCTCTGGCCGATCAATGCCGACCAGCAGGGGACGCCGCAGCAGGTGCGGAAGGTCATCGACGCGGTGCGCGCCAACAAGGTCCCGGTGGTGTTCTCCGAGAGCACGGTGTCGGACAAACCGGCCAAGCAAGTCGCCAAGGAAACCGGCGCCGCTTATGGTGGCATCCTCTACGTCGACTCGCTGAGCGAGGCCGACGGCCCGACGCCCACCTACCTCAAGCTGCTCGAAGTCACCGTCGACACCATCGCCAAGGGATTTGGGAAGTGAGCCTTACCGCCAACGTGCCGCACGAGGCATGGAATCCGGCGCCGCAACCGAGCCTCGAGGTCGAGGGCGTGACGGTCGCCTACCCCAATGGCAACGTGGCGCTGCATGATGCAACTTTCGGGCTCGGGGCTGGCACCATTGCCGGCCTCGTCGGCGTCAATGGCAGCGGCAAATCCACTTTGTTCAAGGCGATTATGGGTTTCGTGCAGCCCATCGCCGGCGAGGTTCGCATTGCCGGCCTGCCGGTGCGCGAAGCGCTGAAGCGCAACATCGTCGCCTATGTGCCGCAGGCCGAAGAGGTCGACTGGAATTTCCCCGTCCTGGTCGAGGACGTGGTGATGATGGGGCGGCAGGGCCATATGGGCTTTTTCCGCATGCCTTCGGCACGCGACCGCGAGCTGGTCGAGCAGTCGCTGGCCCGGGTCGGCATGAGCGACTATCGCAAACGCCAGATCGGCGAACTCTCCGGCGGGCAGAAGAAACGCGTGTTCCTCGCCCGCGCACTGGCCCAGGAAGGCCGGATTATCCTCCTCGACGAGCCGTTCACCGGCGTCGACGTACAGACCGAAGCGGCGATCATTACGCTGATGCAGGAGTTGCGCAGCCAGGGACACCTGATGCTGGTTTCGACCCATAACCTCGGCAGTGTGCCGGATTTCTGCGACCAGGTGGTGCTGGTCAACCGCACGGTGCTGGCCTTCGGCCCCACCGCCGAAGTGTTCACCCAGACCAATCTCGAGAAGGCGTTCGGCGGCGTGCTGCGCCACTTCCATCTCGCCGGCGAAGATCTCCACGACGACAAGGATCAGCGCCGCGTCACCGTCTTGACCGACGACGAGCGCCCGGTGGTGTTCTACGGCGAGAATGGCGGCAGCAAGCCGGCTTCGCCGAGCAAAGAGACGCAGCGGGACGAGAAATGATCGAGGAACTGCTCGTCCCCTTCACCTATGACTACATGGTCAAGGCCATGTGGGTGTCGGCACTGGTCGGCGCCGTCTGCGCCTTCCTGTCGGCCTACCTGATGCTGAAGGGCTGGTCGCTGATCGGTGACGCACTGGGGCACGCCGTCGTCCCCGGCGTTGCCACGGCGTACCTGCTCGGCCTCCCCTACTCCGCCGGCGCATTCGTTGCCGGTGGCCTCGCCGCCGCCTCGATGGTGCTGGTGCGGGCGCGCACCCGGCTCAGGGAGGACGCCGTCATCGGCATCATCTTCACCTCGTTCTTCGCCCTGGGCCTGCTCATCGTGTCGCTCAACCCCACCGCCGTCGACGTGCAGGCGATCGTCATGGGCAACATCCTCGGCATCTCGGACGGCGATGTCATCCAGGTGGTGATCATCTCGCTGGTGTCGCTGGCGATCCTCATCCTCAAGTGGAAGGACCTGATGCTGGTGTTCTTCGACGAAAACCATGCGCGTACCGTCGGGCTCCACCCGCGCGCCCTGCAGGTGCTGTTCTTCGCTTTGCTCGCCGCCTGCACCGTTGCCGCCCTACAGACGGTCGGCGCCATCCTCGTCATCGCCATGGTGGTGACGCCGGGCGCCACGGCCTATCTCCTGACCGACCGGTTCCGGAACCTCCTCATCATCGCGGTGATCCTGGGCTCGGCCACGGCGGCGGTGGGCGCCTATATCAGCTTCTTCCTCGACGGCGCGACCGGCGGCGTCATCGTCTCCTTGCAGACAGCGCTGTTCCTCCTCGCCTTCTTCTTTGCCCCCAAGCACGGGCGGCTCGCCGCCCGGCGCCGGGCGTTGCGCGAAGCGGGAGTGAACTGATGGACGCGCTCTACGCCTTCTTCGTCGAGCCGCTGACTTACGACTTCATGCAGCGCGCGCTGCTCGTCGCCATCCTCGTCGGCGCGGTCTCGGCGGTGCTGTCGTGCTTCCTGGTACTGAAGGGCTGGTCGCTGATGGGCGACGCCATCTCGCATGCCGTGCTGCCGGGCATTGTCATCGCCTATGTGATCGGCCTGCCGATCGCCATCGGAGCGTTCGTCGCCGGGCTGTTCGCGGCGGTGAGCACGGGGTACCTCAAGGACAACAGCCGGATCAAGGAAGACACCGCCATGGGCATTGTCTTCACCGGCATGTTCGCGGTTGGCCTGGTGCTGTTCTCGCGCATCGAGACCGACCAGCATTTGAGCCACATCCTGTTCGGCGACATGCTCGGCGTCACCTGGCAGGACCTGATCGAGACGGCGATCATCGCGCTCGGGACGCTCCTCATCGTCCTCGCCAAGCGTCGCGACTTCCTGCTCTATGCCTTTGATCCGCAACACGCCCGCGCCATCGGCCTGCCGGTGAAGCTGCTGCATTACGGCCTGTTGGCGCTGCTCTCGATCACCATCGTCGCCTCGCTCAAGGCGGTCGGCATCATCCTGGTCGTCGCCATGCTGATCGCGCCAGGCGCCATCGGGTTCCTGCTGGCCAAGCGCTTCGAGGCAATGCTCGCCATCGCCATGACCGTCGCCATCGCCTCGGGCGTACTGGGTACGCTGATCAGCTTCAGCATCAACGGCGCCACGGGCCCGTGCATCGTGCTGATCCAGGCCGGGGTGTTCCTCATGGCGCTGCTGTTCGCGCCGGGCAACGGCTTGCTGCGGCGGCGGGCGGCTTGACTGGATAGTGGTCAACGCCCGTTGTAGGATTGGCAGAGCGGAGAACGGTAAGATGTCGGATTCCAAGAAGCCAAAAGAACAGCGTGGGACATTCTGGCAACCGCCGGAAGAGCGGGATCGCATCTCCGAGGAAGGCAAGCGCTGGCTGGAAGAGAACGCGGAAGCGATCAAGGCGTGGAATGACTGGGTGGACAAAAACGGACTGCCTTTGGCCGAGTATCGTCCGTTCTAGATGGCAAGGTTTGACGTCCACCGGGTCAACGGCGTCTACTATCTCGACGTTCAGAGTAACTTGCTCCCGACGATGAACACGCGGTTGGTTGTGCCGCTGGTTCCCCTGGACGACGTTCCTCGCCCCTTACCCAGGTTGCATCCCATCGTGGTGGTGGAGGGCGTTCGGCTGGTTATGGCTACCCACCTCATGGTGGCGGTCCCACGAGTCGCGTTGGGTAAGCCGAGCAAGAGTCTGATGCCTCAATACGATCAGATCGTCGCCGCGATCGACATGATCTTCAACGGCTTCTAGTCCTGCACCGCCACTTCGGTGACCACACTCTTCGACAGTTGGCGCTCGCGCAGCCAGATGTAGAGGCCGGAGGCCATGACGATCGGCGCGCCGATGTAAATCCAGATGTCCGGCGGCTGGTTGAAAACGAGCCAGCTGGCGCCGGTCATGAAGAAGATCTGCAGGTAGCCGAACGGCGCCAACACCGAGGCCGGCGCATAGCGGTGTGCTGTGGTGACGAACAGGTGGCCGATCAGCGCCGCGACGCCGATGCCGGCAAAGCAACCCCAGATCACCGGATCGGTCGGCCAGGTCCAGCCGCCCAGTGAAAAGGGCAGCACGCAGACTGTCGCCACGCCGGCGGCATAGAACTGCTGCGTCGAGGTGCTATCGACGCCAGCCAGGCGGCGGGTCGAGAGGTTGTAGAGGGCGGCGCAGACGGCAGTGCCGAGCGAGAGCAATACGGCCGGATGGAAGGCCTCAGTGCCCGGCCGCACGATGATCATCACGCCGAGGAAGCCGACGCCGATCGCCAGCCAGCGCCGCCAGCCCACCGTCTCCCCCAGCAGCGGGATCGACAGGGCGCACAGGATCAGCGGCATGGTGAAGGAGATCGCCGAGGTGATGGTCAGCGGCAGGTAGACCACGGCAATGAAGTTGAAGATGGTCGAGCCCAGCAGGAACAGCCCGCGCGCCACCTCGAGCTTCAGGTTCCGCGTTCTTGCCAGCGCCTTGCGTTCGCGCGGCAGGAAGAAGGCGAGCACCAGGATGAACTGGCCGGCATAGCGGACGAACACCACCTCCATGGGCGGCAACCCGGCCTGCACCATGAGTTTGGCGCAGCTGTCGATCACCGTGTAACAGAATAGCGCCGCGACCATCAGGCCAATGGCGAAGGGTCGGCGATCCTCGACGGGTTTCACCAGGCCGGCCACGCTCAGTCCTCCACCGGCGCAACGGTGACGGTGCGGTTAAGCTGGCGCTCGCGGAACCAGATGTAGACGCCGGAGCCGATGATGATCGGCGCACCGACATAGAACCAGACGTCCGGCGGCTCGGAGAAGATCAGCCAGCTCGCCAGCGCCAGCAGCAGCAGTTCGGTGTAGCTGAACGGCGCCAGCGCCGAGGGCGGTGCATAGCGGTGGGCGATGGTGTTGAGCTGGTGGGCGATCATGCCGGTGACGCCGATGGCAATGAAGGCGAACCAGCCGGCGCCGGTCGAGGGCCAGACCCATTCGTTGAAGGCAAACGGGGTGATGCAGGTGAGAGCGATCAGCCCCGAATAGACCTGCTGCGTCGCGGCGGAATCGACGCCGGCGAGCTTGCGGGTGATGATGCTGTAGAAGGCGGCGGAAAGCGCGCCGGCGAGGCAGATCAGCGAGGCCGGATGGAAGGCCTCGGTGCCGGGGCGCACGATGATCAGGATGCCGACAAAGCCCGCGCCCACCGCGGCCCAGCGGCGCCAGCCGATCTTTTCACCAAGGAACGGGCCGGAGAGCGCTGTCACCATCAGCGGCATGGTGAACATCAGTGCGCCGGTGACGGTCAGCGGCAGGAAGCGCATGGCGAGGAAGTTGGCGCCCGTCACGCCCAGGAGGCAGAGGCCGCGCAGCAGCTGCAACGGCCAGTTGCGGGTGACGAAGAGGTCGCGCTGCAGCGGCAGGAACAGTGCAATCGCCAGCACGACGTGGATGGCGTAGCGCACGAAGACGATCTCACCCAACGGCAGGCCGATGAAGGAGAGGTATTTCGCCGAGGTATCGAGCGTGGCGAAGAACAGCTGCGAGATCAGCAGGATGCCGATGCCGAAATTGCGGCGCTCCTCGACGGGGGCGATGGTGGAGGTCATTGACAGGTCCGGTGCGCCGCTGAGGGATGCGGGCGCCGATCCACCAAAGGGCGCGCCGCCCCGGCCTGTCAATGGCAGGGCGGCGGCAATCGGTTCAGTTGAACTAAAGTCTGGAGCCTGCTGCGCCGGTGTCACGCTCAACAGTGCCGGCGGGCGAGGACGAACAGCGCGAAGAGGATCGCCGTGGAGCCGAGATCACCGATCAGGCTCAGGCCCCAGAACGGGAGGGCAGCGATGTAGCAGGCGACCAGCCCGTCGAGGCCGAGACCGTAATAGCCGCCGAGATAGACGCCGAAGTTCGAGATGAGGAAGAAGGCGAGGCTGGCGATGATGGCAGCGCCGCCGAGCCGGAGCACCGAGAGCTGCCGCAGCAGTCCGCGCCCGATCAGCGCGCCAGCCAGCATGCCGGCATAGGTGAACAGCGCCGAGCTGTGCCAGCCGAGCACGATGTCGGCCAGCGCCATCACTGCAACAGGGACGAACGCCGCCGGCCAGGGGCTGCGGATGGCGTAGGCGCCGAGCCAGCATCAACCGTTCAGGCGGCGGTTGATGCCCGGTTCTGTGCGGCGAAGCCGTCGCAATAGACCATGCGGCCGTGGTCGCCAGAGGCCTTGGCGTGATGGATACCCCAGTTCTGCAGGGTATCCATCAGCGGCGCCAGCGACAGGCCGAGCTCGGTGGCGCTGTATTCGACATGCGGAGGCGCTGCCGCGAACACCGTCCTCACGATCAGCCCGTGCTCCTCCATCTCGCGCAGCTGCTGCACCAGCACCTTCTGCGAGATGCCGGGAATGCCGCGCTGCAACTGCGAGAGCCGCTGCGGGCCGCCCAGCACATGGAACAGGATGTAGAGTTTCCAGCGCCCGCCGATGATCTGCAGGGTGCGTTCGAGCGGCCAGGTCGAAAGGCGGTTCATCGCGGGTTCTCCAAGCGCACCTGATGGTGCGTATGACACCAGAAAGTCTGTAGCGGGCAGAGGACGATATCGGAACAAGGGACGCCCTGAACAAGGAGATTTCCCATGAAGGTTGTTTCGATTTCGGCGTTCGGCGGGCCCGAGGCATTGCAGGTCGACGAGGTGCCGACGCCCGCCGCCGGGCCCGGCCAGGTGCTGATCAAGGTGGAGGCGATCGGGCTCAACCTCGGCGATGCCATCATCCGCTCCGGCCGCTCGGGGCTCGAGTTGCCGATGCCGTACATCCCCGGCGGCGAGGTGGCCGGAACGGTGGCCGCAGTAGGCGACGGCGTCAACGGGCTGAGCATCGGCGACCGGGCACTGGGTGCGATCTTCGCCGAGCCGCGGCTCGATGGCGGCTATGCCGAGTTCGTGGCGCTCTCGTCGGACGTGGCGTTCAAATTGCCCGACGCGGTGTCGTTCGACGTCGCTGCAGCGCTGGCCGTGCAGGGGCTGACGGCGGAGCAGCTGCTGGCGCGCAACCCGGTCGCGGGCAAGTCGGTGCTGGTGCATTCGGCAGCCGGCGGCGTCGGGCAGTTGTTGGTGCGGCTGGCCCGGCTTGGTGGCGTTGGCAGGATTGTCGGCACGGTCGGCAGTGCGGCGAAGCGGGACGCGGCGATGGCGGCAGGTGCGGATCACGTAGTGCTGTCGGCGACGCCGGACTGGAGCACGGAAGCGCCCGGTCCCTACGATGTGATCTTCGATGCGGCCGGCGGCGAGATCACCGCGGCGAGCCTGCCCCTGCTCGCGCCGGAGGGGCGCTATGCGGTCTATGGCGGGGCGAGCGGGGTCTACCCGGGCTTCAGCCCGGCGCAGATGGCCGGTGTCACCGCCGCAGCGCAGACCATTGCAGGGTTCTCGCTGTGGTCGCTGCTCGGTGATCCCATGCGGCGGGGCCCTGCCCTCGCGGCATCGTACGAGCGGCTGTTCGGCGCGGTGGCGGACGGTTCGTTGACGGTCGAGATCGGTCACCGCTTTGCTTTGGCCGACGCTGCCGAGGCGCATCGGCTGATCGAAAGCCGGGGGTCGGTGGGGAAGATTGTGCTGGTGCCGTAGGCGAGGCCGGTGGCTGTGGACCCCCACCCCTGCCCCCTCCCCGCAAGGGGGAGGGAGACCCTCTCACCACCATCTCAGTTCGCGTCTCCCTCCCCCTTGCGGGGAGGGATTAAGGGTGGGGGGCTGCCCTCGCCGGCTTCTCAGTACGTCTGCCTGAGGTGCCCAACCTTGAGGCTGTTGGCCAGTGCATCCTTCGTCACCGCCGCCCCCTTGCGCGGCGTGAAGCTTAGCTTCACCTCCCGCCCCGGCAGCAGCGTCACGGCGTTGTCCGAGAAGTAGCCGGGCACATCCACCGTCGCCGTGACGAACACTGCCGCCTTGTCGGCGGTGAGGGTCAGCACCGGCGCCTTGTCGCCACCCGACCAGCTCGCCTTCACCTTGGCTTCGGCCAGTTCGTACGCTTTGTAGGCCTTGGGGAAGTAGTCGTTCTCGCCCAGCAGCTTGCCGTCCTCGGCGGTCCAGGAGAAGAACAGGAACTCGTTGGGCCCCAGATCGGCAAGCTTCAGCTTGGTTGCCACCACTGCCTTGTCGGGGTTGCTCTTCACTTTCGCCGTGGCGATGACGCGGGCCTTGCCATTGGCATCTACCGCCTGAACTTCCACAGCGATTTCAGCCTTTTCGGCGGTATCGTTGATGGCTTTGAGGAGGATGGTGTCGCCGTCCGGCACGGCCACGACGTTGATGGGATTGTAGAAGCGCTTCGCCATGTAATGCAGCAGCTTCCACTGCCCGCCATAGTCGAGGCTCGACCAGCTGGCGACGGGGTAGACGTCGTTGATCTGCCAGTAGAGCGTGCCCATGCAGCGCGGCTTGGTCGAGCGCCAGTATTCGATGGCGGTCTTGATGGCGAGGCCCTGCTGGATCTGGCTCAGGAACACCATGTTCTCGAAGCCCGAGGGGAAGCGGAAATAGCGCGTCATGGTCTCGAGGATGCGCGAGTTGCCGCCGGTATTGCGCTGGTGCGCTTCCATCACCGGCGAGGTCGGGTTGCGATCCTCGGGTTTGGTGAAGCTCTCGATCACATTCAGCGAGGTGAAGCTCTGGAAGCCGAACTCCGAGGCGAAGCGCGGGTTCACCTCGCGATAGGCGGAAAAGTCCTTGGCCGAGTGCCAGACGCTCCAGTAGTGCGTGTCGCCGCGCGTATCCATCAGCCAGCCGTCGGAATAATCCATGTAGCCGAGCGAGGGCGAGGACGGCCAGAAGCGGCGGGTCGGATCCTCGTCCTCGACGATATAGCCGAGCATCGAGTTGAGCCGGTCGTAGTTGGCGACGTAGCGCTCCGGCGCCGCCTTGGTCTCGGGGTACCAGTGGAGCGAGCCGATCACCTCGTTGTCGCCGCACCAGAGCGCGATCGAGGCGTGGTGGCTGAGGCGGCGGATCTGTTGGGTGATCTCGGTGCGCACATCGGCGAGGAAGGCCCGATCGGATGGGTAGCTCATGCAGGCGAACATGAAGTCGTGCCAGATGAGGATGCCGAGCTCGTCGCACATCTCGTAGAAATAGTCCGGCTCGTACTGCCCGCCGCCCCAGATGCGGAGCATGTTCATGTTTACCGCCCGGGCGCTTTCGAGCAGGTCGCGAACGGTGTCGGGAGTGATACGCGACGGGATGGCGTCGGCCGGGATCCAGTTGGCGCCGAACATCGAGATGTCGCGGCCGTTGATCCGCACCTTGAAGCTGTGGTCGATCTCGTCCTTCTCGACCAGCCATTCGAGCTTCCGCAGACCCAGCTTGCGCTTCGTCACTTCGCCGTCGAGTGTGGTCCAGAGCTCGTAGAGCGGCTGCTGGCCCTGCCCGTTCGGCCACCAGAGCTTTGGGTTCTTGATGGTGACGTTGTGGGTGAAGACGTTCTCGCCCGGCCGCACCACCACCTTGTCGGCAAGCTTCTGCCCATCGACCTCGTGCATCAGCTCAACCGAACCCTCGGCGAAGGCGAAAACCCGAGTCGTGATCGAGAGCTCGACGGATTTCTTGCCGTGCGCCTGCTCGACCGTGACGCTCTCCTGGCGGGCGAGGCGCGAGCGGCGGATCGCCATCTTGCCGTAGACACCTGTCGGCATCAGGCAGATGCCCCAATCCCAGCCGGCGTGGCAGGCGGCCTTGCGCACGAAGTTCATGTGCACGCCTTCGAGGCCGTTCGAGAGATAGTTGTAGGTGAAGGGGATCGGGAACGGGTGGGCGTCGGAGCGGGCCTTGGCCACATCGCGGGTCACTGCGAACTCGATGCGTAGCGTGTTGACCCCTACCTTCACCTTGCCGGTGACGTCGATGTCGTAGCGGATGAACTGGTTCTGCGTCTCGGCGATCGCCTCGCCGTTGAGGATCACCGTGGCGATGGTATCGACGTTGTCGAGGGTCAGCGTCAGGTAGCCGTCGATGTCGGCGGCGCTCGCCTCGAACTTACGCTCCACCGTCCACGGGGTCTTGTTGACCCACATGACGTCGACTTCGTTCTGGCCGAAATACGGGTCGGGGATCTCATTGGCGTCGAGCAGCGCAGTATGCACGTCGCCGGGAAGCGTGATCGGCGCCTTGAGCTTCAGCTTCGGCGACGTCAGCTGGAACTGCCCCGCGAGATCGAGTTCGCCGTAGCCGGTCGTGGCAGGCACAGCCGCGGTCCTGGTCTTCGCCATGTGGGGAGTTCCTCCGATAGATGCCCGACGCGCAATCGATTGCAGCGCCGGCAGGCGACTGATGTAGCCGCTGCCATTCCAGCTGCCAATCCCCCTCCCCGTAGCTCCGGCAACCTCCCACTCTTGACATGTGACCATTTGGTCACCTATTGTGGTGACTGTGGATGCCGTCTTCAAAGCCCTGGCCGATCCGACCCGAAGGCAGCTGCTCGACAGCCTGCGCGACAAGGCCGGACAGACCCTGACCGAGCTCGAAAGCGGGCTCGGGATGACGCGGTTCGGGGTGATGAAGCACCTCAAGGTGCTGGAAGAGGCGAAGCTGGTGACGAGCCGCAAGGAGGGGCGGTTCAAGTACCACTACCTCAACGCCTCCCCGATCCAGGAAGTCGCGGACCGGTGGATCGCGCCCTACCAGAAGCCGTTCGCGCGCTTCGCACTCGATTTGAAGAACCAGTTGGAGAGTTCAGTACCGATGGCCGACAAACCGAATTTCGTGCTCGAGACCTATATCCGGACGACGCCGCAGGCGCTGTGGGATGCCCTCACCCGGCCCGAGCTGACGGCGCTCTACTATTACGGCACCCGGATCGACAGCGCGCTGAAGCGCGGGGGGCCGTTCCGTTACCTCACCGGCGACGGCCAGGTGATGCTCGATGGCGAAGTCATCGAGGTCGAGCCGCTGAAGAAGATCGTCTCGAGCTTCATTCCGAGCTGGGCCGAAAATTCGCAGCCGACCCTCGTCACCTTCGCGATCGAGCCGATGGGCGAGGTCGTCAAGTTCACCATCACCCACCACGACTACGAGAAGGCCAATGCCGGCATCGACACCGGCTGGCCGGTGGTTGTCGCGGGTCTGAAGACGCTGCTCGAGACAGGCAAACCGCTGAACCTGCCGACCAGCATGTGACCATCAAGCAGCGGCAAAACAGGGAAACAGAAAATGGCGAAATACATTCTGGGCTTTCACGGATCGCCCGCCACCTCACCGGCAGACCTCGAAGGCTCAATGGAGAAATGGGTCGCCTGGTACCAGGGCATGGGCAGCGCCGTCGCCGACATGGGCAACCCGGCTGGGCCGAGCAAGACCATCGGCGCCGACGGTCGTGTGGCCAGCACCAACGGCAACGCGCTGACCGGCTATTCCATCCTCGAGGCCAAAAGCCTCGACGACGCGATCTCCCTGGCGCGCGGCTGCCCGATCTATGCCGCCGGCGGCTCGGTTGAAGTCGCCGAGTTGATGCCGATGTAATACGAAGGGCGGCGCCCCCGCGACGCCGCCCCCTTCCCTCAGATGCTGATGGCGTTGGCCGCGGCGTAGGTCTCCTTCAGCATCGCCTCTACCGGCAGCAGCGGCAGCAGCTTCATCATCAGGTTGCGCATCCAGATGCTGAACTTGCTTTTCGGCACGAAGCCGCCGACGGCCTTATGCGCCAGCGTCTGGCTGGCATCGACGAACGGCTGCAGCCTGCGCTGGTAGTTCGCGAACGCCGCCTGGCGATTGTCGGGCGAGGCGTTCAGCTCCTGGGCGAGGACATACGCCCCCACCACCGCCATCCCGGTGCCCATGCCGGAGAGCGGCGAAGCGCAATGCGCGGCGTCGCCCAGCAATGCGACGCGGCCCCGCGACCAGCGCTCGATCACCACCTGGCTGATGGTGTCGAAGTAGAAATCCGGGGCGAACTCCATGTCCGCGAGGATCTGCGGCACGTGCCAGCCCTGCCCGGCAAAGCGCTGCCGTACGAACTGCTTCTGCGCCCCGACATCGCGATAGTCGCAATCGCCGAAATCGCCGTCGAAGAACATCAGCGCCCGCGCCTCGCGGTTCTGCCGGGCGCTGTAGACGCCAGCGATGGTGCCGGGGGCGCTGAACAGCCGGCCGGAATAGTCGAGGTTCAGCCGGTTGGGCACGGTGAAGATCGAGGCATAGAGCCCTAGATCGCGGACGAACTGCTCCTCCGGACCGAAGGCCAATCGGCGCACATTTGAATGCAGCCCATCGGCGCCGATCACCAGGTCGAAGCTCCGGACCCTGCCGCTCTCGAAACGGACTTCGACGCCGTCGCCCAGGTCGGTGAGTTCGGCGATCGAGTCGCCGAAGATGTATTCGGTGCCGGCCTTGGTGGCATCGTAGAGAATGCGCGCCAGGTCGCCGCGCATGATCTCGAGTTCGCCGCTGAAGGCGGCGGCCGGCATGGTGGCGACTTCGCGGTCGTGGCGATCGACATAGTACATGTCGCCCATATTGGTCGCCTCGGCCTTCACCGCATCGAGCAGCTCCATGCGGCGCAGCGCCTCCATCGAGGTGCCACGGAAATCCACCGCGTAGCCGCCCTCGCGCAGCTGCCTGGCCCGCTCGACGATGGTCGGCTGGAAGCCATAGCGGCTGAGCCAGAAGGCGAGGGACGGGCCGGCGACGCTGGCCCCGGAGATCAGCACGGTACGGATCGGGTGGTGGGTCATCACGGCATCTCCTGTTGCGATGTCGATATTCATACGTATGTATAAAACATCTGTCTAGATGAATTTCATACGATCGTATAGAAACGACTCGTCGCAGCCGCTAGGAAGGATCATGGGACACAAGGAAGATCTGCTCGCCGGCGCCAAAAAATGCCTGCGCGAGAAGGGCTACGCCAACACCACGGCACGCGACATCGTCGCCGCGTCGGGCACCAATCTCGCCTCCATCGGCTACCATTTCGGCTCGAAAGACGCGCTGATGACCCAGGCGATCGTCGAGATGCTTGGGGAGTGGGGCGACCAGTTCGGTAGTGAGCCGGCGGCATCGATTGCCGATTATGGCGAGCGCTTCGCAAGGCACTGGCGCGACCTCGCCGCTGCCGTATCAGGCGATCGCCAGTTGTCGGCTGCCAGTTTTGAAAACGCCGCCACCGCCATCCGCATGCCCGAGCTCATCCACATCATAGCGGCCGGCCAGGAAGACGCGCGAGTCGGGCTCGGCGACGATTTCGCCGAAACGGATGCCGATGTCGAAACGAAACGCGCCGTCGGCTCGCTGATGCTGGCCGTCACCACCGGCGTCATCGCGCAGTGGCTGGTCGATCCCGAGCGTTCCCCTACCCCCGACGACATCGTGAAGGCCTTCCACGCCATCGGCGAGGCGTTTGTGCGGAAGTGAGGGCGTCTTCAGTGGTGATGACAGGCTACCAGGTCCCATAGCCACCGGCTGTCATCCCAGCGAAAGCTGGGACCCATTCATCCACTTGCGCTGCGGCGAGTTGGGTCCCAGCTTTCGCTGAGATGACATCGAGTTCGGTGCGACGGCAGAGCAACAACACGACTGCTTGACTCTCATAGCTAACGAATATAGCTATCATCGCTACATACGTTAGCCATTGAGGTTATCCATGCCCACCACTGCCGGTTTCCCGCCGAAGTCCGTCGCGACCACGCTGCGCGTCGAAGGGCTGGTGGCGCTCATTGCGGCCGTCACCGCCTACTGGTTCCTCGGCGGCAACTGGTGGCTGTTCGCGGTGCTGCTGCTGGCGCCCGATCTCAGCTTCTTCGGGCTCTATGCCGGCGAAACGGCCGGGGCGAAAATCTACAACCTCGCCCATACCTATGCGGTCCCCGCCGTGCTCGGCGCCATCGGCTGGTTCGGCGGCATCTTCTGGCTGACGGAAGTCGCACTGATCTGGGCCGCCCATATCGGCATGGACCGGGCTGTCGGCTATGGCCTCAAATATCCGGGCGTCGCCCACCACACCCATCTCGGCCTCATTGGCCCGGCAAAGAAGGCCGCACGCAGTGCCGACGCCCGCTAAGACCTCCCCTGCCCAGTTGGCGAGCATAGCTCGGACGCTGGTCGAAACCGCGGGTCCCGACGCCCTCACCATGGGCGCCGTAGCGGCGAGCGCCGGCATCAAGCCGCCTTCGCTCTACAAGCACTTCGCCGACCGTGCGGCGATCCTCAAGGTGGTCGAGATCGGGATCCTCCACGAGCTCGAGGCCTATCTCCGGCGCGAGACGAAGGGGGTGGCGCCCAAGGCGCGGCTGATCGCCATGGCCACTGCCTATCGCCGCTTCGGCCTTGCCGCGCCCAATCGCTACAAGGCGATCTACAGCGGCAACGCCTTCACCGACCCCGAGATCCGCGCCGCCTGCCTGTTCTCGGCGCAACCGTTATTCGAGGAACTGAAAGCCGCGGGCATTGCCGAGGCACGCATCCTGCCGCTGTCGCGCACGCTGGTGGCGTTCCTGCACGGCTTCGTTCTGATGGAGATCGGCAACGCCTTCAATCTCGGCGGCAGCATCGAGGAGGCGTTCGAATCGAGCCTCGAGACGATCCTGCGAGAAATAGCCTAGCAGCCTGTCGATCCCGGCTGCGTTCACTCGTCGGGATGGTGAGAGCGGCCAACGCCGCCCAACCGAGGAGAAAGACGATGGGTTCGAGCGTATTGTACATGTCGATATCGGTGGATGGCTTCATCACCGGGCCGAACGTCCGGCCGGACAACGGTCTCGGCGACGAGGGCCAGCACCTCCACGACTGGGTGTTCGGCGATGCCGAAGGCGGCGATTTCGATGCCGCGGTCGCGCAGCTCAAAGGCGTCAACCGGCAGATCTGGGACGAGATGATGGCGACCGGCGCGGTGGTCGCCGGGCGCCATACGTTCGAGCCCGCCGGCGGCTGGAACGGCGATCATCACGACGGCGTCGAGATCTTCATCGTCAGCCGGCACGAGGCGCCGGAGTGGGTGCGCAAATGGCCGAACGTGCACTATGTCGACGATCTCGGTGTCGCGATGCGCGAAGCCAAGGTGGCAGCTGGCGAGCGGAACGTGATGATGCATGGCGGCGGCACGCTGGTGCCGATGGCGCTGAAGGCCGGCTTGCTCGACGAACTGATGCTCCACCAGGTGCCGTTCCTGCTCGGCGACGGCACGCGACTGTTCGACACGCTGGGGTTTGGCCTGGGCAACCTGGAGCGGCTGCGGGTGCTCGAGGGCGAAGGCGTCACGCACCTGCACTACCGGGTGCGTAAGTAGCCCCCTACTCCGCCGCCCTCAAATCAAGGAAGCCGCCTGACTGGCGGGCCCAGAGCGTCGCATAGTGGCCGCCGGCCGCCAGCAACTCGGCATGGGTGCCCTGTTCGACGATCCGCCCCGCTTCGAGCACGATCAGCCGGTCCATCTCGGCAATGGTGGAGAGCCGGTGGGCGATGGCGAGCACGGTCTTGCCCTGCATCAGCGTCTTCAGCTGGCCCTGGATCGCTGCCTCCACCTCGCTGTCGAGCGCCGAGGTGGCTTCGTCGAGCACCAGGATCGGGGCGTTCTTCAACAGCACGCGGGCAATGGCGACGCGCTGCCGCTGGCCGCCCGAGAGCTTGACGCCGCGCTCGCCGACAAAGGCGTCGTAGGCGGTGCGGCCCTTCTGGTCGATCAACTGCTCGATGAAATCGTCGGCCTCGGCCGAGGCCGCCGCGGCGAACATCTCGTCGTCGGTGGCATCGGGCCGGCCGTAAGTCAGGTTGGCGCGGATCGAGCGGTGCAGCAGCGAGGTATCCTGCGTCACCACGCCGATATTGGCGCGCAGCGACTCCTGCGTGACATGCGCGATGTCCTGACCGTCGATTGTGATGCTGCCGCCCTGCACGTCGTAAAAGCGCAGCAGCAGGTTGACGATGGTCGACTTGCCCGCCCCGGATCGGCCGATCAGCCCGACGCGCTCGCCTGCCTTGATCTGCAACTGCAGGTTATCGATTACCGGCAGGGCATTGTCGTACTTGAAGCTGACATGGTCGAAGCTGATGGCCGCCTCGGTCACCCGCAGCGGTTTTGCGTCCGGTGCATCGACCAGCCCGAGCGGCCGGGCGATCAGCTCGGCCGAGTTCTGCGCGGTGCCATAATTGCGCATCAGGCCGTTGAGCTGGTTCATCAGCCGACCGAGGAGGTTATAGAGCCGCAGCACCAGCCCGGTGGTGAAGGCGACGCCGCCGACACTCACCAGCCCTTCGGTCCACAGGTGCACCGAGAGCGCCGCAATGCCGGCAATCGCCACGCCGGACAGCATGCCCATGGCGGTGCGCACGCCGACCAGCGTCCGCGCCAACCTGGTCATGGCGGCGATGAAGCTTTCGAAACCCGACTTGACGAACTTGTCGTCCGCCTCGGCCGTGCCGAACAGTTTCAGCGTCTGGATGTTGGAGAAGCTGTCGACGATGCGCCCGGTCAGCACCGAGGCCTGCTCTGCGGCGCCGGCCGAGTATTTTCGCATGCGCGGCACGTAGTAGCGCGCCAGTCCAGCAAAGGCCGCGACCCATAACAGCACTGCCGCGGCCAGCCGCCAGTCGAGCTGGCCGACCAGCACCACGGTGGTCACGGTGTAGATGCCGATGAACCACACCACCTGCAGCAGGCTGACCATGAAGTCGCCCACTGCGCCGCCGGACTGCCAGACCTTGCTGGCGATCGAGCCGGCGAAATCGTTCTGGAAGAAGGTAAGGTTCTGCCGGATCACATGGGCGTAGGCCTGCCAGCGCACCAGGTTGTAGAAGCCGAGGTTGACGGTCTGCTCTTCCACCGTGGCCGACAGCCAGGTGATGATGAAGCGCACGCCCAGGGTCACCACCAGCATCCAGACCAGCTCCGGCCCGAACCCGGTGATCAGCCCGGCCCAGCCCTCGGCCTGGCTGGAGTTATCAAGAATGTCGACGATGCGGCCGACATAGTAGAACAGCGCCGCCTCGACCAGCGCCACCGCCCCGCCGAGCACCAGCAGAGAGGCGAATGCCAGCTTCGCCTGCGAGATGTAGAACCAGAAAAACCGCCAGGTCACCGCCGGCGGCTGCAGATCGCCGGACTTCCCGAATGGGTCAGTCCAGCGCTCGAAGAAGCGGTGAATGGGCTCGAGGAGCTTCATGGGTGTTCTCGTTGAACACTCAATAGCTTGAGTCCTAACGAAGGGAACGTGAAATCGCGGAAAGGGTGTTCTCGAGGGTTTTCGCGTGAACGAAAAATTGCCGCCATTGTGAAGGACGGGCCTAGGGAACGACTCCATCCATCTCGGGGAACAGGACCACGCTCTCGTTCACGGTCGCCTCGTTGCGAGATCCGACGAAAACGGCGGGCGTCGAGCTGCGATTGACGGCGACATGCAGAACGTTGGCGGGGATATAGACGTAGTCGCCAATGTTGAGCTGCTCGTGGTGTTCGAGATTGGGGCCCGAGTACATGTCCACCGCCTCGCCGGACAGCATGTACATGGCCGTTTCGTGGAACTCATGCACGTGAGCCTTCGTGCGTTTGCCGGGCGGCAGTGTCACGACGCCCAGGAACAGAGATCTCGCTCCGACGGTCTCTGCGCTGACGCCGGCAGCATATATCGAGCCCTGCACAGCAGCTTCGCTCTTCTGCCCCTTAACAATAGACGCTCGACCCTCATCGGTAGCGCTCATCGACTACTCCCTGTTGACGGCTTGCATCATTGCCGCAGACAAGACAGTTCCGATATTGATACCGGTAGTAACGATATTCCCAAGGGAAGAGCAAGGGCGGCGGACTGGTGTCCGCCGCCCCCTAATTTACTCCGCGGCTTCTGCCTCGGCTTTCATGTCGAGGAACCCGCCGGACTGGCGCTCCCAGAGCTGGGCATAGTGCCCACCGCCGGCGAGCAGCTCGGCATGGGTGCCCTCTTCGACGATCTGCCCCTTTTCGAGCACCACCAGCCGGTCCATCGCGGCGATGGTCGAGAGGCGGTGGGCGATGGCAATCACGGTCTTGCCCTGCATCAGCGACACCAGCTGTTCCTGGATCGCCGCCTCGACTTCGCTGTCGAGCGCCGAGGTCGCCTCGTCGAGCACCAGGATCGGGGCGTTCTTCAGCAGCACCCGGGCAATGGCGACGCGCTGGCGCTGCCCACCCGAGAGCTTGACCCCCCGTTCGCCGACATGGGCGTCGTAGCCCCGTCGTTCCTTGGGGTCCATCAACCCGGCAATCACGTCGGCCACCTTGGCGTGCTCGGCAGCGCGGATCATCTCCTCGTCGGTCGCGGTCTGGCGGCCGTACTTGATGTTCTCGCGCACCGAACGGTGCAGCAGCGAGGTGTCCTGGCTGACCAGGCCAATCGCGGCGCGCACGCTTTCCTGCGTGACGTCGCGAACGTCCTGCCCATCGATGCGGATCGAACCGGATTCCACGTCGAACAGACGCAGCATCAGGTTGACCAGCGTCGACTTGCCGGCGCCGGAACGACCGACCAGACCCACCTTCTCGCCCGGCTTGATGGTGAGGTTGAACCCCTCCATCACAGTGCCTTCCTTGCCGCGCCAGTAGTTGAAGGTGACGTTGTCGAAGGCGATGCCGCCTTCCTTCACCACCAGGTGCTTGGCCTCAGGCTTGTCGAGCATGGTGATCGGCTGGGCGATGGTGATCATCGAATCCCGCGTGGTGCCGATCTGACGGAAGATGTTGGAGCCGACATCGAGGATCCAGCCACTCATGTTCATGATCTGCAACGCGAACGGGATGGCCGTTGCCACTGCGGCGGCATTCAGCGTTCCGGCGTTCCAGCTGCTGAGCGCGATCCAGGCGATCGAGATCACGAGGCCGGCGTTGAGCAGGAACAGCGTCGACCACATGTAGGTGAACACCCGCATGAGTTTGCGGAACTCCACCGCGTGCTCGTTCACCGAGTCCGCCACATAGGCGTCCTCGTGACCGTCGGTCGAGAACGTCTTCAGCGTGTGGATATTGGTGTAGCTGTCGACGACGCGGCCGGTCATCACGGACTTGGCTTCCGAGAGATCCTCGGAATGCTTGGCGATCAGCGGCATGACGATGGTGAACAGCATGCCGTAGAGCACCAGCCAGACGGCAATCGGCACCAGCAGCACCCAATCGAGCCGGGCCAGCACGACCACCGCCACGATGACGAAGATGCCGGCGTACCAGACGGCATCGATGGTCATGTTGACCGAGGTCTCGATCGATTCCCCGGCCTGCATGATCTTGTTGGCGATGCGCCCGGCGAAGTCGTTCTGGAAATAGCTCCAGGTCTGCCGGATGACGTGCCAATGGCTCTGCCAGCGGACAATGTCGACGAGGTTGGGCACGATCGCGTGGTTACGCACCAGCGTATCGAGCAGGAAGGTGATCGGCCGGATCACGGCGATCACCAGGATCATCCAGAGGAAGGTCTGCCAGTGCAGCTCGAACATCTGCCCCGGCGGGGTGGTGGCGAGCAGGCCGACGACGACGCCGACGAACACCGGCATCATCGCATCGGCAATCGAGCCGATGGCCACCAGCACCATGCGGAGCAGGAACGCGCCGCGGAACTGGTTGACGAAATACATGGTGAATTTGGTCACCCCCATGGGGGGCTGGGTGTCCTTGGCCAGCGCTACAGGGGAGTAGCGGGCATCGAACCAGGCAATGACTCGGTTGAGCATTTTGAACTCATTTTCCGAGCCCGGTAACTGACTATCCGAGTCAGGTCAGGGCTCTAACGGATTGTTTTCGCTTCACTTTGGACCGGCTGGCGTTGGGGCCCGCGCTGAGGTCGATGAATCCGGGTTGATTGCGAGTTTCCATTTGTCCCCTCCTTGGGGTGGTTGAAATTATGTGTTGCGAGGCGGCCTACTCGGCCGCCTCCTCCTGTACGTCCATCTCGAGGAACCCGCCGGACTGGCGGGCCCAGAGCTTGGCGTAGACTCCGCCCAGCGTGATCAGCTCGGCATGGGTGCCCTGCTCGACGATCTTGCCCTGCTCCAGCACCACGAGGCGGTCCATCATGGCGATGGTCGAGAGCCGGTGCGCGATGGCGATCACCGTCTTGTTCTGCATCAGGAGCTGCAACTGGCCCTGGATCGCCGCTTCGACCTCGCTGTCGAGGGCCGAGGTGGCTTCGTCGAGCACCAGGATCGGCGCGTTCTTGAGCAGCACCCGGGCGATGGCGATGCGCTGCCGCTGGCCGCCCGAGAGCTTCACGCCACGCTCGCCGACATGGGCGTCGTAGCCCTTGCGGCCCTTGAAATCGACCAGCCCGTCGATGAACACGTCGGCTTCGGCGAGGCGGGCGGCGGCAAGCATCTCCGCCTCGGTTGCGTCGGGGCGGCCATAGAGGATGTTCTCGCGCACCGAGCGATGCAGGAGCGAGGTATCCTGCGTCACCACGCCAATCTGCTCGCGCAGCGTATCCTGCTGCACGGTGGCGATGTCGATGCCGTCGATGGTGATCCTGCCGCTCTCGCGGTCGTAGAAGCGCAGCAACAGGTTGACGATGGTCGATTTGCCGGCGCCGGAGCGGCCGACGAGACCGATCTTCTCACCCGGCTTGATGGCGAGCTCGAGATGGTCGATGACGCCGGACGCCTTGCCGTAGTGGAACCCGACATCGTCGAAGCGCACGTCGCCCTTCACCGGGCCGATCGGCTTGGCGCCGGGCTGATCGGCGACGACGCGCGGCAGCGAGATCGAGTTGATGCCGTCCCGCACGATGCCGATATTTTCGAACAGCTGCGACATCTCCCACATCACCCACTGGCTCATGCCCTGGAAGCGCAGCACCAGCGCCGTGGCGACGGCAATCGCCCCAGGGGTCATCGAACCGTTGAGCCACTGGTTGATGCCGACCGCCATGACCGCGAACAGCAGCAGGTTGTTCATCAGCGGGATGACGATCTGTAAGAGGGCGAACATCCGCATCTGCTTGTGCACGGTGCCCATGAACTGATCCATGGCCTCGTGCGCGTAGGCTTCCTCGCGGTGCGAATGCGAGAACAGCTTTACTGTCGCGATATTGGTGTAGCTGTCGACGATGCGCCCAGTCATCAGCGAGCGCGCATCGGCCTGCGCCTCGGCGACCTTGCCGAGCTTGGGCACATAGTAGCAGAGCAGCGAAACGTAGATGGCGAGCCAGACCAGGAACGGCACGGCCAGCCACAGGTCGCTCATCGCCGCCAGCACCACGGCGCCGGCGAAGTAGACGACCACGAACACCGTCACGTCGAGCAGCTTCATCACCACTTCGCGCACGGCCAGCGAGGTCTGCATCAGCTTGGCGCCGATGCGGCCGGCGAACTCGTCCTGGAAATAGCTCATCGACTGGCGCAGCAGGTAGCGATGCGCCATCCAGCGGATGCGCTGCGGCAGGTTACCAATCAGCGTCTGGTGGATGATCAGCGTGTCGAAGATCTGCAATGACGGCAGGATAGCGAGCAGCACCACCGCCATCAGGATGAGCTTCCAGCCTTCAGTCTGTAAGAACGTGGCGCGGTCCGCCGTGCCGAGCCAATCGATGATCGAGCCCATGAAGCTGAACAGCAGAATCTCGCCCAGCGCGATGCACGCGCCCAGCACCGCCATAGCGATCAGCCAGCGCTTGGCGCCCTTGCAGTAGTGCAGGCAGAACGCCACCAGCCCCTTGGGCGGCTGCTGCGGCTCACCGAGCGGATAGGGGTTGAGCCGATCCTCGAACCACTTGAACACTCTGTCGAACACGGCCGTCTCCCTCGTCCCATCGTCAGGATGGCGGCACGGCTACGACCTCAACATAGGTTGAGGTCAAGCGGCTCTTGCCATCCGAGGGCTTTGCCCTCTTCTGTATTTTGGATTACGCACACGCCACGCCAATAGCGTGACGGAGGTGCGTGCTGGCGGGCCAGCCAAGCGCCAATCCCAATACCGCCGGAATCGGCAAGGATCGTGTCCAAATTGGCTGGTTGTCAGCCGCATAGAATACACTAACCATGGGATTCGGCTGTTGCGCCTGCGCCACAGTTGGTTAACGAGTTGATGTTGCGGAGAATTTAATGCGCGGCGAGAACGAAGAGACGGTCTTCCTCAAGGATTATGCCGAGACCCCCTACGCCATCGAGAAGGTCGAACTGGACGTCCGGATCGCCCCCGACACCTCGGTGATCCGTGCCCTGCTGACGCTGGTGCCGCGTCCCAACACCGCGCCCGGCACGCCGCTGGTGCTGGATGGCGAGGAACTGACGCTGCGCAGCGTCGCCATCGACGGGCTGCCGCAGGCGCTCACCGCCTATGAGGCGACTGCCACGGGGCTCACCATCCACCAGCCACCGAACAAGCGCTTCGTGCTTGAGACCGAGGTGGCGGTCGAGCCGGAAAAGAACATTCGGCTGATGGGCTTTTACCGCTCCAGCGGCACCTGGTGCACGCAGTGCGAGCCCGAGGGCTTCCGCCGCATCACCTATTATCTCGATCGCCCCGACGTGCTGGCGCCCTTCAAGGTGCGGATGACCGCCGACCAGGTGCTGGCGCCGATCCTGCTCTCCAACGGTAATCTGGTCGAGAAGGGCGCCCTGCCCGACGGCAAGCATTTCGCGGTGTGGGAGGATCCGTTTCCGAAGCCGGCCTACCTCTTCGCCATGGTGGCGGGCGATCTCGGCTCGATCCATGACGAGTTCACCACCGCCTCGGGGCGCAAGGTGGCGCTCGGCATCTACTGCGCACACGGCAAGGAGAGCGAGTGCCTCTACGCCATGGATTCGCTGAAGCGCTCCATGGCCTGGGACGAGCGCCGCTTCGGCCGTGAATACGATCTCGACGTGTTCAACATCGTCGCCGTCTCCGATTTCAATTTCGGCGCGATGGAGAACAAGGGGCTCAACATCTTCAACGACAAGCTGGTGTTCGCCAAACCCGAGAGCGCTACCGACGCCGACTACATCAATATCGAGAGCGTCATCGCGCACGAGTATTTCCACAATTGGACAGGCGACAGAATCACTTGCCGCGACTGGTTCCAGCTCTGCCTCAAGGAAGGCCTGACGGTTTACCGCGATCAGGAGTTCTCGATGGACGAGCGCTCGCGCCCGGTGAACCGCATCGATGACGTGCGGCAGTTGCGCCAGACGCAGTTTCCCGAGGATGGCGGCCCGCTCGCCCATCCGGCGCGGCCCGACCGCTACAAGGAAATCAACAACTTCTATACGGCGACGGTCTACGAGAAGGGCGCCGAGATCGTCCGCATGCTGGCGACGCTGCTCGGTGAGGCCGGCTTCCGCAAGGGGATGGACCTCTATTTCGAGCGCCATGACGGCGAGGCCACCACCATCGAGGCCTTCATCAAGGTGTTCGAGGACACTTCTGGCCAGAACCTGCAGCACTTCCAGCAGTGGTACCTGCAGGCCGGCACGCCCGAGGTCAGCGTCACCGACCGGTTCGATGCGGCGACGCAGACCTATACGCTCGATATCGTGCAGGAGAACAAGCCGACCCCTGGCCAGGACGAAAAGCAACCGATGGTGCTGCCGATCAAGTTCGGCCTTATCGGTCCGAACGGCAGCCCGATGAGCTGGGCCTCGGTGTCCGGCGGCGAGGTGCGCGACGACCTGATCGTCATGGATACCAACAGGCTCAGCCTCAGCTTTACCGGCATCCCCAACCGCCCGGTGCCGTCGCTGTTCCGCGGCTTTTCGGCGCCGGTGCAGCTGAGCAGCAGCGCCAGCGAAGCCGACCAGCTGTTCCTAGCCCGTCACGATGCCGATCCGTTCAACCGCTGGCAGGCGCTACAGGACGTGTCGATGCGGCTGATGCTCGAGGCAATCGGCGGCAGGCCATGGAGCGACGCACAGGTCGTCGCCATCGCCGACGCGTTGGAGGAGACGCTGGCTTCCAAGGAGCTCGACCCGGCTTACAAGGCGCTGGCGCTGAACCTGCCGAACGAACAGACCATCGCCCGGGCGGTCGGCAGCGATGTCGACCCCGACCGCGTGCACGAAGTGCGTACCGGGCTGGTGACAGCCCTGGTTGCCCGCCTCACCCCGACGCTGGAGAAGGTCTATCTGACCAATGACAGCCGTCTCGCCTATTCGCCCGATTTCCAGCAGACCGGCCGGCGTTCGATGAAGAACACCGCTCTTGCCCTCCTGGTGCTCGGCAAGGCCGAGGGCGCGGACAAGCTGGCGCGCGAGCAATATCAGCGGGCGCTCAACATGACCGACCGGCTGTCGGCGCTTTCGACGGTGGTGCAGTCTTGGACCGCCGATGCCGATACGCTGCTGTCGGATTTCTACCGGCAGTACACCGCCGACCCGCTGGTGCTCGACAAGTGGCTGTCGCTCAATGCGCTCGCCGCCGACGACGCGGCGCTCGAGCGCATCAAGGCCATCCTTGCTTCGCCGGATTTCCCACGGAACAACCCGAACCGGCTGCGGGCGTTGATGGCGACCTTCGGCATGAACAATCCGACGCAGTTCGCGCGCCAGGACGGCGCGGGCTTCCGCTTCCTCGCCGAGTTCGTCGGGGATGTCGACAAACGCAACCCGCAGGTCGCGGCGCGCGTGCTTACGGCCTTCCGCGTATGGCGCAGCTTCGAATCCGTACGTCGCGGCGAGGCGGAGAAAGCGCTGAAATCGCTGCAGGAATCGGGTGGGCTCAGCCGCAACACTGCCGATATCCTCGAGCGGACGCTGGCTGGTTAACAGAACCTTAGCGCTAGAAGAATTTTTCTTTCCCGCTAAGTGATTCAGCCGACTCATGATTTTGGCTTCGCCGTCTTCCCGTTCAGAAACCCCTCTGGACAGTGACGGCGAAGCCGATTCAAAGTCCCCGCCAAGGGGCAAATCACTGGGTCGCTCCAATCACATAGACGGAGAACTTGATGCGGCCGACGGAGCAATCCGGCGACGAGGCGAAGCGATTCCGCGCGCCTGATGGACTGATGCGCGGCAACTGGCTGCGCCGCACCATCATCGGCGCGCTGGAGTGGCTGCTCGTCCGCGCAACCGGCCGCGACACCGCCAGCGGCTATGCCGCGCTGATCGACACGCTGCCGTTCGGGGTCGCCTGCTGGGGCGCCGATGCGCGGCTCCTCGCCAGCAACGACCGCTTCGCCGAGCGCCTGGGCGTGGCGCCCGACGCACTGGCGGCCGGCGCGGCCTACCACGAAGTGGTGAAGAGCCTGGCGCAGGGCGGTTACATGCAATCGGTGCGCGAGGATTTCGAGAACCGCCTGCTCGAGCTGCATCGCGAGGACGGCTCGACCCTCCTCATCGAGGAGCGCCCGCTCGCCGGCTCCGGCTTCGTCACGCTGCTGATGGATGTCACCGAGAGCCGCCGCACCAATCAGCTGCTGACCACGGTGCGCGAGGAGCAGCGCCTGCTTGCCCGGCGCTACCATGAGGAAAAGCTCCGCGCCGAGGCCGCCAGCCGCTCCAAGACCAGCTTCCTCGCCCATCTCAGCCACGACATCCGCACCCCGCTCAACCACATTATCGGCTTTGCCGACATGATGCGGCAGCAGCCCTATGGGTCGCTCGGCGACCCGCGCTACCTCGGTTACGTCGAAGCGGTAAAAACCTCGGGCGAGCGGCTGCTCGGCTTCTTCGGCTCGATCCTCGAGCTGGCCGAACTCGAAGGCGGCCGGCGTGAGCTGAAGAGCGACCGCTTCACTGCCGACGAATTGCTGGTTGGGGTGTTCCGCCGCTTTGCCGGCCAGGCACAGCACGCCGGAGTGATCTTCGGCCTCGGCGGCCCCTGCACAGCCCCACTCACCGCCGATCGCTTCGCGCTCGAACGGATGGTCTCGAACCTGGTCGAGAATGCGGTGCGCTTCACCCCGCGCGGCGGCAAGGTCACCCTCGCAGCCTATGCCGGCAGCGACGGCGTGGTGCTCGAAATCACCGATACCGGCATCGGCATGACCGCCGAACGCCTCGCCACGCTGTCACAGCCGTTCGTGTTCGGCGACGCCGCCCTCACCCGTGACCGCGAAGGCGCCGGGCTGGGCATCGCCATCGCCCGCGCCATTGCCGAGCTGTCGGGCGGCCACCTCGCCATCGACAGCCGGCAGGGCCTCGGCACCACGGTGGCGGTGAGCCTGCCGGTGTTGGCCGAGGAAGCGGCGAAGGCGGCTTAGGGACTTCGGTAGCCACCGGGCTCGTCCCCCCCATGTCGAGCTTGGTGAAGCCGCAAGGCGACATTACCGCTATCCCGTCCTCCTCCCCTGCAGCTCCGCCAGATACTCCCGCAGCAGCACCACGCGTCGCGGCCGAAAGCTGGTCCCGGCCAGCCGCAGCTGGCTGATCCCATCCGCCCGAAACATCCGGAACGCTTCGCGCAGGCAGCACCAGGCGAGAACGGTGAGCGTGCCTTCGGTGTAGACGACGGCCAGCGGCAGGATGGTGCGCTCGGAGGTTGCGCCGGCCTTGTCGGTGTAGCGGATGGCGAGCGCTTCTTCGCGCCAGCAGGCCTGGCGCACGAGGTCCATATCGAGCCCGGCGGCAAAGCGGGCGTCCGGTCGGTAAACCTGCGAGACGGCGTGGAACAGATGCTGCTCGCGATCGTCCGGCAGCGTCGCCGCAACCTTGGCCAGCACCGAGGCTGCGGCCTTCGCCAGCGCGGGATCGCCCATCCGCTTCACTTCGGCCAGCCCCAGCGCCAGCGCCTCGATCTCATCACGGTCGAAGGTCTGCGGCGGCAGCGCATAGTCCTCGATCAGCCGGTAGCCATAGCCGCGCTCGCCCTCGATGCGCGCCCCCGCAGCGCGCAGGCTGTCGATGTCGCGATACAGCGAGCGCAGCGACACCTCGGTCTCCTCGGCGAGGCGAGCGGCGGTGATCGGGGCGGGCAGCACGCGCATCGCCTGCAGCAGGCGGAAAAGCCGGTCGGGTCGGGCCATCATCCAACTGACAGAAAGTGGCAGTTGGCCCCGGCTATAGCAGGTCGCATCAGGCCAGCAAACAGGAGCCATGCCATGACCATCAAGACCACCACCCACCTCAACTTCCGCGGCGATGCCCGCGCCGCCCTCGCCTTCTACCAGTCGGTGTTCGGCGGCCAGCAAGCAGTCGTCACCTACAGGGACGCCGGCGCGGTGCAGAGCCCCGACGAGGCCGACCAGGTGATGTGGGGCCAGGTGGAGGCCGAGAGCGGCTTCCGCATCATGGCCTACGACGTGCCATCGCGCCTCGGCTGGAACCCGGGCGAAATCCCGGTCTTCGTCTCGGTGCGCGGCAGCAACGCCGAGGAAGTCGCCCCCTACTGGCAGAAGCTCGCGGCTGGCGCGACGGTCCTGCAGCCGCTCGCCCCGGCCAACTGGTCGCCGCTCTACGGCATGCTCAGGGACCGCTTCGGCATCACCTGGGTGCTGGATGTGGAAGTCGCGTACGCCCCCGCCTGAGCCACCTCGACGCCACCAGGGGTTCCATGGCCTAGTGGGCCGATAGAGCACCGGGGGCAGAGATGAGCGAACACACGGACCTGCCGTTCTATGATGGACGGCGGGCTTCCTGCTCGGCCTGCTGACCCCGATGGTGGCGAATCCGGCGGTGACGTCGCTCGCCGGGATTGGGCCGGCCGAGCTCGTGCTGTTCCTTGCCCGCACCTTCATCCAGCTGATCGGCGAGGAGGTGACCACGATCCTGCCGCTGCTGGCGGTGCTGTGGCTCTGCGTCAGCCGGTTCGGCCTGTCGAAGCGCGTCGGCCTCGCCATCGCCGTCGTCGTTTCGACCCTGTGGTTCTCCGCCCTGCACCTGCCGACCTATGGCTGGAACATCGTGCAGTGCCTCGGCATCATCGGCACGGCGCGTATCGTGCTGACGCTCTCATACCTCGTCACCCGCAACCTCTGGGTGTCGGCGGGCGCGCATATCATCAACGACTGGGCGCTGTTCCTCGGCGCCTATGCCATTGGCCACGCGCCGATCGGGACGTGAAGACTAGAGCCCGCGCGCCTTGGCGTACCACGCCCCGGCTGCGGCGCTGACTTCGGCTTCCATCTCGCTGATATCGGCGGCGAGCCGCTCGAAATTCGGCGTGTTGGTGCGCTGCGCCAGCAGTTCGCGGAAGGCCTCGGTCCAGCCCTCGTCCTTGAACGGGTCGGCCAACGCCGCACTCATCACCTGCAGCACGGTGGAGTAAAGCTCGAGGATTTCGGCCAGCCGCAAGCCTTCGGGCACCAAGCCGGTTTCGGCCAGGCGGCGAAGCACCACGCCGGTGGTGGCCTGCGGCGCGGCGACCGTGTCGCCGGCCACCAGCTGTGCCGACTGCGCGATGAACTCGAGATCGACCAGCCCGCCCGCCGCCAGCTTCAGGTCGAAGGCGTGGCGCGGCGACCGCTCCTTGCTCACCAGGGCGCGCATGGTCAGCACGTCGTCGATGGTCTTTGCCGCGTCGCGCGGTCGGGCCAGGATTTCGGCCACGGTCGCATCGACCTTGGCGCCCAGTTCGCCATCGGCATAGACGACGCGGGCCCGGCTCAGCGCCAGGTGCTCCCAGGTCCAGGCGCTCTCGTGGTGGTACTGGATGAAGCCCAAAAGGCTGGTGGCCAAGGGGCCGGCATTGCCCGACGGCCTCAGCCGCATGTCGGCCTCGTAGAGCACCCCCTCGGAGGTCGGGGCGCTCAGCGCCGCCAATAGTCGCTGCGTCAGCCGCGCATAGTATTGGCTGGCCGCCAGTGGCTTCTCGCCATCGGACTCGTCGGCCCCGACGGTGTCGTAGAGCATGATGAAATCGAGGTCGGAGCGCGCCGTCATTTCGCGGCTCGCCATCTTGCCGAAGGCGAGCAGCGCTACCCGCGCGCCCGGCACCACGCCATGCCGCTTCTCGAACTCGCGCCGCACCGCGTCGAACAGCCGGGTCAGCAACGCTTCGGCCAAAGTGGTGAACTGCTCCCCTGCCCGCGCCGCGTCCATCGAGCCGGCGAGCAAGCCCGCAGCGATCAGGAACATCTGCTCCTGGCCGATGATGCGGGCCCGGTCGATCACGTCCTGATAGTCGCGCGCATCGGCAAAGAACGCCTCGATCTTGCCAAGCAGCGTCTCGCGCCGCCGCACGTCGTCGGCGAAAGCCGGGTCGATCAGCCCGTCCATCACATGCGCGCGGTGGATCACCGCGTCGGCCATGCGCGGCGCCGAGGCCATCAGCGCGACCAAGAGGCTCCTGAGGTTCTCGTGATTGCGCAGGAGCGCGAAGAGCTGCACGCCCGAGGGCAGACGGGAGAGGAAGTTGTCGAAGCGCGCCAGCGCCTCGTCGGGATTGCCGGCACCCGAAATGGTCGCGAGCAGAGCTGGCAAGAGCTCGGTGAGATGGGCTCGCGCTGCCGCAGCGCGGGTCGCAGCGTAGCTGCCATAGTGCCACTTCTTCACCGTCTCGATGGCCTTGGAGGGGGCCTTGAAGCCCATGCCGCTCAGCGTCTCGATGGTCTCGGGGTCATCGTCCGAGCCGGTGAACACCAGGTTGCCGCCGCCCGCCGCGAGGCTTTCGCCCTCGGCGAAGAGGTCGGAATAGTACCCCACAACCTGATTCAACGCCGCCCGATAAGCCGTTTCGAACGCTGGCAGATTGGCTTCACCCATCAGTGTGCCGATCACCGCGATATCCGCCTCGGCCTCGGGCATCACATGGGTCTGCTCGTCGCGCAGCATCTGCAGCCGGTTCTCGACGCCGCGCAGGAACCAGTAGATCCGTGTCAGATCCTCGGCCGCCCGCCTCGAAATCCAGTTGGCCGCCGCCAGCGCCTTCAGCGCCAGTGCCGTAGGGCGGACGCGTAGCGCCTGGTCGCGCCCGCCGGCGATCAGTTGCTGGGTCTGGGTGAAGAACTCGATCTCGCGGATGCCGCCCAGGCCGAGCTTGACGTTGTGCCCGGCGACGCGCGCATCGCCGACATTCTTGGTGATATTGATCTGGCGCTTCATCGCCTGGATGTCGGCGATGGTCGCGAAGTCGAGGTGCTTCCGCCACACATAGGGGGCGAGGTCCTTGAGGAACCGTTCCCCCACCTCCCTGTCGCCGGCGCAGGGCCGCGCCTTGATCCAGGCCGCCCGCTCCCAGTTCTGCCCGCGGCTCTCGTAGTAGGCGAGCGCCGCCTCGGTCGGCAGCGCCACCGGGGTGGCGCCGGGGTCGGGGCGGAGCCGCAGATCGGTGCGGAACACGTAGCCGTGCTCGGTGCGGTCCTGCATCAGGCTCGCCAGCCGCTGCACGATGCGCGTGAAGAACTTTGTCTCCTCACCGCGCTCCTTCACTGCCCCCTTGTCGGGATCGAAGAACGCCACGATGTCGATGTCGCTCGAATAGTTGAGCTCGCGCCCGCCATGCTTGCCGAGCGCGAACAGCGCCAGCCCCGAATTGGCCGCCGTCGCCCCGGTCAGCCCACGCGCCGCGGCAAGCCGCAGCAGCACCTCGAGCCCGGCGTCGAGCGCCGCATCGGCGAGATCGGAGAGTGCCGCTGTGGATTGTGCCGTGGTCCAGCGCCCCTCGACTTCCGACACCGCCGCCAGCAGCGCGACACGCCCCTTGGCAATGCGCAATTCGCGCCCGATCTCGTCCTCAGTCGACGCTGCCTGCCCGGCCTTCGCCACCTGATCGAGCACCGCCGCCAGCGCCGTATCGGGCGACAGCTTTCGCGCCGCGGCGAACCAGTCGGCGTGACGATCGGCGAGACTTTGGAGGTAAGGGGCTGAAGCGAGAAGGGTTTCGAGCGCGACTTTCATGCCCCCTCGATACCCTGCCCCACCCCGGATGTCATTGCGGCGCAGGCGCTAAGCCTAAAAGTCACTGGATTTCGGCATCGGTCCCGCTATGTTCCCGCGCCAGCCAAATCCGAAGAGCCCCGCATGCGCACCCGTATTGCCGCCCTTACTGTCACCCTTCTGGCCGCCCTCGTCCTCACGACCATCCCTGCCTCCGCTGCCGGTCTCGATGGCATGGGCGAGGCGATCTTCGGCAACAGCTTCAACTTCAGCAAAGCCAATATCGAGAAGGCGCCGGTCAAGGCGATCGGCGTCGGCAAGCTGACCGTGCAGTTGCAGCGCACCAAGCTCAAGGACGTGCAGAAGGCCTTTGGCGGCACGATCCGGCGCGAGGGCGACGGCACCGGCCGCGCCGACTGGCTGTGCTACGGCGCCGAGGGCGCCAATGTGTGGTTCATCTCGAACGCACTGGGCGGATACGAGTTCGTGATGATGGTGGCCGCGGAAGCTGCCAGCAAGCCGTCGAAGAGCTGTGACGCCGCGCCAGCCGGGCTCACCGCGCCGAACTTCGGCATCCCGGGCCTCGGCGCCTCCACCGCCGAGCTCAAGGCCACCTTCGGCGCCGCCTCGGGCAGCAAGATCGCCTACCGCTCCGACCGCCCGGGCGGCTATTCGGACATCGCGCAGTATATCGGCTACCTGATCAAGGGCGGCAAAGTCGCCGGCATCGGTATCGGCGAGACGTCGGTACAGACCGCGCACTAGACCGGACGTGCAGTCTTCTGTGATCCTCCCCCGTTTACGGGGGAGGGCCGCCGACTGATACCTTTGGGCCAGGCCCACTAAGCCCCGAGCAGTGCCTGAAAATGCCAGTCGGGGAACATCTTGGCCATCTTGCTGACGGTGCGGAAGGTGGTGCGCACGACCATGATCGAGCGGTCCGGCCGGAGGCTCACCACGTGAGGTGCGGGCACCCTTTGCACGGCGCCCTGATCGAACATGTAGAACCGGTGGACTTCCGCGGCCGGTATGTGGACAACGAAGGTGGTCATGCTTGCCTCATGCCACGGCTTGTATCTCCACAGGTTTACAAGACGATCGCAAATTGCATGGAGTTTGGCGCTCTTAGCCCGGCAGCTCGACCACCGCCCGTACGCCCGGGGCATTGTCCTCGAGCCGCAGCTCGCCCTTATGCAGCTGCGCCACCGCCGCCACCAGCGACAGACCCAACCCCGACCCGGGTTCGGTCCGGCTCTTTTCCAGCCGGACGAAGCGCTCGATCACCCTGCCCCGGTCCTCCGCGGCTATGCCCGGGCCGTTATCGGCCACCTCGATGCGGACTTTGCTGCCGTCGCGCTTGAGGCTCACCGCTATCCGGCCCGCCTTGCCCGCTTCTGGCTCGTAGTATTTCAGCGCGTTCTCGATCAGGTTCACCAGCGCCTGCCCGAGCAGTTCGCGGTTGCCGTTGATCCTGATGCCCTCGGCGATGTCGGTCTCGATGGTCAGCCCTTCATCTTCGGCCAATGGGCCGTAGAGTTCGGCGACGTCGGTCACCACCGCGCTCAGGTCGATCTCGCTCAGTGCGCCCGATGGCGTACCGGCTTCGGCGCGGGCGATCATCAGCAGCGCATTGAAGGTCTTGATGAGCTTGTCGCTCTCCTCGATCGTCGTCTCGAGCGCCTGTTTGCGCGTCTCCTCGCCCTGCCCATCGCGCAGCGCCGATTCTGCCTGGTTGCGCAGCCGGGTCAGCGGGGTTTTGAGATCGTGGGCGACATTGTCGGTCACCTCCTTCATCCCCTGCATCAGCTTTTCGATACGGTCGAGCATGAGGTTGAGGTTGGTGGCGAGCGCGTCGAACTCGTCGTTGCGCCTCGTGACCGGCACGCGCTCGCTGAGATTGCCTGACATGATCTTGTTGGAGGTCGACGAGATGGTGTCGATGCGGCGCAGCACGCGCACCGCAGTCAGCACACCAGCCACCAGCGAGAACAGCAGGATGCCGCCGGCGCCGACCGCAAACCATTGCAGCACGATGGCGGTGAAGCCGCGCCGCTCGACCACGTCGCGCCCGACCACGAGGATCAGCCCGCTGGGCAGCTTGTCGGAGCGCACCATGGCGTAGCCCTGGCGCTGCGGCGTCGGGTCGTCGGCTTCGCCGTCCGGATCGTCGAACAGCCGGGGCTTGGAATAGTTGAAGCTGTAGGTGCCGGGCTCGGCCAGCACTTCGGGCGGCAAGTCGGTGACGTTGCCGACGATCAGTTGCCCAGCGGGATCGGCGAGGTAGTAGATGCCTGGCCCCGGCTGGCTCGCCAGACGCTGCACCGCGATGATGGTGGCGCGGAAGCCGCCGTCGCTGTCGAGCCGCTTGAACTGCACCGCCTCGCGGTCGATGGCATCGGTCTGCTGCCGCTGCAACTGTATCGAGGTCTGCCAGGTAATCAGCCCGAGCAGCACCACCGCGAAGATCACGAAGATTGCGATGAAGAGCGCGGTGAGGCGCACGGTGGTGGTGCGCCAGAGCTGGGCGAGCCTGAACATCGTCAGTCGCGGATCATGTAGCCCGCGCCGCGGATGGTGTGCAGCAGCGGGTTGGCGTGACCCTTGTCGATCTTGGCGCGAAGCCGCGACATGTGCACGTCGATGACGTTGGTCTGGGGGTCGAAGTGATAGTCCCAGACGTTCTCGAGCAGCATGGTGCGGGTCACCACCTTGCCGGCATTCTTCATCAGGTATTCGAGCAGCCGGAACTCACGCGGCTGCAACAGGATCTGCTCGCCGTCGCGCTCCACCTTGCGGCTGAGCCGATCGAGCGCCAGCCCACCGACCTCGAAACTGGTCGCAGCCTCGGCCGGCGACGAGCGGCGGGCCAGCACTTCGATGCGGGCGAGCAGTTCGGTGAAGGCATAGGGCTTGACCAGGTAGTCGTCGCCGCCGGCCCGGAGGCCGGTCACCCGGTCGTCGACCTCGCCGAGCGCCGAGAGGATCAGCACCGGGGTCTTGTCATCCTCGGCGCGCAGGCTCTCGATGATGGAGAGGCCATCACGGCGCGGCAGCATGCGATCGACCACCAGCACGTCGTAATCCATCGACGACGCCATGGCGTAGCCGGTCTCGCCGTCGCTGGCGTGGTGGGTGATGTGACCCGCTTCGTCGAGCGCCTGGATCAGGTAGCTCGCTGCCTCGCGGTCGTCTTCGATCAGCAGAATCTTCATGTGACAGGCCCCACGCTATTCTGCGTCATTCCGGCAAAGACCGGAACCCTTGCGGATCCCGGTCTTGGCGAGGACGACGTAAGGGAAACGGGCCCCGGAGCAGATGCCCCGGAGCCCGGCAGTGATTAAGACTTGGCTTCGGTGATCGGCAAACCGATGAAGCGAGTGTTGCCGTCGCGCTGCGCCTTGACCAGGGCAGTGCTGCGGCCGGCGTCCTTGACGCCCTGCACGGCCTTCTCGAAGTCGGCGACCGACGACACGGCCTGGTTGTTGACCTCGAGAATGGTGTCGCCCACGGCGAAGCCCTTCTCGGCAGCCGCCGAATTCGGATCGACGTCCTGGATCAAGAGGCCTTCACCGCCCGAGTTCGGCACGAGGGTCAGGCCGACGCTGGTCGGAGCCGGAGCGGCCGGTTCCTCGGCAGGAGCCTGCTGCTGCTCTTCGGACGGCTTGGCCGCCTCTTCGAGCTTGCCCAAAGTCACCGAGATCTTCTGCTCCTTGCCGTCGCGCCACACCGACAGTTCCACAGCGGTGCCGGGGTTCTTGCCGGCAATGGTGCGGCTCAGGTCGAGCGCGTTGGTGACGGCCTGGCCATCCACCGCGGTGATCACGTCGCCGGACTTGACGCCGGCCTTGTCGGCCGGGCTGTCCTTGGTGGGTTCGGTGACCAGTGCGCCAGCCGCATCCTTCAGGCCGACGCTGTCGGCGATGTCGCGGTTGACGTCCTGGATGCCGACGCCGAGGAAGCCGCGGGTCACGGTGCCGCTCTGGATCAGCTGGCCGGTCACCTGCTTGACGACGCTGGCCGGGATGGCAAAGGCGATGCCGACATTACCGCCATTGGGGGAGAAGATGGCGGTGTTCACGCCGACCACTTCACCCTGGAGGTTGAAGTCCGGACCACCGGAGTTGCCGGTGTTCACCGCCGCGTCGATCTGCAGGAAATCACCATAAGCCGAGCCGGCGATGTCGCGGCCACGGGCCGAGACGATACCGGCGGTCACGGTGCCGCCAAGGCCGAACGGGTTGCCCACGGCCACCACCCACTCGCCGACGCGCACTTCGTTATCGGCCAGCTTGACGAACGGCAGGTCGGTGACGCCATCGACCTTGACCACCGCGAGATCGGTCTTCTCATCGGTGCCGATCACCTTGGCGGTCATTTCCTTGCCGTCGTCGAACACCACGGTCACCTTGTCGGCGTTGTCGACGACGTGGTTGTTGGTGACGATGTAGCCGTCAGCCGAAATGGCGAAGCCCGAACCGGCCGCCATGAACTTGCGCGGCGCCTGCGGACGCGCCTGGTTGTCGCCCGGGCCGCCACGGCCCTGGCCAAACTGGTCACCGAACTGCTCGAAGAAATCGCGGAACGGATGGTCGTTCGGCAGATCCGGGAAATCGAACTTGAACTGCGGGCCGCCGCGCTGCAGATCGCGGGCATCTTCCTTCTCGCCGCCCTCGACGATGATCGAAACCACGGCCGGCTTCACCGCCTCGACGAGGTCGGCAAAGTTCGGGGCGTTGGTCACGGCCGGCGCGGTGATCTGCGCGGCGGGGACCAGTGTGGCAGTCTGTGCGGTAGAGGGGGCGGTTGCCGCAACGAAGGCGGTACCACCACCGATGCCGGCGAGGATCGCCAGAGCCGAAGCCCCGAGCCAGCGGCGAGCGTTGAACTTAGTCGAGGGCATGATGATCTCCTTCAGTCAGGCACTCTTGATGGCCGAGAGATATGGAGCCCATCGCCTTTCTGCACGGTGACCCGGGCGTTAATTATCGGTAATGTTCCGAACGTTATCGGAGCCCCTGAGAAAGGGCAGTGCGCAGCAAGTCGAGCGCCACCAGCGTCAGCACGATTTTGAAGCCCCAGCGGAACGCCACCTCGGGCACCTTCACCAGCAGCCGGCTGCCTATTGCCGTGCCGACGAAACCCGAAGCGATCATCATGACGATCAACGGCAGGTAGGCGGCGAAGGCAAAGCCGAGCCAAACGAACATCGCCACCTTGAAGCTGTTCTGCAGCGTCATCAGCATGGCGTGGGTGGCAACCAGTTGCCGCCGGTCGGCCAGCCCCTTGATGAACACCGCGACCAGCGGCCCGGTGGCTCCGACCACCATCGACACCGCGGCAATCACTCCGCCGCCAAGCACCTGCGCCAGTCGCGAGTGCCCGACGATTTTCGGTTGCGGCAGCCAGGTGGTGAGCAGCACGAAGGCGCCGATGGCGATCTGCAGCGCCGTCGCGGGGAGGAGGCTGGCGAACTGCCCGCCGACAACGGTGCCGATCGCTCCGCCCAGCGACAGCCACAGCACCAGCGGCCACTGGATATGGGCGCGCTGCACCAGCGCCCGCCCGCTGTTCGAGCCGAGCTGGATGGCGCCGTGCAGCGGCACCACGACCAGCGGCGGGAACACCAGCGCCAGCACCGCCACCATCAGCGTGCCGCCGCCCAGCGAGAACGTCGCAGTGATCAGCGAGGTGACGAAGCTGAGGACGATGAGCGCCATCTCCAGGGTCAGGTCGAGATCGGCGGGGAGGAGATCGGTGACGGACACGGGGAATGGCGTAGCGCCGCGCGCCGAGTCGGGACAAGCGGCGGGCGTCTCATCTCACGATCGGCACGGGAGAATGAGGGATGTTGGAGGCATGGTGCGCGCCCCACCTCAGGTGTCATCCCAGCGAAAGCTGGGACCCAACTCGCCGCCAGCGCCAGCGGATGGATGGCTCCCAGCTTTCGCTGGGATGACACCGGTGAGGAGGAGAGATGGTGCCCACCAGCCCAAGAACATCTCCCCCACAAGGGGGGAGATGTCGGAGAGATCGAGTCCAAACCCCTAAGCTCGCTCGTCCTTAGGCGAGCCCAGCACCACGAAGGTGGTGATGGCGCTTACGGTCGGGAGGGTGCCAAGCACGTCGGTGTGAAATGCCTTGTAGGCTTCGATGTCGGCCACCTCGATGCGCAGCAGGTATTCGATCGAACCGGTGACGTTGTGGCACTCGACCACTTCCGGCGACAGCGCCACGGCCTTCTCGAACGCCTCCTGGCTGGCTTTGGTGTGGCTCGAGAGGCCCACCGACACATAGGCGCGAAACCCCGCGCCCAGCCGCGAGCGGTCGATCACGGCGCGGTAGCCTTTGATGATGCCGCTCCGCTCCAGTTCCTGCACCCGCCGGAGGCAGGCCGAAGGCGACAAGCCGACCCGTTCGGCCAGGCGCAGGTTCGGAATGCGCGCGTCGCGCTGCAGCTCGCGCAATATCTGCTGGTCGATGCGATCAAGGTCGGTCATTTGTTGCACAAGACTGCCAGTCAGCGCTGCAGATTGCAACACAACGCCCTGTCGACCGCTGTACTGTCCGGGCCATGACCGATCCAGCCATCCTCATCCCGTTCCTCATCTTCTGCGTCGTGCTCACCGGCACGCCCGGCCCCAACAACATGATGGCGCTCGCTTCAGGCGTGCGGGTCGGCGTGCGCCGTTCGATGCCGCTGGTCGCCGGCATCGCGGTGGGCGTCGCGCTGCAGCTGGTGGCCGTCGGGCTCGGCATTGGCGCGCTGCTGCAGTCGTTTCCGGCGCTGCACGATGCGATGCGTTGGGCCGGCGCTGCCTATCTGGTCTGGCTGGCGATCAAGATCGCGCGCGGCGGGCCGATCGATGTCGAGGCCGACGAGCGTCCGCCGCTCGGTTTTGCCGGAGCAGTCGCCTTCCAGTGGATCAACCCCAAGGCCTGGGCCATCACCACGGGGGCTGCCGCCACCTATCTGCCGGCCGACGGCTATGCGCTGAACCTCGCCCTCGCGGCGGCGGCGATGGCGCTGATCTCGATCCCCTGTGTTTCGGTGTGGTCAGCCGGCGGCGCCGTACTGCGCCGCTTCCTCGTCCAGCCGGCCTATGCCACAGCCTTCAACATCGGCGCGGCGGTGCTGCTGGTTGCAGCGACCGTGCCGATCCTGTTTGGCACGCACTAGCGCTCAGCGCTCCAGTTCCTCGAGCGCCTTGGCTTCATCCTCGGTCAGGGTGGTCTGGCCTGCGGCGCGTTTGCGCCGTGCGCCGATGAACACCACGATGCCGCCGATCACCAGCACCGCCGGCGCGGCGATCCACAGCAGCACCGTGTGCGGCGCCATGACGGGGTTGAGCAGCACATATTCGCCGTAGCGCGCGACGAGATAATCCCGCACCTGCTGGTCGCTGTCCCCGGCGGTCAGGCGTTCGCGCACCAGGACACGCAGGTCGTGCGCCAGGTCGGCGTCGGAATCATCGATCGACTGATTCTGGCAGACGAGGCAGCGCAAGCCTTCCGAGATCGCCCGGGCCCGGGTCTCGAGCACCGGATCGGCCAGCACCTCGTCGGGGCGCACTGCCAGCGCGGGCGCGCTCAGCAGCACCAGCAGCATCAGGGCAAGCAGCGCCCTCATTCGGCAGCGGCCCGGGCGGAGGCCGGGCGCGGCGCGCCGACGCGCAGCCGGCGATAGCTCAGCGACAGGAAGCCGGCGCCGGCCATCATCAGGCAGCCGAGCCAGATCAGCGTGACGTAGGGCTTGTACCAGAGCCGCACCACCGACTTGCCGTCGGCCTGCGGTTCGCCCAGTTGCACGTAGAGCTGGCTGAAGCCGTAGGTCTCGATCGCCGCCTCGGTGGTCGGCTGGCCGCTGGCATTGTAGACGCGCCGCTCGGCCAGCGCCGTGCGTACCCCACCGCCCGGCGCCCGGATGGCGAAGCGGCCGGTGTCGGAGACGAAGTTCGGTCCCTCGACATGCTCCATGCCCTCGAACGTCACCTGGTGTTCGGCGATCACCACGCCCTCACCCGGCACCATGGTGGTGACCAGCTCCTGCTGCCAGGCGCTGGCGGCGACGATGCCGATCACGGTGACGCCGATGCCGAAATGGGCGATCGCCGTCGACCACGCGGTGCGCGGCAGGCCGAACAGCCGCTTGAACGAGGTGACGACATCGGTGCGGAAGAACTTTGCCCGATCGACCAGTTCGGCCAGCGCGCCGAACGCCACCCAGAAGCCGAGCAGCAGCCCGAGCGGGGCCAGCGACACCTCGCCGCCGGTGAGCGCAAAGCATAGCACCGCGGCGAACAGAGCAAGCCCCGCTGCGCCGGCCAGCCGCTGCGTCACGGCGATCACGTCGCCGCGCTTCCAGGCGAGGAACGGCCCGAACGGCAGGATGATCAGCAGCGGCGTCATGATCACCCCGAAGGTCAGGTTGAAGAACGGCTCGCCCACCGAAATGGTCTCGCCGACCAGCGCATCGAGCAGCAGCGGGTAGAGTGTTCCCACCAGCACCGCCACGGTGGCGGTGGCGAGGAACAGGTTGTTGAGGATCAGCGCACCCTCGCGGCTGATCGGCGCAAACAGCCCGCCCACCCGCAGCGTCGAGGCGCGGAAGGCAAAGAGCGCGAAGGCGCCGCCGATGAAGGCAGCAAGCAGCGCCAGGATCACCATACCGCGGGTCGGGTCCGAGGCGAAGGTGTGCACCGAGGTGAGGATGCCCGAGCGCACCATGAAGGTACCGAGCAGGCTCAGCGAGAAGGTGATGATGGCGAGAAAGATCGTCCAGATCTTTAGCGCGTTGCGCTTTTCCATCACCAGCGCCGAATGGAGCAGCGCCGTGCCGGCGAGCCAGGGCATGAAGCTGGCATTCTCCACCGGATCCCAGAACCACCAGCCGCCCCAGCCGAGTTCGTAATAGGCCCAGTAGGAGCCCATGGCGATGCCGAGCGTCAGGAAGCACCAGCTGAGCAGCGTCCACGGCCGCACCCAGCGGGCCCAGGCGGCGTCAATGCGGCCCGAGATCAGCGCCGCCATGGCGAAGCTGAAGCAGACCGAGAAGCCGACATAGCCGAGATAGAGCAGCGGCGGATGGATGGCGAGGCCGATATCCTGGAGGATCGGGTTGAGGTCCTGCCCTTCGAACGGCGCCGGCGACAGGCGGAGGAACGGGTTCGAGGTGAAGAGCGTGAAGCCGGTGAACGCCGCGGCGATCAGGCTCTGCACCGCCAGCACCAGGGTCAGCAGGTCCTTGGGCAGGCTGCGTCCGAAGGCGGCGACGGCGGCGCCCATGATCACCAGGATCAGCACCCAGAGCAGCATCGAGCCTTCGTGGTTGCCCCACACCGCCGTGATCTTGAAGATCAGCGGCTGCGCCGAATTGGCATGCTCATAGGCGAGCTTCAGCGAAAAATCGGAAACGACAAAGGCCTGGATCAGCGCCGCGAAGGCCGCCGCCACCAGTACGAACTGCAGCACTGCCCCCTGCTGCAGATAGCCCGCCAGCGCCTCGCGCTTCCAGAACATCAGCCCGACGATTGCCGAGATGGTGGAGATGGCAAAAGCCAGGACGAGGGCAAAATGGCCGAGTTCAATGCTCATGCACGGGCTCCTTCGAGGCGGAACCCAAAGGCCCCCTCACCCGACGCTGACGCGTCGACCTCTCCCCCAAAGGGAGAGGTGTGCTGTGGCGAGATGGTGACCCTCGCCACCTCTCCCTGGGGGGAGAGGTCGGATCGCAAAGCGATCCGGGTGAGGGGGCCTTCTGGAATTACGCCAATCAACTTCCCGCCCCCTCGCGCTGCCATTCGCCGCGCTTCTTCAGCTCGTCGACCAGTTCCTTGGGCATGTAGTTCTCGTCGTGCTTGGCCAGCACGTTGGTGGCGGCGAAGGTGCCGTTCGGCGTGACGCTGCCCTCGATCACTACACCTTGTCCCTCGCGGAACAAATCGGGCAGCAGCCCGACATAATGCGTCGCCATCTCGGTCTGGCCATCGGTCACCACGAAGTCGGAGGTCTCGCCCACACGCTTCCAGGACCCCTCCTTCACCAGCCCGCCCAGGCGAATTGAGGTGCCTGCGGCGATGGCCTTCTCGTGGATCTCGCTGGGCGAATAGAAGAACACGATCTGGTCGCGCATGGCGACGAAGATCAACGTCGCGGCGAGGGCGAGGACGGCGCCCAGACCGGCAACGATAGCCAGGCGTTTCTGCTTACGAGTCAATTACTTGCTACCAATCCATTATCCGCTGCGAGAACATCGAGTTCTGCGCGATCGCCCGCTGCGGGGTAGGCCTTGCGGGCCGCATCATAGGCCGTCTGCGCCAGCTCCGTCTGCCCGAGCACCAGCCGCGAGCGCACCAGCCGGGTCCATTCCTCGATCGTGCCGCCGCTCTGGTTGAGCCGGCTCGACAGCCCTTCGACCATGGCGGCAATGTCGGCATTCGCCGGCATGTCGCCGCCGAGGCCGGCTTCCGCCGCGGCCAGCCCGGCCTCGGCATTGGCGAGCCAGGTCTCGCCGCCCTTGCTGAGCTTCAGCAGGCCCTGCCATTCGGCCTTGGCGGTGGCGAAATCGCCCTCGCGCATCGCTTCACTGGCAAGATAGTAGCGCGAACGCACATGGGTGACGTCGCGGTTCGAGGCGCTGCGGAACAGCGCCAGCGGTTCGCCGGCGGCGTTGCCGCTATTGGCCATCATAAGCGCTTCACCGAGATCGGTCTCGCGGTCGGCGGTCGGGCCATCGAGCTCGATCGCCTTGCGCAGCGCGTTCGCCGCGTCGGCAAAGCGGCCCATCTGCATGTAGGCCGGGGCGATCACCGTCCAGCCGCGCAGGTCCTCGGGCTTGGCCTTGAGCTGTGCCTCGATCCGGGCGATCGCATCGTCGAGGGTCATTTCCGGCGGCGGCACGTCCTGCCGTTCGGCCAGCGGCTGCGCCGGCAGGTCGGGGCGACCCACTGCGCCATAGACGCCGAACGCCAGCACGGCCGTCACGACGGCTGCAGCCGCGACGATGCCGCGGCGCGCGCCCGGTTCCGTCGCCGTCTTCGTCGTCGCTTTCAGCCGCAGCAGCTCCCGCGCCAGTTCGCCCTTCGCCGCTGTCGCTTCGGCTGCGCCGAGGCGACCCAAGGCGAGATCCGACTCGATCTCTTTCAGCTGCAGCTTCAGGTGCGCCATCTCAGGGCTGTCTACAACAGTGGCAGTCGCGTTGACCCTTCGCCCGGCCCCCGCATAATAGAGCGCGGCGCAGGCGACGGCAGTGACCACAAAAGCGAGCGACCAAAATATCATGTGCAGGGCTCTGCCTCATGCGAAGGTGCGGAAACGCGCCCGATCTATAAAGGCATTCGGGCAATTTATGCACCCGCACACATCGATGTGTGGGAGGCGCATTGCCGCAGCCCGCACGATGGTTCGCTGATCCCATGGCCGATGACAGTTACGACTATCTGGTGCTCGGCTCCACCCCGCTTGCCGGGCTGCTGGCGGGCCTGCTTGCCGTCGAGCACAAGCGACGCGTCTGCCTCGTCGGCGACCCGTTCTCGCCGTTCCGGCTGCAGCGCAGTATCGATGTCTCGATCGCGCCGGTCACCCGTCCGGAAACGCTGCTGCTGCTGAAGCGCGCCGCCGCCGAGACCAGCAAGCTGGTTGCCAGCTGGGGCAAGGGCCTCATCAGCCGCGTCGATCCGCTGCTGGTTGCCGAAACGCCCGAGAGCATCGCGGCCCTCGGTCATTTCCGCCACCTCGCCATCGGGCTCGGCTATGCGGTCGAGCCGGTTGCCGATCGGGCCGTTGCCGAAGGCTTGCTGCTCAGGGTGCGCGATGTGCAGTTGTTCGGCCACGGCCGGCTCGAGCCAGCGCTCGAAGGCTGGCTGTCGAAGCACGAGGTGCGCCACCTCGATCGCGCCGATACCGAGCTGACGCTGCGCAAGGACGGCACCGCGCGCATCGTCCATAGTGGCCGCAGCGTCGAGGCGGCTCAGGTGATCCTTGCCGGCGACGATGCCGTGCTCGAGCACCTGCCCGAGGAGGCGCGCGACCGCAGCCTCGAGGCCGTGCCCGGCGCCGCCATGCTGCTCGATGCGGCCAAGCCCCTGCCCGCCCCCTATGTGTCGTTCCTCGATCGGGGCGTGGTGCTGGTGCAGGATGGCAAAGTCAGCGTGTCAGCGCTGCTCATTGGCGACCCCGCCACTGCCCGGGCCCGGCTCGGCAGCGCCGCCTCCCGCGGCGATGCGCTGCGTCTCGCCGGAGAAACCGTGGTCAATAATCTCCGCACCAGTGATGGCGCGCCCTTGGTCGGTCCGGCGCGTGGCCATAAGGCGATGGTCATCGCCGCCCTCGGCCCCGCTGCCGCCTTTTTTGCACCGGCGCTGGCGCGCTACATTGCCGGAACCGCTCCAGCGGATGAAGCCGAGTGGTTCGCGGCGCGTGGCCCCGCCCGTGGCAACCAGCGCCTGCTTGCCGCTGATTACCTGCCCGCTGACGATCTGGCGGTGCCGGCGTGAGCGAGCATGGCAACCGTCTCCCCGGCGATGCGCCGCACGGCCTGGGCGGCGCCGAGCTCGATCGCAAGGCACCGCTGCAGTTTCGCCTCAACGGTCGGACGATCCACGGCTTTGCCGGTGACACCGTGCTCTCTGCCGCACTGGCCAACGGCATCCAGATCGCCGGTCGCCATGGTGACGAAGCACTGTCGCTCGACGAAAGCTTTGCGCCGCTGGTCAGCTCCGGCAAGGGCGGCGCGCTGCCGATGGAGCGCACCCCGGCGCTGAACGGGCTCAACCTCGTCACCATCGGCACGCGGCGCGATCCGATTGCCTCGGGCGGCCTGCTCGGGGCGTTGCGCCACAAACTGCTCGGCCCGGCGCGCACCCTGAACCACCGCTTCGGCGACACGCCGCTGGCCAGTCCGCCTTGGCACAATGGCGCGGTCGACGAAACCATCGAGACCGATTTTGCCATCGTCGGTGGCGGCGTCGCGGGTCTCAGCGCTGCGGCCGCCGCTACGGCTGCCGGCAAGCGCGCCGTGCTGATCGAGCGCACCCAAAGTCTCGGCGGCACCATCCGCTATTTCGGCGCCGTCGATGCCGAGGCCTCGCCCGACACCACGATCGAACGGCTGGTTGCCAGCCTCGATGGCAAGGGCCAGGTCACGCCGCTGCTCCGTGCCGAAGCCTTCGCCATCACCGGCACGCAGTTGAAAGTGCACCACGTGGTGGTCGAGGCGGGCCGCCCGGTGTCCCGCATTGTGGTCGTTGCTGCCAAATACGTCATCCTCGCCACCGGCGCGCTCGAGCGGCTGCCGCTGTTTCCGGGCAACCGCACGCCCGGCATCGTCGGGGCGCTGACCGCGTTCCAGCGCGCTGAACGGTTCGGGGTCTGGCCCGGCCGCCGCGCACTGTTCACCACCCCCAACAGCTTCGCCTATCGGCTGGCGCTGCACGCAGCCGATGCCGGCGTCGAAGTCCAGCGCATCGTTGACAGCCGGCTCAGCACCACCTCCCGCTTCGTCGATTTCGCCAAGGCGACCGGCATCACGCTCGCCTCGGCGCTCGCCCCCAGCCATGCCGAACCGCTGGAGCGCAACAAGCCGGGCCTCAAGGTCGGGTTCGCTGTCGCCATCGACGAGATCGCCCAGGATTCGAGCGCCATCGAAACCGACCAATTGGTGGCCGCCGGCGCCTGGCAGCCTGAAATCCTGCTGTGGCTCCGTGCCGGCGGGGCTGCCGCCTGGGATGCGGCAAATGGCTGGCTTGGCCCGCGCGGCGCCCTGCCCGCCGTGGCGCTGGCCGGCTCGGCGGCAGGCCTTCATACTACCGCGGCGGCGCTCAGCAGCGGCAAGGCGGCCGTCCTCGGCTTTCTCGGCAAAGCCGCACCGCCGGTGCTCGACGATGTCATCGAGGAAGCCTTTGAGACCCCTGACGCCCGCAACCCGGTGGCGCCGTTCCGCCCCTCGGCCCGCGGCGCCACCTATCTCGATCGTGGCCAATCGCTGATCACCCGCCGCGCCGCGGCGGCCAGCAAGCATGGGGTTTCCGGCCTCGCCACCCGCGCAGTGCAACTCGGGCTGGGCGATATCGCCGCCGCAGTCGATATCGGCGCCATGGCGGCGCGCGATGCCGGCTCGGTCGCTGCCGAACGCTGCGCGCTGTCGGGCGAAATCAGCGACACCGGCTGGCGCGTCCCGGCTCGGCCCGTGCCGGAGGACGCGGTGCCGACGCCACCCGCCTATCTCACCGGCCGATTCGGCGACAAGCCACAGATCTGGACGCTGACCGCCGCCGACGCCCGCTCGTTCGAGCCCGGGTGCCTCGTGTTCGAGAATTCCGAGCAACGCGACCCGCTCAAAGCCATCGGCGTCACCTACGCCCCGCACCGCCCGGGCGCCAATGGCGGTATCGCGCTGATGGGCAGCATCCCGGAGGCGGTGGGTGCGGAACTCTATGTGCGGGATGCGGGGACGGCGGTGGCGGCGCGGCTGGTGGAGCGGCTGAAGGCAAAGGCCTGAAACGCCGGCGCGAGCCGACCCCCACCCTTGATCCCTCCCCGCAAGGGGGAGGGAGACGCGGACTGCGATGCTGGTGTTTTGGTCTCCCTCCCCCTTGCGGGGAGGGGACAGGGGTGGGGGTCAGAGCGCACCGGCGGCGCTAGCTTCCGCTTGCCTCAGCTCGCCCGCTTCTCAGCCGTTTCCCGCGCCCGGCGCAGTACATCGGCATAGTCGGGGTTGAAGCGCAGTTCGGCCATCTTGATGGCGGCATCGAGCCGGGCGCCGATCACCCGGTCACCGGGGTTCTGCCGGAACAGCTCGAGGTTGCGCTGCACATGCATTTCCAGCGCCTGACCCACCTGGGTCCAGGTCTGGTCGAACATGGCGTTGAGCGCCAGCGAATCGCGGCAATCGCGGATCGTCGCCAGCACGTAGCAGCCATTGAGCGCCGCCAGCACCTGGTCGCCATCGAGCCGGTCCTGGCCGGAATGGCGGCGCAGCGCCAGGTTCACGTTCGGCGACACGTCGCGCAGCTTCGGTTCGACCAGCTCCGACACGGTTTTGGTCAATGCGGCGACCGCCGTCGACCAGCGGGTCAGCCGACCGAGTTCGACATAGCCGGTCACCGCTCGCATCAAGCGATGGAAGCGGTCGATGGCGCGGCAGGTCAGATCGATATCGGCAAAGGCGCCGTGCTGGTCGAGCGCCGGGATCTGGGCCTGCGCATGCGACAGCATCGCCTCGATCAGCGGCGCGAAGCCGGCGCGCTGCATCGATGCCTCGGTGGCGGAGCCGGCCAGCCGAATCGCCGCCGCCATCATCCGGCCGGGGTGGCTCACCTGCCCCATCGCCGCCTGGAACAGCAGCGCCGAGACGGCATGATCGTTGAGCGGCATCGACTGCAGCGCCACGCCCAGCGCCATCTCGTCGGTCATGCCGTTGGCGGCCCGGCCAAAGGCCTGGGCCTTGTCGAGCAGGCTTCGGCATTTCAGCGCATTGAGCACCACGCCGACGCGGCGAAAGGCGTCATCGCCGCCCATCTGCAGCTGGATCCGGCGCTCCGCGTCAGGGGTGCCGACCGCCGAGATGGCAGCGCGGGCGCGTTGCAGCAGTTCGGGCACGAGGAGATCGAGCGCCTGGCGCGCCGCCTGGTCATCATCGGCCGCATTGGGGTCGATCAGGTCGGGCGCCACATCGCGCACCATCCAGGTCCAGATGCCCTGCGCATGCGCTTCGGCGATGCCGCCGTCGAAATCGAAACCGGCCGTACCGGGAACGATCACCGCATCGATCAGCCCGAAGAACGGCCGCACGGCCCGCTGCGACCGAGCAGTCTCAGACGATGAAAGACGAGTGGCAGTATTGGGCATGAAAACCGGCGGGCATCAGGGTCCGAGGATAGTCCTCGAACCTAGCGCGCGACGGTAAACAAAAGACTATCCGAAAGCCCGCTGCCGATCACATCGCTGTCAGGCGACGATGCATGCAGCGACCGCGCCGACCTCAGCCGGCGACGCTCCAGGTGCCGTCGACCTCGCGGCAGGCCGTGCCCTTGCGGGCGTGCGGCGCGCCACCGATGGTCACGGTGTGGGTGAAATCGCGGCAGTCGATGTTGTTGACACGGACATAGGGCCCGACGGTCACGTTGCCGGATGTGCCCTTGTCGCCGGTCCAGGCGCGCGGCGCGCCGGGGCGACCAAAGGTCAGGGCGTTGAACTGGGCGCTCGCGGCTTCCGACTTGTCCTTGGCCGAGAGCTGGCCAAGCACCGAGGGGTCGAGGAAAGCGCTCACGTCGTTCATCGTGGTGTTGGCAGACTGAATCGCGCCCGGCGCCGGCAGCGAAGCCGGCGTAATGGTCGGCTGCGTCCCCAGCGTCGAGTTCGGCTGCGGCAGCGTCGGCCCCAGGGCGACGTCGGACGTCGAGGGGCCCATGCTGCAACCGGCAAGCAGGAGCATGGCAAAAACGGGAAGGGCGCGGACGATCTGCTGCATGTCGGTCTCGAGGGGTGGCCGGGGCCCTTATTCCTTACGTATTGAGGCAAAAGTGCGGAAACCCGCAACCTTTGCGGCCGGAAGCCGCAATTCTGCCAGGAGGCCCCCCAGCACTGAGCGCTTCAATTGCAGGGAGCCGCCGTAGACGTCAACCAGTTCCTTGACGATATCCAAGCCCAGCCCCGAGCCCGGGGTCTTCTCGTCCAGCCTGACACCGCGGCGCAACACTTTGGTCGCTTCCTCCTCAGTCAGACCTGGTCCGTCGTCGTCGATCTTGATCAGGAGGTTCGCAGCGCCGCCGCTGCGCTCGGCCACCACGGTGACGCCGATCGAGGACTTTGCCCATTTGCAGGCATTGTCGAGCAGGTTGCCGGCCATCTCCTCGAGATCGCCCTCATCGCCGCGGAACCAGGGCAGCGAGGCGTCGGGGCGCACCATGGCGATGGTCACCTGCGGGTTGAGTTTCTGCATCACCCGGGTCAGCCGCAGCATGACGTGCGTCGCGTCAGCTTTCTTGCCCACCACGGTCGAGCGCGCCGCCAGCCGGGCGCGATCGAGATAGGTGCTGACCAGCTGGCTCATCTTCTCGGTTTCGGTGGCTACCACCTTGGCGAGGCCGTTCTTCTTGTCGGCGTTGGCCTCGTTGCGCAGCACGGCGATCGGCGTCTTCAGCCCATGCGCCAGGTTGCCCACCTGATTGCGGGCCCGCTCGACGATCTGCGCGTTGGAGCGCAACAGTTCGTTGATTTCTTCGGAGAGCGGCGCCAGTTCGGCCGGATAGGCGCCGGTGAGCGAGGCCGCATCGCCCTCGCGCACCTGCTCCACCTCACGACGCAGCCGCCCGATCGGCCGCAGCGCCAGCCGCGCCACGATGGTCGACATCACCGCCAGCATGATCGCCACCGCGCCGAGCACGATCAGCGTCTGGCCGCGGAATTCGTCGACCAGCGACAGGATTTCGTCGAGCGAGCCGGTGACCATGATGTGGAGCGGCATGCCGTTCACCGTCACCGCCCGCTCGATCACCCGGATCTTGATGTTGAACGGGTCGGTCAGCACCGCCGACTTCGAGTTGGTCGCGTCGAACGGCCCCGGCAGCGGCCCCAGCACCATGCCGACATAGGAGTTGGAGAAGTTGAGCAGTTCGCCCGTCTCGTCGCGGATCGCCCAGTACCAGCCGGAGCCGGTGCGGTCGAAGCGCGGATCGGCGACCTTGATCTGGTCCGATTTCGGCGTGTCGGAGAGGAGGCTGAGGTCGGTCAGCGTCTCGACGTGGAACTCCAGCGTCTCGACCAGGCTGTTATCGAGCGCCCGCGAATAGAGCTCGGTGAGCAGGAACGCCGTCGCCACCAAGGCTACGATCAGCCAGCCGGCCGACAAAAGGAACAGCGAGGCGGCGATCGAGCCCTTGCGCTGCGAAACGGGCTGCACCGAGGTATCAGCCACGGCCCACCACCTGAACCATCGGCGAGTGCCTTCTCCCCTTGTGGGAGAAGGCACTCGACCGAAAACTCGGTGATGGGTCCACGTCCGAATACCCTCAGTCCTCGGCGATCTGGTAGCCCAGCCCGCGCACCGTCTGGATGCAATCGTCAGGCAATTTCTTCCGCAGCCGCCCGACGAACACCTCGATGGTGTTGGAATCGCGGTCGAAGTCCTGGTCATAGAGGTGCTCGGTCAGCTCAGTGCGCGAGATCACCTTGCCCTTGTGGTGCATCAGGTAACTGAGGAGCCGCAACTCATGGCTGGTCAGCTTCACCGAGTGCCCATCCACCGTCACCTTGCCGGCCTTGACGTCGAGTCGCACCGAGCCAGCGCTGATCTCGTTGGAGGCTTGCCCGGCGGCCCGGCGCACCAGCGCGCGAACGCGGGCCAGCACTTCTTCCATGTGGAAGGGCTTGGCGACGTAATCGTCGGCGCCGGCGTCGATGCCCTGTACCTTGTCGCTCCAGCGGTCACGGGCGGTCAGCAGCAGCACCGGCATCTTCTTGCCGGCACGACGCCATTCCTCCAGCACCGAGAGGCCGTCCATCTGCGGCAGGCCGATATCGAGTACCACGGCGTCATATGGTTCGGTGTCGCCGAGGAAATGGCCTTCCTCGCCGTCGAACGCCACGTCGACGACGTAGCCGCCTTCCGTCAGCGCATCCTTCAGCTGCCGGTTGAGATTAGTGTCGTCTTCAACGACGAGAATGCGCATCGAAAAGTCCCCTATTGCCGCCACGACAACTCCCGCGCCCGGCAACGGCCGGCCCTACGCGCGAGAAGTGTCCGACGTTGATTTTATGTGAGGCTTCACTGAGCCGGCAAGCTCACAGGTTTGCTTTCGCCATATTCGTCCATCACGTTGACCTGCCATTCCCACTGGCCGCCAACCATGCAGACGCGGGCCTGCGAACTGATGATCTTGCCGTCGACGCCCGACTGCGCAATCGCCTGCGACAGCTGCACCAGCTCGCCATTGTCGATCATCTGCTGGATCTCGCGCTTACTCAGGCACTCCTGCGCCACCGCGGGAGCGGCAACACCGAACACCAGCCCCAGCGTCAATACGCCGGCCGCCACCAATGTCAGTTTCTGTTTCATCGGAGGGTTATGCGGGAAGATGGCTGAATGTGGGATGAACAGGGACCGGAATGGAATCACGATGGCGCCGACATGGCGCTGGCGATGGACGGGACAGCCGCAGTTCGCACCTTCTCCACTCGCCGGAACGCAGCTAGGCTGGCCTTGATCTGTTGCGCTTTCAAGGCGGGAGGCTCCAATCCTGCCGGACAGCGCCTTGGATGCTCTGAGGAGGAGGACCAATGAGCACGACGACCAAGACCGGCTCCCGGGCCATCGACGTCCGCTTCGGCACCGCTACGCTTGAAGTCAAACTCGAGGACGGGCGCGAGCTGATCGCTCCGCTCACCCGCTATCCCCGCCTCCGCGACGGTCCGCCCGCCGCCCGCCTCAACTGGCGCTTCACCGAGGGCGGCACGGGCCTGCGCTGGCCCGACCTCGATGTCGATATTTCGGTGGCGGAGCTGGAATAGCCTCCGCCAACTCGGCAACGGACGGTCGTGCGGCGCGTTGTGAGGGGCATGGAGGGATTCCACATGCCATCCACCGTGATCGCCGACATGGCTTACGACCCGGAGACCCAGACGCTCTCGGTCTGGTTCCGCCCCTCGGGCCGCCGTTACGACTATTTCGAAGTCCCCGCGGTCGAGTACGACGCACTCCGGCACTCGCCATCGAAGGGGCGGTATTTCAACGCCCATATCCGCGACAGCTATCCGTTCACCCAATCGGACCGGGCGGAGCCGCGCCTCAGGCTGCAGCCGCATGTCGCCGCCCGCTGAGGTGCGAGGACCGCGACCGCTTCACTTCACCCACAGGTACATGCCGACGGACTTTGGCGCCGTTTCGGCGAAGCCGTATTGGGCGTAGAGCGCCTTGGCCGGGCCGTCGGCGATTAGGCTGACATAGGCGGTCGGCGGCGCGTTGGCCTTGAGCCAATCGACCAAAGCCGCGACGATCTGCTTGCCCAGCCCCTTGCCGCGATGCGCTTCGAGCACGGCGATGTCGGTCACCTGAAACGCCGTGCCGCCATCGCCGATCACCCGGCCCATGCCGATGGTCTGGCCGGCGTGTTCGATCACCACCGCATGGATGGTGTTGGGCAGGCCTCGTGCCGCTGCCTCCTCGGATTTGCCGCTCAGCCCCGACAGCCGGCGCAGCTCGCGATATTCCTCAATGGTCGGGATCCGCTCAATCAGTTGGTAGTCGCTCACGCTTCACTCCGCATCGAACAAGGTCAGTTGCACGCCCTCGGGCGCCTCGAGCCGCGAGTTGGTGGAGCGGAAGGGCGTCGGCCGGGGCGTCCCCAATACCTTGGCGCCCGCTGCCTCCAGCCGGTCGGTCGCCGCCGGCACGTCGTCGAAGCGCAGCGCCACGCGGAACTGCCCGCCGACGGTCCGGCCGACCTCGATCTTGTCGATGAACTCGGCATGCTTCTTGTCGCTGATCTCAAGCGTGGCGATCCCGGCGCCGAGGATCGCCACATGCCCGTCATCGTCACCGACCGAGATCTGTTCCTTCAGCCCCATGCTGTCCCGCCAGAACGCCAGCGCCTCTTCGAAATCGTCGACGGTGATCACCAGGCGCAGTTCGCGGACGGTGTTGGTCATGTAGTTCCTCCAGTAAGTCCCGAGCCGTTCCGGCTCTTGCTCACGCCGCTACCGCAATATCGCAGCTGCAGCCGCTGGTTTTCAACGCTTCGCGCGCCACCTCGACGAACACCCGGCGGAACCATTGGGCCCGCCCGTCGGCCCGGTCGACCCGGCGATAGAGCAGCGACACCGGCGAGGCCTCGAGCTCCACTGGCGGTTTTGAGATGGCGAGGCCATGCAGCGATGCCATGCAGCGGGCGATCGATTCGGGGATGGTGGCGATCGCCGGCATGGCGCTGAGCGCCGTCGGCAGGGCCGAAAACCGTGGCACTGTCGCCACCACCGAGCGGGTCCGCCCAACCTTCTTCAACGCCGCATCGACATCGCCCGCCATGTCGCCCTCGAAGGAGACCGCGATATGCGCCTCGCGGGTGAAATCGGCCAAGGTGAGGGGTGCCGTCAGCTTCAATTGATCGGGATCATAGATGGAAACCGAACTCTGGTGGAACAGCGGCTGGCGCACATGCCACGAGGCCGGCTCGGGGTGCACCGAGACCGAGAGATCGAAATCGCCATCATCGAGCTGCTGGCCCGGGTGGTGGGTGTGAGAAGCCACCGAAACCAGCTTCGCCCTGGGCGCCTCGCGGCGGATCCGCGCCGCCAGCGGCCCGAAGAACGCGGTTTCGAGGTTGTCGCACATGCCGATGCGGAAAGTGCCCTCATAGCTGAGCGGGTCGAACGCATCCGGCATGCGGATGGCCCGCTCGATCGAGCCCAGCGCATCCTCGATCGCCGGAGCGATATCGAGAGCCCGCGGGGTCGGCTGCAAGCCGCGCCCCACCCGCACGAACAGCTCGTCGTCGAGCGCCTCGCGCAGCCGCTTCAGCGCCGCCGAGAGGCCGGGCTGGCCGAGCAGCAGCCGCTCGGCGGCGCGGCTGACATTGCGCTCCTGCATCAGCACCGAAAAGGCCAGCAGCAGGTTCAGATCGATCTTGCGGAGGGCGGTATCATTCATCATTGCCAGTGATACCTCGCATGATCACTATCAATTTGCAATATGGATGGCAGCTCGTCAGTTTCCGCTCCCTCTGCCGGCCGGCGCTCCTCCCTCACGCGACGGCGGCATTGCGAAAGGGATAATTTCGATGACCTCTACCAAGATCGGAGGTGTCGCCGGGCTGGCCCTGTTCCTGCTCTGCGCCGCCAACTTCCTCGACGCCATGGACGTTTCCACCATCGGCGTCGCCCTGCCCGCCATCCAGGCCGAACTCGGGCTCGAGCCCAATGTGCTGCAATGGGCAGTGAGCGCCTATGTGCTGGGCTATGGCGGTTTCCTGCTGCTGGGCGGCCGGGTCGCCGATATCTTCGGCCACCGTCGCGTCTTCCTCTGGGCGCTCGGCATCTTCGCCGCCGCCTCGATCGCCGGCGCCTTCGTCGACTCTGGTCCGACCCTGATCGCCGCCCGGTTGATCAAGGGCATTGCGGCCGCCTTCACTGCGCCAGCGGCGCTCGCCCTGTTGCTCAGCGTGTTCGGTGAGGGCCAGGCCCGGGCCAAGGCGCTTGGCCTCTTCGCCTCCACCGGGGCCGCCGGGTTCGTGCTCGGCATGGTGCTGGGTGGCGCGGTCACCGTCTTCACCTGGCGCGCCACGCTGGTGATGGCGGCGCCGGTCGCCATCCTCGTCCTGCTCATCGCGCCGTTCGTGCTGCCGCCTGATAAGGCTAGCGGCAAGTCACGCGCCTCGTTCGACTGGGCCGGCGCCATCACCATCACGCCGGGCCTGTTGCTGTTCGTGTTCGGCGTCACCAACGCCTCGGCCGCCGGCTTTACCGCCCCGCTCACCTGGGGACCGCTGGCCGCGTCCATCGCGCTGATCGTCATCTTCCTTGTCGTCGAGGCCCGCCATCACGATCCGATGGTGCCGCTGTCGATCTTCAAGCGGCGTAAGCTCAGCCACGCCAACATCGTCGCCGCGCTGTTCCAGGGGGTCTATGTCGGCTTCCAGTTCCTCGCGACGCTCTACTATCAGCATGTCTATGGCTGGTCGGCCTTCGCCACCGGATTCAGCTTCGCACTCGGCGGCGCCTGCGTGATGTTCCTCGCCCCGCGCCTCGCCGGCGTGGCACAACGCAACGGCACGACCAAGGTGATGGCCATCGGCGTGGCGCTGCAGGCGGTGGGCTACGTCTTCTGGGTGCTGGCCATCGGCCGGTTCGATCCGATTGCTCTCGTCATCATCACCCAGCTGTTCCTCGGCCTCGGCTACGCCGCCACCTACCCCTCGGTGCAGGTCGCGGCCCTCGCCGACGTCGAAGACGACAAGTCGGGCCTTGCCTCGGGGCTCTTGTTCGCCTCGTTCCAGATCGGCGGCGGCATTGTCCTCGCGGCGGTCTCCGCCATCTTCACGGCAGCGCCGGGCTTCAGCTGGGAGCCCTACATTGCCGGTGGAGCGTTCGTTGCGGCGCTGGCAGTGGTGACGACGTTGATCGCCGCGGTTGGGCCGAGGTCGGCGACCAGCCGCGTCCCCAGCGCCGTACCGCAGGCGGCGGAATAAGGACCATCGGGGAGGCATCAACGCCTCCCCGATCACATTTTCGGCCTCGCCACTCCAGCCGATTGACTCCGTGGGATCTCACAATTAGACCAGTCAGTCTAGACCACTCGGTCTAACGGAGGAGAGGATGCACGTTTCGAAAGGCGACGTCGAAATCCGGCTGGAACTGCCGGGCGCGATCATCCGGCAGCGGCGCGGCTTCGGCGATGTCAGCGGCTATGGCCGGATCAGCGGCGAGCATTTCACGCTCAGCGCCGGGGTCGACACCGCACCACTGTTCGAGGGCCTCGATGGCAACCTCTGCCAATGCCCGCACTGGGGCTATGTGCTGCGCGGCCGGCTCACCACCACCGATGCTGATGGCAACGAGGAAACCGTCGAGGAGAACGACCTGTTCTACTGGCCGCCTGGCCACAATGTGCGGGTCGATTGCGACGCCAGCATCATCATGTTCAGCCCCGAGCACGAGCATAGTCAGGTGATCGACCACATGATCGCCCGGACCTCGGGCTGAGAGCACTTGGATATTGGCAGGCGAGCGCGCAGGGTGACCGCGTGAATCGAACGCGGTCATCGCAGATCATGCATTCCACCAAGCGAAGGATGATCGATGTCGGGCTGCAGCAGTTGCTGCAGCAGGGCTACAACAGCCTCGGTATTCAGGCGGTGCTCGATGCCGCCTCCGTGCCCAAAGGGTCATTCTATCACCACTTCGCCGACAAGGAGGATTTCGCCCTCCAGGTCGTCGATGCCTATGTCGCCGATGTGCATGCCGTGCTCGACAGCTGTGTCCACGACGCGGCGCTTGCGCCGCTCGACCGCATACGGACGTTCTTCCGCAACGTCGAGAATTCCTACGAGCGCGAGGGCTATCTCGGTTGCCTGATGGGCGGCCTTGGTCAGGAGCTCTCCGGAGTCAGCGACACCTTCCGGCAGAAGATCGAGTGGTGCTTCTCCTCGATCGCCGATCGCCTGCAGCTCTGCCTCGACGCCGCCAAGGCCGATGGCAGCATTGCTCCCGACAGCGACACGCGCGAGCTCGCCGAGCTGCTGGTCAACTGCTGGGAAGGCGCGGCTCTGCGCAGCCGCCTGAAACGTAACCCTGCGCCACTTGCAGTGATGCTGGAGTTCTATCTGGCGTCGCTGCAACCGAGGTGAGGGGACCGCCTCACGACGACGAGTCCGGTCCTACAGGCGCTTCCCCAGCCAGATGTCGGGCTTTCCGAGGCCGTTGGCGTCCGGGATAAACCCAATCACCCGAAACCCGCATTTTCGGTAGAACTCGAGCGGGTGCTTGCCGCCCGGTGTGGCGGCCAGCTCGCGCAGCATGGCAGGTGTATCGGCATAGAGATCGGCGCCGAACGCCGTGGTACCGCCGAAATCGTCGTCGCTGCCGAGGAACAACGTCAGCGCGCCGGTGGCGCGGACCCGGTCTTCGATGGCGACGATCAGTTGGCTGCCAATCCCCTGCCCCTGCCGATCAGTCGCGACGACCAGCGGATGAAGCTCCGAAGCGTGTGAATAGCTGGCGATCGCGCCGACCCAGCCGCAAACCGCATCGCCCTCCACCGCCGCGAGGCCAGCCCATTCCGGGTCGGCAATCAGCTTCTCGATCTCCTCGCGCGCCTCGTCCAGCGTCTTCCAGGCGGCCGGCACATGCGCCAGCGCCGCGACCAGGATCTCGGCGGCGGTTTCCCGCTGCGACGAGCTGAGATCGGTGAACGGGACGATGCTGATCGCTGCCATGTCGATCCTCTATCCTGCTTCGCCAGCCAACTATGACGGTTCAGCTGTCGACGCCCGAACGATCAAATCGGGCGTCACGGTCGTGCGGATCGCCGGCCCGGTATAGGTGCCTTCCAGCCGATCGCACAGCATGCGCATGGCAAGCTGCCCGACAGCACCCGGGTGTGGGTTAACACTGGTCAGCGGTGGGTCGAGCGAACGCGACCACAGGCTATTGGCGATCGAAACGACCGAAACGTCCTGGGGCACGCGCAGTCCCGCTTGGCGGAGGCCCTGAATCACTCCCATCGCGGTCACGTCGTTGCGGGCAAAGATCGCCGTGAACTCCGCTCCACGCGAGACCAGATCGGCTACGGACTGCTGGCCCGCGGCCTCCGATGGCAGATCGTAAGACCGCACCAGCTCCGGCTTGATAGCAACCTTATGCTCTCGCAATACGTCGGCGTAGCCGTCGTACGGCGAGAACCCCGGCAGGTGCGGCAGGCCCTCCACATAGGCGATCCGCTGGTGACCCAGCCCGATCAGGTGCTCGACCGCCTGGTGGGCGGCTATACGGTAGTCGACACAGACCCCGTCGCAGTTCACTCCCCTGGGCCAGCGGCCGATATAGACGAGCGGTTTGCCCGCAGCGATGAACTGCTGCACGCCGCTCGAAGACTGCTCGACCGAGTTGGGCACAACCAGCGCACCGCACACCGTCGGGTCGGCGGCAGATTGGCCGACCTGCAAGCTCTCGCTGGCAGTCGAGTATTCGGACTGCCCTACCATGACGCGCAGATTGTAGCGCCGGGCTTCCTTCTCGATGCCGTTGACCATCTCGCCGTAATACGGGTTCGAGAATGTCGGAATGATCACCGAAACGATGCGCTGGGCGCCGGCTACCGCCTCGGCGGGCGCGCTGCCGCCGGTAACGTAAGTCCCGCGCCCCGGCTGGCGCTGCAACCGCCCCCGTTGCACCAGGTCGTCGATGGCGCGGCGGATCGTCGTACGCGACAGGCCGAGTTCTTCACCGAGCTGTCGCTCAGAGGGCACAGCTTCGCCGGCCGGGTATTCGCCGCTTTCGATCCGCTCCAATAGCAGACCAACAAGAGTACCGGTCTTATCCATGACGCTCTATTGACGAGTTTTGTAAGACATGTATCATACCACAATCAGACCGCGAGGGAGGAATGACCGAGTACGAGGTCACCAGTTCCCCCGCGGATAGCACGGAATACGCAACGCCGGGTGGGGCGCATGAAGTTTCCCGAGGAATCCCGCAGCCGCAGGCAAGTCGCGCCATCCCGCGCGAGATGGAGCGATGCAACCAGCCTCCGGAGATCGATACTTTCTGCCGCAACTGTTCGCTCTGCGCCTGATACCGCGATATAATACCGGTATCATATCGAATTCTGGAAGTGAAGTCCCCGGCGACCCAAAAGCGCCGCTGAATGTCGAAACGAGGAAACTATGAAGAACGGTTTTGCCCTGGTTGGTGCCGGGTTGTTTGGAGAGAGGCACGCTCAGGCGTACAGCCGCCATCCGCTGGTGGACTTCAAGTATGTCTGCGACCTCGACGAGGCTCGCGCCAAGCGCATCGCTGAGACCTATGGCGCCGGCAAGTACACCACTGATATCAACGAGGTGCTCGCCGATCCCGAGGTGGTGGCCGTCTCGATCGCCACGCCCGATCACGCCCACCGCGCCGCCACCCTCGCCGCGGTCGAAGCCGGCAAGCACATCCTGGTCGAAAAGCCGCTGGCCACGACCATCGAGGACGCCGAGGCGATGATCGCGGCCGCCCGCAAGGCCGGCGTCAAGCTGATGGTCGATTTCCACAACCGGGCCAACCCCCCGATGGTGGCGGCACGCGACGCCCTGGCGCGCGGCGATATCGGCAAGCCGTCCTACGTCTACGCGCGTTTGAGCAACACCGTCGCCGTGCCGCAGGACATGCTGAAGTGGTCGAGCAATTCGTCGGCCCTGTGGTTCCTGGGCAGCCACATGATCGACGTCGTCGGCTGGATTCTCGATGACAAGCCGGTGCGCGCCTATGTCGTCTCGCGCGACGGGGTACTCAAGGACTTGGGCGTCGATGCGCCTGACTTCCATGTCGCCACTGTGGAGTATGCAAAGGGCACGGTCGCCGTGTTCGAACACGCCTGGATCCTGCCGCGTACCTACAACACGGTAAAAGACCTCAAGCTCGAGTTACTCGGCAGCAAGGGCGCCATCAATATCGACGGGTCGCACAACCGCACCATGGAACTCTATACCAGCGAAAAGGGCTCCTTCCCGGACATGCTGGTACCCCCGTTCGGGCCGCATCTGACCGGCTTCGTGCTCGACGCCGTGGTGCACTTCGTCGAGGCGGTGCTGCACGACAAGCCCGTACTGGCAACTGGCGAGGATGGCCTCGCCAACACCAGGATCATCAGCGCCCTGATCGAGGCGGCTCGCCTCGGCCAGCCGGTGCAGCTGTCGGTCTAGAACGGTGTCGCGGGAGGAAAGCAAGGTGGAACCGAGGCTACTGTCGGAGCTGGATGGCCTGGTGTCGGAGGCGCGCAACCCCCGCACCGACCGTCTCGACCGCATGAGCGCCATTGAGCTGGTGCAGGCGATGAACGACGAGGACCGCACCGTTGCGGTTGCGGTCGCCAAGGTCCTGCCCGAGGTCGCGGTGGCGGTCGAGCGTATCGTTACCGCCTTTGGCGAGGGTGGCAGGCTGGTCTACGCCGGCGCCGGCACCAGCGGCCGGCTTGGCGTGCTGGATGCATCCGAATGCCCGCCCACCTTCGGTGTCGACGCATCGATGGTGGTGGGGCTGATCGCCGGCGGCGACCATGCCCTGCGTCACGCGGTCGAAGGGGCCGAAGACGACGAAGCCGCCGCCGTGGCCGACTTGCAGCGCATCACGCTCAGCTGCAAGGACGTGCTGGTGGGGCTCGCCGCCTCGGGCCGCACACCCTATGCCGCCTCAGCCCTGCGCTATGCGCGGAGCCTCGGGGCGACGGCCATCGCAGTCACCTGCAACCCCGGCTCGCCGATGACACACGAGGCGGATATCTCGATCGCCCCCGAGGTGGGGCCGGAAGTTCTGGCCGGTTCGACCCGGCTGAAGTCGGGTACGGCGCAGAAGCTGATCCTCAACATGCTGACCACCGCCAGCATGGTGCAGATGGGCAAGGCCTTCGGCAACCTCATGGTCGACCTCAGGGCCAGCAACGAGAAGCTGCGGGCTCGTGCGGTGCGCATCGTGGCGCAGGCCACCGGGTGCTCGATCGCCGAGGCCGGCGAGGCTCTGGTTGATGCCGGGCATGACACCAAGCTCGCGATCTTCGTCCGGTTGTCAGGCCTCCCCACCGCTGAGGCCAAGGCACGACTGGTGGATGCCGGGGGAATTCTCCGCGTCGCTTTGGACGCGGGCATTGATGCGGGGCGGGGGCCCCAATCACTACAAGCAAGGGAGACTAGCAAATGAAGCGCATTCTGTTATCCGCGGCAGCAACCGTGATGTTGAGCCTGTGCATAGGCGCCGCCGAGGCGCAGACCCTCAGCGTGCCCAGTTGGATGTGGGAAGAGGGCAATGTGGGCGTCTGGTTCAAGACCAACACCGCCCAGTTCGAGGCCGCCGAAGGCATCAAGGTCACCCCAACCCAGATCCCGTCTGCCGATTTCGAGAAGGTCGTCACCACCCAAATCGCCGGCGGCGCGGTTCCCGACCTGATGACCGCCTTCACCTCCATGCTCCCGCCGATGATCGACGCCGGTACGCTCGCGCCACTCGACCAGTGCATCGCCGACGGCGGCTTCGGTGACCGCCTGTTGCCCTCGGTGAGCTTTGCCCAGGTCGACGGCAAGACCTATGGCGTGCCGCTCACCATGAGCCCCTGGTCGGTAGTGGTGAACAAGAAGCTGCTGGCCGATGCAGGCATCACCGAGATGCCCAAGACCGTGGAAGAGCTCTACGCCGCAGCCAAAGCGGTCAAGGAGAAGACCGGCGCCTATGGCTATGCCTTCGGCAACGACATGGCCGCGCCGCTGCACGTCTACATCAACTCGATGCAGTGGGTGCTCGGCTTTGGTTCGGACTGGTCGCAGCCCGATGGCACCATCACGGCCAATGACCCAAGGAACGTCGAGGCAATCGGCTGGATCAAGCGCTTCATGGATGAGCAACTCGCTCCGGTCGGCCTCGGGGTGATCCAGGCGCGGGATCTGTTCCTCGACGGCAAGGTCGCAATCATGTTCGAAGGCCCCTGGCTGATGACTCAGGTGCAGAGCCAGAAACCCGAAATGATGGCCGATATCGACTTCGAGGTGGTGCCGACGCCGACCCACGCGGCGATCACCGGTGGCGCCTTCTACGTGATCCCGGCCAAGTCGCCCAACCCCGAAACGGCCTGCAAGCTACTGACCGCCTATCTCAGCGAAGACGCGCAGCGTCACTGGCTCGAGGACCTGCTGCAGATCCCCGGCACCAAGGTGCAGGCCAGCCCCGAGTTCCTCGCCAAGAACGCCTGGGTCGGCAAGATGGCCGACATCGCGGCCCAGTATCCGGGCGGCATTGGCTACGCCCCTCCGGGCTACCTGATCCAGGCTGCCGAGTTCCGTCAGATGGTGGTCGACGCCCTGTCTGAAATCTATTCGGGCAAGACCTCGGTGGAGGACGGGCTCAACGGCCTGCAGGGCAAGCTGGAGAACTGGAAAGCGACACTCTAGCAACGTCCAACCCCCGTGTTTCGGGGTGGCGCAGGCCGCCCCGAAACGCCCCTCGATCCAATATGAAGAACGCCAATGCCGAGACCTATGACGCAACGCATCAACTGGCTACCGATCTGGCTGCTTGGGCCGGTGGCGATCCTGCTGGCCGTGATCCTGATCTGGCCGATCGTGCAGGGCGTCGCCCTGAGCTTCTTCAACACTCGGATCCTCAACTACTCCGCGGGCAAGTTCATTGGCCTCGCCAACTTCAATGCCCTGTTCCAGGACGAATATTTCTGGAATTCGCTCAGGGTGACGGCAATCTACGGCGCCGCCTCGGTCATCTGCACCTATGCCCTGGGCCTTGGCTTCGCGCTGCTGCTCAACCGCGACTTCAAGGGCCGTGGCTTCATCCGAACGATCTTCATCCTGCCTTGGGCGATCCCGGAGGTTGTCGCGGTCCTGATCTTTGCCTGGATGCTCGACCCGCAGTTCGGCGTCGGCAACTACCTGCTGGTGATGATCGGGGTCATCGAGCAGCCGCAGGCCTGGTTGTCGCAATCGCACCTCGCCCTGCCTGCGCTCGTCGTACTAACTGCCTGGCAACAGTTCCCCCTGGCCATGCTGATCCTCCTGGCCGGCCTGCAGACCATTCCCGAGGAGCAGTACGAAGCCGCCAAGATGGACGGCGCCGGGGCGTGGACGCGCTTCGTGCATGTGACGCTTCCCGGCCTCAGGTCAGTGAACGTCATCCTGATCCTGCTGCTGATCCTCAACTCGTTCCGGCGCGTCACCATGATCTATGCGATGACCCGCGGCGGCCCCGCCCGTTCGACCGAAACGCTGTCCGTTCTCACTTACAATACCGCCTTCGAGTACCAGCGCGTCGGCTACGCTGCCGCCGTCGGCACCGTGCTGCTGCTGATCCTCCTGGCCTTCAGCCTCGTCTATTTCTGGAGCATCATGCGGAGCAACCAGGCCAAATGACCCCGGCGCGCAAGAAGTCGATCCTCAACGCATTCTGGTTTGCCCTGACGCTGGTCTTCGCAGCCATCGTGTTCTTTCCCTACTACTGGATGTTCGTCTCCTCGGTCGAAACCGACAGCATCTTCACCTGGCCGCCCAACCTGATCCCGAGCGGGTTCAGCCTCGACTCCTACTGGACCATCTTCGAGGAGCGCGACATCGGCCGTTGGCTCTTGAACACCCTGATCGTTGCCGGCAGCACCTCGCTGTTCTCGACCATCATCGCCATCAATGCGGCCTATGCGCTGTCACGCTTCAAGACCAGGACCACTTCGGTGTTCACCGTCATCATCCTGTTCTCGCAACTGCTACCCGCCGCGCTGATCGTCGTGCCGCTGTTCGTGATCTTCCAGCAGATCGGGCTCTACAACAGCCTTGTCGGTCTGGCGATCGCCGACACCGCCTTCATCCTGCCGCTTGCCATCTGGCTGCTGAAAGGCTTCTTCGATCAGATCCCGGTCGAAATCGAGCAGCAGGCGATGATCGACGGCTGCTCGCAGTTGGGCGCCTTCTATCGGGTGATCCTGCCGCTATCACTGCCCGGCCTGGTCGTGGTGGTCGCGATGTCGTTCATCTCGGGCTGGGACGAGTTCTTCCTCGCCCGCACGCTGATCGCCTCGCAGGACCAGTGGGTGCTGTCGGTGGGCCTCACCTCGTTCCGCGGCGAGTATACGCTCGACTGGAGTCAGATGATGGCGGCTGCAGTGATCTTCGCCCTGCCCGCACTGGCCTTCTTCCTGGTGGTACAGCGTTACCTGGTGGCCGGGCTGTCGGCCGGCGCCGTCAAGGGCTAGGGGCTCGTGGGCATCCCGGTTCGGCTTGGCTTGGACATCGGCGGGACGGCTAGCCGTTGGGTCGCGTGCGACCCCTCCGGCGCGGTGGTGGCTCGCGGTGAAACAGGCGGGGCATCGGGCCGCGTGTTCGACCCGCTCGAACGCGACCGCCTATCCGCTGCCGCCCATCTCGCCGCCCAGGCCTTGGCGCAACAGGGCCTGGTCGCCGAACGAGTCATTGCCGGCCTGACCGGGTTTGGACCCGGCGCTGCCGACGAGGTCAAGGCGGTGCTGGCGCAGCCGCTGGCGCTTGCGCATACGAGTGTCCTCGCAGTCGACGACATGACGCTCGCCTATCTTGAGCAGTTCGCGCCGGGCGAGGGGCACCTGGTGTCTGCCGGGACCGGCTCGTTCGGGCTCCACATTGCGGCGGATGGATCGAGAATCCGCGTCGGTGGGAGGGGCATCCTGATCGACGATGCCGGCTCAGGCGCGTGGATTGCACTCAGGGCCCTCGATCACATCTTCCGCGGGTACGACCGCCACGCTTCATTCGGCGCCGACTCGGTGCTGGCCGAGGAGTTGCTTGGCGCCATCGGCGGCAACAGTTGGGATGATGTACGCCAGTACGTCTATGGCGGCGACCGCGGCCGCATTGGCACGCTTTCTGTTGCCGTGGCTCGCGCCGCCACCCACGGCGATGCGGCGGCGGCGGCGATCCTGCGGGCCGCCGGCACCGAGCTGGCTCGCCTCGCCACCGCACTTGTCGGGCGCGCGGGCAGCCTCCCGGTTGCGCTGGTGGGCCGGGTGCTCGACCTGCATCTGGTCGTGAGAGAGCAGGTCGTCCGGATGCTTGCCGCGGAGACAGTTCACGTCCGCCGCACTGACGCTGCACTGGCTGCAGCGCGGCTACAAACCAACACGCTGGGCGTCGCCCTGCAAGCTTAGTCGAAAGTCGTCGAAACTGTGATCAATAACGTCATTTTCAAGGCGGCCAGCATGAGCTAACGTTGTCGTCATTGCGAATAAGTCATTGCCCAGACTGAGCGATTTATCGCGCCTAAGCTTGGCGATACGTGGGGCAGACCACCGGCGAGGCCGCTCGTCAACTAACGAGGAATGATGTGATCATTGATAGAGGCGCTGCATCGGAGCAGCGAGACGTTTTGCTACGCCATCTGAGTTGCCTCTCGGCTGCGACCACCAAGAGGGCGCTGGCTGCCACCTCGGTCGGCATGATCGTGATGCTTGTTGCAGCGCCGGCCGCGGCGCAGACGGTCTGGACCGGAGCGACCAGCACCGACTGGACAGACGCATCGAACTGGACCAACGGCGTTCCGGACAGCAGCGATGGTACGACCATCGCCAGCCCTACAGCGCTGGGTGACAGCGGTGCGGTGTCTGGTGCCACCAACGGTGTCATCCTCAACGGGAGCGGCTCGCTAACCGTCAAGAACGGCAGCACGCTCTCCAGCTCGACTGCGGCGATAGGCGCGGCAAATGGAAGCCTTGCGGCCGTCGCCGTGACCGGAAGCGGCTCGCACTGGACAACCAGCGGGCAACTGACTGTAGGGGGCACCGGTTCGGGTACGCTCAACATCTGGTCCGGTGGCACCGTGACTGCCTTGAGCGGCGTGCGCCTCGGCTTCAATGCTGCTGGCACTGGATCGGTCAACGTAAACGGCGGCAGCGTGCTGGAAACGACCGGCCTGACCAAAGGCGCTGGCGGCGCTCTGTTCACGTTCGATAATGCGACGCTTCGCGCGCTGGCGAACACTGCCACCTTCACCGGCACATTGGCCGTCAACGAACTCACCATCGCGGCGGGCGGCTTGACCGTGGACACCAACGGTTTCGCGATCAGCGCCGTTGGATTCGGCGGCGCAGGCGATCTCAGCGTGATGAACAGCGGTGCGAATCCCGGCACGCTTACTCTTACCGGTGCCGGCACCTATGCCGGCGATACCCGGATCGGCATCAACAGCACCCTTGTCCTCACCGGCGATCATATCGGCACCGGCAGACTGCTGGAGATCCAGACCGCCCTCGGCGACGACAATTCCGTGACCGGCCGTCTCGTCGTCAACGGCAACACCAGCGGCACGACCGACGTCAAGGTGACCAATATCGGTGGCGTCGGCGGTGTGACCACCACCGGCATCAGGATCATCGAGGTTGGCGGCACCTCTGCCGGCACCTTCAACCTCAGCGGCGACATCGTCCACAACGGCGAGCAGGCGGTGATCGGCGGCGCTTATCTCTACGGCCTCTACCAGGACGTTGACGATGGCGACTGGCACCTGCGCAACATTATCGACGACGGGCCGGTGTTCCAGCCGGCCGCCCCTGTCATCGAAGCCTATGTCGGCGCAGCGCTGCAGGCCTTCAACACCACCGAGAGCCTCCTGCAGCGCATCGGCAACCGCACCATGTCCGATGGCAACGGGCTCTGGGGCCGCATCGAAGCCGGCCGTGTCTCGATTGCGCCGGATTCGAGCACCGGCGCCGGCTACGACGTCACCACCTGGCAGTTGCAGGCAGGCTTCGATGGCGTGCTCAGCCAGTCCGACGCGGGAACGCTGGTCGCAGGCGTCAATGCGCAGTTCGGCATCATCTCCGCCGATATTAGCTCGGCCTCGGGCCGCGGCAGCGTGGCGAGCAACGGCTATGGCCTCGGCGCCACGCTCACCTGGTACGGCGACGAGGGCTTCTATCTCGATGGCCAGGGCAAGCTCACCTGGTTCGACAGCACGCTGGACTCGGAGACCCTCGGCACTACCATCGTCTCCGGCAATGCCGGGTTCGGCTACGCGCTCAGCCTCGAGGCCGGCCAGGAGGTGGCGCTCGGCGACAACTGGTCGGTGACGCCGCAGGCACAGCTCGCCTATTCCGCGGTGGATTTCAACGAGTTCGTCTCTTACGGCTCGACCGTAGCGCTCCAGAGCGGCGACAGCCTGCTCGGCCGCCTCGGCCTCTTGGTCGACCACGAGAGCGAGTGGCAGGACGCGGCCGGCGAGACGGGGAGCACCCGCCTCTACGGTATCGCCAACCTGACCTATGAGTTCCTTCAGGGCACGTCGACCAGCGTCGGTGGCGACACGTTGAGCAGCAAGGTCGACCCGCTGTGGGGCAGCATCGGGCTCGGCGGCTCGGTCAACTGGGCCGGCGACGCGCTGTCGCTCTATGGCGAGGTCAATCTCGGCAGCAGCCTCAACCATCTCGGCGACAGCTACAGCCTCGGCGTCACCGCCGGGATCCGGGGCAAGCTCTAGCCAGAAGCACGAGAGCCCGCCGACACGGTTCGGCGGGCTGCTCCTCAGCCGTTCAGCCACGGTTCACGGCGCGCTCGCTATCCGCGTCCGAGATCACGGCTGGAGGCCAAGCGGATGCCGCGCACCATCGTTTCTTCTGAACACCTGCCCAAGCCATCCCCCTATTTCAGCCATGCGGTAAAGAGCGCCGGGCTGGTGTTCGTTTCCGGCACTGCCCCCTATTCGCCTGAGACCGGCAAGATCGTGGGCGAAACCATCGGGGAACAGACCGCCCAGGCGCTGCGCAACATCAGCGCCATCCTCGCGGCCGCGGGCACGAGCCTCGACAAGGCGGTGAGCGCGACCGTCATCCTCGCCGAGGAGGACGACTTCGCCGGGATGAATGAGGAGTGGCTGAAGTGGTTTCCGGCTGATCCGCCGGCGCGGCAGGGCGCCAAGCTGCCGGTTCGGGTGCCTGGCCTCAAGATCTCGATCGCCATGATCGCAGAGGCGTAGGCAACAAAAAACCCGCGCCGGCGGAGGCGCGGGTTTCAAGTACGGCAGTTCTTGAAGGCTGCCTATTTCAAGCAGCGCCTCAAACGCGGCTAAGTCTGACGGTCTGGCAGAAGACGCCCTGGCAGCCATTGACCTTCAGGCTGTCACTGCCGGTCATGATCATCGTACCGGAATAGACGTCGCCGGCGTTCTTGACCGTGCCGGTCCATTTGTTGTCGGAGGACTGAGTGCCCTGCACGATGACCTGGTTCAGGTATTGCCGGTTCACATCATCCTTGTCGCGCAGCCAGATCAGGCGCGCGCACAGGGCGCCGCTGCCGCACTCGGTGATCTTGTAACGGCTCTTGCCGTCATCGGCCTGCCAGGTGCCGGTCGGATCGGCAGCGATAGCGTATACGGGGGCCGCGGCACAGAGGGTGGCGAACACGGCGGCGGCAAGTTTGGTCGCGAGGTGCATGGTCATGCGTCTCCGGAAAATTTCGGGTCGGTTCGGTTGGTTGGCCGGATAAATAGGAACTTTGGCTGAATCTTGAATAAAGGCATCGTTCATCTGCCGTTCATCTTTGCGGCGAAGTACGGCCCTGAAATGGCAGCGATGCTGACTTGCTTTATCCGTCAGGAGTCTGCGAGCAGCCGCGCTGCCACAATCTCGCCTTTGGCCAACGGCACGGCCGGGTTAAAGTTCCGATCACGAAGCTGTGAACAGCCGCCAGACCGCCTCATGCGGCCCGATCGGCCACAGTGTCTTCGGCGAGAACTGCCGCAACGAGATCACCGTGCTGGTATGCTGGCTAGGGTATAGGTTCACCGCCGCCAGCTTCTCGGGTCCCGCTGCCGAGGTGCGTCGCCGCAGTCGCCGGACGCCCAATGCTGCCCTGAAATCCGGCAGCCAATGCCGCCGCGCCCGGCTCGAGCTGGCATAAGGCAGGTCCTCATAGAACAGCACCTCGGCACGCCGCTCCAGCTCCGGCAGCAGCTCGATCACCACCGCCCGTACGGCCAGGTGGTTCACATGCCCGCCGATCGCCGCGGGGCAGAACACCCGGGCGCCTTCAGTCTCCCGCAACAGCTCGGCCAGCGGCGCCCGCACCTGCACGATGTCGTCAGCCAGTCCATCCAGGTCCCACGGCGAACGGCCGTGCACTGGGGCATCCTCCAGGCCCAGATCGATCCGCTCCAACCGAAAGCGCTCGGCAAACGCCATGTCCTCGGCGACCCGCAGCGTGGTGACCCGCTCGATCGTCGCGACATCCGGGGGCAAGGCGAGCGGCGCGCCGGCGACATAACCGCTGCGTGTGAAGACGTTCACCAGCCGGCCACCAGGCTCCGCCGCAATCCGCGCGCCAAGCGAGAAGGCAATGTCGTCATGATGCGGAGAAAGGTAGATATTGCCGTTTGGGGCCCAAGACATTGCCATTCGATTGTCCTTTGCCAGACGGACAGTAATCTTCGCTTGGGGCGCCGGCGGCTCTGCTGGTAGCCCGTATATGAACCCGATGTGTGCTGCAATGACGCCGCGCCTGCCGATGGGTGTGCCGGCGGGAGATTGCGTCGGTCGTGCCAATCGAGTCGCCGGCCGGCTAGCCGGCCTGCAGCATCAACGCTGTGGCCAGCGCGAGGCCCAACAGCACCAGGATCGAGATGAAGCCGGCGGCCAGCACCCGGCCGCCCGACGACAGCACGCTGCGCAGGTCGACCGACAGGCCGAGGGCTGCCATGGAGACCAAAGTCAGCTGCGACGAGGCCGCCTGCAGCGGCTGCAACGTCGCCTCCGGCAAAAGCCCGAGCGAGCGGGCCGCCATCATCAGCAGGAAGCCGGTGATGAACCAGGGCAGCAGCAGTGAGAAGGACGGTCGCACCGCCTCCTTCCGCCCGTGGCGCAACCCGACGAACAGCACTACCGGCCCCAGCATCAGCACCCGCATGAGCTTCACCAGGGTGCCGACCTGCGTGCTCATCACGCCCACCGGCCCGGTCGCAGCGAGCACCTGCGGCACCGCGTAGACGCTGAGGCCGGCAACCACGCCGTATTGCCACTGCGTCAGCCCGAGCGCGCCGAATGCCAGCGGCAGCAGCAGCACCACCACGATACCCAGCGCCGCGGTGAAGGCGATAGAGGCGGCGACGTCCTCGGCCGGCGCCTCGATCACCGGCGCCGTCGCCATGATCGCCGAGTTGCCGCAGATCGAATTACCACAGGCGACCAGCGTCGCCAGCCGCTCGTCTAGCCCGAGCCAACGGCCAACGAGGTAGCTGGCGGTCAGCGCCAGCAGCACCACCACCGCCACCGCGGCGATCAGTTCAATGCCCGACTGCGCCAGGGCAGCTGCGCTGATCGTGCCACCCAGCAGTACGACGGCGATTTCCAGGATGGTCTTCGAGGCAAACTGTACGCCGGCGACGAAGCGTGGCGCGAGGCCCATCAGTGTATGGATCAGCGTGCCGGCGAGGATGGCGATGACCAGGCCATCAACGCAGCGCCCGCCCAGCAACCGCTCCTGCAGCGCCTCCGCGCCCAGGGCCACTGCCGTCACGCCAAGGGCCAGTCCCAGCCCAGGCAGGACAGCCACGATTTTCCGCCTCGCTAGCACAGCATGCTCCAGACCAAGTCGCGGACAGCATAGGCATTGCGATCATTCTGGATAATGACATAGAAATGCATGTTTCATTCTGCTGGATCGCACGATGACGCTGGAGCAGCTCTCGATATTCATCGCCGTCGCCGAACGCGAGCACCTGACGCAGGGCGCCAATGCCGTCGGCCTCTCGCCGTCGGCGGCGAGCGCGGCGATCAAGTCGCTCGAGGCCTATTACGATGTGCGCCTGTTCGATCGCGTCGGGCGGCGGATCGAGCTCACCCGTGAGGGGCGCGTGCTGCTGGCCGAAGCGCGGCTCACCCTGGCGCAGGTCCGCAACACCGAATCCGTGCTCAGCGAACTGGGCAGCCTCAGGACTGGTATCCTCGACGTGCAGGCCAGCCAGACCGTCGCCAACTACTGGCTGCCGCCGCGCCTCTTGGCCTTCCAGCGGCAATACCCCGGCGTCACGATCAATTTCGAGGTCGGCAATACCAGCGCCGTCGCTGCGGCCGTGGTCGACGGCCGAGCGGAACTCGGCCTCGTCGAAGGCAGTATCGACGAGCCGGTGCTGGCCAGCACGCCGGTGGTGCGCGACCGGCTGGTGGTGGTTGCGACAGCAGGTACTCGCACGACACTCAGCGACCTCAGTTGGATCATGCGGGAGCGCGGCTCAGGCACGCGGGCAGTGTTCGAAGCCGGGCTGCGCGCCGCCGGCTACGATCCGGCCGAACTGCAGGTTGCCCTGGTGCTGCCCACCAACGAAGCCGTGCTCAGCGCTGTCCGCTCGGGCAGTTGCGCCGCCGCCCTCTCCGAGATGGTGGTCGCACCGTTTGTCAGAAGCGGCGAGCTGCAGGTGCTCGATATCGAGCTGCCACCCCGGCAGTTCTCGATCCTCCGCCACCGCGAACGCCGCCTCTCAGCCGCTGCGGGGCGGTTCGAAGCGCTGTGCCGGGAGCCGGATCGCGAATGAGGTGGGTTGGGCGCCGTTGAGCGCCCTTACCACCTGCCGTTGAACCCGACCTTGGCGCCGATCGCGTTGTTATTGCCGAAATCGTCGAGGCTGCCGCGCACCAGCGCTTCGCCGAAGACGCTGTACTGCTCGTCGGCCCAGCTCAGCGAACCGCCGACACCGACACCGCCCCACAGCCCCTGGTTCTGCGAGGCGAACTTGGTGCCGGAGACATCGACCCTCGAGCCGTCGAGGAAGTCATAGTAGAGGTTGCCGATACCGTAGAGGTGGGTCTGTTTGGTCTCGCCGGCCGCGTCCTGCCATTCGCTCTCGTAGTCGGCGGAAAGCCCGAGCCGGCCCACCAGGGTGTCGCCGCCATCGTCGAGCGAGACCGTGCCGTCATACTGGTCGGTGAAATCGCTGAAGCGCACGGCCGAATAGCTGAGCTGGGCCTGCGGCGTCAGCGACCAGTTGTCGTTGAGCCCGATCTTCTGGCCGGCCTCGAGGCTGAGCCCGTAGCCGAAGGCATCGTTGCCCTCGACCAGCGTGGCGCCGGTGTCGTCGGAGACGATATCGGCCGAGTAACCGATCAGTTGCGCCTGGCCGTCGACATAGAGCCCGCCCGCGCCGTACCAGGTGAGTGTGCCGCCGACGCCAAAACCCAGGGCGTTGACCGAGCCCGCGCCATAGATCGAGGTGATATCCGAGCTGACGGTGCCAAACTGCGCGTTCACCCCGGCGACCAGCGTGCCGGCCTCACCCTGGTGCAGCACGCCATCGAGCCCAGCCTGCAGCCGCCAGGTGGTCACGTCATAGCTGGCGCCGGTGGTCGAGACACCGGGCTCGAAATGCCCCTGCGAGGCATCCATGCGGGCCCAGATGGCGTTGGGCGCCAGCGCGCCATCGGTGCTGCCCTCCCCGCCATTCAGCCATTGCCGGCCACCGACGCGCTGCTGCAGGGTGCCCAGTTCGTTGAACGCCTGCAGCGCGTTGGCATAGTTCTCGTAGAGCGGCACGGTCGGCGCATAGAGCGGGCCGGCGTCGATGATTTCGGAGCGCAGGTACCAATCGCCGTCGGCTGTGGTCTGGGTGCCCTGGTACAGCCGGTAGGCATAGGCCCCGCCAACCACCGCCTGGTCGCCCTCGAACACATAGTCGCCGAGCAGCGAGAAGGTGCCGTTCGATGCGCCGAGAACATCGACGACCTTGATGCCTGCATTGCCTGTCTGTGCGCCGGCGCCGCCGACATTGGTGATAACCAGCGACGAGTTGCCCGAGGTGGAGCCGTTGACGACGAGCTGATCCGTGGCCGAGGTATTGTCGTAGCCAAGCGCCGTATTGAGATAGACGGTACCGTCGTTGCCGACATAGTTGCCGGTCACCGTGAGTTTGGTGCCAGGACCAGCACCGCCCAGGCGAACGATCCCGGCATTGTTGAGCGAAACGAGGGTCTGGTTGAAGCCGGCAAGGTCGAACGTGCCGCCGGAGGCGACGTTGAAGGCCGATGTCGTGCCGAAGATGTTGGCGGCCCCGGCCCGCAGCGTGCCGCCGTTCACGCTGGTAGCGCCGGTATAGGTATTGGCGCCCGACAGCGTCTGCGTGCCGCCAGTGAGGGTCAGTGTGCCGCTGCCCGAGATGATGCCGGAGAACACATCGTTCTTCGCATCTGTGATCGTCAGGCTCTTGGCGTTGCGCGTGACGACGCCGCTGCCGGCGAGGCTCTGGATGCTGGTACCGGCCGCACTGACACCGGAAATGTCAAAAATTCCGTTCACCACCACCCGACTTGAGGCGGCGATCGAGCCATTGCCCACCAGTTCGATCGTGCCTGCCTGGAGCACGGTCTCCCCGGCATAGCTATTGACGGCCCGGACATCGAGGATGCCCGCACCGGTCTTGGTTAGCCCGCCGATGCCGGAAAAACCGGAGCCCGCACGCACCTCAAAGGCCTGGGTGTCGACGGTCAGGCCGCCTGCCGCAATATTGAGCGTGCCTGGCGAAAATCCGGAGATGAAGAAGTTGTTGTCGGCCCGTGCTCGCAGAATGCCGTTGTCGAAATTGACCTGACCGGTGCCGGAAGAGGCACGTGAAAGTCTATTGGTCTCGAGCGTGCTCCCGCCACTGATGTTGATCGTGCCGTCGCCATTCGTAAAGCTCCCTAAAGTGACTCCCGATTGAGCGACGACCTTACCGCCGTTCTCAATGTTGAGAACACCCTCGCCGCCGGCGCCGACTTCAATCTGGGCACCGGACACGATCCACTGCGATCCGGCTCCGGTGACCGTGATTGTGCCATTGGTCCCATTGCCGTCGGCGATGTGGTGCTCGGCGCCAGTGCTTGTCAGCGTGCTGCCGTTCTGGATTGTCAGATTGCCGAACCTGCCAGGCGTATTGCCGACCGTCAGGGAACCCGTCGTGCCGACAGCGGGACCGTTCTTACCGAGGACAGTCGGGCTTGGCGAAGTCGGATCAATGTTGACAGTGCCGGCAACTGGCACCGTTCCTCCGGACCAGTTGCTCCCGACCGTCCAGTCGTCGCTGGTGGTTCCCGTCCAGCTCTGGGCCGCCGCGGGACCCGCCCACAGGGCCGCCAGCGCCAGCGCTGCCAAGCCAACGCCCGATAGCAGCCTCGCCCTGCCAAGGTTCCAGCCGCGATCAGCGTAGCCGCGCCCGGTTGCCCCAACAGACATGCCGCCCTCAAAATCCATAAGATATGACGTAAAGTGTCGACTCAAACTGCCGCGAGCCCGAAGCTTAGACAAGCACAGCTTTCGAGCTAAAGCACTGTCATAATTAAGAAAGCTTTGCGACGACGCTGCACCCGCCGCGGATCTGCAACGAAAGCTTTGACTGATCAAACAACGGCAAGTTGGGAGCGCATGGAAACGCCGCCGATCAGTTCTCGATCCGCCACCGCGCGGTGCAGAGCGTGTGCCTGGAGGTGAGGACGGCTGCTTTCGAGTGCGCCTGTCATGGGCTAGCTTCGGCACAGCATGAACATCCTTCCCCTCACACCGACCCGCGCGGCGTCGATCATCGCTCAGGACGGCGGCAACGGCTGGAACCGGCGCGAGGAGCACTGGCTGGGCGTGCTCGCCCAGATCGAGACGGGGCAGCGCACCACACTGGTGGCGGTGCTCGGCGCGCAGGTGGTTGGCTATGGCAGCCTGCTGTGGCGCTCGGGCTACCCAGGCTTCGCCGCCGCCAACATTCCCGAAGTCCACGACCTCGCAACGCAGGCGCAGCACCGCGGCAAGGGTGTCGCCACCAGCCTGATCGCCGCCCTGGAATACCTGGCGCGCCAGCGCGGCCACCATGTGACCGGCCTCGGCGTCGGCCTTTACGCCGACTACGGCCCGGCGCAACGGCTCTATACCCGCCTCGGCTACAGACCGGACGGCCACGGCATCACCTACCGCCACGCCCCGGTCGTGCCGGGCGCAACCTTCCCGATCGACGACGAGCTGCTGCTGTGGCTGACCAAGCAGCTCTAGATCTCTTCACAGGTGAGTTGAGCTACCTGCGGGGCCATCCCTGCGAATCCCGGCCGGTGGAGAGTCGGGACGCGCCGAGGTCGAGCAGACCACCGCGCTCACCCCGGTTACATCGAGTTTGGGGCGCCGTCTGGTGACAAGTTCGGCGATGGCCCCGCATCAGGGCGGGAAATCCGGTAACTTAGCGCACGTGAGCTTTCGCCAGGATGACAGCCGGGGCTCAAAGGCCGAGCCCATCAGTTTCGCCGGTGCAGCCCAATCGTGAGATCATTTAGATCTCCTCCGGCGGCTCCCAGTTCGGCCAATCCGCCACATGCTCTTCCCACTCTCCGGGCTTTACCGATTGCTCGGGCACGGTGCGGCCGCGGACCGAGACGCCGACCGCCATGACGGTTTCGGGGTCACCCGAGACCAGCGGGTGCCACCAGGCGAGGCCCTTGCCTTCGGCGATGCGGCGATAGGCACAGGTCCTCGGGATCCACTCGATGGTGCGGACGTTCTCCGGCGTCAGCTTGATGCAGTCGGGCACCTTCTTCAGCCGGTTGGGATAGTCCGAGCATTTGCAGCTTTCGCCGTCGAGCAGCTGGCAGCGCACATCGGAGACGTAGATGTCGCCGGTATCCTCGTCCTCGAGCTTCATCAGGCAGCAGCGCCCGCAGCCGTCGCAGAGCGATTCCCACTCCACGTCAGTCATTTCCTCGAGCGTCTTTTCTTCCCAGAAGGCCATTCAGGTTCCTGTGACGGCTGAACGGGACCCGGGAAAAGCCGTGGACTCTTCCGTTTGGGTCCCGCTACGCAAAGCAACTGCGCTTGCGCAAACTGTCCGCTGATCATATTCGAGCGACTGCCTTGCCAATGCGCCCCAAATTGGGGAGATTCAAGACCATAGGGGCGCTGTTGGCACGCCGCGGAGTGTTCGGTGCAAGATCCGTTCTACCACAAAGAGAAGCGGCGCAAGAAAACCCGCATGCTGGCGGCCGACGCCTGGCTCGACTCGGCGCTCTATGAGTTCGGCCAATCGCTGGGGCGCGGCTACACCCGGGTCGAGGATTTCTTCTCGCGTTTCCGCGTTTCCGGCATCAAGCGCTTGTTCGTCGAGATCCTCTCGGACGGCTTCAGCTTCCTTGCCATCGGCATGGTGCTGGTCACCGCGCTGGCATTGCCGGCGTTCGATGCCACGGTCACCGGCCGCTTCAACAAGGCCGAGGATTTCGCCGTCACCTTCCTCGATCGCTACGGCAACGAGATCGGCCGGCGCGGCATCCGGTCCGACGATTCCTACCCGCTCGACAAGCTGCCCGACTACCTGATCAAGGCGACGCTCGCCACCGAGGACCGGCGCTTCTACGAGCACTGGGGCATCGACGTGGTCGGCACGCTGCGCGCGCTGGTGTCGAACGCGCAGGGCGAGAACTCGACGCAGGGCGGCTCCTCGATCACCCAGCAGCTGGCCAAGAACCTGTTCCTCTCGTCCGAGCGCACCCTCGAGCGCAAGATCAAGGAAGCGTTCCTGTCGGTCTGGCTCGAGTGGCACTATACGAAGGACGAGATCCTCAAGCTCTATTTCGACCGCGCCTATATGGGCGGCGGCAATTTCGGCGCCGCGGCGGCAGCCGAGTTCTATTTCGGCAAGAAGGTCACCGACGTGAACCTCGCCGAAGCGGCGATGCTGGCCGGGCTGTTCAAGGCGCCGACCAAGTACGCACCGCATGTCGATCTGGCGGCGGCGCGCGGCCGCGCCAACCTGGTGCTGTCGAACCTCGTCGATGCGGGCTTCCTCACCGAGGGGCAGGTCACCGCGGCGCGCCGCAACCCGGCCGTGCCGATCGACCGCTCCGCCGAGGCCAACTCGCCGAACTACTTCCTCGATTACGCCTTCGAGGAAGCCAAGAAGATCATCGAGACCTCGGGCAGCACCTCGAACACTTTCGTCGTGCGCTCGACCATCGATCCGGTGCTGCAGTCCTATGCCGAGGATGCCGTCACCTCGGTGGTGCGCGAGCAGGGCGAGGCGTTCAATGTCAGCCAGGCCGCCATGGTGGTGCTGGAGCCGACAGGACCGATCCGCGCCATGGTCGGCGGCATGGATTACGGCAAGAGCCAGTTCAACCGATCGATCGTCCCCAACCGGCAGCCCGGCTCGGCGTTCAAGCTGTTCGACTATGCCACCGCCTTCGAGCTGATCCCGGAGTATGACCCGGACACCGTGGTCTCGGGCGCCACCCAGTGCATCGGCAACTGGTGCCCGCGCAACTATTCGGGCAACTCGGTCGGCCGCATCAGCCTGATCTCGGCGTTTCAGCAGTCGATCAACACCGTGCCGGTGAACCTGTCGATCAAGACCGGCCGCCAGCCGATCGCCGACTTCGCCCACAAGATCGGGCTGCAGAACGATTTCCCGGTGACCCGCTCGCTGGCGCTGGGCGCCGCCTCGGTCAGCGTCATCGACATGGCCTCGTCCTATGCAGTGTTCGCCAACCACGGCTACAAGACCCCGGCCTATGGCATCACCCGCATCACGACGCTGTCGGGCGATCCGATCTATGACGCGGATTCCGAGCCGCAGCAGGAGCGCGTGGTCAGCGAGCAGACGGTCAAATACATGAACCGGATGATGCGCGCCGTGGTCGAGAGCGGCACCGGCCGCCGCGCGCTGATCGAAGGCGTACCCTCGGTCGGCAAGACCGGCACCACGTCATCATATCGCGACGCGTGGTTCTGCGGCTTCACCGGCAATTATGTCGCCGCGGTGTGGTTCGGCAATGACGACTACCGGCCGACCAAGAACCTGACCGGAGGCACCCTGCCCACCACCGCCTGGCAAAAGTTCATGGCCTACGCCCACACCAATATCGAGATCAAACCCGTGGAGGGCGTGGATTTCGCGCCGGCGCCGTTCGTCATCGCCAATGCCGAGGAAGGCCAGCCGGTCGCCCCGACCGTCGAGCGCCCTCCGGGATTGAAGCCCGGCGCGGCGGACAAGCTGCTGGAGGTTGCCGAGCGCCTGCGCAACGCGCTGGGCGGCGCCAGCAACCAGGCGGCGCTCACCATTACTTCCCCCGCTCCGGCCAAGGCGCTGTAACCCTTGCGCTTTCTCGTTCACCTCGGCAGCATGCTGCTGGTCGCACTGCTGGTCGGCTTCGGCCTCAGCTGGTACGCGCTGAGCGATGGCCGGCTGTTCGGCGCCATCGAGATCGGCCCGTGGTCGGCCTGGCGTGATGTCGGCGTGCCGGCGCCGGACCCCTACACCCGCGCCTTCATCGCCCGTTCGGGTGCGCTCGAGCTCGGCGCCAGCGAGGGCATCCAGTTCATCGCCACTACCGACAGCGACAACCGCCGCCTCGACCGCGCCTGCCGCTACCGCATCGACGGCACGACACCCGCCGCCCGCTTCTGGACCCTGGTGCCGGTGGCCCCCGGCGATGGCGCGCCGATCACCCGCGCCGATGGCCCCACAGATTTCCACAGTGCGCGGCTCAGCCGGGCCGGCGATGGCTCGGTCGAGCTCTATGTGTCGAAAACCCTGGCCCCGCAGAACTGGCTCGAAATCACCGGCGACGGCGCCTTCGACCTGGTGCTGACGCTCTACGACACCTCGAGCCTGTCGGGCGTGGGTGCCGATGTCGCCGCCCTGCCCTCGATCATCCGCGAGGCCTGCGCATGATCCGCACCCTGCTCTGGCTGCTTGGCGGCGTGGTGCTGGGCGGCATCATCCACATCGCGGTGATCCTCAGCCTGCCGGCACTCTCAGCCACGTCCGCCTGGGACCACGTCGCTGCCGCCGGCGCCGGCCCGGGCCCCACCGTGCTGTCGGCCGCCACGGCGAGCCAGCCCAACCCGCTGCGGCTCGACCCCGAACTTGCCTATGCGGTGTGCCGCATCGATCTGCGTAACGGCCCCGCCTCGGTCACCGGTACGCTGCCGCAATCTTTCTGGTCGGTCGCCGTCTACAGCCGCGCCGGCACGGTGGTCTATTCGACCACCAACCGCGACGGCATCGGCACCGCGCTCGACCTCGGCATCTTTAACCCGGGGCAGACACGGCTCCTCGCAGAGCAGAAGCTCGATATCGCGGAGGGCCTCTTGATCGTCGAGGCCAAGGAAGACGACCTGTTCGTCGTCGTCCGCCTCGCCCCGCCGCACCCGGAAATGCGAGCCCGCTACGAGAAGGCGCTCGCCGGCCTCAAGTGCGGCACCATCGCTACCTGAGGCTAGCTCTGCGGCTCCGACTTGGTCAGAGGTACGGTGGTCAGGCGCAGACCAAGGGCGTGCACCACCTTCAGTACCGTCGCAAACTCCGGATGCCCTTCGGGGCTCAGGGCGCGATAGAGCGCCTCACGCGCCAGTCCCGTATCCCGCGCCAACTGCGTCATGCCCCGCGCGCGGGCAATGTCCCCCAGCGCTGCGGCGATCACTGCCGGGTCGCCGTCCTCGAACGCTGCCTCCAGAAAGAGCGCCGCTCGCTCGTCGGTATCGAGATGATCGGCGATGTCCCACTTTGTCGTCGCAAGTACCATGATCATCCTTCTTTCCATGCCGCCGCGAGTTCCTGGGCGCGGCGGATATCCCGATCCTGGCTGCCCTTGTCGCCACCGCACAGCAGCAGGACGTACAGATCACCGCGCCTCATCAGGTAGACCCGGTTATCCGGGGCCGTAGTCGATCCGCAGTTCGCTCAGACCGCCGCCGATCGGTCGCACGTCACCGGCATTGCCGAGCGATAGCCGGTAGATGCGGAGGTTGATCCTGGTCTTTGCCCGCTCGTCCCGCAGTCGGGAGAACCAGGTTCGATACGCGTCGGTCTGTCGGATCTCGATTTCGGCCATATGTAACTCATGGGTTACAGTCGGTCAACCAAGCTACTTGCGGTATTCGCCCTCGCTGGGCGCATCCATCAGCACCCGGCCGGGGATAGCGCCCGCGCCAGCGCCATTGTCGTCCCAGCCGTCACCGCAGAAATCCAGCGCCTCGGCGCGGTCGACCCAGATAGCGAGGCGGCTCAGCCGCTCGTCGACTTCCACCGCCTCACCGTGCGGCGTTTCCACCAGGAAGTGGTCGAGCGCGTAGCTGTAGGAACCGTAGCGGTAGCCGAGCGCGGCGACGAAGCGACCGACATAGAGGTCGTTCTCGGCCTTGCGCAGCCGCACCTGCTTGAGCATCGCCGGCTCGATATCATCGAGCTCGGCAGCGGCGACGGCACGCTGCCGGTCGATCTCGATCACCGCGCAGATCGCCTTGAAGGTGGTCGGCAGCGTCAGGAGATCCGCCCCGACATCGTCGGCAATAGTGTTGAAGCGCACGCGCGACGAGGCGTAGGGCTCGTGGGTGAGCCAGCGGTAGTAGAGGTCGAACTTGTCCGGTCGCGCGCTGAACACGCCGGCAACGAAGATCACCTGCTCGTAGTCGAAGGCCCAATCCCTGGCATGGCGCGCGATGAGGAACCGGTACACCCGGTCGTGCATCTCGCGTTCCTGGTCGGTGATGTTGAAATCCGATACCGGCTGGTTGCCCAGCCGCCGCATCAGCCGGTCGGTTTCGGGAATGATCTTGTCATTGAGCACGCCGGGTTTCACCCGGCCGAAATCGCCGAGCTCATGCGCGCCCGCGGGCGAGGCGCAGAGCAGCAGCGCCAGCCCCAGCGCCCGAACCATACCTCGCAGCAGCTCTCGCTTCCCTCCCCCTTGAGGGGAGGGATTGAGGGAGGGGGTGGTGCGGTGATCACCGATGGACCCCCACCCCCAACCCCTCCCCTCAAGGAGGAGGGGAGCGACCTGTCGCAGGCAATCAGCCACGGCGGCGCTTGCCGCCCGAGGCTGTTCCCACCGGCTTGTCCGGCATTGGAGAGGAGCCCCCGCCCCGCTCATAACGGACCCCGGTGAACAGCAGGACTTCGCCCGTGCCCGCCGATTGGGCGCGCGTTCTCGTGCGTCCACGCTTTGGTAGTTGAACCAGCTTTCCCAACCTTGCCTCCGGGCGGGCGGGCGATATTTGCCGGGGACCCATTTCCAGCGGCAAATCGGGAACGACGCAGGGACCCGATGAAAGCCATTAAGAGTTCGTCAAGGTTAACAGTTCGCTAACGATTTCCCTGAAATAGTCAGACCTGTGGTTGAGGCCCGAATCCTGGGGCCTTTCAGGGCAAAATATGATCGGTTTCCAGCCTTACGAGACGTTCCAGCTCCTCATCGAGACGGGCGGCGTCGATCGAACGAACACGCTGCTGTGCGCGGCATGCGATGCCTTTGCGCGCCGGGGGCGGCCGACCGGTGCCGAAATGGAACAGTTTGCGGCGCTCGCCCAGCGCCTGTTCCCGGCTGCGGCCCCCGCCGCTCGCGCCAAGGCCGCGGCGACGCTCGGCCGCTCCGAGGATTTGTCTCCCGAGCTCGAGCAACTGGTGGTGCGCCACCTCGGCGACGACCTGCCGGATTTCCTGGTTTCGGCGCCCAGGCTGTCCGAGAGCACCATGCTCAAGGTGATCTCGTCGAATGACGTCACCCTCGGCGCTGCCCTGGCCCGCCGGGCAGATCTCTCCAACGGTGTGCTGGGCCGGCTGTTCCAGATGAACAGCCGCAAGGTCTATCGCGCCATCGCCACCAATACGGCGATCGTGCCGCGCGGCCCCTATCTCAGCGCCCTCGCCCGCTCGGCGCAGATGGATCACCAGGTGGCCTGGTCGCTTGCCGCGCGCGAGGATTTCGACGCGGCTTTGCTGGCGCCCGCCTTCTTCGATCTGGGCGAGACCGATCGGGTGAAAGTGATCAACGCCTTTTCCCAGCGCCAGACCCCTGCCGCGCCGATCAAGCGCACGCTCGAGCAGTTGTCGGTCGCCACTGGCGAGCTCACCCGGGCGCTGATGAAGCTGTTCTCCGAGAACCGCCGGCCGGAAGTCACCAAGCTGCTGCATCAGATCACCGGGCTCGACGAGGTCCGTTGCGGGCAGATCGCCCACGACACCTCCGGGGCGGCGCTGTTCGTGGTGCTGCGCGCCTTCGGCTGCGATGCGCAGGACGGGCTCAAGGTGCTGATCCACGCCACCTCGCACGACGAGGATCGGTCCAAGGCGCTGGCGCAGTTTTCAAAGCTGTTCGAAACGGTCAGCGTCGACGCCACGGCGTTCCTGATGAGCGCCTGGCGCGGCGAGGTGAACCTGCTCGACATGACCAAGCCGGAATACAAGCCGTTCGAGATCGAACGCCGCCGCATCCCGCCGCCGCAGACCCGCGAGCGCAACCCGGTGGTCGACCAGGCGATCGAGGCGCTGGCCCGGATCGGGGCGCGAGCGAGCTAAGTCCTGTCGGCGGAGTTGCCGCAGCCACTCGCACCGGGTCATTCCCGCGAAAGCGGGAACCTCCGTTTTGCGATTGCTCCCAAACGGAGATCCCCGCTTCCGCGGGGATGACACCGTGCCTCCGGGATAGCCCAGGGACGACACTGCACCCTACCCCGCCACCTCCAGCCCCAATTCACCCTTCCGCAGCTCGAGCGACACCACCCACAGGTCGGGGTCGAAATCGTGTTCCCTCTCGATCCGCTCGCGCACCTTGTCCGGTTCGACATGGTCGAAGCGCAGCTGGAACACCCGGTCCTCGGGGTTGTCGCCAAGGCTGGTCGCCGGCGCCGGGGTATAGAGCGACACCTCGCCGTTGAGGTGATCGACCTCGACGAAGATCTGCCCGGCGATCGGATCGCCGCGGCGCGACACCACGCAGAGGTGGCCGATATCGTTATGCCGGCGCACGAACGCCGAAACCCAGAGGTCAGTGCGAAACATCCGCCACCTGTGCCGGAAAACCGGGCGCCTGGCTAGGCTGCAGCCGTGAGGCCCAAGCCGTCGATGACCGCCGCCGCGATCCGTTCCGGCGAGGCCGTGGCCGCGATCAGCATGTCTCCGGTCTCGCGGTAGATCGCGAAACGCTGGCGGAACTTCCTGTCCTCGCTCTGCCGCTCAAAGCCAAACCCGCGCGTCAGCTGCCGCTCCACCACGACCGAGGTCGCGAGGTTGACCTCTAGCGAAGGCAGGAGCGTGACGCCATAACCGGTGGCCACCAGCCGGTCGGCACGGCGGCGATCCTCGGTGCCCGGCGCCGCCACGAGGAAACCCGACGATGCGACGAAGACGGTCAATGGGGTTGCCTCGCGCGCCAGCCGCTCGGCCAGCGCGAGATTTTCGGCCCGGTAGCGCTCATAGCCCTGCGCGGCGATGAACGGGCCGATCACCTCGATCCGTTCGCAGAACTCGAGATCGAGATCGATCAGCGGCCAACCGAGGGTTGCAGCCAGCGCCCGACCCAGCGTCGACTTGCCGACGCCCCCTGGCCCGAGCAGCATGAGCCGCTCGCCCGGTCGCCAGCGTCGCCTGATCTCGGTGTGAATCACCCCTCCATCCATACGCCATCCGACCGCGAGCGGCCGGCTGGCGCAATGGGGTGCTAGATCGCCGCGCCGTTGTCGACCAAGAGGTCGAGCAGCTCGGGGGAGATCCGGCCGGTCACCTTGTAGTTGAAGTAGACCTCGAAGTTGCGGATCGCCTTGGCGGTCGCCTCGCCGGCAACGCCATCGGCCGGGCCATGGAGGAACCCGAGGCTCCCCAGCCCGCGCTGCACCTTGGCGACGATCACCGGGTCGGTCACCGAGAACGGCGCCATTAGCTGTTCGGGCGTCGCTTCGGTGTCGAGCACTGCGATCGTCTCGCCCGGCGCCGGCGGCGCGGGTTCTTCGATCTTCAAGGGCACGCCGACCTGCGGCTTGTCCGGCAGGGCAGCGAGTTCGGTTCGCGCCGCCGCTGCCTTGGGCACGAGGGCCACGGTGGGGGCCGCCTCGGCAGTGCTCAGCGTGTTCGACTCCGCGGCGAACTGCTGCTGCGCCACTGGCTTTCTGGGCAGCACCTTGGGCGCCGTCGTCATGCTCATCGACTGCACGCCGTTGACGATGGTGCTGATGGCGTCGCCGGCGGTTTCGGCAGCCATCTCGAGCGCTGCCTCAGGTGATTTCGGCACGGGCCGGCCCAAAAGCGTGCTGCCGGTCGCCTGCTTTGCCGGCGCGATCGAGCCGGTCTCAATATCGGCAACGAGCGGCTTGGGCTGCTCCATCACCGCCAGCGACTGCGGCTTCACCGCGTCGGTCCTCTGTTGTTCAGGCTTGGGCTGCTCCGCCCTGAGCTGTTCAGCCTTGGGCAGCTCGGCTGCGACTGGTGCGATCTCGACCTTGGGCAGGGTCACCGCCGCCGCGGGCTTCTGCTCGACTGCAGGCGCAGGCGCCGGGGCCACCGGCTGCGGCGCAGGCGTCGACAGCGGCGCGGCCAGCACCAGCTCGATGATGTCGCGCGTCAGCTCGCCGGTCGGCTTCAGCCCGCGCTGCTCCTCGAACTTCTTCAGCGCCCGGGCGGTCTGCGGGCCGTAATAGCCATCGACCGTGCCGGTGAAGAGCTGCAGCCGCTCAAGCTTGCGCTGCACTTCGAACACTTCCTTGTTGCCGATCGGTCCGCCCTGCGTGTCGAGCGGGGCGGCAGCCGCGACCACCTGGCGCTGCACCTTGGCGGGCGCGCTCAGCACGAAGCTCTTGGGCCGGGTTTTGGGAATCACCAGTTCGACGTCGGCGATCCGCGCGGCCGATTCGATCCCCGCATCGAACAGCGGGGACGGATGCTCATGGCGCTGGCCATAGAGCGCGTTCGAGCCGGCCATGGCCGACGTCACCACCAGAGCGGCGATAGCGGAATTGGTGAGGGGGGAGCGCATGTAGCGCGCAATGACCCAGAGCGCCGCGCGACCCGCGTGGGCCATAGCGACGCTGCCGACCTGCAAAGGCAGGTGCGCAAGAGTTGCTGCCGTCATAGGGCTCTTTTTCTTTCGTCGTCGTGCCATGTGGTGGGCATTTGCTGCTGGACCGGGTCCCGATGAAGCGGGGTAACGGCAGCAGTTTCCTCCACCTTGGTTTCCGGACCGTTTATCGGCAGCAGAACAGTCATCACTGTCCCCTCTCCCGGAGACGAGCTGGCATGCAGGGTTCCCTCATGCAGCTCGACCAGTCCCTTGACGATCGAAAGACCCAGGCCCGTGCCCTCGTAGCGGCGCGCGAGGCCATCCTGTGCCTGGAAGAAGGGCTCGCCGATTCGGCTCACCGATTCCTCGCCCATGCCGATGCCATGGTCGGCCACCGAGATGGCGAGATGGCGGCCCTGCCGCTTCATGGCGAGAGTCACCACCGAGTGCTCGTTGGAGAATTTCACCGCGTTGGACAACAGGTTGATCAGAATCTGGCGGCAGGCGCGCTCGTCGGCGATCAGCATCGGCAGGCTGCGCGGAATATCGGTCATCAGCCGCACCGATTTGTCGCGCGCCATGGCGTCGACCATCTTCAGGCAGGGTTCGACCAGCGATTCGGGTGCGATCGCCTCGGTGGTCAGTTCAAACTTGCCCGCTTCCAGCCGGCTCATATCGAGCAGCATCTTCACCACGTCGATCAGGTGATGACCACTCTGCTGGATCAGCGTGGCATATTCCTTGTGCTGCGGGCTGAGTTCGCCGACGACGCCCGAGGTCATCATCTCGGAAAAGCCGACAATGGCGTTGAGCGGGGTGCGCAGCTCGTGCCCGATGGTGGCGAGGAAGCGCGACTTGGCGCTCGAGGCTTCCTCGGCAAGCTTGCGTGCCCGCTGCAGCTCGTTCATGTAGTCATGCCGCTCAGTGACGTCGCGCAGCAGCACGACGACCTCGTTGCGGGTCCTGGGCATATCAGCATCGACGACCGGGGAAAGCGAAGCCTCGACCCAGACATAGCGCGGCGCGGCGGCCGACGGGCCCGGCTCATCGCGGCGCATGCGAATCTCGAGGCGGCGCGTGCGACCGTCCTGGTTGGCCTCGGCAAAGGCGGTGAGGTAGGTCGGCCGATCCATCACATGGATGCGCTCGACCAGTCCGTTGCCGCTGAGCTCGAAGCGGCGGCAGCCGAACAGCTTTTCCGCCGAGCGCGAGGTGAACAGCACCGTGCCGTCGCTGGCAAAGCGCATCACCGCATCCTGCACATGCTCGATCAGGTGCCGGTAAGCGTTGATCTGCGCCTTCTCGTAGACCTCGAACACGGTGTTCAGGCGGTTGGCTGAGTAGGCGACCATCACGGCCGTGATGGTGAACACCAGGCCGCCGATCAGCCTCGTGCTGCTGTGGAACGGCTCCGGCCAGACAAAGATGCTGAAACTCGCCAGCACCCCCAGCGCCACCACGGCGACGAGGATGGCCCAGGCGCGCTTCTTGACCGGTGTGCGGGTCAGGAGCGAGGCATGCACCGGGCCGAGCACCGCCACGGCGAGACCGAAATCGGCGAGCACGGGATCGGCGACGGTCAGCAGTGCGCCGCCGAGCAACGTGGCGTAGACCTGCCCCGCGGCGGCGCGCTCATACTGGCCGCGCTGGCAGAGCGCGATGCTGAGGACGCCTGCTGCGACACCGATGGTCGCGAGGACAAAGGGGAGCAGCATGGATTGGGTCAGCGCATAGAGCGCCGCCGGCATGCCGATCAGGCTGAGGATCAGGATGAGCCTGGCATTGGTGGCAATGGCCTGTCGGCGCAAGGCTTCAGGACGCCCACCCGCGCCCCGCACCGGCTCGGTGCGCCAAGCGCGACGCATCGCATCGCTCAACCATGTCCAGAGGCTACGCATAACTCTAACCAACCGCCCCGCCGCCCATTTTCTTGTTGTCCGGAGCTTCCACCCGAACGCCTAATGCGGGTTTAAGGGGAAGAGCCCGCGAGGCGGTTGCGCACCCGATCCATGGCGTTGCGCAGGGGCTTTCTGGGGTTAGCGTAAACAGTTCGTTGCGCCGACCGCGGGGTTCCAACGGGCTGTGCATTTCGCCTTGACCACCTGTCGAATCTCCCAAGCTCGATGTCATCGGAGATGGGGCGAGTTCGCGGCCACTGACCCAACCGACTCGATCCGTGGCATTTGCCTACAATTTTATCGAAATCTCGAAACCGGACTTAAGCCGCCCCGCCTAGCCTTCTCGGCACACAAAGGCAGGTGGACTGCCGGTACGGGAAGAGGCGACGATGTTCGTGTTGAGGTCTGCATTCTGGCTGACGGTGATGTTCCTCATCATCGCGCCGAAGGACTTCGACCTGGGCAAGACCGCCAGCGATGCCTCGGCTGAGGCCCTCAAGGCGGGCCAGCAGGTGATCGTTTCTCAGGTTCTCGCCAGCGATTGCAGCACCCTCGAATGCGCCGGCGGCAAGGCCGCGCTCACGGTACTCGCTGGCAGCAAGCTCCCGTCCGTCGACACACCCATGCAAATGACGTCGAACACCCCGGTCCCGCTCCCCCGACCGCGACCGGATCGGATGGGTTGAGCCAGGGGTTGCGCCACTTCCCCGACGCTACTCCAGCAGCGATCCCTGGCCGAGCCGCAGTGCGCTGCCCCGCACTGCGGCTCTCTCTTTGTTGGCGGGAAACCATAGGCGGCGCTTGAGAGTTCTGCCGCCATGGCTTTGTTCGCAGAGGCCGAGACGCTCCGCCTCGGCGCCGCTCCATTCGATATCTTCGCGCGTCGTCTCGGCGCCGGTCCGCCGGTGCTGCTGCTGCACGGCTTCCCTGAGACGCATCTGATGTGGCGCGATATCGCTCCGCGGCTAGTTGCTCGCTTCACCCTGATCTGCCCCGACCTTCCCGGCTATGGCCAGAGCGGCTGCCCGCCGACCGACCGAGCCCATGCGCCGTACAGCAAGCGAACCATGGCGGCCGCGCTGGTCAGTGCGATGAGCGACATCGGCTACCAGTCCTTCTCTGTCGCCGGACACGACCGCGGCGGCCGCGTCGCCTACCGCATGACGCTCGACCATCCCGACCGTATCGAACGGCTGGCCGTCCTCGATATTGTCCCGACGCTCGATACCTGGGAGACCGCGGACGCCCGCTTTGCCCTGGTCTTCTGGCCCTGGTCGCTGCTCGCCCAGCCGGCGCCACTCCCCGAACGCCTCATTGCCGCTGATCCCGCCGCAATCATCGACGCTGCCCTCTCCGGCTGGGGCAGCCCGCCGTCAAGTTTCGGCGCCGACAGCCGCGATGCCTACATCGCCGCGCTCAGCGCGCCCGACCACATCCACGCGATCGCAGAGGAGTACCGCGCCGCCGCCGGCATCGACCGTGAACACGACCGCGCCGACCGGCAGGCAGGCCGCCGCATCGGCGCGCCACTGCTGGCGCTGTGGAGCCAATCGGGCGCCCTCGCCGAGTGGTACGAGCCCGATGGCGGACCGCTCGGCATCTGGCGCCGCTGGGCCGACCAGGTGGCAGGCCGGGCGGTACCCGGCGGCCACTTCTTTCCCGAGGAGCATCCGGCCGCCACCGCTGCTGCGCTCGCGGACTTCTTTGCCGCGGCATAGCTTCAATCTCGGCCGCTAATCGCCTATCTATCGGACATGACTCATCCTGCCGCCTTTGCCGAGATCGCCGAAAACCTCAGCTTCCTTGACGACTGGGAAGACCGCTACCGCTACATCATCGAGCTTGGGCAGGCGCTGCCGCCGCTCGCCGAGAGCGAGAAGAACGCTGAGAACAAGGTGCATGGCTGCACCTCGCAGGTCTGGCTGGTCTCCAACCACAATGGCGCTCACCTCGAATACCGCGGCGAATCCGATGCGATGATCGTGCGCGGCCTCGTCGCCGTGCTGATTGCGCTCTATTCCGGCCGCCCCGCCCGCGAGATCGCCGAAACCGACGCCATCGCCATCTTCGACGAACTCGGGCTGCGCGAGCACCTCACCACGCAGCGCTCCAACGGCCTCGTCGCCATGGTCAACCGGATGCGCAGCGAAGCGCGGTCGCTGACGGCGGCCTAAGTCACGATGCCAGAGCTCATCATTCGCCCGCTACGGCCCGGCGAGACCGAGCTCTTTCTCTCCTACCCATTCGCGCGCCAGCCCGGCATGTGGGAGACGGCGCGCGACTATGAGGCCCTGCTCGCCTCGAACCAGTACCGGCCCGAACACACCTGGGTGGCGCTTCGCGATGGCGTCGTCGTCGCCCGGGCCTGCTTCTGGGCTGGACGTGAGGACAAGCGTCCGGTGTCGCTCGACTGGCTCGAGGCAGAGCCCGGCCCGCAGCAGGTTGAGCTGGGCACTGCGCTGCTGCGCGCCGCCCACCAGACGATCCGCAACGCTGAGGGCAAACGCCCGGACTACCACCTGTTCATGCCGCCCGGCTGGCGCGACGACTCGGCGTTGCGGTCTGCCGGTGAGGCTCGCCTCACGACCGCGCAGAACGCCGGGATGACGCCGTTCGTCGAGCGCTTCACCTATCGCTGGTCGGCCGAGCGCGACGGCCTGCCATCGCGCAGCGAGCGGCTGGAGTTTCGCCCCGCCGATGACGCGCAGGCTCTGGCCGTGCTCAAGCAATTGCTGGTCGGCACGCTCGACGCCCACGACCGTCATGCCGTTGCCGTCCACGGCATCGAGCGCGCAGCAGAACTGCAGCTCGCCGATCTCCACTGGTTCCCCTCGCCGCGCGACTGGTGGCAGCTGGCCCACACGAAATCCGGCGAGCTCGTCGGCCTGATCGTCCCGGCGCGCAACTACAGCCAACCGACCATCGGCTACATTGGCGTGGTCCCGGCGCAGCGCGGCCGCGGCTATGTCGACGACCTGCTCGCCGAGATGACGTGGCGCCTCAGCGAAGCCGCCCCCGGCGAGTCCATTGGCGCCGACACCGACTTTGCCAACGTGCCCATGGCGAAGGCCTTCGCCCGCGCCGGCTTCCGCATCGTTGAAGAACACCTGGTACTGACCGACGCGGGTTGAGCCTAGTCGTGCGCGTGCTGGTGCACGGCCAGCGCCGAAGCGCGCGACGGCATCAACTGATCGAGGGTGATGGCGCCGAAACGCTCGACGAACAACGCCTCCGCCTCGGCCATCGTATCCCCCAGCGCATCGTTCACCGCCTGCTCGACCTTGCACCCGGGGTTATCGCTGCGGTTGCCGAAGGCGAACAGCGTCGGACGGCCGAGGGCCAGGTAGACGTCGAGCAGGGTGATCTCGCGCAGCGGCCGCGCCAGCAGCCAGCCGCCACCATGGCCCTTGCCGGAATGCACATGCCCGGCTTCGCGCAGCCCGGCCATGGTGCGCCGAAAAATGGCGGGGTTGGTCCCCATGGTCGTGGCCAGCACCTCCGAGGTCAGCGGAACGCTCACCTGCCCCAAATGCAGCAGCACGTGCAAAACCCCGGAAAGTCGCGTGTCCTTGTTCATCCAGCTGTCCTGAAACCTGCACTCGCCCCTGTCAACCGGAGTGGGTTGACCGTCGCTTCAATCTTTCGTATCAACAAATGATACATGATATTGCGAGACGATGTCCACGCTCGCCGAGCGCATCAGGAGCCACCATGAGCGGCGCATATACTCCCCTTCGCCACCGCGGTTATCTGGACGGCCCGCCGCGTCAGGTCCCCGGCTTCGCGAGCCTGCACCGCATGGTGGAGATGCTGCTGGCCGAGCACGTTCCCGCCACTGGCAGAGTCCTGGTGCATGGCGCGGGCGGCGGCCTCGAACTCAGGGCGCTGGCCGAAGCCCAGCCGGGCTGGCTGTTCGATGGGGTCGACCCATCGCCCGACATGCTGGCGCTGGCCGAGGAGACGATCGTCCCGTACGGGGCGCGCGTGCTGCTGCACCGGGGGCTGATCGACGCGGCGCCGTCCGGTCCGTTCGACGCGGCGACGAGCCTGCTCACCTTCCACTTCATCCCGATCGACGAACGGCGTGCGACGCTCCGGCAACTGCATCGGCGGCTGAAGCCCGGCGCGCCGCTGGCGTTGGTGCACATCAGCTTCCCGCAGTCCGAGCCGGAGCGCTCGCAATGGATCGCCCGGCATGCGGCCTATGGCGCGCCGCGTGGCATCGATCCCGCGCATCTCGAAGCCGCACGGGAGGCCATCGGCACCCGGCTGACCATCCTCTCGCCCGAGGAGGACGAAGGGATGCTGCGCGAGGCCGGCTTCGACGACGTCAGCCTGTTCTTTGCCGGCCTCAGTTTCCGGGGCTGGATCGCCTACGCCGCATAGAAACAAAAAACTCATCAACCGTGTCGAATCCCGCTCCGGAGCTTCGACTAAAAGTGAAGGCTGGATTGGCCAGCCGAAGCAAACACCGGAGCTGACCGATGATCCCGACCATTACAGCCTTTGCGACCTCGCCCGATGGCGGCCAGGGACAGGCGCGCGACATGCGCGTGCGCTGGGCGCTCGAAGAGGTTGGCCAGCCCTATGACGTGCGCCTCGTTTCATTCGCCGAGATGAAGCAGCCCGCACACCGTGCGCTGCAGCCGTTCGGGCAGATCCCGACTTACGAGGATGGTGAGGTCACCCTGTTCGAGTCCGGCGCCATCGTCTTCCACATCGCAGCGCAGCATCAGGGCCTGCTGCCGAATGACCCCGCGGCGCGGGCCCGCGCCATCACCTGGATGTTCGCCGCGCTCGCCACCATCGAGCCGCCGATCGTCGATCGCGAAGCGGCGGAGTATCTCGAAGGTGACAAGCCCTGGTACGGGGAGCACTTGGCGACTGTCGACGAGCGCATCCGGGACCGGCTGAGCGACCTGTCGCGGCGGCTCGGCGATGCTGACTGGCTCGATGGCGCATTCAGCGCCGGCGACCTGGTGATGGTCGGCGTACTGCGCCGGCTCGAGGGCTCGGACCTGCTGGCCGAGCATCCGAACCTTACCGCCTACGTCGCCCGCGGCAAGGCACGCCCCGCTTTCCAGCGCGCCTACGCGGCACAGCATGCGGTGTTCAGCGACAGCCAGATGGCGGCGGCGTAGCGGCGCGTTCGATACCGCTCTCCACACCTTGATCGCGGCATCGCTTGCGAGCGGCGCCGCTCTGCGACTACGGTCCGCCGTCTTTGACGGGGATGTGCATGCTCAGGGTGATTTCGGCTTTTCTCGTGTTGGCTCTGGCGACGACGGCCGGTGCGGCAGAATGGACCTACGAGGATGGCAGCGTGCCGATCGCCTATCTCGACAATGGCAGCGCACAGTTCCAGTTCGCCTGCCGCGGCGGCGACCTGGCGATGGGCTTTTGGGTGCGCTCGCCGCATCGGCAGGTCGCCGGCGCCAGCTCGATGAACCTGGCCATCACCCCGGATCCCGCCGAGGGTGCCGGCGTTTCGGCTGCCGGCGGCAGCAGCTTTGCGCAGGAGATCCCGCTCATCCACAGCGACGGCACCTCGATGATCGTCCGTGGTCCAGTGGCCCGGCAGTGGGCGCGCATCGCCCAGGGGGCCAAGGCGACGATCCGCATCGCCTATGTCCGCAGCAAGTCGCAGGGCGGGCTCGAAGTGTTCGACAGCAACACGTTTGGTGCCAAAGGCTCTTCGGCCGCCATCAAGCGCGTGCTCGACCGCTGCGGCTGAGCTATACCGCCCCCCGCAGGCATCCTGGCACAAGCAGGTCCACAAAGCAGTGTGGCCGCCCCTTGCGGAGCGGCCACGAGATAGTCGATCGATCGGAGTCGATCAGGCGGCCTTGCGGCCCAGGCCATTGTCCTTGGCGAGGCGCGAGCGGGTCGCCGAGTAGTTCGGAGCAACCATCGGGTAGTCGGCCGGCAGGCCCCACTTCTCGCGGTACTCTTCCGGCGAGAGATTGTAGTGGGTACGCAGGTGCCGCTTCAGCGACTTGAACTTCTTGCCGTCCTCGAGACAGATGATGAAGTCCGGGGCGACGGACTTGCGAACCGGGACGGCCGGCTTCAATTCCTCGGCCGGCTCGGCCGCGACGGGAGACTGGAGATTCCGGAGGGCAGCATGCACGTCAGCAATCAGCTTGGGCAGGTCGGTAACGCTGAGAGCATTGTGGCTAACATAAGCGGAGACGATGTCAGCGCTCAGATCGATGAGATCGTTGTCAGCCGCGGCATTGCCGCTGATGATATCGGTCATTTCGGGTCCTTTTCTGCGGTATGTCAGGGCGAAGAGGTGGCAGCCTTGCCCTGGACTGGTTCAATAGAACCGCTGCACTGCGAATGCAATAGCAACTGTCGTCTATGTGTATAACCTTTGATTTGCGGCAATAATGTGCAGTTGCCAAAGTGTTTCACTTCAAATCGTCCACAGTCGTCGCAGCGGTCGGCGCCTCGCCGCAGCGATATGCCGCACGCGCCAGCAAGTGGGCGGCAATTGGTGTAGAGAGCAGCAGGAACACTATCCCCAGCAAAGCACGCAGCACCACGGCGCCGTCGAACGATGCCACTGCGACCGCAAGCAGGATCAAACCGGCTCCAATTGCACCTGCCTTCGACGCTGCATGCAGCCGCGTGTAGAGGTCGGGCAGTCGCAATACTCCGATCGCCGCGATCAGGCTGAACAACGCGCCGGCAAGCACCAGCAAGGCGGCAAGGTATTGTGTGAGCTCGAGGATCATTGCTCGGCCTCCCTGCTGCGGCGCGCCGCCCGGCTCATCAGATAACGGGCCAGCGCCACGGTCGCGAGGAAGCTGACGAGAGCCAGCGCGATGGCAATGTCGATATAGAGTGAGAACCCGGTCAGCACGGCGACGCCGCCGATAAAGCCCACAGCGAGCACGCCGATCATATCGAGCGCCAGGATACGGTCCCCGAGATTGGGGCCGCGGATCAGGCGAATCACCGCCAGCAGCATGCCGACCAGCAACAGCCCGAGCGCGATCTGGCTCGCCAGCTGCAATACGGCCGCGCCGCTCATCGGAACGCCCCCGCGACCTTCGCCTCGAACCCGGCGGCGATCTGTTTGATGAATGCCGCGCGATCGGTGACGTGGATAGCGTGGATGTAGAGCAAGCGCCGATCCTCCGACACATCGACGCTGAGCGTTCCCGGCGTCAGCGTGATCAGGTTGGCCAGCAGCGTGATCTCGGCGTCGCTGGTCACGCTCAGTGGAAACGCGATGATCGCCGGCCGGATATGCGCGTTGAGATCGGGCCGCAGCACCAGCCGCGCCACCCGCAGCGCGCTCGCCACCAGTTCGGTGATGAACAGCCACGCGAGCGCCACTATGCGCAGCGCCCGCGGCAGCAGGTTCGGGCGTGACACGTATCGGCGCACGACGAACAGGCAGGCGGCGCCGACCACCGCGCCGAGCAGCAGGTTGGGCAGCGTGAAACTGCCGGTAGCCGCCGCCCAGCCCAGCGCCAGGACGATGGTAAGCAGGACCAGACTCATGGCGCGGCTCCCTCGAGGCCGGTGGCGACGACGTAGTTGGCCGGCCGAAGCAGCCCGGCCGCAGCCTCCTTGCCGAAGCCAAGCAGCGGCTCCGGCCACAGCCCAAGCAGCAGCACGACGAGCGTCAGCACACCGGCCGAGCCAAGCCCGAGCCAGCGCACCTGAGGGCTGAGCGGCTTCAGGTCGGGGTTCGGGGCCTCGGTCGTTGCCGCCTCATGCCCGGCGCGCCAGAAGATGTGGGCCCAGAGCCGGCTGACGGCGATCAGGGTCAGGAGCGCGTTGCCGAGCATCGCGAGCCACAGTGCCAGGCCCCAGCCATCGCGGCCAAAGCCCCAGCCCTCGATGCCGCCCTGCACCAGCAGCAGTTTCGGCCAGAAGCCGAGGAATGGCGGGACGCCCGCCACCGCCAGCATCAAGACGAAGAACAGCAGCGAGGGCAGCGAGGCCGCCGCATAGATGCCGCCCATTCGACGCGTATCGGTCTCGCCGGTCATCGCCTCGAGCAGCCCGGCAACGAGATAGAGCGCGGTGATGGTCAGCATGGCGTGCAGCACATAAGTCGCCGAGCCCGCCAGCCCTGCCGCATTGCCAAGCGCCGCCCCGGCAATGGTGGCGCCGATGCCGCCGATCACCAGGAAGCCGAGCGCCCGCCGGAGATTGGTCTCGGCGATCGCCCCGAGTGGTCCGAGGATCAGCGTACTGATCGCCACCAGCGCCAGCACCGGCTCGAGCACCTCGCGGCTTGCCGGCAGCAGCATCACCAGGGCGCGCAGCAGGGCGTAGACGCCCACCTTGGTCAGCAGTCCCGCCATCAGCGCCGAGATTGCCGGCGGCGGTGCGTGGTAGCTGGCGGGCAACCAGGCATTCACCGGAAACGCCGCCGCCTTCATGCCGAAGGCCAGCAACAGCAGCGCCGCGATCGAGGCCAGCACCGCCGGGTTGGCTGCCCCGGCACGGCCAACGATGTCGGCCATGTTGAGTGTCCCCAGCGTGCCATAGAGCAGCCCGAGCGCGGCGAGGAAGAAGCTGGTGGCGAGGAAATTGAGGAAGCCGTATTTCACCGTGCCGTCGAGCTGGATGTTGCGTCCGCCCAGGACCATCAGCCCGAAGCTCGAGATCAGCATCACCTCGAACCAGACATAGAGGTTGAACAGGTCGCCGGTGAGGAACGAGCCGCTGACACCAGCAAGCAGCAGGAGGATCAGCGGGTAGACCCCATCGCGCCGTGCCCGGTCGGGCATGTCCATCCGCAGGTAAACCAGCAGCAGCAATGTCACCCCGGCTGCCGCCAGCGCGAACACCGCACTGGTCAGATCGGCGACGAAGCTGATGCCGAAGGGCGGCAGCCAGCGCCCCATGGTCATCGCCACCGGCCCGGTCTCGCTCACCCTGAGCGCCAATGCGATGTCCGAGACGAAGATCACCGCGACGATGCTGAGCGCCAGCCAGAACTGCGCCTCGCGCAGCATCAGCAGCACGGCGCCGCCGAGCAGCGCCAGCACCACCGGCAGAATCACCAGCCAGTCGGTCGGATGCGTGGCGAAATCCTGCATCGCGCCGCTCATCAGTAGCTCATCGGCGGTTTCGGGCCGCCGCGCGGCTCGGTGACGCGCATCCGGTCGGTGTCGTCGGCCTCGAGCGACTGGTAGGCGCGGTAGGCCAGCACCAGGAGGAACGCGAACATCGCAAAGCCGATAACGATGGCGGTGAGGATCAGCGCCTGCGGCAGCGGGTTCGCGGCCCCTGCCAGTGGCGCCTTGGCCCCCTCGAGCGCAATCGGCGGAACGATCCGCCCCAGCCGCCCGGCGACGAGGATCAGGAGGTTCACCGCGTTGCCCAGCAACACCAGCCCGAGCAGCATGCGGATCAGGGCGCGCGACAAGAGGAGGTAGATCGCGGCGGCGAGGAAGACACCGGAGAGCGCGGCGATGACGTGGTCCATCAGGCGCCCCCCTCCTCGTCCTCGAGCGCCAGCGCCACTGCGGCGATGGTGCCGAAGACGACAAAGTAGACGCCGATATCGAACACCATCGGGGTGGAGATCGCCACCTCCACCTCGTCGAACTCGAAGATGGTCCAGAGCCCGGTGAGGAACGGCACGTCGAACACGATCGACAGCGCTCCCGCCAGTGCCGCGAGCGCCACGCCGAACCCGGCATAGGCGAGCGGATGCAGCTGCAACGCGGTGCGCGCCGCACCGGCACCCATCGCCATGCCATAGATGGTCAGCGCCGATGCAGCGATCAGCCCGCCGATGAAGCCGCCGCCCGGCTCGTTGTGGCCGCGCAGCAGCACGAACACCGAGAACACCAGCATCACGGCAACCAGCAGCGGTGCGATGGTGCGGAAGATCAGCGAGTTCATGCCGCCGCCTTCCGCGCCGCGCGGCGCTTCGGCTGCGGCGCGAGCTCGACCGGTGCGACCTCGACAGGCTTCTGCCGCCTGGCGCCGCGGATCAAAGCCAGGATGGCGATGCCCGCAGTCATCACCACGGAGATTTCACCCAGCGTATCCAGCCCGCGGAAGTCGACGAGGATGACATTGACGACATTGTGCCCATGCGCGATCGGCACGCTATGCGCGTTGAAAAAGGTCGAGAGCCTCAAATCGAACGGCCCCTCGATCACCGCCCAGAGCAGCATGGTCACGGCGACGCCGCCGAGCAGCGCCACGCCGCCGTCACGGGCCCAATCCTCGAGCGGCCGCCGGTCGGCGGTATCGAGATCGAGCCGGGTCATCACCAGCGCCAGGATCACCACACTGAGGATTTCGACCATGAACTGGGTGAAGCTCAGGTCCGGCGCGCCGAACACCAGGTAGAGCAGCGCCACCGCCAGGCCCTGCACCCCGAGCGCCAGGATGGCGAAGAGGCGGCTGCGCGCATAGACGACGGTCACGACGCCGAGCACCGCGAGCCCGACCAGCCCCCATTCATAGAACCGGAGATCGAGCGTCTGCGGCCCGCGCGGCAGCCCGTCCAGCAGCCAGAGCGGCCCGATCGCCGCGACCACCAGCAGGACGAACACCAAAAACAGGTAGAGTTCCAGCCGCCCGTGGTGCAGCAGCCGCGTCACTGCCCCGGCGACACGCACGATGCCGAAATACACCCAGTCGAAGCCGATATCGAAGCTCCAGCCGATCGCCGTTGCGGTGCGCCGCAACAGCGACCGTGCCAGATCGAGCCTGAGGAATAGCCCGATGGCCAGCACCCAGGTGGCGACCGAAAGCCAGAACGCCGGCCCCAAGAGGTCGACGCCGAACTTGAGGTGCGTCTCGACGGGGACACCGAGGATCGCCGAGGTCGCCGGTGCGACCGCCAGTTGCCCAGCCAGTGTCGGCACGAAGCCGAGGAAAATTCCCAGGACGCCCATGACTAGCGGTCCCGCCAGCATCGCCACCGGCGCCTCGTGTGGCTCGATCGGCGTCGGCAGCAATTGCCCCATGAAGGGCTTGATCAGCAGCGCCAGCCCGATGGCGCCGAGCAGCGCGTTGCCCAGCACGAGCGCAGCAAGCGCCAGCAGCGACTCAAACTGTCCGATCGCTAGCGCCGCATACATTTCTTCCTTGGCGAAGAAGCCGATCAATGGCGGCAGCCCGAACATCGCGGCCGAGGCCATGATGGTGCCGATGAAGCTCAGCGTCATCGGATCGCGCAAACCGCCGAGCATGGTGATGTCGCGGGTGCCGGTCCCGTGGTCGATCGCCCCGGCGACGAGGAACAGCCCGGCCTTGTAGAGGGCGTGGGCGATGAAATAGAGCACCGCCGCAGTCACCGCGAGCTCGGTGCCCGCGCCCAGCAGCAGCATCAGCAAGCCGAGTGAGGCGAGCGTCGTCTGCGCCAGCATCTGCTTGAGGTCGGTCTGCCGCAGCGCCGCGATCGCGCCCCAGAGCAGCGTGGCGCCGCCGAACGCCATCAGCGTCAGGTTCCAGATCGCCTCGCCGCCCAGATGCGGGGTCATCCGCGCCACGAGGTACACGCCGCCCTGCACCATGGTCGCCGAGTGGAGGTAGGCCGAAACCGGTGTCGGCGCCTCCATGGCGTTGGGCAGCCAGAAATGGAACGGCAGTTGCGCCGATTTGGTGAAGGCGGCGAGCAGCACCAGCCCGACCAGCAGCGGATAGGCTACGTTATCCTTGAGCTGGCCTGCGGCGCTCAGCTCCCAGCCGCCGGTGATGGCATAGATCGCCACCCCCGCCGCCAGCAGCGCCAGCCCGCCGAGCCCAGTCACCAGCAGCGCCTGGATCGCAGCGCGCCGCGCCGCCTGCCGGGTGTGATCGAAGCCGATCAAGAGGAAGGAGGCGACCGAGGTCAGCTCCCAGAACAGGTAGAGCGCGACGAGGTTGTCGGCCAGCACCAGCCCCTGCATCGCCCCCATGAAGGCCAGGAGGAAGCCGAGGAACCGGCCCTGCTTGTGCCCCTTCAGGTAGGCGCCCGAATAAAGCAGGATGAACGCCCCGATGCCGGCAATGGTCAGGGCAAAGGTGAGGCTCAGACCGTCGACGAGAAAGCTCAGCTCGAGCCCCCAGGACGGCGCCCATGGCCAGGCGATGGTGATGATCTCGCCGTCGGACACCCGGCCGAGCAACCCCCATAGCGCGATGAACCCCGCCACCGGCACCAGCGCCACCACCCAGCCGGCAAGGTCACCGACCAGCCGATGGACGAGCGGCGCCAGCGCTGCCGCCACGAAGGGCAGCAGCACGACGAGTGCAATCGCTATTGCCGGTGTGGCCTCCACCCGGGTCCGCCCCCTGTGGGATTCGCTTGCGGCAGCTTAGCCCCTCCCCCCGCCCCGGCAAGGCAAACCGGTCGGCCCGCACGACTGCACCACAGCTTTGTGAGAGCTGGGGGATTTGCGATCAGGCGCCGCAATCGCCATATCTGGCGCCGTAACGGAGATTCCCCGATGAGCGAAACCTTCAAGGTTCAGAAGTCCGACGAAGAGTGGCGCGCCACGCTCAGCCCCGAGCTCTACCGCGTCGCGCGCGAACACGGCACCGAGCGGCCCTGGTCCCACATCTACAACACCGAAAAGCGCGACGGCATTTACCACTGCGCCTCGTGCGGCGCCGAGCTGTTCACCGCCGACACCAAGTACGAATCCGGCTCGGGCTGGCCGAGCTTCTTCAAGGCGATCGAGGGCTCGGTCGCCCAGACCGTCGACCGCTCGCACGGCATGGTCCGGGTCGAGGCCCACTGCGCCAATTGCGGCGCCCATCTCGGCCACATCTTCCCCGACGGCCCCAACCCGACGGGCGAGCGCTTCTGCATGAACGGCACGAGCCTGCAGTTCGAGCCGAAGGCTTAGCGCACCCAGAGCGGCCCCACGCGCTCTTGCCTTCTCCCCTTGTGGGAGAAGGTGGCGCGCAGCGCCGGATGAGGGGTCCGCGCAACGAAGTGTAGCGCGATCGGAGCGAAAGCGACGAGCGACACAAGTACGCGGAGAGAACCCCTCATCCGCCCTTCGGGCACCTTCTCCCACAAGGGGAGAAGGCGGCGCGGCAGCATCCCGTCCTTTACAATCGCTCACCGTCGCGCCTACCTCGCGGCAACACCCCCTCCCGAGAATCCTCCCATGCCCACCCCACCCGTCGCCGAACGCCGCCAGCATGCCACGACCAATCACGGCATCACGCGGCAGGATCCCTATCACTGGCTGCGGGCCGATAACTGGCAGGAGGTGATGCAGGACCCGTCCACCCTGCCGGCCGACATCCGCCGCTATGTCGAGGCGGAGAACGCCTATTTCGCCGAGGCCTTCGAGACGGCGCACGAGGCGCTCACCGACAAGATCTATCGAGAGATCCGTGGCCGCATCAAAGAGGACGAGAGCGGCATCCCGTCGGCTGACGGCCCCTGGGCCTACAACTCACGCATGGAAGAGGGAAAGCAGTACCCGATCCTCGTGCGCACGCCGCGCGACGGCGGCGATGAAGAGCTGCTGCTCGACTGCAATGTCGAGGCCGGCGACGACTATTTCGGCTTTGGCGGCGGCGACCACGATCCGTCGCACCGGCTGCTCGCCTGGAGCGCCGACCGGCAAGGCTCGGAGTTCTACACGCTGCACATTCGCGACCTCGCCACCGGCCAGGATACCGGCGAAGTGATCGAGGATGTCGCGGGCGGCGGTGTGTGGTCGGCCGATTCCAGCGCCATCTATTATTCCGAATATGACGACAACCACCGGCCGTTCCGGGTCCGCCGGCATGTGCTCGGCACGCCGCAGGCCGATGACGAGATCGTCTACGAGGAAAAGGACCCGGGCTTCTTCGTCGGCGTCGACGAGACGCTGTCGCGCAATTACATCGTCATCGACGCGCACGACCACCAGACATCCGAGTTCTGGCTGATCGACACCCGCACCGGCGGCGCGCCGAAGCTGGTCTCGCCGCGCCTCACCGATCGCGAATACGATGTCGAGGACCGCGACGGGGTGTTCTACATCCTCACCAATGCCGACGGCGCCGAGGACTTCAAGATCGTCACCGTCGCCGCCGACAATCCGGCGGCCGAAAACTGGATCGATCTGGTGCCACATCGCCCAGGCGTCTTGATCCTCGACATCATCCTGCTCAGCCACCACCTCATCCGGCTCGAGCGCTCCGAGGGGCTGCCGCGCATCGTGGTGCGCAATCTCGACGATGGCGAAGAGTGGACGGTGAAGTTCGACGAGGAGGCCTATGCGCTCGGCATGTCGGCCGGTTTCGAGTTCGACACCAAAACCATCCGCTTCAGCTATTCCTCGCCCACCACGCCATCGCGGACTTACGACCTCGATCTGGTGACGCGCGAGCGAACCCTGCTCAAGGAGCAGGTGGTCCCTTCCGGGCATAACCCTGATGACTACGAGACAAAGCGCATCTTCGCCACGGCCAAGGATGGCGAGCGGGTGCCGGTGACGCTGCTCTACCGCAAGGGCCTGCAGCTCGACGGCCAGGCGCCGGCCCTGCTCTACGGCTATGGCGCCTATGGCATGGCGCTGCCGGCCGGCTTCTCGGTATCGAAGCTGTCGCTGGTCGATCGCGGCTTCGTCCACGCCACGGCACATATCCGCGGCGGCATGGACAAGGGCTATGCCTGGTACAAAAACGGCCGCCGCGAGCAGAAGACCAACACCTTTACCGATTTCGTCGCTGCCGCCGAAACGCTGATCGAACTGGGCTATACGTCGAAGCAGCGCATTGTCGCCGAGGGCGGCTCGGCCGGCGGCCTGTTGATGGGCGCCGTCACCAATATGCGCCCCGAGCTGTGGGCCGGGGTCATCGCCGAGGTGCCGTTCGTCGACGTGCTCAACACCATGCTCGATGAAACGCTGCCGCTCACCCCGCCGGAATGGCCCGAATGGGGGAACCCGATCACCGACAAGGCGGCCTATGACCGCATCGCCGGCTATGCCCCCTACGAGCAGGTGGCGGCCATCGACTATCCGCCGATCTTTGCGCTGGCCGGGCTCACCGATCCGCGCGTCACCTATTGGGAGCCGGCCAAGTGGGTGGCCAAACTCCGCGCCACCAAGACCGACGGCAATCCGCTCTACCTCAAGACTCACATGGGCGCCGGCCATGGCGGCGCTTCCGGCCGCTTCGACCAGCTCAAGGAGACCGGCCTGAGCTACGCCTTTGCGCTCAGTTGCGTCGGATTGGCATAATTCCACCCAAAGCGGGAATTGTTGAGCAATGCCAAAGGGCCTATATCGGAGCCAGCCCAGCGGCCAACAATCATAGAGACTGTCCCCCAAGGAGGCATCCAGAATGGCATACGAACTCCCCCCCCTGCCCTACGCCTATGACGCGCTCGGCCCGTACATGAGCAAAGAGACGCTCGAGTTCCACCACGACAAGCACCACCAGGCTTACGTCACCAACGGCAACAAGCTCGCCGAGGGCAAGGGTCTCGAAGTGCTCGAGCTCGAGGACGCGGTGAAGGAAGTGTTTGGCAAGGACCCGGCGCTCTTCAACAACCTGGGCCAGCACTACAACCACGTGCATTTCTGGAACTGGATGAAGCCGAATGGCGGCGGCGGCGCCGGGAAGGTCCCGGCAGCGCTGCTCAAGGCGATCGAATCCGATCTCGGTGGCTTCGACAAGTTCCGCGCCGATTTCATCAATGCCGGCACCACGCAGTTCGGTTCGGGCTGGGCCTGGTTGTCGCTGAAGGATGGCAAGCTCCAGGTCACCAAGACCGCCAATGGCGAGTCGCCGCTGGTGCATGGCAATGCCAAGCCGCTGCTCGGCGTCGACGTCTGGGAGCACTCCTATTACATCGACTACCGCAACGCGCGCCCGAAATACCTCGAAGCCTGGTTCGACAACCTGGTGAACTGGGAACATGTCGAGTTCCTGTTCGAAGAAGCCCGCTAAGCTTCACTCGAAATCGCGTTCAGGGCCCGCTTCGGCGGGCCCTTTTCATTTTGCCCGAACGGTTCTCGCGAAAATCGCCAGATCCGCATTTCCTGCCGCTTCCGCCCGCCGCGCCACAATGGTAACAATTGCTTAACCATTGGGAGCGTCGCGAGACCTTGGCCGAACCAGTCCGCACCATAGCCGTGCTTGTCGCCAATCCGGCGCTGAGCTCCATCCTCAGCATGGTGCTGGCTTCGGTGCCGAGCTTCCGGGTCCGCCCGTTCGAATCCGAGCTGGCGCTGGTCACCTATATGCGGCTCGCGCCGGTCGATGTGGTCGTCACCGATTTCGACAGCGCATCGGCCCGTGCCGACCGGGTCAGCCGTGACCTGCGCGCCGACCAGAGCATCCCGCATCACGACTACCAGGTGATCGCGCTCGCCAGCATGGTGTCGCCCGAAACCAAGGACCTCTGCATCGCCTCGGGCATCGATGAGGTGATCGTCAAGCCGATGTCGCCGAAATACCTGCTCGAACGGGTGCAGTCGCGCATCGCCCGCCGTGCCGCCAGCCTCGCCGGCTACCGGCCGGTCCGCGCCACGACTTCCCGTCGACCGGATTTCTCGCAGTACGGCAACGTCATTCCGCTCTGGACGCGGGAGCGTCCGCTGCCGACGCACTGACAGCCGGGCTCCGCGCCCCCTCATCCGCCCTCCCTCCCAAGTGGACCAATCAGGCTGTTGGCTCAGCCCAGCGTAATAATCGTCTTGCCGAGTTCGCCGCGTTCGACGGCTTCGTGGGCGACGACGATGTCGTCGAGGGTCAGCACGCGGCCGATCTGGTGGGTGAGTTGATTGGCCTCAAGCGCGGCGTTGATGCCGGCGGCGGCTTCGCGGTGGGCCTCGGCAGTCATCACATAGACCAGCACGAACCGGATGGTCGCGTCGAGAAAGATCATCGGCCAGAACGGCAGGGTGGGCTGAGGCACGGCATCGCTGGCATAGGTGGCGACGACGCCGTTGGGCGCCAGGGTCTTGCCGATCAGGTCGAGATTGGCGCCAAAGGCGACTTCGACGAAGCGGTCGACACCCCTGCCCTTGCTGTCGCCCGTGAAGGCAGCAACCCGGGCGGGCAGATCATCAGTATGGCGGTTGAGGACCAGATCGGCACCGGCCGCAGTGGCTGATGCGGCGGCCTCGTCGTTGCCGACCGAGGCGATGACGCGGGCACCACCGAGCTTGGCGAACTGGATGGCGTAGCGGCCGACCGCGCCGGCACCGCCGGAGACGAAGACGGTTTTACCGGTGACCGGACCATCGACGAAGACACAGCGATAGGCCGTCATGGCGGGAATGCCAAGGCAGGCGCCTTCCTCGAAGCTGACGCCATCGGGCAGGTGGACAGCCTTCCAGGCGGGGAGCGTGGTGTATTCGGCGGCTGAGCCGTTCCAGCGGCCAAGCTGGGATTCGTAAAACCAGACGCGCTCACCGATCCGGCTGTCGAGTTCGGGGGAACCCACGGCGACGATCTCACCCGCGCCATCCTGATTGGGCACGACCTTGGGGAAGGCCGGGGCGCCGCTGCCGCTGCGACCCTTGGTGTCGGACGGATTGACGCCCGAGGCGCGGACGCGGATCAGCACTTCGCCGGGCGCGGGTTGTGGCGTGGGCAACTCGCCGACCTGCAATACGTCGCGGGCGGGGCCCTTGGTGGAAAACCAGGCAGCTTTCATTCGCACGTTCCTCTTGTTTCCCAGCCTAGCTAGGTCTTCAATGCATCTGAGAACAGTACGTACAAAGGCAACATGTACTATCATGAATGATAGCACCCCTATCCTGACCCGCCCACGCCGCAGGGCTGGCCGCACCGGTTGTGCGGTAGAAGTGACCCTTTCGGTAATCGGGGGCCTGTGGAAACCGGTGATCCTGTTTCACCTGCTCGACGGCAAACTGCGCTTCAATGCGCTGTGCCGGATGGTGCCCAATGCGACGGCGCGCATGGTGACGCTGCAATTGCGCGAACTGGAGCGTGACGGGGTGATCAATCGCATCGTTTATCCGGAAGTGCCCCCGCGCGTCGAATATGAGCTGACGGAACTGGGCCGCTCGCTCGAGCCGGTACTGCTCAGCATGCGGAGTTGGGGGATGGGCTTCAGCTCGGACGAGGAGCGCGAAGACCTCCATGTCTGCCCCTAAGCGCGCGCTCGCGGCAGTCCGTCTAACGCGCTAGACAGGCTGCCCCTGAGACAGGGGATGACATCAAGCGTGGTTCGAGAGCGTGCTTGCCCTAGGCCGTCACGTTCAGCGCCCAGGCCACCTTGTTCCAGAGATCATCGACATTGTCGGTGAACACCACGACGCGGTCGGCATGGCTCACCGAGTGGCTGAGGATGTCCGTCGCCATGCCGCGCATCGCCTCGAAGGCGCGGTGGTGGTTGAGCAGCACCACGGGCTTGCCGCCGGCGCCGGCGCCGGCTCGCACCCAGGTGCGATAGAGCGCAGCTGCCGAAGCAAGCGAGCCCGGCAGTCCGACAAAACCCTGCGCCAGTTCGCCAACCCGCTTCACCCGCGCCTCTGGGTCGTCGATCCGCTCCACCGGCACTTCGGCCAGCGCGGCGGGCGCCTGGAACGCCGCATCGGCGACGATCAGCACTTCGCCGCCGGCCGCGCGGGCGCTGGTGATCAACGGGATATTGTCCAGCGTCTCGTCGGCGAGGCAGATGATCCGCGCCCCATGCCGTGCCAGGAGCGTGCCGGCCTGCGACATGATCGAGCTGCGCTCGGCATCGCCCGGCCCTTTGTCGGAGGCGAAGACCGCAAGCGCCGGGTGGTTCTGCGCGACGTTAGCGGCCACGGGTGAGGCCACCGAGGATGCCGCGCAGCAGTGCCTTGCCGAGCCCGTTCGCCATGGTGCGGCTGAACGAGGTGATGGCGGCTTCGGTCGGCGTCTGCCGGGTCGAACGGCGCGGCTGGGCAGCGCGCTCGGCGCGCTCCTGCGCCGCCGCGGCCTTGGCGTCGGCCTGCGCCTGCTTGGCGTCGAGCTCGGCCTGCTTGGCCTCCGCCTCGCTCGCCTGGCGCTCCTGGGTCTTTTTGGTCAGCACCTCGAAGGCCGACTCGCGATCGACCACCGCGTCGTAGACGCCAGCCACCGGCGAGTTGGCGATCACCGTGCGCCGTTCCTCCGGCAGCAGCGGCCCGACCTGCCCTGAGGGCGGCCGGATCAGCGTGCGCCCGACGATCGAGGGTACGCCCTTATCTTCCAGCACCGAGACCAGCGCCTCGCCGGTACCCATCTGGGTGATCACTTCGGCGGTCGAGAAGTCGGGGTTAGGGCGGAACGACTCTGCCGCCATCCGCACCGCCTTCTGCTCCTTGGGCGTATAGGCCCTGAGCGCGTGCTGCACGCGGTTGGAAAGCTGCGCCAGCACGGCGTCCGGAATGTCGGCCGGGTTCTGGGTGACGAAATAGACGCCGACGCCCTTGGAGCGCACCAGCTTGACCACCTGCTCCACCTTATCGACCAGCGCCTTGGGCGCGTCGTCGAACAGCAGGTGGGCCTCGTCAAAGAAGAACACCAGCTTGGGTTTTTCCGGGTCGCCGACTTCCGGCAGCACTTCGAACAGCTCCGACATCAGCCAGAGCAGGAACGTCGCGTAGAGCCGCGGCGCGCGCATCAGCTCGTCGGCGGCGAGGATCGAAACATAGCCCTTGCCGTCGGTGGTGGTGCGCATCAGGTCGCGGATGTCGAGCGCCCGCTCGCCGAAGAACTGGTCGCCGCCCTGCTGCTCCAGCACCAGCAGCGAGCGCTGCACGGCGCCCACCGTGGCCGAGGCGACATTGCCGTACTGCACCGAGATATCCTTGGCGTTGTTGGCGATTTCCACCAGCAGCGCACGCAGGTCCTTCAGGTCGAGCAGCAGCAGCCCGTTATCGTCGGCATATTTGAAGGCGATGTTCAGCACGCCTTCCTGGGTGTCATTGAGGTCGAGGATGCGGCTCAGCAGCAGCGGGCCCATCTCGGAGATGGTGGTCCGCACCGGATGGCCCTGCCGGCCGAACAGATCCCAGAAGATCACCGGGAACTTGCTCGCCGCATAATCGGTGAAACCGATCTCTTCGGCGCGCTTCACCTGCCAGTCGAGCATCTTGCCCATATTGGCGATGCCCGACAGGTCACCCTTGATATCGGCGGCAAACACCGGGACGCCGGCGGCCGAAAATCCCTCGGCGATCGACTGCAGCGTCACCGTCTTGCCGGTACCGGTGGCGCCGGTCACCAGCCCGTGCCGGTTGCCGTATTTCAGCGCCAGGTATTCCGGCCGGGTGCTTTGGCCGAGATAGATCTTGTCGGGAAGGAGCATGACGCCTCACAGGATTCGATAGCCAGTTGTGGACTCTATAGCGGCGGGGGGATGGGCTGCCAAATGAAAGCGGCCGCTGCCGGCTTGATGCGGGACCGCTCGCACGGCCCCCATCACCGGGTAGAAACCCGGCCCCGATGAGTGTCGGTACGGTTGGATTCAATCCCACATAGCTTGGGGACGGCGCCGGAATCGCCAATTCCCAAACGCCCCCCTACCCCCTTACACTCCCCTCATGCGTATGAACCGCCGTCACATTCTTGCGGGCCTCATCGCCCTGCCGCTGGCTGGCGGCGTTCGGGCGCAGTCGCTCGATTCGACGACCCTGAACCTGGTGCCGGGCAGCCTCGATGATCAGAGCGGCCCGATGCAGGAAGCGCTGCTGCGCGCCGGCGAGGAGGGCCGTCCGCTGTTCCTCGGTTCGGGCAGCTACTACGTGCAGAACCTGCAGGTGCCGAGCAACGTCGTGATTACAGGCATTCCCGGCGGCACCATCCTTGCTGCGGCCGGCGATGCGCCGGTGTTCCGCGTCGCCGGCAGCGCCCATGTCAGTTTCTCGGGCCTCACCTTCACCCGCGGCAATGGCGGGCCGAGCGGCGCCGATCGCGGACTGGTCGAAATCGAGGCCAGCGACCACGTCACCCTGAGCAATTGCAGCTTCATCGGCGGCGCCGCCAACGGCCTCGCGGTGCGCGATGCCGGGGCGGATATCGAGGATTGCGATTTCACCGGCCATGCCCTCGCTGCGATCTTCTCGGTCGATGGCCGCGGCCTCAACATCGTTTCCAACCGCGTCAGCAAATGTGGCAATGGCGGCTTCCTGATCTGGGGCAGCAAGCCGCGCCACGATGGCTCGGTCATCACCGGCAACACCATCGCCGGCATCGGCTCCACCAATGGCGGCAACGGCCAGAACGGCAATGGCATCAACGTTTTCCGCTGCAACGACGTGATCGTCGCCAACAACCAGATCGCCGACTGCATGTTCACTGCGGTGCGGCTCAATTCGACGAGCAATGTCGCTGTCACCGGCAATGTCTGCCGCAACTCGGGCGAAGTGGCGATCTTTTCGGAGTTCGCCTTCTCCGGTTCGGTGATCTCCAACAACATCGTCGATGGCGCCGCCGCCGGCATCTCGATCACCAACCTCGATTCGGGCGGGCGGCTCGCCGTCTGCTCGGGCAATATCGTGCGCAACATCCGCTCGCGCTCCGAGGTCAATCCGGACACGAGGCCCTTCGGCATCTATGCCGAGGCCGAAACCAGCATTTCGGGCAACAGCATCGACAACGTCCCCGGCATCGGCATCCTCGCCGGCCGCGGCACGTTCCTGCGCGACGTGATCATCGCCGACAACGTGCTCTACGCCACCAGCACCGGCATCGGCGTCAGCGTCGTACAGAACCCCTCCCCGGGCCCCGTCACCATCACCGGCAACATCGTCAACGCTCCGCTCGACCACGCCATCGTGGGTCTCGAGTGGGACACGGTGGTGGTCGAGGACCTGGTGAAAGACGCCGCGAAGTACCCGCACGTGACGCTGGCGGACAACTCGGTGACGCGGTCCTAAACAGGAGCGCCTCGGCGGCATCTCGCCAGCAAGTTGCCGCGCCCGCATTGACTTGGGCTTTAGATTTCCACAGTCAGACTGACAAGATGAAATGGTGCTTTGTCGACCGTCCGCTTGATCGGGTTTTCCGTAGCAACACAGCGACGGGCGCCATCGCAGATCATTTCGTTACGGATAGTGAGGGATATCTTCGTCCACATGGCGCGTGGCAGAACTGGCTGAAGGATAGGCCGCATCTAGCTAGGCAAGACGGTAACGCCTTCTTCTTCGTCGTGGGTTTCGAGCCCCGTCAGGTTCACGCCGAGTACCGAGTGACTGGTGTCCGCTTGCTCTACGTGAGCGATGAGTTGGTCGTCGAACTCACTTGGCAGGAACATCTTGGCTTGGAGGAGCCGGGGAGCGGTTGCCGCTATGGCTTTCCCAGGGATGGTGTCCCCGAGAAGTATGAGGCAAAATCGGAGCAGCGTGAGCATAGGGGCGTTGAGTACAGCATCCGGCTCATCCCCCGTCAGCTTATCCGAAGTATCGCCGATGCTGCCGTCGATGGGTGGCCCGTGTGGCCATCGAAGGGCAGTCGCACCACATTCGGCGACGCCGGCGACCACCTGCTCAACGACCTGTGGTACACGATTCCGTACCCATTCCAGCCGTCGGTAGTGACTGAAGCAATGGTCTCCGGGGCACGTGAGCTCGGATTTCCTGGGCTAAAGGCGGGCGTGTTCGGCGCCAAAACACCGTCCACGGTCGTTTCAAGGGCCGACGGTTGGTTGATCGCACCTAACTGATCAATTGCGCGGAGACGCAGCGAGACAATTTGACCTGCGCGCGAACTCCCGCGTCCATCGCTACCCGCCCTATCCCAATGGCATCCTCACGGACGCCGGCAGCAAGCTTCACCTCTGAAGCGCTAAAGCCCCGTCGAGGCCTGCGCCACCACCGCCCACGCGCCAGACGCCTGCTGCTTGAAGCACAGCCCTGACGCATAGGGACGGTCGAAGTCGTCGCCGGTGGTTTTGCCGAAACCGACGCCGCCTTCCGGCAGGTGGAAGGCGGTCCATTCGGTCGAGGTCTCGGCGTCGTAGTCGGTGGCATAGAGCAGGCCGGGGACCAGCTTGCCTACGGACTTGCTGCTGTCTTCCATCGTCTCGAACAGCTCGATCTCGCGCTTCACGCCGACGAAGTTGTCGCCACTCGTGTCCAGCGCCTTGGCCGCGCGCTTCACCGCGGCCGGGTCGACCGTTCCGAGCCCATAGGTGCAGATCGCACCCCTCACCGCGGCGTCAGTGCCCCAGGGCTGTCCGTCGGTCAGCGACTGGCCGATGAAATCCAGCTCCATCTTGGTCAGGAACACGCCGATATCGACGTTTGGCGGCAGGTCCCAGTCGCCACCAGTGCTGTTGCCGAGGCCGGCGACCTGCGACTTGGCGCTCTCCCACGGCCCCTCGAGCCTGGTGCCGCGCGGAATCGAGAGATCGAGGGTACCCGTGACGATCGACATCTTCGGCGCCAGCCATTTCCCGATACCGTCGACATCCTTGGCGGCCACCGCCTTCAGCAGTTCGGTCGCTGCCGCGCGCAGGTCGGCCGGGACCTCGACGGTCTTCGCCGGCGAGACCTTCGGCGGGGCATAGGCAGGTCCAGCAAGCGCCGCTCCGCAGAGCAGGGTCGAGGCAACGATAGTGACGACGGCACGGCGCATGCGGGTCTCCGGAGCTGCTGTTGTGGATATTGGACGTCGCCGGGCAGCGCGTCCTTGGTCAGGCCGCCCGCATCTCGCCGACCTCCAAGCCGCGGACATTGCGCACCAGCTGGCGGGCGAACTTTTCCAGTACGGCGCGCTGGCCGGCGTCGGGGTCGGCGAAGCGCAGCAGCAGGTTGGCGACCAGCGTCTGGCTCGCCAGCATGTTGCCGTCGTCGATCTTCAGCGCGTAGCCCCAGCCCTTGTCGCGGATGGCGCCGCATTGCACGCCCTCGGCGCCGCCCTTCTGCATGACGCGGCCGCCAAAGGCCTCCATCACCAGGGTATCGAGATGGCCGGTGCCGGCGACCAGCAAAGGGTGAGCGGTCGCGGCGTCGAAGATGCGCGTCGCCGCGCTGCCGATCTCCTCCGGCAGCCCGATTCCCGTCGCCATCCTGGCGAAACCACGGGCAAAGGCCGAGAGCGGCGCGGCCCAGGTGGGGATCGAGCAGCCGTCGGTGCCGCACCGGTCCTCACTCAGCGGCTCGCCGATCACCGTCTCGACGGCCTTGCGCACCGCCACCTGCACCGGATGACCGCGCGTCACGTAGTCGTGCGTGTCGACGCCAAGCGCCCGCGCGACGCTCAGCATGCCGGAATGCTTGCCCGAGCAGTTATTGTGCAACTGGCTCGCCTCCAGCCCGTGCGCCCGCAGCGCCTCGCGCGCCTTGCCGTTGCTCGGTTGGTGCGCGCCGCACTCGAGATCGCCGGCGGCAAGGCCGATGTGATCGAGAAAATGCGTCACGCCCTCGACATGCACATCCTCGCCGTGGTGCGAAGCGCAGGCCAGCGCCAGTTCCTCGTCGCTCAAGCCGAAGCGGTCGATGGCGCCCGAGGTCACCATGGCCAGCGCCTGCATCGACTTGATGGCCGAGCGCGGAAACACCGGTCGCGAAGTGTCGCCGGCGGCAGCGATGATATTGCCCTCGGCGTCGGAGATCACAAAGGCGCCGCGATGCCGGTTCTCGACGAAGTTGCCGCGGGTCTGCTCGATAAGGATGGGATTGGCGTCCAAAACTCAGCTCTTCAAAGAAAAAGGCCCGGAGGTTCCTAGGGAACGCGTCCGGGCCGTGAAGTCAATGTTTCGGAGGTCAGTCAAAGGCACGTGTGCATGGGGTAGTCGGGTCGTCACAGGAACCTGCCACGCCGTTTGGAGCAACGCGGCAGGAGACTTGGGGATCAGATGTCCCAGTCGTAGGCCAGCTTCAGGAACTTGGCGTTCACCCAGCCCTTGGTGTCCTGCTGTTCGACGAGGCACCAGTCGGCCCCGCCCTGGGGGGAGATGATGCAGCGCTCGACCCAGACCGAGCTCTTGGGCTCGAACTCGCCGATCTTCTGCGAATAGGAGGCGGGCCACTTGCGGACATTGAGCGTATCCCACTTTTTCACACCGACGATGTGGGCGGGGCTCTCGACGTCATAGCCGGCGGCCATGGCGGGCTGGATGGCGAAAACGGCGGCGCTGGCAATGATCAGACCGGCGAGGGTCGCGACCAGCAGCTTCTCATGGGATCTGTTCATCGTGGCATCCTTTCGGGGGCCGGGTTTCGTTCTGTTGTCCCGACCATGCCCTTCCCCGATTGAACCCCTAGTGAGCCCGTCATTCAGACAGCATTCATCGGCAGGGCAATGTCGCGGCAGCAATAAGGAAAGGGCGGGAACCTTCTCGGTACCCGCCCTTCAATCAGTCGTTGGTTGTCGCTCAGAGAGCGTGGACGTAGAGCACCGCCGAGCTGCGACCGACGATCACGCCAACCACGTCGTCAGCAGCATAGCCGCCCTGGTCCAAGGCCTTGTCCATCTTGTCGTTCTGGGCGATGGCGCTGCGCAGGCTGTCGACGCCGAGCTGCTGCTCGACCAGGTTCTTGTCGACGCAAACCGGCACCACATCCACCGCATCGCGGCCCTTGACGCTACCGATCTGCTTGGCGGTCACTTTGGCGAGGTCGCCGATCTGGGCATCGCAACGCACCAGGCCAGCCACGTTACCCGGGATCTCCGGATCGTCGCCCGGCTTGCCGGGCTGGCAGTTCTTCATGCAGCCTTCCTCGGCGATCTTCGGAATGTCCGGCTGGTCGCAGTTCTTCATACAGCCTTCTTCGGCGATCTCCGGTTCGTCGCAGTCGACGACATGGCAGAACGGATCGAACGGCTCGCCGCCGTCGGAGGTGTCGTCACCACCACCGCCGCCACCGCCACCACCGCCACAGGCGATGCCGGCGCCGCAGTTCATAGCCTGGGCGGGAAGCGTAGTGATGACCGCAAGGCCGAAGGTGGCCACCAGGGCCAGCAGAATGAGTTTCAGGTTTTTCATGATCTCTCTCAACAGTTTGATTGCCCGGCGGCACCCCTGCCGCCGTTCGTCGCGCTCAGCGCTTCGTTGGCGGCGGAAATAGTGCGGGGCGTTTGAACCGCCGCTGATCCGGGCATTCAGAGATCATTCATAGAAACAGCGCCCGACGGGGGCGCCGAATACCTGCACTCGTCTAGCGATGAACGTAGAGATTGACGGTGTCGTCGCCCATCATCTTGACGGCGAACACGTCACTGGCGGAAAAGCCCTTCTGGCGCAACGCAGCGGCCAGCGCTTCGTTGTCGCCGATGGCCGACCGCACCGAGGCGGCATTGCCCTCGGTCCTCAGAACTGAGCGGCCGGGGCAGTATTCAGTGACCCAGACTCGCTGTCGCTCCGTCACGCCTGCGATGTCGTCCGGCGTGACGCGCTTCAGCACGCCAAGGTAGTCATCGCAGACATCGTCATCCTTCTCGATCGGAAGGGCGGTGGCGAGCGCGGGCGGAATCATCGACGCGCCGAGCGCGACGGCAGTAACAGCGCCCAGCATGAGCTTCTTCATCTGGCGGTCTCCTGTGGTTGGCTGCGGCGCCGGGGGCCGCGAATGCACAAACGCCGGTCGGCCTCGCGGCCGATCCGGCGTCAGTTTAGCACCAAGGTGTTGGATCAGCGTCCGAAATTGTGGACGTAAAGGTTGATGGTGTCGTCGCCCATCATCTTGACGGCGTAGACGTCGTCGGCATGGAAACCGCGCTCGGCCAGCACGTCGGTGAGCACGTCGTTCTTGGCGATGGCGGTGCGGAGATAGGCGGCATTGCCGTCGGAGCGCATCAATGTCGCGGAGGTGCAGAACTCGGTGACCCAGACACGATAATGGCTGTCGACGCCGAGCACCTCGGCGGGCAGCACGCGCTTCAGCGCACCGAGCTGATTGCCGCAAGAGGTGGTGGTGGAGCCGCCCTGAGGACAGCTGGCCTGGCCGCATGGGGTGTCCAGCTGAACCTAGGCCTGCGTCGGTGCGCTTGAGAACGAAGTGAGCATCGCGATGGCGAAGGTCGCGGCGAGAGCGAGCCTGGGCATTTTATCTCCTTGGTCAATGCGGCTAGCGCCGCGGGGTGCGAGGCATTGCTGCTCGTACGATGGCCAGGAGTTGGGCTCATCACGTTGAACCGGCTCTGATGACGCCGTTCAGATTGGCGACAGGAACGGGCCAACCCGTACCGCATCATCAGAGCCGAGTTGGATCAGCGTCCGAAATCGTGGACGTAGAGGTTGATGGTGTCGTCGCCCATCATCTTGACCGCGTAGACGTCGTCGGCGTGGAAGCCGCGCTCGGTCAGCACGTCGGTGAGTACATCGTTCTTGGCGATGGCGGTGCGGAGGTAGGCGGCGTTGCCGTCGGAGCGCATCAACGTCTCGGAGGTGCAGAACTCGGTGACCCAGACACGGTAGTGGCGGTCGACGCCGAGCACTTCGGCGGGCATCACGCGCTTCAACACGCCGAGCTGGTCGCCGCAATAGGGGTCGCTACCGCCCCCATGGCTGGGACACTGGGGGCCGGCGGTGCATGGCCCCCGTTGGGCATTAGCAGGAATAGCAGAGAACGAAGTCAGCATGGCAACCGCGAATGTCGCGGCAAGTGCGAGCTTGGTCATTTCAGTCTCCTGGGGTGGGGCGGCGGGGGGTTGGCCCGCACGTCGTAGTCCTTTTCCAATCGAGGGGATCGCGATGAACCGATCCGCCTCCTGACGCTGGACAGGAGACTGCGCCATCGGCTTTGAACCGGCACTGACGAGTGCGTTCAGCCTCGTGACAGAATGGCCCCAACCCGTGTCGGAGCGTTTCGCCGTTTCAATGAAACGCCAAAAACGCTCCTGGTCACTTTTGTCGTGCTTTCGAACCGGAAAAGTCTGCAACTTTTCCTGAAAGCGCTCTAGGCTTTCGGGCAAATCAGTTTCGGGAGGACGGGAAATGGCCAAGGTTCTGGTGACGGGCGGCAGCGGCAAGCTGGGACGAGCGGTGCTCAAGGACCTGGTGACCAACGGCTATTCCGTCCTCAATATTGACCAGACGCTGCCGAAAGACCCGATCTGCCCGACCGTCCGCATCGACCTCACCGATTTCGGCCAGGTGGCGCAGGCGATCCTTGGCGGCGTCGATGAACGCCACGGCCCGTTCGATGCCGTGGTGCATCTCGCCGCGATCCCGGCGCCAGGTCTGTTCGCCAATAGCCGCACCGTCGCGAACAATGTGCCCACCAGCTACAACGTGTTCGAGGCCTGCCGGCTTGCCGGGGTCAAGAACGTTGTCTTCGCCTCGAGCGAAACCGTGCTTGGGCTGCCCTTCGAAACGCCGCCGCCTTACGTTCCGATCGACGAGGAGTATTTCCCCCGTCCCGAAACCGCCTATTCGCTCGGCAAGCTCCTCGACGAGACGATGGCGGCGCAGTTCTGCCGCTGGGATCCGGAGCTGAAGATCGTCGGCCTGCGCTTTTCCAACGTCATGGATGTCGAAGACTACAAGGCGTTCCCTGCCTTCGACGCCGACCCCAAGCTGAGGAAATGGAACCTCTGGGGCTATATCGACGCGCGCGATGGGGCGCAGGCGGTACGCCGCGGCATCGAGGCCGAGTTCAAGGGGTTCGAGGCCTTCATCATCGCCAACCAGGATACGGTGATGAGCCGTTCCAACATGTCGCTGATGGCCGAAGTGTTCCCCAAGGTGCCGCACAAGCGCGAACTCAGCCAGAACGGCACGCTGCTGTCGATCGACAAGGCCCGGCGCCTCCTCGACTACAACCCGCAGCATAGCTGGCGGAACCACGTCTGATGGCCATCCGGCTCGGCGGGCACGGCTTGCCCATCGGCAGCGAGGATCCCGACGCCTTCGCCCGGGCGCATCGCGATTTCGGCTATGGCGCCGCCTATGTGCCGGAGGTGAGGCTCGACGATCGCGACCGCCTTGTCGCGATCGAGCAGGCGTTTGCCGCCGAGAACGTGGTGCTGGCCGAGATCGGCATCTGGCGTAACCTCGTCTCGCCCGATGAAGCGGTGCGCAAGGCCAACCTCGCCTACGCGGTCGAGCGTCTCGCCATCGCCGACGCTGTGGGGGCCGGGTGCGCTGTCAGCTATATCGGCTCGTTTCAGGCTGGCACCGACTATGCCCCAGCGGCCGAGAACATGAGCCCCGAGGCCTTCGACGCCTCGGTCGAAACCGTGCGCTACCTGCTTGATACCGTGAAGCCGACCCGCGCAAAATTTGCGCTCGAGATGATGCAGTATTCCCTGCCGGACAGCGTCGACAGCTATGTCGAGCTGATCCGCGCCATCGACCGCCCGATGTTCGGCGCGCATTTCGACCCGGTGAACCTCATCATGACGCCGCGGGTCTATTTCGATAACGGCACGCTGATCCGCGAGTGCTTCAGTAAGCTTGGCCAGTGGGTGGTGTCGTGCCATGCCAAGGACATCAAGCTCCATCACCAGGCGGCGTTGCACCTCGACGAGGTGCAGATCGGCGAGGGCGTGCTCGACTATCGCACCTATCTGGGCGAACTGAACCGCCTGCCGCGCGAAGTGCCGCTGATGCTCGAGCACCTCAAGGGCGAGGAGTATGCGGTGGCGCGCGACCGCCTCTTCGCGGTCGGCGATGCCGCCGGTATCGAATTCGCGGTGCGCCCGTGACATTCACTCCTTGGTGATTTGCCGCAATCCGGCCCACAGTGCTGCGTTGCTAGCTTGAACTGATCCCAGACGACTGGAGCCGCCATTGGGCGCCTACATCCTGAGACGCCTGCTGCTGATGATCCCGACGCTGCTCGGCATCATGATTGTTTCATTCATCATCGTACAGTTTGCGCCAGGCGGGCCGGTCGAGCAGGTCATCGCGCAGATGTCGGGGCAGAACATCAGCGCTACCGAACGCATCACCGGCAGCCAGCAGGGCGATTTCGCCGGCCAGCAGACTGGACAAGCCAAGGACAGCGCCGACGTCAACTCCACCTATCGCGGCGCGCGCGGGCTTCGCCCCGAAATCCTCGAGCGCATCGAGAAGCAGTTCGGCTTCGACAAGCCGCCGGTCGAGCGCTTCTTTTCGATGATGTGGAACTACCTGCGCTTCGATTTCGGCAACAGCTATTTCCGCGATATCTCGGTGATCGACCTGATCAAGGAGAAGCTGCCGGTCTCGATCACGCTGGGGCTGTGGATGACGCTGCTCGGCTACGGCGTATCGATCCCGCTCGGCATTGCCAAAGCGCTGCGCGACGGTTCCCGCTTCGATATCTGGACCTCGTCGATCGTCATCGTCGGCTACGCGCTTCCGGGTTTCCTCATCGCCGTGCTGCTCATCGTGCTGTTTGCCGGTGGCAGTTTCTGGAACATCTTCCCGCTGCGTGGGCTGGTGTCGGAAAACTTCGCGAGCCTGCCCTGGTACGGTCAGGTCCTGGATTACCTGTGGCACATCACACTGCCGATCATCGCCATGGCGGTGGGTGGTTTCGCCACCGTGACCCTCCTGACCAAGAACTCGTTCCTCGAGGAAATCCGCAAGCAGTATGTCACCACGGCCCGCGCCAAGGGTTTGAACGACCGGCAGGTGCTGTACCGGCATGTGTTCCGCAACGCCATGCTGCTGGTCATCGCCAGCTTTCCGGCGGCGTTCATCTCGGCCTTCTTCGGCGGTTCGCTCCTGATCGAAACGATCTTCTCGCTCGATGGCCTCGGCCTGCTCGGCTTCCAGTCGGTGCTCAACCGCGACTATTCGGTGGTGTTCGCGACGCTTTACGTGTTCTCGCTGCTCGGCCTGATCATCGGGCTCGTCTCTGACCTCATGTACATGTGGATCGATCCGCGCATCGATTTCGAGAGCCGGGAAGTCTGATGCACGCTACCCTCACGGGCCTCCGCTCACCCTTTCTCGCCTTTGCCCCTGCCGACCAGGCCCGTTCGGCGCCGCTGCTCTCCCCGATCAACCAGCGCCGTCTCAAGGTGTTCAACGCCAACCGGCGCGGCGTCTGGTCGCTATGGATCTTTCTCGTCCTGTTCATCCTCACCATGTTCGCCGAGATGATCGCCAACGATCGACCGCTGGTGGTGAGCTACAAGGGCGAGACGCTGTTCCCGGTGGTGGTCACCTACCCCGAGAGCAAGTTCGGTGGTTTCCTCGCCGAAACGGTCTATCGCGATCCGTTCATCGCCGACGAGATCAATGCCAATGGCTGGATGCTCTGGCCACCGATCCGCTACTCCTACGGCACGGTCGATGAATCGCTCAGCGGCGCGGCGCCATCAAAGCCCTCCTGGCTGCAGACCGCCGAAGAGCGCTGCGCCGGCTACCCGGCCGGCATCGCCGACCCGTCCTGCAATATCGGCAATTTCCACTGGCTCGGTACCGACGACCAGGGTCGCGACGTGCTCGCGCGGCTGATCTACGGCTTCCGCATCTCGGTGCTGTTCGGCCTCATCCTCACCATCCTTTCCTCGATCATCGGTATTGGCGCGGGGGCGCTGCAGGGCTATCTCGGCGGTTGGGTCGATCTGATCGCGCAGCGGATCATCGAGATCTGGGGTTCGGTGCCCTCACTCTACCTGCTGCTGATCATCTCCAGCATCATCGCACCCAGTTTCTGGGTGCTGCTCGGCATCCTCCTGCTGTTCTCGTGGACGGCATTGGTCGGTATCGTGCGGGCCGAGTTCCTGCGCGCCCGCAACTTCGAGTATGTCGCGGCTGCCCGGGCGCTGGGCGTCTCCAACTTCAAGATCATGGTCGGGCACCTGTTGCCCAACGCCATGGTGGCGACGCTCACCTTCATGCCGTTCATCCTCGCGGGCTCGGTGACGACGCTGACGGCGCTGGATTTCCTCGGTTTCGGCCTGCCGGTCGGCTCGCCTTCGCTGGGCGAGCTGCTGGCTCAGGGCAAGGACAACCTCTCGGCCTGGTGGCTTGGCATCACCGGCTTCTTCACCGTGTCGGTGATCCTTACCCTGCTGGTCTTTATCGGCGAGGGGGTGCGGGACGCGTTCGATCCGCGCAAGACCTTTGCGGGGACGCGCTCGTGAGCACCGCCCTGCTCCAGGTCGATGACCTGCATGTCGAGTTCGCCACCGAGCACGGGCAGGTCCCCGCCGTCCGTGGTGTCTCCTTCGACATCCAGCCCGGCCAGACCGTAGCGTTGGTGGGCGAGAGCGGCTCGGGCAAATCCGTCACCGCGCTCTCGGTGCTGAAGCTCCTCCCCTACCCGGCGGCGTCACATTCCAAGGGGCGCATCCTGTTCAACGGGCAGGATCTGCTGCACACCGATGATCGAACCATCCGCGGGGTACGCGGCAACGCCATCTCGATGATCTTCCAGGAGCCGATGAGTTCGCTCAACCCGCTGCACACGGTCGAGCGGCAGGTGAGCGAGGCGCTGATCCTGCATCGCGGCATGCGGCGGGCCGCGGCCCGAGCCCGCACCATCGAGCTCTTGAGCGAGGTTGGTATCCCCGATCCCGCCTCCCGGCTCGACGATTTCCCGCATCAGTTGTCGGGCGGGCAACGCCAGCGGGTGATGATCGCCATGGCGCTCGCCAACGAGCCGCAACTATTGATCGCGGACGAACCGACGACCGCGCTCGACGTCACCATCCAGGCGCAGATTCTCGAACTGCTGATGTCGCTGCAGAAAAAGCGCGGCATGGCGATCCTGTTCATCACCCACGACCTGCACATCGTGCGGAAGATGGCCGAGATCACCCATGTGATGACCGAGGGCAGGATCGTCGAATCCGGCGCAACCGAAACAGTGTTCGCCGCCCCACAGCACGCCTACACCAAAAAGCTGCTCGCCGCCGAGCCGAAGGGTGACCCGCCCGCCACCTCGGAGGCCGAACCGATCGTTGCCGCTGAAAAGCTCCGAGTCTGGTTCCCGATCAAGCGCGGCTTCTTCCGTCGCACCGTCGGCCACATCAAGGCGGTCGACGACGTCGATATCTCGATCCGCCGCGGCGAGACGCTTGGGGTCGTCGGCGAATCCGGCTCGGGCAAGACCACGCTTGGGCGCGCCCTGCTCCGCCTCATCGGCTCGGAAGGCCGCATCGTTTACCTCGGGCGCCCTATCGAGCGGCTCTCCTGGGGCGCTATGCGACCGCTGCGCAAGGATCTGCAGATCGTCTTCCAGGATCCGTTCGGCTCACTCAGCCCGCGCATGTCGATCGCCGAGATCATCGCCGAGGGCCTCGCCGTGCATGCGCCGCGGCTCACCCCGGACGAGCGCGACTCCCGCGTCGTCCGGGCGCTGACCGAGGTCGGGCTCGATCCCGAGGCGCGCTTCCGCTACCCCCACGAGTTCTCCGGCGGCCAGCGCCAGCGTATCGCCATCGCCCGCGCCATGGTGCTCGAACCCAAGTTCGTAGTGCTCGACGAGCCAACCTCGGCGCTCGACATGAGCGTGCAGGCGCAGGTGGTCGACCTGCTGCGCGATCTGCAGCGGCGCCATGGCCTCACCTATCTGTTCATCTCGCATGACCTACGCGTTGTCCGGGCGCTCGCCAACCAGCTGATGGTGATGCGCAACGGCAAGGTGGTCGAACACGGGCCGGCCGCCGAAATCTTCGCCGCGCCGCAGTCCGACTATACCCGCGCCCTGATGGCCGCCGCCTTCGCCGTCGAAGCGGTGCCCGAGGTGGCGCAGTGAAAGTTTTGACGCAATCGCCCCTGACGCTAAGCTCCGACAACACGTTCTCCCCCGAATGGAGGCCCACATGCGCATGAAGTTCGTCGCCCTCACCCTCGCCGCGCTCCTGGCGTTCAGCCCAGCGATCGCCCAGGAGAAGGTCTGGCACCATGGCGGCTCGCTGATCGGCGAGCCGAAATACCCTGCGGGCTTCGAGAAATTCGACTACGTGAACCCGGATGCGCCGGTGGGCGGCGTGGTGCGGCTGAGTTCGATGGGCGGCTTCGACACCTTCAACCCGATCCTGCCGCAGGGCGAACCCGCCGACGGCATTGGCCTCGTGTTCGAGACGCTGACCACGCCGTCGCTCGACGAGAACTCCACCCAGTACGGCAACCTCGCCGAGGCCTTCAGCTACCCCGACGACTTCTCCTCGGTCACCTTCCGGATGAACCCGCGCGCCAAGTGGGCTGATGGTGAACCGGTCAAGGCCGAGGACGTGGTCTGGACCTTCAACAAGGTCAAGGAACTCAACCCCAGCCAGGCCAACTACTACGCCAACGTTACCAAGGCCGAGGTCAGTGCGCCCGGAGAAGTCACCTTCAGCTTCGATCAGACCGGCAACCGCGAGCTGCCCAACATCATGGGCCAGCTGATCGTGTTGCCGCAGCACTGGTGGGAGGGCACCGGCCCTGACGGCAAACCGCGCGATATCGGCCGCTCCACCCTCGAGCCGCCGCTGGGCTCGGGGCCATACAAGCTGGCGAGTTTTTCGGCCGGCACCTCGATCACCTATGAGCGCGACCCCAATTATTGGGGTCTGAAGGAGCCTTTCAACATCGGCCAGAACAATTTCGGCCAGATCAAGTACGAGTATTTCCGCGATACCACCGCCGAGTTCGAAGGCTTCAAAGGCGATGCCTTCGACTGGTGGGACGAGAACCTCGCCCTGCGCTGGCAGAATGACTACACCTTCCCGGCGGTCACCGAGGGCAAGGTGATCAAGGAGCTGTTCGAGAACGCCTATCGCGGCTCGGGCATCCTGGTCGGGTTCGTCCCGAACCTCAGGAAACCACTGTTCCAGAACGAAGCGCTGCGCGAAGCGATGCTCTACGCCTTCGATTTCGAGGAGCTCGACAAGCTGCGCTTCTTCGGTCAGTACGACCGCATCAACTCGTTCTTTTACGGCACCGAGTTCGCGTCTTCCGGCCTGCCGCAGGGGGAGGAGCTGGAGATCCTCAACTCGGTCAAGGACCTCGTCCCCGCTTCGGTGTTCACCACCGAGTACAAAAACCCGGTTAACGGCGACACGACCAAGCTCCGGCAGAGCCTGCGCACCGCCAACGAGATCCTGACCAAGGCGGGCTACACCCTCAATGGCAATCAGCTGGTCGATCCCAACGGGCAGCCGGTGACGTTCGAAATCCTGCTCAACGGCCCGACCATCGAGCCGATCGCCGCCGCCTTCCAGACCAACCTCAAGCGGCTTGGCATCAACGCCACCATCCGCTCGGTGGATTCGCCGCAATATATCGAGCGGGCCCAGAACCGCGATTACGACATGATCTACACCGGCTGGGTGCAGTCGCTCTCACCCGGCAACGAGCAGCGCGATTTCTGGGGCTCGGCCTCGGCGGCGCAGAACGACAGCCGCAACTATGGCGGCATTTCCGACAAGGGCGTCGACGCACTGATCGACAAGATCGTCTTCGCTGATGACCGCGAAACGCTGATCGCCGCCACCCGGGCGCTCGACCGCGTGCTGCTGGCGCACCACTACACCGTGCCCACCTATACGCTGCGCAAATCCCGCATCGCCCGCTGGGACCGCTTCAGCCACCCCGAAACCCTGCCGGAATTCTCGATCGGCTTCCCGACGGTGTGGTGGTACGACGAGGCCAAGGCGGCGAAGACCGGGGCGGCGAAGAACTAGCGTTTTCTGCCGCTACGTTGCGACGAGCTGCTGGTTCGCCGGCTCCTCACCCCCCACCCTTGATCCCTCCCCGCAAGGGGGAGGGTGACGACTGATGGGTTTGCGCAGCAGCCAGAACCAAACTCGATGCCGCACCTCCCCCTCGACGGGGGAGGCAAGCGGAGCTTGAGAGCGAAGCGAGCTAGCGTAGCTCGAAGGGGTGCGCGGAGCCACGATTTCACCCCCGCAGATCAAACCACCCGATCGCCTTCTTCTCCGCCTCATCTACCGCGTCCTCATACCCCGCATCGGCATAGCGCATCACGCCGAGCGAGGTGTCATTGGTCAGCGCGTGCGACAGCCTCTCGTCGCCTGCCTCGGTCCCATCCGCCACCAGCGTCACGCCGGCAGACGTCATGTAGCCGGCATACCCGCCGCCGCCCGAGTGGATCACTACGAGGTCGGCCATCGAGGCGGTGAGCAGCATGGCATCGAGCAGCGGCCAGTCGGCGATGGCGTCGGAGCCGTCCTTCATGTTCTCGGTCATGATGTTGGGGTGGGCCATCGCTCCCGCATCGAGATGGTCACGCGAGAACGCCACTGGCGCTTTCAGCTCGCCGCTCCGCACCAGCGCGTTCACCGCCAGGGCCAGTGCGGTTCGCTCGCCATGCCCCAGCCAGGCGATGCGCGCGGGCAGTCCTTCGAACGGCACGTATTGCCGGGCCAGCCGGATCCAGTTGGTGACGATCTTGTTGTCCGGGAACATCTCCAGCACCAGATCGTCGATGCGCGCGATATCCGAGGCTTCCCCGCTCAGCGCCATCCAGCGGAACGGGCCGATGGCGCGGGCGAATAGCGGTCTCAGATAGGCCTCGGTGAAGATCGGGATATCGAAGGCGTTCTCGACGCCGGCCTGCTTGGCCTGGGTGCGGATCAGGTTGCCATTGTCGAACACTTCCGAGCCGGCCGCCTGGAACCCCAGCATGGCCCGCACATGGTCGGCGATCGAAGCGCGGCTCGCCGCCATCAACTGTCCCTGCCCGTCGACCCGCAGCCGCCGCACTTCGTCTAGGCTCATGCCCTTGGGGACGTAGCCGTAGACGAGATCGTGCGCGCTGGTCTGGTCGGTGACGATGTCGGGGATGATGCCGCGCCGGAGGATTTCCGGATAGACCTCGGCCGCATTGGCGACTAGCCCCACCGACAGCGCCCGCTTGTCGCGCACTGCCGCGGCGATCATTTCGAGCGCCGCATCAAGGTTCGGCGCGATCTCCTGGAGATAGCCGATCTCCTTGCGGCGTTCTGCGCGCACCGGGTCGACATCGACGTCGAGGATCGCCGCGCCCGCCATGCGCCCGGCCAAGGGCTGCGCCCCGCCCATGCCGCCCATCCCGGCGGTGAGGATGAAGCGCCCGGCGAGCGAGCCGCCGAAGCGCTTCTCGGCGATGCGCATGAAGATCTCGTAGGTGCCCTGGATGACGCCCTGGCTGCCGATATACTGCCACGCCCCGGCGGTCAGTCCGCCCCAGGCGATCAAGCCCTTTTTCTCGAGCTCGTAGAACACCTCGGCCTTGGCCCATTGCCCGACGATGTTGCAGTTCGCCATGATCACCAATGGCGCCTGCGCATGGGTCTTCAGCAGCCCGATCGGCTTGCCCGACTGGATGACCAGAGTCTGGTCCTCGTCCATTGTGGTCAACGCCTCGACAATCTGCCGATGCGCCGCCCAGTTCCGCGCCGCCTTGCCGAGCGCCGCATAGACGATCAGCTTTTCGGGGTCCTCACCGACGGCCAGCACGTTCTCGAGCAGCCGCAGCAACGCCTCCTGCCGCCAGCCTTTGGCGCGCAGGACCGGACCGGAGGGAATGGGGAAATTCGGATGGCGGGGATTGGGTTTTGGCATGGTGGGCGAGCTTATCGTGGCTACCGCTCGGGGGGCCACCCCTCATCCGCCCTTCGGGCACCTTCTCCCACAAGGGGAGAAGGGTCCGCCACCAGCACCTCAGTCGGGCCTTCTCCCTTGATGGGAGAAGGTGGGCAACGCCCGGATGAGGGTGGGGCAACGTGCTCAGAACCGGAGGCTAAGCCCAGCCCTTCCGAGCCTTCTTCTTCCGCTTCACCCCATCAAGCGCGTATTTGGCCAGTTCGATCCCCATCGCCTTTTCGACCGGCGGATAGACCGCCGGGTCGATCACTGACGATGACAGCGGGATCACCTTCTTCGGCACGTGCAGCACGAAGACGAACATGCCTTCGCGCAGTTGCCCGGCGCTCAGCGGCTGGCCGGCCGCATCGAGCGTGGCGATCACGTCAGGGAAGGTGGCGAGCCGGTTGCCGCCGGCATCGTCGATCGCCATGTATTCGTTCATGGTGTGGATGGTGACGGCCTTGTCGCCTTCGCCCAAGACGAACCGGCCGATATCGAAGGCTTCCTTGGTGTAGACGAGATCCTTCTTCGTCACCGCGCCCTTCACCAGGATAGTGCCGCCGGTCGCCTTGACGATGGCGTCGATTATCGCAGAGCCGCCCTTTTTCTCGGCCGCGATGATCGCTTCGCCAAGGCTCAGCGCCAGTGAGATGCCGCCGAGCGCTGCGTTGCGCTGCACATATTTGGCGCGCAGCGGGTTGCGGCAGGAGGCGATGAAGCCACCCGACATGTCGGCCGCGGTGCGGAGGATCGGCGAGATCTTTGCTGTCGCGCCCTTCACCACCAGCTCGATGTAGCGGTTCTCGGCGCGATTGCCGCCCACGGCGGTCTGGATCATCTTCTTGGGGCTGCCGGCCATGCCGATCGAACCCATGTCGCCGGTCGGGTGGGCGCGGATATCGCCCACCGCGTCGACCACCTTGGTGCCGAGGATGGCGCTCGGCAGCCAGGCATTGAGCGTCGAACTTTTGCCGTTCTGCCCGATCATCAGGCCGCGGACCTTGTCGCCCAGCGCCTTCTCGAGCAGCTTCACGGCCTTGACGTAATCGACGCCGCGCATCTCCCATGGTGTGGTCGAGGCCGGTGCGCCAATCGCGGCCGCAGTCGCCACCCAGTCGCGCGGCTCCAGCTCTTCGATATCGACCAGCTCGGGCTTGCCGACGCTCACCGCCGCAAGCCCAAGCATGCGGCCATGATCAGCCCAGCCCCCGCCGCCGGCGGCATAGACGGAGCCGCCCTTCACCGCGGCTTCCACATCCTTCTCGGTCAGTACGCGACCCAACTTGCTACTCCATCACACCCAAAGGCCCCCTCACCCGCCGCTTCGCGGCGACCTCTCCCCCAAAGGGAGAGGTGTTCGGAGGCACCACCTGGCCCCAACGTCACTTCTCCCCGGGGGGAGAGGTCGGCCCGCAGGGCCGGGTGAGAGGGCCTTACTTCAAGTCGCGGTCAAGGCGCTTCACCGCCTCCAGCAGCACGGCGGCGCCCAGCGCCACGTCGGCCGTTTCGGCATATTCTTCCGGCGTGTGGCTGCGGCCACCGAGGCAGGGGATGAAGATCATCGCTGCCTTGGTCACCCGCGCCATCCAGGCCGTGTCGTGCCCGGCGCCCGATGCCATACGGCGATGGCGCGCGCCCACGGCCACGGCTGCCGCGTCCAGCGTATCAAGCACGAACGGATCGCAAGGCGTTGGCAAATTGTCGGAAATGGTCAATGGCGGCTCTATCGCCACCCCAGTCGCGGCGGCCGTGGCGTTAACGAGTACGGTGAGTTCGGCGATGAACCGCTCCATATCCTCGCGGCGCTCGGCTCGCGCATCGATCAGCAGCCGGGCTCGTGACGGCACGACGTTCGCTGCCCCGGGTTCGATCGAGAACTCACCGACGGTCGCAGCGAAATGGAACTTGCCCCTGCTGAGCAGCGTGCCCAGTTCTTCGATCCCCAGCACCAGCCGTGCCGCGGTGGTCAGCGCATCCTGGCGCGAGCCCATCGGGGTGGTGCCGGCATGGTCGGCCCGACCGTTCACCACCAGTTCGATCCGGGTGATCCCAGCGATCGCCGTGACCACGCCGATATCGAGGTGGCCATCTTCCAGCACCGGCCCCTGCTCGATATGCAGTTCGAGGAAGGCGGCGATATCCTCGCGCTTCTCGATTTTTCCGGGATTGCCGCCGACCTCGGCGATCCCCTCGCGCAGGGTGAACTGGTCGACCTCGCGATCCAGCCAACTATCCGGCCGTACACCCGCCATGCCGCGGCTACCGACGCAGGAGACGCCGAAGATCGACACCTCCTCGGCGAGGAAATCGACGATCTCCAGGTCATGCTGCAGCTGTACGCCTTGATCGCCCAGCGCCCGCGCTACTTCCAGCGCTGCCGATACTCCGGCGATACCGTCGAACCGACCGCCATCGGGCACGGTGTCGGAGTGCGAACCGAGCATGATGGTGCCCCTGCCGGCGCGACCGCGCCGCCGCCCGATCAGGTTGCCGGAGGCGTCGATCCGCGTCTCCAGCCCGGCGGCTTCGAAGCGCCGGACGAGCCACTCGCGGCCGCGGAGGAACATCGGAGTGAAGGCGCGGCGGGTGTAAGGGCGGCCGGGCTCGGTGATCTCGGCGAGGGTCGCGATATCCTCGGCGATGCGGGCTTCCTGGGTCGGGAGATTGCGGGTCATTGGTGGCACACCGATAGAGACGGCCCCCTCCCATCCTCCCCCATGAAGGGGGAGGTGCCGCATCGAGTGTTGGGCACGATCAAGCCACAGCCTCGGCTCTTCACCTCCCCCTTCATGGGGGAGGCCGGGAGGGGGCCGTCTCTCTCAGTCAGCGTCCTCACGGCCGCACCCACCGCCCTGCCCCCGGCTCGGCCACCGTGGTTCCGTCAAACACCTGCTGCCCGCGCAGCCAGGTGCCGGCCACCGTCCACGGCAGCTCAATGCCGTTGTACGGCGACCACCCCACCACATTGTGCCCGGATCTTGCCGCGTCGTAGACCATCGGGCGATCCACCAGCACGGTGATGTCGGCGTCCTTGCCGGCCTCCAGCGCGCCCTTCTGGCCCAGCCGGAAGTGCCTGGCCGGATTGGCCGCCATCAGTTTGGCCGCCCAGGTCAGCGACACGCCACGCTCCAGGGCACCCTTGACGAACAGCGGCACCATGGCCTCGAGCCCCGGTACGCCGGACGAATTGGCCAGCATGTCCGGGTTGGTCTTCCGATCTTCCGACCAGCTGACGTGATCGGTCGAGACCAGCGTCACATTGCCGGCCGCCACCTGGCGCCACAGCGCCTCGACCTCGGCGCGCGGGCGGATCGGCGGGTTGATCTTGGCCTTGCCGCCCAGCCGGCGGACGTCGTTTTCCTCGTCGAGGGTCAGGTAGTGGATGCAGCACTCGATGGTGGCGCCGAAGCCGTGCGCCCGATAGTCGGCGGCGATGTCGTAGCCGCGGCTCAGCGAGCAGTGCACCACATGGGCGTCGCACCCAGTTTGCGCCCCGGTCTCGTAAATCTGCAGTGTCGCCAGCAATTCGGTCAGCGGCGGCCGGCTCATACCATGCGCCCGCCAGTCGGTGATGCCCGAGGCCTTCACCTTGGCCATGGCGGCGCGGACGCTCTCGTCGTCCTCGTTGTGGACGCCCGCCGTCAGCCCGGTCTTCGCCACCTCGGCGAAGGCCTCGGCGAGGAGCGGCGGCGAGATGCGCGGGAAGCGCACCGGGTCAGTGCCGAAGGTCGAGAACTTGAACGCCGCAACGCCGGCTGCCGCCTGCTCGGCGATGCGGCTCGCACCATCCTCCGGGTTGATGGTGCCATAGAGCGCGAAATCCACCCGGGCCTGCGGCTCGGCATGCGCCACCTTGATCCGCACCGCCTCGGCGGAGCAGACGAGATTGCCCTCGTCATAGGGCATGTCGACAATGGTGGTCACCCCGCCGGCCGCGGCCGAGCGGGTCGACCAGATGAAATCTTCCTGACCTCTCTGGCTCAAGGAGTGGGTTTGCGCGTCGATGGCGCCGGGCAGGATCAGCGCTTTGCCGAGCAAATGCCGCTCATGCGCGTGCGGCGGCGTCCCCTCGCCGACATGCACCACCTTGCCGTCGCGCACCGCCACATAGCCATCCTCGACCACCATGGATGGCAGCACCACCGTGCCGGCGAGGACGAGATCGAAATCGGACATGTTGGCTCCTACGCGTGCTGCCGGCGCTGGCCGGTGCGGGCCATCAGTGCCCGCTCGAGCGCCGAAAGCGCATCATAGATCAGAACCGCCATCACGCCGACCACCAGCCCGCCCTGGGCGATGAAGGCGAGGTTATTGCTGAGCAGCCCGGCGATGATCACCTCGCCCAGCGTCGAGGCCGCGACGGTCGAGCCGATAGTGGCCGTCGCCACCGAGATCACTACCGAGAGCCGGATGCCGGCGAGGATCACCGGCGTTGCCAGCGGCAGTTCCACGCCCAGCAGCCGCTGCCGGTCGGTCATCCCGACGCCGCGGGCCGCTTCGGTCACGGCGGGCGGCAAGGTGGTGAGGCCGGTGAGGGCGTTCTCGAAGATCGGCAGCAGGCCGTAGAGGAACAGCGCCACCAGCGTCGGCGCGGTGCCGAAGCCCAGTACCGGCACGGCCAGTGCCAGCACCGCCACCGGCGGAAAGGTCTGGCCGATATTGGCGAGCGAGCGGCTCAACGGCAGAAATTCGGCGCCGAATGGCCGGGTGACGAGAATGGCGAGACCCACCGCCAGCAACGTCGAGGCGATGGTGGCGATGGCGACGATGGTCAGGTGGCTTACGGTGAGGTTGAGCAGCGAGTTCTGCACGTAGATCGCCGGCTGGCCGTTCTTGGTCAGCGGCTGGAACACCCAGGCGAAGCTCTCCGGCGCGACGATGAACGCCACCAGCAGCGCCAGAACCACCAGCCGGATGATCAGCCCCGGCTTCATTGCGGGCGCTCGGCCTTGTGGGCGATGTCGTCGCGACGGATGCGGCCGATGCTGGCGCCATCGGCATCGACCACCGGCAGCATCTCGCGGCCGGTCCACAGGCACTCGGCATAGGCGTCGCGCAGTGAGGCGTCGGCGGAGATCGGCTCGCCCTGTGCCGGGCCGGGCTCGACCAGGTCGCGGACCTTGCCCAGCGACAGCAGCCGGAACGGCCGCTCGCCGGTGCCGATCAGTTCGGCAACGAACGGCGTTGCCGGCCGGGCGATGATCTCGTCCGGCGGCGCGTATTGCAGCAGCTTACCCTTATCCATCACGGCGATGCGCGAACCGAGATGGATCGCCTCCTCCATGTCGTGCGTCACCAAGACGATGGTGGTGCCGAAGCGCTTCTGGATGGCGAGCAGGTCCGATTGCGCCTTGGCGCGGATGATCGGGTCGAGCGCGCCGAACGGCTCGTCCATCAGCAGCAGTTTTGGCTCGGCGGCGAGGGCCCGCGCCACACCGACGCGCTGCTGCTGGCCGCCGGACAGTTCGCTCGGCATACGGTCGCGAAACTCCGCCGCCGGCAGCTGAAACAGTTCCAGCAGTTCATCGACCCGCGCCGCGATCTTGCCCTTGTCCCAGCCGAGCAGGGTCGGGACCGTGGCAATGTTCTGCCCGACGGTGCGGTGCGGGAACAGCCCGTGCCCCTGGATGGCGTAGCCGATGCGGCGCCTGAGCTCGAAGGCCGGCACATCCCGGGTATCCTGGCCATCGATCTTCACCGTGCCCGAGGTCGGCTCGATCAATCGGTTGATCATCCGCAACAGCGTGGTCTTGCCTGACCCGGAGGTGCCGACGATCACCGCGATCTCGCCGTCGGCGACGGTGAGGCCGACGTGGTCGACCACGGTCAGCTCGAGATAGTCCTTGGTGAGGGCTTCGATCTCAATCACGGCGCGTATCCTTGGGTGAGACCATTTCGACAATTGCGTCCAGCACGACAGCCGCGGCGAAGGCGAGCGCCACGGTGGGTACGGCGCCGAGCAGCACCAGGTCCATCGCCGTCTGCCCGACGCCCTGGAACACGAAGACGCCAAAACCGCCGCCACCGATCAGCGCGGCAATGGTGGCGAGGCCGATATTCTGCACCAGCACGATGCGGATGCCGGTGAGGATCACCGGAAAGGCCAGCGGAAACTCGACGGTCACCAGCCGCTGCCAGTCGGTCATGCCCATGCCCTTGGCCGCGTCATTGGCGGCGGGCGGCACGCCATCGAGGCCGACCACAGTGTTGGCGACCACCGGCAGCAGCGAATAGGCGAACAGCGCCACCATGGCCGGCGCCGCGCCGATGCCAGAGATGCCGACGGCCGAAGCGCCCGGGATGTTCGCTGCCACCCAGGCGAGCGGCGCGATCAAGAGGCCAAACAGCGCGATCGATGGGATGGTCTGGATGGCGTTCAGCACATTGAGCACCGGCGCGCGCCAGGCGTCGCTGCGATGGCAGAGGATGCCGATCGGAATGCCGGCCACCGTTGCCGCGGCGAGCGAACCCAGCGCCAATGCCAGATGCGTTTGCGCCTCGCGCCAGAAGGTATCGCCGCGATTGGCATATTCGCGGAGGATCGAGAGATCGTTCAGCGTGCCCGAGCCGAGCAGCACGGCGAAGAACAGGGCCACCGCCGCCAGCACGCCGATGCGCGTCCACGGCTTCAGCTTCAGCCGCGCGATGGCGTCGGCCGCCAGCAGCGCGAAGGCAAAGATCAAGAGCCAGAGGCCGGCGCCGGGCGAGACGCGGGCGATCTTGTCACCCGGCGGCGTGAGGAAGCTGCCGGCGTGGCCGATGGCGACGAACAGCAGCGCCAGCACCACGAGGCTGGTGGCCAGCCGCCACAGCGTCGGCGTCCGGAACAGCGCGATGCCGATGCCGGCAGCCAGCACAATGGCGAGAACGGCCGCTTCCCAACCCGGAAGCGCGGCGAAGAGGCCCTTGGCTTCCCCGAGCACGATACGGTTGGCGCGGAACGCGGCGAAGGGCAGGAACGCAGCGATGGCAGCAAGTGCGGCGATCAGCACGCCGAGCTTATCGACGGCGAAGCTTCGTGTCGGTGCGGCGATCGCAGCGTCGGTCACCGGTCTCGCTCCATACTCGATGTCATCCCTGCGAAAGCAGCGACCCAACTCGCAGCCAGCGCGGGCTGGGCGATGGGTCCCTGGTTTCGCAGGGATGACAGGCGGTGGTCATTGCCGATGCGCGTCATGCCGAAAACACTAGGGGTGGGCAGTCGTCCTGCCCACCCCCAAAATGCACTGACCGTGCGGCAGCTTACTTCAGGAAGCCGTTGGTCTTCAGCCAGTCGATGGCGACGTCCTTGGCGGCTTCGCCACCGACCTGGATGCGGCCGTTGAGCGTCTGCAGCGTCGCCAGGTCGAGCTTGGCGAATACTGGCTTCAGCAGCTCTTCGATCTGCGGATTGGCCTGCAGCACGGCCTCGCGGATGATCGGCGCCGGCTCGTAGACCGGCTGCACGCCCTTGTCGTCGGTCATCACCACCAGACCCGAGGGAGCGATGCCGCCGTCGGTGCCGTAGACCATGGCGGCGTTGACGCCGTTGGTCTGCTGCGCGGCGGCAGCGATAGTCGCCGCAGTGTCGCCACCGGAGAGGGTCACCAGCTGGTCGGGCTTCAGAGTGAAGCCGTAGACTTCCTGGAACTTCGGCAAAGCGGCCGGGGACGAGACGAACTCGGCCGAGGCGGCCAGCTTGATGTTGCCGCCGCCGGCGATATAGGCGCCGAGCTCACTGAAGGTCGCGAGCTTATTGGCGTCGGCGACATCCTTGCGGACGGCCACGGCCCAGGTGTTGTTGGCAGGAGCGGGCGACAGCCAGACGATCTTGTTGGCGTCGTAGTCGAGTTTCTTCGCCTCGGCATAGGCCTTGGCGGCGTCGTTCCACAGCGGGTCGTCGGCCTTCTCGAAGAAGAACGCGGCGTTGCCGGTATATTCTGGATAGATGTCGATCTCGCCGGCGGTGATCGCCTGGCGCACGACGGGCGTGCCGCCGAGCTGGATCTTCTCGGTCACAGCGACGCCATTGGCCTGCAGCACCTGGCTGATGATGTTGCCGAGCAAGCCACCTTCGGTATCGATCTTCGACGACACGACGACCTGGGCATTCGCAGCGGTCACCGTGAAGGCCAGCGCGACAGCAGCGCCGAGCAGTTTCTTCGAAAGCATGATGGTCTCCTTATTGTTCCGGCCGTGCAGTCCCTGAGCCGGAATTGGCGCCAAACCTATACGGGCGCCAAGGAAAAGTCATACTCCGGCATGCTACGCGACCGGGCCCAGCGCGAAAAACTCGTCCAGTGCAGGAATGGGCGCGTGGGAAATCAGTTCCGCCATGCTCTGTTCCGAACCCAGATCGCTTTCGATGATTTCGACTTCCGCAGAAAGTGGCCGGTCCACCACGTAGAAGGCGGCGTGCTGCCTGACCTTCTCGTAGATCATCGCCGGCACACCGCTCGGACGGTCGCCGTGAATATCCATAGCCTGTGCCGCAAGCAGCCCCTCGAGCGCCGCGAGACGCTTCAGCGCCCGCACCTGGCGCTCGAAACGCTCAACCACCAGCGGCAGGAACGACACCTCGTCCTCGAGCCCCGCCGCGACGACCAGCGATTGCGCCGAGACCGGCATCGCCATCGACAGGGCGCGCGCGAACAGTTCGCCCGCCAGCTTGATGATCGGGCCGAAGCCGGTGGCGATGGCACCGCGCGGCACCAGGTTGATCGGCAGATCGCGCCGGGCGCCGTTCGACAGCAGCACGCAGCGGTTGAACGAGTTCCGCGCCGCGTGGGCCAGCGCCAGTTGCGCCGTCTGCAAGTAGATGGTCACGTCGAGCGGCAGCGAGCCGCCAGAGGTCAGCACCTGCCCGTCGACCACCACCGGGTTGTCATCGGTGCGGCCCGTGGCAGCAAGCACAGTGCGGCCGGCGACCAGCAGCGTATCGAAGCCCGAGCCGAACACCTGCGCCATCATGCGCAGCGACAGCGGATCCTGCACATGGGTGGCATTGGGCCAGTCCCAGCCCATGGCGTTGTGGTAGAGCCAGGCGCCGATCTCGGCCTCCCGCTCGGTCCCTACATGCGCCACTGCCTTCCACGGATCGCGCGACGCGCCGAGCGCCCCGGCTGTGGTGAGGCCGGTGGCGAGCAGCATGCGCATCGCCGAAGCGGCCGAGCGCACCGCCTCAGCGGCGGCGGCAAAGCCCACAGCATTGACGCTGATCGACGCGAGACTATCGCGTGGCGCCATGCGGCAGGGTTGGAGCCCTGCCTCGGCCAGCGCCGCTTCAGCCGACATGCGGCGGTTCTGGTACACCGCCTCGCCGACACCGGTCAGCACGGCGCCGATCTGGCCCATCAACCCGATATCGGCAGTGCCGATCGAACCGGTACGCCGCACCACCGGCACCACGTCCTTATCGAGCAGCGCCAGATAGGCATCGACCAGCGCACGCGAGCAACCGACGCGGCCGGTCAGCGCGGTGTTGACGCGGATCGCCATGGCGCTCCGCACCACGGAACTGGGGAACGGCGCGCCGGTGCCGAAATGATGCGCCCGCACCAGCCCGAGGTTGAAGGTCTCGATCTCCTCGGGCGACCACTCGACATCCTTCATGGCGCCGACGCCGGTATTGGCGCCATACACCGCCTCGCCGCGCGCGATCTTGTCCTCGACCACCTTGCGGGCGACATCGACCCGCGCCATCGCGGCGGCATCGGCTGCGAGAGAGACCGCTCGTGCGCCGACCCGCGCCAGACTCGCAAAACTCATGGGCTTGCCGTCGAGGGTGAGCGTAGTGGTGGGAGAGTGAAACTGCTGCATAGGCTGGGATTAGCGGGTTGCCCGAGGGAGCGCAACTCGACCGAGGGCGTGGGCAGCCACGCCTCTAGTCGTGGCCCCCCGGCAGCGGGTAGCGCTCCACCTCGCGCAGCAGCTCGATGAAGCTGCCGACCGCGGTTTCCACGGTGATCCGCCCCTTGTCCGCCGTCGCCAGATGCGCGTCGCCGGCCGCGCCGAGCGGGTTGATATCGCTGGCGATCCAGGCGTAGCTCGTTGCTCCCGTGGGCCGCATGTATTTGTAGGCCTGCTCGTCGCGCGCCGCGACCGAGGGGTAATCCTGCAGCTTGTCGCGATTCACCAGCTCGGGCCTGAGGTGCATCACCACCGAGGTTTCGCTGTCGCCACCGTGGATGCCGTGGCGGTTCTCGATGTCGGAATAGATGTCCTTGGGCCAGTACTGGCTCCAGCCGGTCTTCACCGCCAGCATGCCGGCACGCACCCGCAGCTCGCGCGCCACGATGTCGAGGATCGAAACGTTGCCGCCATGCGAGTTGACGAACACCACCTTCTTGACGCCGGCACGGGCGATCTCGAGCCCGATCTGCGTCCAGGCATCGATCAGGTTGGTCGCGGTGTGGCTCAGCGTCCCGGTCTGCCAGATGTGCTCGTTGGATTTGCCGATCGCCTGCACCGGCAGGATACGGATGTCGAGGTCGGCCGGCGCGCGCTCAACCAGCAGGTCGAGGTGCCCCTGGTTGATGATGGTGTCGGTCCCCACCGGCAGATGCGGCCCATGCTGCTCGATGGCGGCAGTGGGGAACACCGCGATGGTCTTGTTGGGGTCGATGCCATGGAATTCGAAGGCGGAAAAGTCGTTCCACCAGATTTTGCGGTAGCTCATTTAGGTCTCTTGCAGCGCGAAGGGGGCGACAAATCAAGTACTTGGAGCATTTTTCGCCGTTTGAAGGAAACGGCGAAAATGCCCTCGAAGTCAGCTGGGAATCGCGGCGATCGCCTCGATCTCGACGACGAACTCGGGTCGGGCGAAGCCACTGACGATCATCAGCGTCGAAGCCGGAAACGGTTCGGGGAACAGCTCGTTGCGCACCTTCATGTATTCGGCGAGATGTTCGCGGCCGGTGACGAAGGCATTGAGCTTCACCACGTCGCCGAATCCCATGCCAGCCTCGGCCAGCACGGCGGCGATGTTGTCGAAGCAGACGCGGGCCTGCCCGGCGCAATCGGGGGGAATCGTTCCGTCGGCCCTGATGCCGATCTGGCCGGAGCAGAACACGTAGCGCGAGCGCGAACTGACCTCGATGCCGAGGCTGTATTGTGAGAACGCGGGGTGAATCGATGAAGGCGAAAGCGGCTTATGCACAGGACCCCCGATGTGTATGCTCAGCTAAGCGTCAAACGACAGCGAATGTAAGCCCCATTCTGAACCGTATTGCCTATTCCAGCGGCACTTCGCTGAATGGCGCAATTTTGGGCTTTTCTTTTGCAATCCGGCGCGGAATGAATGGTTCGTGTGCCCTCGGGCACGGAAGTTTGCCTAACGGCCGGGCGGGGGACAAGCCCCGGCGGATACCTTAACAGGGAGACTAACGATGATCGACTTCACCAAGCTCATTTCCGCTGGCGTGGTAACGCTAGCATTGGGCATGGGCGGCGCCATGGCGCAGGACAAGGTAACCTTCGGCACCAACTGGCTAGCCCAGGCGGAGCACGGCGGCTACTACCAGGCCGTGGCTGATGGCACCTATGCCAAATACGGCCTCGATGTCACCATCGCGCAGGGCGGCCCGCAGGCGCCGATGCGCCCGCAGCTGGTGGCCGGGCAGATCCAGTTCTACATGGGCGGCACCACCACCGCGATCAACAGCGTCAAGGAAGGCATCCCGACGGTCACGCTGGCCGCGATCTTCCAGAAGGATCCGCAGATCCTGATTTCGCACCCGGGCAAGTACAAGACGTTCCCGGAGCTGGCCGGCGCCAGCAAGTACATCCTCGCGGCCGACGCGCTGTCATCCTACTTCCTGTGGATGAAGGCGACCTGGCCGGAGTTCGTCGAGGAAAAGTATGAGCCGTACCAGTTCAACCCGGCCTCGTTCCTTGCCGACGAAGGCGCTATCCAGCAGGGCTACCTGACCTCGGAGCCCTACTCGATCGAGAAGGAAGCCGGTTTCGCGCCGGACGTCTGGCTGCTGGCCGACCAGGGCTATGCTCCCTATTCGACCACGATTGAGACCATGAAGCCCTGGTTCGACGCCAACAAGGACGTCGCCAAGCGCTTCGTCGAGGCCTCGATCATCGGCTGGTACAATTACCTCTACGGTGACAACGCTGCCGGCAACGCCCTGATCAAGGCCGACAATCCTGAGATGACCGACGAGCAGATCGCCTATTCCATCGCCAAGATGAAGGAATACGGGATCCTGATCTCGGGCGACGCTGAGACCAAGGGCATCGGCTGCATGACCGACGCCCGCTGGAAGGCCTACTACGACGAGGGCGTGAAGGTTGGCCTCTACGAAGCCGGCATCGACTATACACAAGCTTTCACGACCGAGCTGGTTTGCCAGGGCCTCGGCGTAGACCTCGTGAAATAACACGGCTATTCGAGCCATCGGCGTCGGCGATTCCGCCGGCGCCGTTCCGACCCTAACCTGGGCGTGCTTTCATTGACTGATACCACTCTCGCCGCTGCGCCGGCCACCGACACCGCTCCGGGCCGCGTCCTGGTCTCGATGCGCAATGTCTCGAAACTGTTCTCGAATGGCACTCTTGCCCTCAAGGACATGACGCTGAATGTACAGCGCGGCGAGTTCCTGTCGCTGCTAGGCCCCTCGGGCTGCGGCAAATCGACGGCGCTCCGCATCATCGCCGGCCTCGGCGAGCCCTCCACCGGCAGCATCGACTGGCCATCGAGCCAGCTCGACAGCCGCGGCAAGCCCAAGGGCGATATCGGCTTTGTGTTCCAGGAACCGACGCTGATGCCGTGGGCTACGGTGTTCAGCAACGTCTACCTGCCGCTGCGCCTCAACGGCGTATCGAAATCAGAGGCGCGCCCGCGCATCATGGACGTGCTGGCTTCGGTCGGCCTCGCCGATTTCCACAAAGCCTATCCGCGCGAACTGTCCGGCGGCATGAAGATGCGCGTCTCGATCGCCCGCGCCCTGGTCACCAAACCCAAGCTCCTGCTGATGGACGAGCCCTTCGCTGCGCTCGACGAAATCACCCGGCAGAAGCTCAACGACGACGTGCTGCGCCTCTGGCGCGACAGCGGCATCACCGTGATCTTCGTCACCCACTCGGTGTTCGAAAGCGCCTTCCTCTCCAACCGCATCGTCGTCATGCGCGCCCGCCCCGGTCAGGTCTATTCCGACCTGCCGATCAAGACCTCGCTGACGCGCGACTCCCACTACCGCACCTCAGAGGAGTATCGCGCCACCACCGACACGGTGTCGCGCGCCCTGCAGGAAGCCATCGAGATCGGAGCGGCCGGCAAATGAGCGACGCTGCAACCGCAATCAAATCCTCCGAAGCCGGCACCGACAGTGCCGTCGCCATCGTTGCCAGCCGGACCAGCATGACCGAGCGCATCCTGCGCGTCGTCATCCCAGTTGCCATGGTGGCGCTGGCGATCGGGCTCTGGCAGCTCCACATCACCGTCAACAACGTGCCGCATTACATCATGCCGGCGCCGCTCACCGTCGTGACCACGCTCTTTACCGACTGGCCGACGCTCTATCCGTCGCTGCTGGTCACGCTGAGAGTTACGCTGCTGGCGCTCGCTCTGGCGCTCATCGGCGGGGTTGGGCTCGCGATCATCCTTGTCCAGTCCAAATGGATCGAACTGGCGATCTTCCCGTTCGCAGTGATCCTGCAGGTGACGCCGATGATCGCCATCGCGCCGCTGCTGATCATCTACATCAAGGACCCGCAGACGGTTCTTTTGACCTGCGCGTTCATCGTCGCGTTCTTCCCGATCCTCTCCAACATGGTGGCGGGGCTGAAGAGCGTCGATCACAACCTGCTCAACCTGTTCGAGCTCAACGGCGCCAGCCGCTGGCAGACGCTTATCTACCTCAAGCTCCCCTCGTCCCTGCCCTATTTCGCGGCAGCCCTGCGCATCGGCGGCGGGCTGTCATTGATTGCGGCGGTGGTCGCCGAGTTCGCAGTAGGCTCGGCTGGTCGCGGTTCGGGCCTTGCCTTCCGCCTGCTGGAATCGGGCTATCGCCTCAACTACCCGCGCCTCTACGCCGCGCTGGTGCTGTTGATGATCACCGGCGTCGCCATCTTCGCCCTCACCAGCCTGATCTCCTGGCTGCTGCTCCACCGCTGGCACGAGAGCGCGTTGAAGCGGGAGAATTGAGCTTGCACGGCACCCCTGCCCTATCGACCGGTACTGTAACGCTACGCAACGCCCGGATCCCGAGCGCGGCGCGCGGCAAGGTCGGTAGCGGCGAGGTGGAGAGTGTCGACATCGAGATCGCCGATGGCCGCATCGTCTCCATTCGTCCGGCCGGCTCGGCGCCCATCGACGGCCCGAGCCACGATCTCGATGCCGGGCTGATCCTGCCGGCCTTTGTCGATATCCACACCCATCTCGACAAAGGCCATATCTGGCCGCGCAAACCTAACCCGGACGGGACCTGGCTCGGCGCGTTGCTCGCCGTCGGGGCCGATCGCGAGCGCAACTGGGCCGCCGCCGATGTCGAGCGCCGCTTCGATTTCGCACTGCGCTGCGCCTATGCACACGGCACTGCGGCGATCCGCACGCATCTCGACAGCGCGCCGCCGCAGCACGAGATCAGCTGGGCGCTGTTCGAAGAGATGCGCAGGCGCTGGGCTGGCCGTATCGAGTTGCAGGCCGTCTCCATTGTCGGGCCGGACACGCTGGTCAACCCCGGCGAGCTCGATGCCGTGGCGCAGCAGGTCAAAGCCTCGGGCGGCATCCTTGGCGGCTCGGTCGCCGAATATGCGCGTTCGAGGGAAGCCATGCTGCGGGTGGTCGAGAAGGCCGGCGAGCTTGGCCTCGATCTCGATCTCCATACCGATGAAACAGGCGACCCGACGGCGCACGCCCTGCTGCATCTCGCCGAGGCGGTGCTGGAAACTGGCTTTACCGGCAAGGTGATGGCCGGCCATTGCTGCGTCCTCACCGTGCAGGATGAGCGCACCCAGCGGCTGACCATCGACAAGGCGGTCGAAGCCGGCATCGCCATCGTCTCGCTGCCGATGTGCAACATTTACCTGCAGGACCGGGTCAACGGAAACGGTACCGTGCGCACCCCGATCCGCCGCGGCGCCACGCTGCTCAACGAATTCAAGGCGGCCGGCGCGGTCGTCGCCATCGCCTCGGACAATACCCGCGACCCCTTCTATGCCTATGGCGACCTCGACGGCGTCGAGGTGCTGCGCGAGGGCGCGCGGATCCTGCAGTTCGACCACCCGCAGGACCAGGCCTGGGACTGGGTGCGCGCCGTCGGTTCGGCCCCGGCGACGCATGCCGGCTTTACCTACAAAGCGGTGATCGAAGTCGGCGCGCCGGCCGATCTGGTGCTGTTCCGGGCGCGCAGCTGGACCGAGCTCAATGCCCGCCCACAACATGACCGCATCGTGCTGCGCGCCGGCAAGGCGATCGATCCTAGCCTTCCCGATTATCGCGAACTCGACGACCTGATGGAGTAACTGATGGACATCTCTCAATTTCGCGCCGCTCTCGGCGACATTCCGGTCGAAGACAACCCGCGCATCGTGCAGCAGAAGAGCCGCGACCATTACTGGTATTCGCCGCGCCTGAAGCAGCAGCTCGAAGGGGTCACCGCCGAGATCGTGGTCTCGCCGCGGTCAGTCGACGAAGTGGTCACCGTGCTGCGCGAGGCCTTCAAATACGACGTGCCGGTGACCCCGCGTGGCGCCGGCACCGGCAATTACGGCCAGGCGATGCCGCTCTCGGGTGGCGCCATGCTCAACCTGATGAACCTCAACAAGGTGATCAAGATCGAGCAGGACCGGGTGCGCGCCGAAGCTGGCGTCATCCTCGAGCAGCTCGACGAGCAAACCATCCACGCGGTCAACGGCGAGCTGCGCTTCCATCCTTCGACCTATCGCATGGCCTCGCTCGGCGGCTTCATCGCCGGTGGTTCGGGCGGCGTCGGCTCGATCCGCTGGGGCGGCTTGCGCAATTTCGGCAACATCCTGGGGCTGAAGGTCGTCACCTGCGAGGCCGAGCCGCGCGTCCTCGACCTGCGCGGTCCCGACATTCTCAAGGTGGCGCACGCCTACGGCACTAACGGCATCATCGTCGAGGCCGAGATGCCGCTGACCGCGCATTACGACTGGGTCGACATGATGGTCGGCTTCGATTCGATCATCGATGCCTGCGCCTTCGCCGAGCAGGTGGCGCTGCAGGATGGCCTGCTCTGCAAGGAAATCTCACCGGTCGCAGCGCCGGTGGCGCACGACTATTTCAACCGGCACCGCCCCTATATCCGCAACCGCGAGCAGTCCGTGGTGCTGCTGATGGCAGCCCCGGCGGCGGTCCCGGCGCTGGTTGATTTCGTCGCCTTCCACGAGGGTGATCTGCTCTATCGCGCCGATACGCTGACGCCCGAGGAAAAGGCCAAGCTGCCACCGATCTACGAGCTCGCCTGGAACCACACCACGCTGCGCGGGCTGAAGATCGATCCGACCATCACCTACCTCCAGACCCAGTACCCCGACCTCGCACATGTGAAGTGGGCGGTCGACACGTTCGGCGACGAGCTGCCGATGCATATCGAGATGACCCGCTTCGACGGCCGCGTGGTGTTCTCGGGCCTGCCGATCGTCCGCTACACTTCGGAAGAACGGCTCGAGGAGATCATCCGGCTGCACGAGGAGAATGGCTGCCTCGTCTTCAACCCGCACCGCTACACCCTCGAGGAAGGCGGCATGAAGCGAACCGACCGGGCGCAGCTGCAGTTCAAGAAGGAAGCCGACCCCAAAGGCATCCTCAACCCCGGCAAGATGATCGCCTGGGACGATCCGGATTTCGATTTCGAATCCGGCCGCACCTGGCTGTTCACCGGCCTCTACACGCTCGGCGGCGCGGCCGAATGAAGGTCCTCGTCGTCCACGCTCACCCGGTCGAAACCAGCTACAACCGCGCGCTGTTCCACGCGGTGTGCGAAGCGTTGCGGGCCAAGGGCGACGAGGTCGATGCGCTCAACCTCTACGAAGAGGATTTCCAGGCCGCGATGAGCCGCGCCGAACGGCTCGAGTATCACGACGTGCCGGGGAACCTCACGCCGATCATCAAGCCCTATGTCGATCGGCTGCGCGCCTGTGAGAAGATCGTCTTCGTCCACCCGGTGTGGAACTATGGCTATCCGGCTATTCTCAAGGGCTTTTTCGACCGGATCTTCCTGCCGGGCGTCGCCTTCGTCCTCGAAGGCGGCGATGCGCCGGACAAGGGCAAGCTGATCCCGGGGATGAAGAACATCAGGAAGGTCGCTTACGTCACCACCTATGGCGGCGATCGCTTCCGCACCATGATCATGGGCGACCCGCCGCGCCGCCTCGCCAGGCGCTGGGCCTGGGCCACCTTCGGCACCCTGATGCCGCCGACCTACCTGGCGCTCTACGACATGAACAACCAGACCGAGGCTGGGTTGAAGGGGTTCATCGACAAGGTGAAGCGGAAGATGGCGACGTTCTGAGGGACGCCGCACCCAGCCGCGTGGTTGGGTAGCCAGCCTGCCTGGCCCCGATGTCACCCCATCCACCGGGTGTCGTCCCAGCGAAAGCTGGGACCCAACTCGCCACAGCGCAAGCGGATGCTTGGGTCCCAGCTTTCGCTGGGATGACATCGAGTTTGGGGGCTTTCCAGGTGGTCCAAAACCGAAGGACCTTACCTGCTACAACTACTTATCAGCCGAACTTCCAGCCGCGCTTGAACTGGTAGAAGACGTGCATGCCGATCTTCACGTTCTTCTTCATGCGCGGCGCCCAGTGCGGGTAGACGTAGGTGGCGTGGTAGTGGGTCGAGTAGCCGACTTCGGTCAGGTATTCCTTGCCCGAGATCACGTCCTTGGCGATCGCCATGGCCTGCTTCCACGACTTGTCGTCGTTGATCTTTTCCGGGATGCCGTCGCAGGCGAAGGAGAACTGGCAGGCGTTGCGCTTACTCTGGTTCTGGAACACCACGCCGCAGATGGTGTCGGGGTAGAGTTTATGGGCAACGCGGTTCATCACCACCTGCCCCACTGCCACCTGGCCGCGATAGCTCTCGCCGCGGGATTCGAAGTAGATGGCCGTGGCCATGCACCAGACTTCCTTGTCGGAAACCTTCTTGCCCGACTTGTTCAACACCGAACCGTCGAACACCGTTGCCGGCAAGTCGGCGCGCGCATAGGCGAGCTTCTGCGACATGGTGTGCGGCATCGGCACATCGCTGCCGGTACCGGCAAGCCCCTCGATGGCGTCGAGCGCCGGCGAGGTCCAGGCGGGGTTCAGGGCGGCGACGGCGACCGGCATATCCTTGGGCAGCTTGGTGTCGCTCTTGGTCAGGTCCGAGAGGTCCGCCTTCGCTGTCTCAACTGTCTCCGGCGTAACCCCCTTGGGGTTGCGGGCGGCGGCGATTTTGGCGCGGATATCGGCAAAGCTGGCGGTTAGTTCGGCCAGCTCCACGGTGGGGCGGGCGCGATCCTGCTTGATGGCGCGGTTGGCGCCGACGAAGCTTTGCGACAGGAAAATGTTGTCGATCGAACCGGTGATGATCACATCGGTGCCGGAACGACTGAGGGTCGGCCGCGTTAAGCTGGCCTCGTATGCCGAAAGCGACCCGCCATCGGGGGCGTGTGCAGCGCCGGTCAAGCCGGCGACTGCGAAAACTGCGAGCGCGAAACCTGCGCATGTCTTGAGCACGGCGAGCTCATTGCGAGCCCGACGCGTCGGGGTGGTCCGGTACTGGGCCATCAGAACGCTTTACTATCCACGCGAACGCAACAAACGACGCGCCGGCAATCTAGATAAACTGTGACGCAAATGCCGGCTTTCGCGATAATGCGGGTTTAGGGTTAGCCGACCGTAAACAGGGGAAATTTGGCGTCAGGACGGGCCTGAGATGGCCTAGGCTGGGCCATATGCAGGCGAAATGGGGCAGCCAGGTTGACTTAAATGCCGCCCGTCACTGCGCCAAAGTCAGCCGCGCCACCGGCACCCGATAGGGCGAGCAGCTGACGTAATCCACGTCGAGCCTTGAGAAAAACCACAGCGAGGCCGGGTCGCCGGCATGCTCGCCGCAGATGCCGATCTTCAAGTTCGGGTTGGCCCGCTTGCCGCGCTCGATGGCGATGGTGATCATTTCGCCGACGCCCTTCTGGTCCAGCGTCACGAACGGATCGAGGTCGTAAAGCCCCTTGCGCTGGTAGGCCGAGAGGAAGGCCGGGGCATCGTCGCGGCTGATGCCATAGGTGGTCTGAGTCAGGTCGTTGGTGCCGAACGAGAAGAAGTCGACATGCTCGGCGATGTCCCCGGCCCTGAGGGCGGCGCGGGGCAACTCGATCATGGTGCCGAAAGCGAAGCGTTCCCGCGCTGCCGGCGGCAGGCCGGCCTGCTCGACGATGGCATAGGTCTGGCGCTTGACCTCCACCACCTCTGAGACGGTCGAGACGAACGGCACCATCACTTCGAGCGTCACCGGTTCCGATTGCCGGGCGGATGCCGCCCGCACCCCGGCGCACAGCGCCTCGATCTGCATCTTGAGGATTTCGGGATAGGTGATGGCGAGCCGCACGCCGCGATGGCCCAGCATCGGATTGATCTCGGCGATGCGGTCGAGCCGCAGCTTCAGCGCCCGGACCTCGAGACCGAGCGACTGAGCCGTCTCGTCGATGTCCTCGTCGGTGCGCGGCAGGAACTCGTGCAGCGGCGGATCGAACAGCCGCACCGTCACCGGCCGGCCCTGCATCGCCATGAAGATCGCCGAATAGTCCTCGGTCTGGAAGTCGACGAGCCCGGTCAGCGCTTTGGCGCGATCGTCGGCATCCTCCGAGAGGATCAGCCGGCGCAGCGCCACGAGGCGCTCGCGCGAGAAGAACATGTGCTCGGAACGCGCGAGGCCGATACCCTCTGCCCCAAAACTCAGCGCGGTGTTCACCGCCTCGACGGTCTCGGCGTTGGCCCTCACCTTGATCCGGCGCGAGGCGTCCGACCAGCCGAGGAGCTTGCCCATGGCGCCGCCGATATGCGGCTGGGCCAGCGGCAGCGCACCGAGATAGACCGAGCCGTCGGTACCATCGATGGTGATGCGATCGCCCTGCCGGAACTCCCGCGAGCCGATCCGGCAGGTCAGCTCGGCGAGGTTGACGCTGAGCGTCCGCACCCCGGCGACACAGGGCTTGCCGGTGATGCGAGCCACGACGCCGGCATGGCTGGTCATGCCACCACGCGCCGTCAGGATGCCGGTTGCCGCCTTCATCCCCTCGATGTCGGTGGGGCCGGTTTCGGTGACGACAAGGATGCAGTGGCGCCCGCGCGCCTTCATGCGCGCCGCATCCTCGGAGTTGAAGACGATGACGCCGCTCGCCGCGCCCGGCGAGACGCCGAGGCCATTGGCGAGCACGGTGGCGCTTTCCGGCGAGCGCAGCCGCGGGTGCAGCATCTGCTGCAGGCGGGCCGGATCGATATGGGTCACCGCCTCGCGCTGCGTCCAGCGTCCGCGCGCCACGCGATCGACGGCGGCCTCCAGTTCGGCAGCCGCCGAAGCCGGCGCGGCGCGGGCCGAGAGCAGACGGATAGTGTCACCCTCGACGGAGACGAGACAGCTCAGATGCTGGCCGGCCGCCGCATCGAGCAGATCGACGAAGGCGGTGGCCGAAGCCGGCAGCGGGCCGAATGGCGTGCCGTTCACCGGCGCCGGACCCAGCGCGCCAGTCTGGGCGTCGCGGGTCAGGAACTGCCGGACATCGCCATCTGCCATCGCCTGGATGATGACGATCTGGCGCTCCGGCCGCGGATCGAAGCTGGCGTAGGAGGCAAACGCGTCGGAGATCGCCCGCGCCAGCGGCCGAGCCGGATCGACCGACTCAGCCTCGTTGGCAGGCGGGCTCAGCCCGGGCCGGGCCGGCATCAGCCCAGCGCTATGCGCGGCGCTCGAGGTGCGCACCACCAGGGCCGGCGGGCGCCCGTTGCGACCAACCAGCCGGAACAGCGTCGCCACCCAGTGGACCCGCAGCCGGTCATCATGCGCCTTGCGCTCTTCCTGCAGCGCATTCCAGGCGGCGCGGCTGATCACAATGGTTGGGGCGACGGGTAGCCCGGCATTGGCGGCGCGGCTCAGCCACAGCGCCTTGCCGACCAACAACCCATCCTGGATGGCGGAAAGGTTCGCCTTGCCCGTGGCGGGCGCGATCGCGAACATTTCCATTGCGAGGGTCACCTGGACACCTTCCGACCAACTTTAGCGAAACATATTGCCGTTCAGGCCGTTGCGCCGCAACTGCACACTTCAGACCCCGCCTGGGATCGCGTGCCGTACGCTTTGGTCGCGGCGCTCACAGCTTGACTTGCCCGGTCATTGAACGCATCTGCTCTCCTATGCAAACAAGGCCGCACTTGGACATTACGCTGTGTGCGCCGCGCGGATTCTGCGCCGGCGTCGATCGCGCCATTCAGATCGTCGAGCTGGCGCTAGAGCGCTACGGCGCGCCGGTCTATGTGCGCCATGCGATCGTGCACAACAAATACGTGGTCGACGGGCTGAAGCAGAAGGGCGCGGTGTTCGTCGAAGAGCTCGACGAGATCCCCGATACCGGCGCTCCGGTGGTGTTTTCGGCGCATGGCGTGCCGAAGTCGGTGCCGGCCGGCGCCAAGGCGCGCAATATGTTCTTCCTCGATGCGACGTGTCCGCTGGTGTCGAAGGTGCATATCGAGGCCAACCGACATCACAATGAGGGCCGCGAGATCGTGCTGATCGGCCATGCCGGGCATGTCGAAGTGATCGGCACTATGGGCCAGCTGGTCGATGGCGCCATCACGCTGATCCAGACGGTCGAGGAAGCCGAGGCCTTTGTGCCGCGCGATCCGGAAAAGCTCGCCTATGTGACGCAGACGACGCTCAGCGTCGACGACACCTCGGCGATCGTCGACGTGCTGCGCCGCCGCTTCCCGGCGATCGCGCTGCCGCACAAGGAAGACATCTGCTACGCCACCACCAACCGCCAGGAAGCCGTGAAGCAGGTGGCGCCGCATGTCGACGCGATGATCGTGGTGGGTGCGCCCGAATCGTCCAACTCGGTCCGGCTGGTCGAAGTGGCGCAGCGCGTCGGCTGCGCCAATGCCTCGCTGGTCGAGCGCGCCGACAAGATCGACTGGAACCGCTTCGCAGGGATAAAGACGCTCGGCATCACCGCTGGCGCCTCAGCGCCCGAGACCCTGGTCGATGAAGTGATCGAGGCCTTCGCGCAGCGCTTCGATATCGCGGTCAGCGCCAGTGGCGAACAGCGCGAGCGCATCGTCTTCAACCTCCCCCGCGAACTCCGAGCCCAGCCTGCAGCATGACCGACCTGACGCTTCTCGAAACCGACCGGCTGGTGCTCTCCGGCTGGCGCGCCGACCAGATCGACGATCTCTACCGCCTGCATGGCGATCCGACCGTGGCGCGCTATCTCACCGGACATGGTCGGCCATGGACGGCCGAGGAGATGGACCAGGCGCTCGCCCACTGGATCGCCCTGTTCGAGCGGCAGAAGATGGGGAAGCTCCGGGTGACGCGAAAAGCTGACGGGGTGCTGGTGGGGCGTTGCGGCTTCGGTATCTACGGGGTCGAGGAAATCCCGGAGATCGGTTACTCGCTCTATCCGGAGTTCTGGGGCAATGGCTACGTCCTCGAGGCGGCCAGCGGGCTCAGGGATTGGTACTGGCGCGAGACCGACCGCGACCATTTCCTCGGCATGGCGGACGCGCGCAACGAGGCCTCGCTGAAGGTGCTGCGCAAGCTCGGCGGCGTCTACACCCACACCGGCGACAGCTACGGCCACCCCGATGTCGAGTTCTATCGCTACGACCGGCCGGCCGCATGAACTCGGTCATCATCCACACTGACGGCGCGTGCTCTGGTAATCCCGGCCCGGGGGGCTGGGGCGCCGTGCTGCAATACGGCGATACGGTCAAGGAGCTGAAGGGCGGCGCGCCGCTCACCACCAACAACCAGATGGAACTGACCGCTGCCATCGAGGCGCTGACGGCGCTGAAACGCCCGTGTGAGATCGAGCTCCACACCGACAGCAACTACGTCAAGGACGGGTTGACCAAGTGGATCCACGGCTGGAAGAAGAATGGCTGGCGCACCGCAGACAAGAAGCCGGTCAAGAATGTCGAACTGTGGCAGGCCCTCGACGCCGCCACGCAGCGCCACAAGATCAACTGGCACTGGGTCAAAGGCCATAACGGCGACGAAATGAACGAACGTGCCGACCAGCTCGCCAACGAGGGCATGGAGCCGTTCAAGGGTAAGCGTCGCAAGCCCGAAGGCCTGATGCCGCCGGTCTAGGCTTTCGCCCATCGCGCTGTGCCGAAACGGTAGTGGGTCCGACTCTGACCCCACCCACCGGAGATGACTCCGCGGTCGTGCCGTTCGCCCGTGAGATGACCGAGGCTGCGCACTTGCCTCCACGGCCCGCCGCGCCGATAATCCGCGCCATGCGCCCGCTCCTTGCTGCCGCCGCCCTTGTGCTTCTCGCTACTCCTGCCCTGGCGCAGTTTCCACCGCCGGGCGTGTATGAGTGCGTCAGCGAGAATGGCGCCAATCTCGGGGAACTCACGCTGTTCGTGGCAGGCGACTATTCGTTCAAGAATGTCGATGGCAACAGTGCGAGCGGCCAGGTTGCCTCCGCCGGGACCGACGTGAACCCGCTCTCTGGCCCACTCAAGGACATGCAGCTTATCGGTGTGTTCGGCACCGACGACACCGGCAAGACCACGTTCCGCTTCACCGGCGCCGATGGACTCGAAGTGACCTGCCAGTAGCGTCGCCAGCCTCAGTCCCCAGCTATTCGCGGGCGCAGCTTCCGCGACTCTTGCTGTTGCGCTAGCCTCACGCCCGGGTCGGCATTCAACATTGAGATATTGGGGCATTTCATGGGCGTTAGTCTGTTTGTACATTCGGTCCGCCTGGTGCTGGGCGATTGGCGCAATGCCCTGAAGATCACGGGGCTGCTCTACCTGATCTACGCCGTCCCGGCGCTGGTCTTTGCCCTGCTGTTTCCGACACCGGTGCAACCCGAGCAGGCCATGGCGGCGCTGGGCAGCGGCGGTTTCCTGGGCCTCATCACAGCCATCCTCGCCATCGTGGCGTTCGTCTGGGTGGCAGTGGCCTGGCACCGCTACGTGCTGCTCGACGAGATGCCTGCCGGCCAGTTTCCGGAGTTCAACAGCAGCCGGCTGCTGTCCTATGGCGGCTATTCGCTGCTGATCGGCCTGATCGGCTTCGTGCTGTCGTTCATCGTCTCGGCTGTGGTGGGGATCATCGCGATCCCGCTGCTGAACGTGGTCGGCGTCGTCCTCACCGGCCTGCTCGCTCTCGCGGCGGTGCTGATCATCGGCTACCGGCTCGCGCCGATCCTGCCCTCGATCGCCATCGGCAAACCGATCACCCTGCGGCAGGCCTGGGAGGCAACCAACAGCGCCAACGTACCGATCATTGTCCTGGCGGTGCTCTCGGCGGTTGCGGCGCTGGTCATCGACATCCCGGCCTTCATCTTCGCCATGGCCGGCCCGATCGGCGGCTTCCTCGCCGTGCTGTGGACGCTGGCCACCGGCTGGGTGAAAATGATCGTCGGCGTCAGCATCCTGACCACGCTTTACGGCCATTATATCGAAGGCCGCGCGATCCCGGCGGCGACAGCACAGGCCTGAGCCAGACGACGGGCCTAACGCATTCTTGGGAAAGCGCCTGTCCTCGCGCAGGCAGATCGCAGACTTTCACCTTGAAAGCGGATCAGACACGTCTGGCCGCTATCCGAGTGGGCTCTGCCCTTCCCCCAACCACGGTGTCACCCGGCCTTCACCGGGGTGACACTGGGGGTGTGAGGAAAGCTCGGTGCCCCTAGCTGATCAGACATTACCAAAGCACCGGGACCGGACAGTTCGTGGCGTTACTCCGCCCCGCCGCCCGCCGTCTGCAGCCAGGCGGCGCCGCATTCCTTGGCCAGCTCGCGGATCCTGAGGATGTAGCTCTGGCGCTCCTGCACCGAGATCACGCCGCGCGCGTCCAGCAGGTTGAAGTTGTGGCTGGCCTTGATGACCTGCTCATAGGCGGGGACCGCCATGGTCTGGCGATTGCCGTCGGCGCCCTTCTTCAGGATGGCGCGGCACTCTTCCTCGGCATCCCTGAAGTGCCGGAACAGCATCTCGGTATCGGCGGCCTCGAAGTTGTATTTCGAGAACTCCTGCTCGTTCTGCAGGAAGATATCGCCGTAGGTGACCTTGTCCTCGCCTTCGCGGCCATTGAAGTTGAGGTCGTAGACGTTCTCGACACCCTGCACATACATGGCGAGGCGCTCGAGGCCGTAGGTGATCTCGCCCGGCACGGGCTTGGTCTCGAAGCCGGCGACCTGCTGGAAATAGGTGAACTGGCTGACTTCCATGCCGTCGCACCAGCATTCCCAGCCGAGGCCCCAGGCGCCCAGCGTCGGGCTCTCCCAATCGTCTTCGACGAAGCGGATATCGTGCAGGCTGGAATCGAGACCGATCTCGGCCAGCGACTGCAGATAGAGCTCCTGGATATTGTCCGGCGACGGCTTCAGGATCACCTGGAACTGATAATAGTGCTGCAGCCGGTTGGGGTTCTCACCGTAGCGTCCATCCTTGGGGCGGCGCGAGGGCTGCACATAGGCGGCCTTCCAGGGCTTTGGCCCCAGGGCCCTGAGCGTCGTCGCGGTGTGGAACGTGCCGGCGCCCATCTGCATGTCGTATGGCTGCAGGATCACGCAACCCTGCTCCGCCCAGAAGCGCTGCAGCGTCAGGATCAGACCCTGGAACGAGTTCCTGGGGTCCATGTGGGCGGGCAAAGCGTCGGGCATCGGCTATATTCCGGGGTGCGAATGGCGGGCGGAACCTAGTTGGGCCAGCGCAGTGGGTCAATTCCGCAGTTCATTCGAGGTGATGTCGCGTCGCCACGGGATAGCGCTCGGGATGGCGCGCCAGCTCCACCGCCTCCCACACCGCGACCAGCACGACGATACCAGTGGTCAGCGAGGAGAGCAGCAGCGACGAGAGGCCTGTGGCGAACGGGTAGAGCGCGAGGACCGCCAGCAACCCACCGAAACGCGGCAGCGACCAGTGCCCGAACACGGCGAGCTTGAACAATGCCGCGCCGAGCAGGAACAAGGCCGGCCCGCCGATGAGCACCAGGATGGTCGCCGGCTCCAGGTGCCCCATCGGGTGCGCCAGCACGATTTCGTCGCCGACGGCCGAGACGACGATACCGGCAACCAGCAGGATCGGCACATAGGTGTAGGCCTGCCGCGCCACGCGGCCGGGATCGGACGAGTTGGAGATAGCCGCACTCGCGGCTTCCGCATGCTGGCCGAAGAATATCCACCACATGGCAATCGACTGCAGCAGCGACACGGTCATGGCGAGTACGACGTCCGGCGTCCAGGCGAGCTGGGTGAAGCCAACGCCGGTGACGAGGACCGACTCGCCGAGCGCGATCATCACGAACAGCCCGCTGCGCTCCGCCATGTGGCCGCCATCGACGTCCCAATCCCGGGTATCGGCGCGCCCGAGGCCTGGAACCCAGAAACCGAGCGCCGGCGAGACGCTGTCGAGTGCCACGGCGATCAGCCAGCAGATGAGCCGGGCTTCGCCGCCAGCCAGTCCACCGACTACCCACAAGGCAGCGGAGGCGGCGTACCAGATGATGATGCGGATGAAGTTGCGATAGAGCGTCGGCCGGGCTCGCACCGCCCAGAGCATGAAAGCGGTGCGGCCGAGCTGGAATACGGCGAAGGCGATGGCGAAGGCGAGGCCCCGATCGCCGAACGCCTCGGGCAGCGAGCTCGACATCACCAGCCCAATGCCCATCAGCACGAACAGCATCAGCCGGACCAGCGGCTTTTCGGGATCGAGCCAGTTGGTGATCCAGGCGGTGTCGATCCACGCCCACCAGATCGCCAACAGCAGGAGCGCCGCTTCGAGCGCACCGAGCCAGGTCAGGTGCTCGACCAGCGCGTGGGAAATCTGGGTGACGGCGATGACAAAGACGAGGTCGAAGAACAGCTCGACCGAGGTCACCTGCGCATGATGCTCCGAGCGCCGACTGCGCAGTAATGTGCCGACCATGCTCGCGACTCCAAAATCCGCGAGAAGGCTAGCGGCCGGCAGTGGGCTTGTCGTCGGTAATCTAGCGGCCGTCGTCCTCGGGCGGTCGGAACTTGCCGTCCTTGTCGCGCTTCAAAGTGATGACATCAGGTTGCTGGCGTTCGCGCAGGTCGCGCGCGTGGCGCTCCTTATCGAGCTGCTTGAACTGGCCGGTCCAATCCCGCCAGATCTTCCTGACCCCCCAGAGGATCAACAGGATGATCGCGCCAAAGATCAGGATGCGGAGCAGCGTGCCTGTCATCGCCTAGAGACCCAGCCGAGCCCAGACAGAGCGATCCTCGATGCTGGCGGCGATGTCGCCGGTCAGCGCCGCGAGGCCCACCCGCGGCAGCGTCAGCAGTCCGCGCTTGGGCGCAATCGGCAACAGCTCGACCTTGTCGCCGAAGCGGCTCTGTAGCACCTCATGCAGGTCGCCGAGGCCATCGACCAGGCCGAACTCGAGCCCCTTCACGCCGCTCCAGAACTCACCGGTGAACAGCTGATCGTCCGAGGCCTTCAGGCGCTCGCCGCGGCGCTGCTTCACCCAGTCGATGAAGACCTGGTGGATCTCGCTTTCCATCTGCTTGATCCGTTCCACGTCCTCCGGTTTCTCGGGCAGGAACGGATCGAGCGTCGACTTGTTGCGGCCGGCAGTGTGAACGCGGCGGTCGACGCCCACCTTCTTCAGGGTTTCGACGAAACCGAAACTGGCGAAGATCACCCCGATCGAGCCGACGATCGAGGAGGGGTCGGCGATGATCTCGTCACCGGCGGTGGCAATGAAATAACCGCCCGATGCCGCCGCGTCCTCGACGAACACCAGCACGGGCTTGTGGTGCTCGTCGGCGAGGTCGCGGATGCGCTTGGAGATCAGCCGCGACTGCACGGCCGAGCCACCCGGCGAGTTGATGATGATGGCAACCGCAGGGGCGGATTTCACGGCGAAGGCGCGCTTCAGCAGCGGCGCCACCGTCTCAATGTTCAGCCGACCCGGGCGCTGGTCCGCAGCGATCACGCCATGCAGGCGCACCACCGGGACGACCGGACCGGCCTGCCCCATCTTGCGCTTGATCCAGGACCGCAAACCCATGTGACGCCTCGCTTTTGACCGGGCACATGTATGTGCCCCGCGCCGGGATTACCAGATGAGGCGCGCGGTGCCGCGGAAGATGGCGTCGAACTCGGGGCGGAAGCCACGCCCCCCGGCTTCGTGCATCGCCCGCGCCGCCAGCAAGGCGAACGGCGCGCGCGAGCCCTTGATGCCACGGATCAGCACCCGGCTGGCCGCCTCGCCCTCGCGCGGCAGCAGGGGCAACACAGCGACGGCGCCGAAGCGCTGGGTGAACGCCGCCAAAAGCAGCGGCAGCGCCTCGGCGACGTGGATGAAGATTACCTCGCCGCCCGGCGCGGCGTGGGTCGCCGCGGTCTTCACCCATTTGTCGAGCGCAGCATCATCCATGTGCCGCGCGCCAGCCCGGGCGCGGGTCGGCGCGGAGCCTCGCGCTGGATCGAAGAAGGGCGGGTTGGCGATGACGGTGCTGAAATGGTCGGCGGCAAGCCCCGCAGCGGCCCGCAGCCGGCCGGGCGCCGTCAGGTCGAGCGTCAGCACCCTGGCGCGCTCGGCCATGCCGTTGCCGTGAGCATTGAGGCCGGCCAGCGCGGCCATCCCCGGATCGGCTTCCAGCAGCGTCGCGTGGAGCTGCGGCAGGTCGGCCATGGCCACCAGTGACGCAGTACCAGCCCCGGCCCCAAGGTCGAGCAGGCTATGCGCATTGGCACGTACGGCGGCCCCGAGCAGCACCGAGTCCAACCCGGCTCGAAACCCTTTTTCCGGCTGCGACACGGTGAGGCGGCCACCCAAAAAGGCGTCGCGCGTCAGCGTTTGTTGTTTTACAAGATCAGTGGCTTCGTCTAGGGACATCGCACCATCGCGACAGTTCGCAGGCGCCCGACTATAGGGTGCCGGATGCGTAGCTCAAACCGGGGATTTCATGGCTCTATCGGCTGCAGCGGCAAACGAGGCGATGACCAGCGCCGGCGCGCTCGACCGGCTGCTCGACGCGACCCGGCCGGGCATGGATCGGGTCAATGCGATGATCCTCGAAAGGGCCAGTTCGCATGTCGAGCTGGTGCCCGAGGTGGCGCGTTACCTGATCGATTCCGGCGGAAAGCGCCTGAGGCCGATGCTGACGATCGCGGCGGCCATGCTGTTCGGCAAGGCCAATGGCAGCGAGGTCAACTTCGCCGCCGCTGTCGAGTTCATGCACAATGCCACGCTGCTCCACGATGACGTGGTCGATGAGAGCGACATGCGCCGCGGTCGCGCCGCCGCACGCATGAAGTGGGGCAACCAGGCAAGCGTCCTGGTCGGCGACTTCCTGCTCGGGCAGGCCTTCATGATGATGGTCGATACCGGCAACATCGCCGCGCTCAAGGTGATCGCCGAGGCCGCGACCATCATCGCCGAGGGCGAAGTGCTGCAGCTCGCCAAGACCCGCGATCTCAGCGCCAGCGCCGCCGACTATGACGAAGTGATCGGCGCCAAGACCGCCAAGCTGTTTGAAGCGGCGACCGAAGTGGGTGCCATGGCCGGTGGCGCCGACGCCGTGGGCCGCGAGGCGCTCCACCGCTACGGCCGCGAGCTCGGTTTCGCCTTCCAGCTGGTCGACGACGTGCTCGACTATCGCGGCGAGGCCGGCACGCTCGGCAAGAATACCGGCGATGACCTGCGCGAGGGCAAGATGACCCTGCCGGTGATCCTCGCCCTGCAGCAGGCGACACCGGCCGAGCGCGAGATCATCGCCAAGACGCTGGGCTCTGTCGATGCCGGCGAAGCACAGCTCAAGCAGGTGGTGGCGATCTTCGAGCGCTACGACACACTAGGCCGCACCATCGAGCAGGCGTTTACCCACGCCCACCGCGCCCGCGAAGCGCTCAAGCCGCTGCCGCACGGCGAGATGAAGGCCCTGCTCGGCGACATCGCCGAGTTCACCGTCGCCCGCGCGTACTAGTACTTATCGCCAGCACTGCGGCACCGCGGCCAACATTGTGGCCGCCGTGCAACATATCGCCCCGTTTTGCACTGAGTCCCGCCACACGTGATTAGACTCCGCCATTCTGCCCTCGTATCAGGGGACATCGGAATGGGGAGACGACTATGTGGACCAAGACGAAGATTGTATTCTCAAGCGTATTACTGTTGAGCGCGGCGGGCGTCGCGAACGCAGCAGACCTGATCGTTGAAGATGCCCCGGTGGCGGAGATTGCAGCGCTTGGTGACTGGACCGGCGCTTATGTCGGCGGCAACATTGGCTGGAGCGCCGGCACTGTCAATTGGGAGATCGCTGGTGGCGGCCCGCCGGACGGCTCGTATGACCTCGACGGCTTCTCTGTCGGTGTTCAGGGCGGTTACAACTGGCAGATGGACAACGTCGTCTTCGGTATTGAGGGCGACGTGGCACTGGCCAGCATCTACGGTGAAGATCTGAGCATCCCGGCCAATCGCACCATCAATTGGACTGCCTCGCTGCGTGGCCGCCTCGGCTATGCGTGGGACGCGGTCTTGCTCTACGCCACGGCTGGCGTGGCCGTTGCCAATAGCACCGGCGAGGTGTTCCTGATCGACGATGTCACTGAGACTCATGTTGGCTGGACTGTTGGCGTTGGCGCCGAAGCAATGGTCAGCGAGAACGTCTCCGCCAAGCTCGAATACAACTACGCTGACTACGGCGCCGTGACCTATGACTACTTCCTTGGCGCCTTGCCGGTGGATACGGGTTTCACGACCCACACCGTAAAGGCTGGCGTGAACTTCCACTTCTGATCCGTTCCGATCAGCAAGTGTCGCAGCGGCCCCTTTGGGGGCCGTTGTCGTTTCAGCTGATTACCGGCGCCGCGGCCACCCAGAACTGAGGGTATCTTGCCCGCATGTCGTGCGCGGCCTGGTGCGCCTGGGCGGCCGAGCCGAACAGGCCGAACACGGTGCCGCCCGAGCCCGACATGCGGGCCAGCGCGCAACCATCGAGCACCCGCATCTGGCGCAGCAGTTCGCCGATCGCCGGCACCAGGCCGATGGCGGCCGGCTCGAGGTCGTTGCGGGTCTCGGCCAGCCACAGCCCGAGCTGCGCCGGCCGGGTCAGCGGCTGCGGCAAGGCGGGCATCGGCGGGTTGCTGCGCTGTTCGAGCCGGCGAAACACGTCGGCGGTCACCACCGGCACCAGTGGATTGACCAGCACCAGGTGGGTCGCCGGAAAGCTGCGCAGCGGGTGGATGATCTCGCCGACGCCGCGCACCTCTGAGGGTTGCGACAAGAGGCATACGGGCACGTCCGCGCCAAGCGTCAGCGCCAGCGCACTGAGCTCGACGAGTTCGAGGTCGCCGCCTGCCATGCCGGCCAGCAGGCGGAGCATCGCGGCGGCATCGGCCGAGCCGCCGCCGATCCCCGCCGCGACCGGCAGGTTCTTGGTGAGCGCGATATCGAGACCATCCGGCAGGCGGCCCGGCCAGCGGGTGCGGAACGCCTTCACGGCGCGCATCACAAGGTTGGAATCACCACCGCCCGCTGCCGCCGCAAACGGGCCGGTGACGCGCAGCCGGTCGGCCTTGGCCGGATGCGCCGACACCTCGTCGGCGACATCGACGAACACCACCAGGCTCTCGAGCTCGTGGTAACCGTCGGCGCGCCGGCCGGTCACATGCAAGGCCAGGTTGACCTTGGCGGGAGCCGCCTCGGAGACAGTGCCTTGCAGCATGCTACTGGGCGGGCGCAGCCTGACCTTCCGCTACCGGGCCGGCATCGGGGGCCGGCGCCACGGCATCGAGGCCGCCGGCGAGTTTCTTCGCCACCCGCTCCTTCACCGCCCCTTCCTGGTCGACGGCAGCGGCGATGTTCCACTGGAACTTCGCCTCGAGCTTGCGGCCGGCGCGCCAATAGGCATCGCCGAGATGGTCGTTGATTTCGGGGTCGGTCGAGCGCAGCTGCACCGCCATTTCGAGTTGCTTGACCGCATCGTCGAAGCGGCCGAGGCGAAAGAAGGCCCAGCCCAGGCTATCGATGATGTAGCCATCGTTCGGCGCGGCGGCGACGGCCTTCTCGATCATGTCGAGCGCCGGCATCAGGTTCACCCCCTGATCGACCCAGCTATAGCCGAGATAGTTCAACACCTGCGGCTGGTCGGGGTTCAGCTCGAGCGCGCGCTTGAAATCGACCTCGGCCTTGTCCCACTGCTTGGCGCGCTCGAAGGCGATGCCGCGCACGTAGTAGAAGCGCCAATCGCCCGGGGCATCGCCGCCGGCGACATCAAGCGCCTTGGTATAGGTGTCGGCGGCCTCGGCATATTTCTGCGCGGCGCGCTGCATGTCGCCGAGCACCGACAGGGCCTCGAGATCATTGGGGTTCGTCGCGACGATATTGCCCAGCCGGCGCAGCGCTTCGTCGCGGTTGCCAGTGGCGCTGAGGTTCTCGGCGACGCGCACCACTGCCATCGGCTTCATCGGCGAATCCGCCGGCAGCTTGTCGTAGATGGCGTTGGCCGCATCGTGCTGGCCGGCGCCGTCCAGCAACTGGCCATAGACCAGGTCGATGACGTCGGACTTGGGGTCGAGATACATGCCCAGCTGCAGGAACACCGCGGACACATCCGGGCTCCCCTCACGCGCCAGCGCCACGCCCACTGAGTGGAACATCTCGGCGGCGCCCGCCTGCACATCGGCGGCGAACACGCCCGGCCGCTGCTTGTTATCGATCTTGGCCTTTACGGCAGCGATCAGCGGATGATCCAGCCCTTCGGACTCGAACTTGGCGATCACCTTCTCGGCTTCATCGAAGCGGCCGGCATTGCCCAGCATGCGCGAATAGGCCTCGACGATGCGCGCGACGAACGGGTCGGCTTCATAGGCCTTGGCGGCGAACTCCAGCGCCGCCTTGCTGTCCCCCTCGACATCGGCCATCAGCGCCCGGTGGAAGACCAGAAAGTCCTCGAGCCCGCCCTGCCCGATCTCGTCGAGCACCTTGTTGGCTTCAGTCTTTTTGCCGTCGCCGAGCAGCGCCCAGGCGCGCAGCAGCCCGCCGGTGATGCCGGCGAAAGTGTCGCCACCGACATTCTCGAGTTCCTTGGCCGCCGCGGCGTAGCGGCGCTGCTTCATCGCCTCGGTGCCGATGACGAGGCTCGCAAGGTCGTTGGGAGCACTGAGCTCGAGCAGGTGCTTGGCGACGCGCGAGGCATCCGACACCTGCCCGTTCGCAGCATAGGCGATGAAGCTCCGCTCGACGATGATCGGGTTGTCCCAGTCGCCTTCCGCGGCAGCGCGGAAATAGCGCGCGGCGTCTTCGGTCCTGAGGTCGGAAAGCGCTTGCCGGCCGGCCAGATAGCTGCCGGTCACACTCTGATCCATCAGCGGGAAGGCCGCACTCGATTCGAGCGCCGCGGCGCCGCCGATGGTGAGCGCGACGGCGAGAAGGACGCCGGAAGCGAGACGGGCTTTGTGGGTCACGAGGCTCGATATCTCCGAGAAGGCAGGAAGCGGCTGACTAGCCCAAGAAACATGGGCGATTTTGCGACTGCGCCGCAAGAGGCAGGCACAATGAAGTGAGGATTCCAAGGTCAGTTGGATGCCCAGAACGCCGGCGGCTGTGGCCCGCGCCAGCCTATGAGACTGTCCTCACATGCCCGAGTAATTCGGCCCCGAGCCGCCCTCGGGCGGCACCCAGGTGATGTTCTGGGCGGGATCCTTGATGTCGCAGGTCTTGCAGTGGACGCAGTTGGCGGCGTGGATGCGGAACACCGGCGCGCCGCCCTCCTCGGCCAGCTCGTAGACCCCCGCCGGGCAATAAAGCGGCGCCGGCTCGCCGTAGCGCGGCAGGTTCTCGCGCACCGGCAGGTCCGGATCGGTGAGCTTCAGATGCACGGGCTGGTCTTCGTCGTGGCTGAGATTGGCGAGATAGACCGAGGCGGCGCGATCATAGGTGGTTGCACCGTCCGGCCGCGCATAGAGCCGCGGCGTCACCTCGGCGAGCGGCCGCAGCTTGGCAAAATCCGCCTTGTCGTGACGCAGCGTGCCGAACGGCGAGACGCGGAACAGCGCCTCGCACCACATGTCGAAGCCACCCAGCAGCACACCGAGATAGGTGCCGAAGCGCGACCAGAACGGTTTGACGTTTCGGACCCGCTTCAACTCGTCGCCAATGCCGGTGGCCAGGACGCTCTCGTTCAAGCCCTCGAGCGTATCGTACGCCCTGCCCTCGCCGATCGCCGCAGCGACCCGATCCGCAGTCGCCATGCCCGAGCGGATAGCATTGTGGATGGCCTTCAGTGCCGGCACGTTCATGAACCCGGCGGCGCAACCGATCAGCGCGCCACCCGGAAACGCCAGATCGGGGACGGATTGCAGCCCACCCGAGGTCATCGCCCGCGCGCCGTAGCTCAGGCGACGGCCGCCTTCGAGCAGCCGGGCAATCGCCGGATGGGTCTTGAAGCGCTGGAACTCGCCGAAGGGCGAGAGTGTCGGGTCGCTGTAGCTCAGATGCACCGCGATACCGAGGTAGAGCTTGTTGCCGGCAGCATGGTAAGCGAAGCCGCCGCCTGAGGTGGCGTTGTCGAGCGGGAAGCCGAGATAGTGATCGACCCGCCCGGCCTCATGCCGATCCGGTGCGATCTCCCATACTTCCTTGATGCCTAGCCCGTAGAGCTGCGGATCATGCCCGTCGGCGAGGCCGAAATGGCCGATCAGGTGTTTGGCGAGCGAACCGCGCGCCCCTTCGCCGATCAGGGTGTACTTGGCCTTGAGGCCGATGCCGGCGGCGTAGGTGGATTTCGGGTTGCCGGCGTGATCGACGCCGAGATCGCCGGTGATGATGCCCTCGATCCGGCCGCCTTCGCCGGTCAGTACATCAACCGCCGCCGTCATCGGGAAGATATCGACGCCGAGCCCCTGTGCCTGCTCGCCCAGCCACTTCACCAGATCGCCGAGGCTGACGATCACCGCGCCAGGCGTCTGCATCTGTGGCGGGATCATCAGTTGCGGCAGGGCGATATCGGCCGTGGCGGTGAGGAAGTGGAAGGTGTCGCGCGTCATCGCCGGGCCAACCGGCGCTCCCATGCCGCGCCAGCTGGGCAGCAGCGCATCGAGCCCCACCGGATTCATCACGGCGCCGGAGATGATGTGCCCACCCAGCTCGGCGGACTTTTCCACCACTGTGACGGCAAGCTGCGGCGCCACCTGCTTCAGCCGGATGGCGGCGCTGAGGCCCGCAGGACCGGCCCCGACGATCAGCACATCGGTCTCGAGGATCTCGCGATTGCCGGCGTCGGCCAAGGTCAGGTCCATTCACGGATGGCGGGAGAAAGCGGGCTGTGATACCAGAACCCATGTCCGAAAATCGACCGCTAAATGACGCCGAAGCCCGGGCGGCGCTCGACTGGTATCGCGCCGTCGGGGTCGATTTCGCCGTCGGTGAAGAGCCGGTCGACCGCTTTGCGGCGTCCGCCGCTCCCTCCCGCGCCCGGCCGATCCCGGCGCCGGAAGCACCGGTCGCGGCGACTGCCGCTCCGGCCGCGGCGCCGATCGCCATCTCGCTGACCTCCGATCCGACCGAAACCACGGCGCTGGCCGCAACTGCGCAGTCGCTCGACGAACTGCGCGCCGTGATGAACGCCTATGAGGGGTGCCTCCTCAAGAAGCGCGCCACGCAGCTGGTGTTCGCCGACGGCAACCCGGAAGCGGAGATCATGCTGGTGGGCGAAGGCCCTGGCGAGCAGGAGGACCTGCAGGGCAAGCCCTTCGTCGGTCGGGCCGGGCAGTTGCTCGACCGCATGCTGGCTGCGATCGGGCTCGACCGCAGCAAGGTCTACATCGCCAACATGGTTCCCTGGCGCCCGCCGGGGAACCGCGACCCCTCGCCCGAAGAAATGGCGCTCTGCACGCCGTTCCTGCTGCGGCAGGTTGAACTGGTGGCGCCAAAATTCCTGGTGACGCTCGGCAACGTGCCCACCAAGTCGCTGTTCCAGACCCAGAACGGCATCACTCGGATGCGCGGCCAGTGGCGTGACCTGACGATCAACAGCCACCAGACCCGGGCGCTGGCGACGCTCCACCCCGCCTATCTGCTGCGCACCCCCGCCAGCAAGGCGCTGGCCTGGCGCGACATGCTGAGTTTGAAGCAGGCGATCGACAGCTAGGTCCGCTGCTGGCGCTGCCGGAACGAAACGCCAATGTCACTGCTGTATTCCCGACGACTGCACTGATAATTCTAAAGGATTGCTCGCCCCGGCCTCGCGGCAGCCGTCACGGGCTAGACGTACGCGGGAGTCCCCCAGAGCAGCAAAGGACATCACGCCATGACCAGAACGGTACTATTTGCCGTTGCGGTAGCAAGCTTCGCTTTTGTGGCGCCAGCGATCTCCGAGCAGAAATCGGATACGGGATCGACGACGGACAATACCACCCTGTGCAAAGCGATCTACGAGATCTACGACCTCAACATGGAGGCGTACTACTCCAAGAACAAAACCAACAAGCAGCGTCAGGAGGCCTATACCTCAGCCCAACGGGCTATGTCGGACTTCCGGAAGAAAGGCTGCAAATACAAGGATGTCGTCAATTGACGACGTAGCCGGCCCGTGGACCGGCCATCCATGTGTCAGCAATTCGCCGTCAGGCGCCAGTGGCGTGGCGGGTGCGATACGCATCGCGCAGCAGCACGGCCATGAACAGCAGCATCGAGCTGATGGTCAGGATCGAGCCGGCCATCACCAGCGCGTGGGCGACCGAGCCGCCGCCGGTGAGCAGGATCGCGAGACCTCCCGTCATGCCCGGGAAACCCAGTGCCGCAATCCCGACCTGCAGCCGGGCCAGGCGACCGGGCGCATGCTGCCCCCCACGGTAGTAAAGGCCGTAGAGGAACATCGAAACCCAGCCGAGCAGGTTGAGGTGGGCATGCACGGGGGCGAGGGTGAAATCCTCGTTGGCCCCCATGAAGATGCCCAGACTCATGCCGACCAGCGCCGCCGCGGCGGCTATGATGAAGCAGAAGTGCCAGATCCGCATCATCAGCCCTCGACCGCCAAGTCGCGGCCGGCAGCAAGCGCCGCAGTGGTGGCGAGCGAGATCGAGCGCACCAGTGGATCGGCATGGCGATGTACCAGATGCCAGTCGGCGCCCTGGCGCCGGAACACCTGAGTGACGCGCAGCGACCAATCCTGTTTGGGCAGGCCGGAAACCTCGCCATCCTGGCGTTCGACATAGGCGAGCACGACCAGATCATCGGTCGCCACGGCCTGCACCAGCTCGAGACTGGCGTCACCATTCTGGAAGCGGGCCGCAAGCTCGGCCAGGTGCTGCGGCGAAGCGTCGAAGCCGTGGCTGGCCGGGCCGCCAAAGGGTTGCATCAGGGTGAAATCGTCGCCGAGACGGACGTGCTTGACCCACTCCTCCATCCGCCCGGCATTGAACAGCTGGGCTTGGCGCTCGGATCGGTCGACAAGGCTCGCAACCACCGCGTCGTGCGGCGCTTCGGCCTTTGCCGCCTTTAGCAGAAACGGCGCGATCACACCGGCTGCGATGGCGAGCCGCCTCGAGAAAGCGCCAGGCATGGAAGCCGAGGAGCGGTCGTTATCTTTGGACTGGAACATCGGAGAAAACTCATGTCTGTGGCGCCCCGCCGTCTGGGCCGCCTTCTCAACCGGTCGGCGCGATGAAGCCAGTGACATGATTTCAGCGATATGCTGCACACGATTGATCAGCGGTGGCTGTCAATCCTGCCGGTCGATACGCCAGCGCCAGATTTGCATCCTCTCCTGCTCGAGCGCCCCGTCAAAGCGCATGCCGAGCTTCTGCAGCACGGCGTTCGAGGCGTTGGTCTCGGCCAGGGAGTGGGCAATGACGGCTCGGGCGCCGGCTTCGAAGGCCGTGGCGACCATCGCGCCGGCGGCCTCGGTGGCATAGCCGCGTCCCTGGTGCTCGGGGCCGATCTCGTAGCCAATCTCGACGACACCGTCGGCGTCGGGAGCGCCGACATATCCACCATTGCCGATCAGCCTCGGCCCGTCGCGGTGGAGAAACAGGTACGGCGACCACGGCGCCGGCGCCTCGGGGAAGCCGGGACCGAACGCTTAGGGAAACTCCGGCCAGGCCGCCGGCAAAGTGACGCCGAGCAGCGCCGCAAACGCCTCGCGCGATTGCTGAAAGGCCTGCCGGTGTTCAGCTGTGAGCGGCACCAGCCGCAGTCGTGCGGTTATCATCTCGTCGTCTCTCATTACGCCCCGGCCTTCCTAAACCAGGTGATGTGGCCACACCGATACGCCGAAAAGCAGTGAATGGCGGCTGAACGCGTCGCGATTAGGCGGGGGGACCGGTCCCGGTCTTGACCCCTACTTAAGACTATCCAACCAAGAATATTGATGGCGCTTGATTGTGCTGCCCGAATTTGGTCCGACTTGATAGGCAAGCGCCTCAGGACCCTGAACCCGCAGAAAGCGCCATGTCCTCCGCCCTCAAGATTTATGCCCTGTTCATCGGCTCGGCACTCCTGATGTTCGGAGGCGGCCTGCAGGGCCTCTTGCTCTCGGTGCGCGGCGCCGAAGAAGGGTTTTCGCTGACGGCGCTCGGCCTCATCGGTACCGGCTGGTCGGTGGGGTTCGTTGCCGGTTCGATCACCGTACCGCTGCTGGTCAAGCGAGTGGGGCATATTCGTGCCTACTCGATCATGGCGGCCATCGGCACCGTGACGATCCTGCTTAACCTGCTTTGGGTTCAGGATATCGGCTGGATCGTGCTGCGCGCCTTTTCCGGCTTCTGCTTCGCCGGCGCGGCGATGATCGTCGAGAGCTGGCTCAACGAGGTGGCGGACAATCGCAGCCGCGGCACGATCTTTTCGGTCTATACCACCATCAACATGGCCGCTTCGACCGTCGGTCAGCTGGCCATGGCGGTGACCGGCACTTTCGGCCATATCCCGTTCGTGGTCGGCGCCATTGCCTTCATCTGTGCGCTTTTGCCGAGCGCCCTGACCTCGACGCCGCAGCCGCGGCCGATCTCGTCGGCGCGGCTCGATGTGGTGCTGCTCTACAAGACCTCGCCGCTGGCGGTGATCGCGGCCTTTGCCTGCGGCATGGCCAACGGCACCTTCGGCACGCTGGCGCCGGTCTACGGCTTCGAGCAGAAACTCGATGCCTCGACCATCGCCTACCTGTTCGCCGTCACCGCAGTGGTGGGCGCCGTGGCGCAGACGCCGTTCGGGCGGCTCTCCGACAAGATCGACCGCCGGCTGGTGATCGTCGGGCTCAGCGGTTTTGCGGCAGTGATCGGCCTCGTCACCGTGCTGCTGAACCCGAGCAGCGGCGTGCTGATGTTCATCCTGTTCGGGCTCTACGGCTTCGGCGCCTACCCGCTTTATGCCATCGCCGTGGCGCATGCGAACGACTTCGCCAAGGAAGGCGAGTTCGGCCGCGTCGCCGGCGGCATGCTGCTGATCCTCGGCATCGGGCTCGCCATCGGGCCGATCATCGCCAGCTGGGTGATGAACGCCATCGCGCCGGTCGGCCTGTTCATCGTCACCGCCACCTTCCATGGAGCGCTTGCGGTTACGGCGTTCCTGCGCATGAAGATCCGCCCGGTGCGCGACGCCTCGGGCCGCGTCCGTTTCCGCGCCATGAGCGCCGAGAAGGGCGTATCGCCCGGCACCGTGACGCTCGATCCGCGCGGCGAGGAAAAGCCGACGCCCCGCCCGGCCACGCCGGCGGCGGCCCCCCAGCCCGAGGAAACCGAACTGCTGGTGCCCGATCCGATCGAGCCGACGGTGATCGTCGAACGGCACGTGAAAAACGATGCGCCCGGTGATACCGACAAGTCGGACAAGCCGAAGCCGGAGTAGCCCACATGTTCAAATCGGAGCTCGACCAGAGCAAGCCGTTCATACCGCTGTCGATCGCCGTGCTCGCGGTGTCCGACACCCGGACGCTGGAGACCGATACCGCGGGCGCCCTGCTGAAATCGCTGATGGAAGCCGACGGGCACAGTTGCTTCGAGCGCGCCGTAGTGCGCGACGACATCCACCAGATCCGCGCCAAGGTGATGGAGTGGGTGGTGAACGATGGCGTCGACGCGATCATCACCACCGGCGGCACCGGCTTTTCGGGCCGCGACGTGACACCGGAGGCGCTGGAGCCGCTGTTCCAGAAGCGGATGGATGGGTTTTCGGTGCTGTTCCACCAGTATTCCTCGACCACGGTGGGCACGTCCACTTTGCAGTCGCGCGCCACCGGCGGGCTGATCGGCGAGACCTTCGTCTTCGTCCTCCCCGGTTCGCGCGGCGCCTGCCGCGACGCCTGGGAAGGGATCCTGCGGGCCCAGCTCGACAACCGGCACAAGCCCTGCAACTTCGTCGAACTGATGCCGCGCCTCGCCGAGCGCTGACGCGCTTCAGGAACGGCTGTCGAACATCGACGTTCTCCCGCCAAAGGAGATATCCGATGATCCGCAAACTCAGGTCCGGCGAGTACCGGCTCTATTCCAAAAAGACCGATCCCAAGACCGGCAAGCGCCGCAACCTCGGCACCTTCGACAGTCGCGAGGCCGCCGAAAAGCACGAGCGCGAAGTGCAGTACTTCAAGCGGCACTGACAAGCCGGCCCCGCGGCGCTAATCTCAGCTATGGCCAAGGATCAGAAAATCACCGTCGCCCTGACGCGCAAGCAGACCGCGCCGCGCAACGCCGCCGCCAAGTCGTTGCGCGAGGGGCAGTTCCAGCCCAAGGTCGAGGCGGATCCCAAGGCCTACAAGCGCAAGAACAAGCACAAGGCTGATCCGGTGTTGGAAGCCGAGAAGCAGGACGACGAAGTCGAGTAACCTGAATCTGGTTCACCTCATGAATTTGCCGGCTTCAAGTTCACCTTGAGATTCAGGCCGCGCCGCGAAGCCCTTCCAAAAACACGTTCATTTCCCATTCAGCCGGCGCAATTCAATTGCGATGCCCACGGTCCGGTGCCACTTTGCGGCACTTGAGGGTCTTTGGTTTGCCGCGTTTTTCGAACCTGAGAGCGCGTTTGAGCATCACATGCGGAGGGCTCCATGACTGGGTTGATCATTCTGGCGATCGTCGTCGTCGCCATCGGCTACGCGATCTTCGTCTACAACGATCTGGTGTCTAAGCGTCAGCTCAAGGAAGAAGGCTGGTCGGGCATCGACGTGCAGCTGAAGCGCCGCACCGACTTGATCCCTAACCTGATGGAGACGGTGAAGGGCTATATGGGCCACGAGCGCGAAACGCTCGAGGCCGTTACCCAGGCCCGCGCCGCCGCCACCGCCGGGGCCAATGCCGGTCCGGCCGAGCGCAGTGCGCTGGAAGGCGCGCTGTCGGGTGCGCTGGGCAAGCTCCTCGCCATTGCCGAGGCCTACCCGGACCTCAAGGCCAACACCACCTTCCTCGAGTTCCAGAGCGCGCTGCAGAACGTCGAAGACGAAATCCAGCTGGCGCGCCGCTACTACAATGGCTCGGCGCGCAACCTGAACACCGCGGTCGAGAGCTTCCCCTCCAACGTCGTCGCCAACGCCTTCAAGTTCGAGAAGGCCGAGTATTTCGAGCTGGAGAACGAAGCCGACCGGGCTGTGCCTTCGGTGAAGTTCTGACGTCGAGCGTCAGGTGGAGAACCCGGTGGCTGTGGACCCCCACCCCTGTCCCCTCCCCGCAAGGGGGAGGGAGACGCATACTGCGACGCCAGTGTTCTGGTCTCCCTCCCCCTTGCGGGGAGGGGACAGGGGTGGGGGGCAGCTAGCCACCGCAATTGCAGCAATTCTGCTGGCACTACTCACCCTGCTCTTCGCCCTCCCTGCGGCTGCCCGCGAAGCCATCACCTCGTTCTCATCCGCCGTCACCCTCAACACCGATGGCTCGGTCGACGTCATCGAGACCATCGAGGTCAATGCCGAGGGCTATGAAATCCGCCGCGGCATCTATCGCGACATCCCGCTGATCCTGATCAATCCGGACAACTCGCGGCTCCGCTCCGACCTCACGGTGAAGACTGTGCTCCGCGATGGCCGGGCGGAACCCTATTCGCTCGACAATATCGGCGCCGGCTTCAAGCGCATCCGCATCGGCGATGCCGACGTGCTGCTGAGCTATGGCCGGCACAAGTACACCATCCACTACAGCATGACGCGGATGGGTCGCAGCTTTGCCGACCACGACGAGCTGTTCTGGAACGCCACCGGCAACTACTGGAATTTTCCGATCGACCAGGCCGTCGCCTCGATCACCCTGCCCAAGGGCGCCGTGATCGACCGGCTGGTCGGCTATACCGGTGCGCCCGGCTCGATGGAGCAGGCCGTCACCATCACCCGCACGTCCGACAACACGGCGATCTTCCGGGTGAACCGGCCGCTGGGCTCGGGCGAAGGCGTCAGCGTGGCGGCGTCGTTTCAAAAGGGCATTCTCGCCGAGCCGCAGGGACTAGACCGGCTGCTCTACTGGCTGAGCGACCATCGCGACATCGTGGTGCCCGGTATCGCGGTCGGCCTGGTGCTGCTTTACAACCTCCTCGCCTGGAGCGCGGTTGGCCGTGACCCGAAGAAAGGCACGATCATCCCGCTGTTTCACCCGCCCAAGGGGTTCTCGCCGGGGCTCGCCGAATATGTCGACGGCATGGGCTGGGAGAAGAGCGGCTGGACCGCCTTCACCGCCTCGATCTTCGACCTCGGGGTCAAAGGGCTGGTGAAGATCGACAATCCGGGGAAGACGCTTAGCGTCACGGTAACCGGCAAGGCGCCGCCGGACGATCTCGGGGCAGCCGAGCGGCTGCTGTTCGACTATTTCAAGTCGCAGGGCAAGGTGACGGTCAACACCACCACCGGTCCCAAGCTGAACGAGACGCGCGGCCAGTTCGTCTCGGCCATCGAAACCGAGAACCGGCTGGTCTATTTCAGGAACAATACCGGCTACATCCTGGTGGGGGTCGGGTTTTCGCTATTGATCCTCCTCGGCATGGTGGTGTTCGACCTGATCGACCCGATCACGCTGGTCTTCGCCGGGGCCGGCGCGCTGTTCCTCGGCATTCTGGGCGGTGTGCTCAGGGGGCTGTGGCGCAGCCCGATCCTGTCCAAGATCATCTTCGCAGTGTGGGCGGTGATCTTTGGAGGCAACCTGATCGGCGCCGGCGCGAGCTTTCTCGGTGACTTCCGGATCGGCGAGTTCCGCCCCGATGCGGCGCTGATCGGCGCCGCATCGATCATCTTCGTCAATGTGCTGTTCGCCGTGCTGATGCGGGCGCCGACGGTGCAAGGCCGTCAGGTCATGGACCAGCTCGACGGCTTCAAGATGTACATGAACACCGCCGAAAAGAACCGGCTGAACATGACCAACGAGCCGCCGATGACCGTGGAGCGCTTCGAGCGCATCCTGCCCTATGCCATTGCGCTCGGTGTCGAAAAACCGTGGTCCGAGCACTTCGAAGCCGAACTCGCCCGCAACGCCGTCGCCGACGCAGAGGGCAGCAGCTACGCGCCGGGCTTCTATACCGGTCGTAACTGGTCGAACAGCTCGGGGGGCTTCGCCAACTCGGTGTCGTCGGTAGCATCAGGCATGAGCGCCGCCATGGTCGCGGCACAGCCGAGCTCATCGTCGGGCTCGGGCTTTTCCAGCGGCGGCGGAGGAGGAGGCGGCGGCTCCGGGGGTGGCGGTGGCGGTGGTGGCGGCGGCGGGTGGTAGGACCAAACCTCCCCTAAGCCGCTTCATATCGCCTACCCACCGGCGTCATCCCTGCGAAGGCCGGGACCCAGTGGGATGCCTCAGCGTTAGCGAGCGCCGATAGTCCGCACTGGGTTCCCGCCTACGCGAGAATGACATCGCTGAGTAAAGGACTATCGCGCCGGCCATCGGCCACCAGACCGGCGACGTCAGTCACGTCGCCAACCCCGCAATGGACAATCTCCCCTGCCCTTGCTAGGCAAACCGCGCTTTCAAACGCCCGGTTAAGAGATGCCCGAACTCCTCGTTGAACTGTTCTCGGAAGAAATCCCTGCGCGCATGCAGCGCAAGGCCGCCGAGGACCTGAAGAAGGCCGTGACCAATGCGCTGGTCGATGCCGGCCTCGTCTACGAGGGCGCCAAGGCGTTCGTCACGCCACGCCGGCTGGCGCTGACAGTTACCGGGCTCCCGGCCCGTTCCCCCGACACCCGCGAAGAACGCAAGGGCCCGCGGGTCGGCTCGCCGCAGCAGGCGATCGACGGCTTCCTCAAGGCGGCGGGACTGGGCTCGATCGAAGAGGCCAAGATCGAGGCCGACCCCAAGAAGGGCGAGTTCTACGTCGCGCATATCGAGAAGAAAGGCGCCGAGGCGACCGACATTCTCGCGACCCTCTTACCCAAGGTGATCACCGGCTTCGACTGGCCGAAATCCATGCAGTGGGGCAATGGCGGGCTGACCTGGGTGCGGCCGCTGCGCGCTATCACCGCGACGTTCGGCACCGACAATGACGAGCCGGTGGTCATCCCGTTCAAGTCGAACACTGTTGCTTCCGGCCAGACCACCTTCGGCCACCGCTTTCTCGCGCCCGACGCGATCCGGGTGAAGCGCTTCGACGATTACGTGCAGGCGCTGGAAAAGGCCAAGGTCGTTCTCGACATCGACCGGCGCAAGGAAATCATCAAGGCCGACGCGGACAACCTCGCCTTCGCGCAGGGGCTCAACGTCATCCATGACGAAGGCCTGCTCGAAGAAGTCGCCGGCCTCGTCGAATGGCCGGTGGTGATGATGGGGTCGTTCGATCCGGCCTTCCTCGAAGTGCCCGAGGAAGTGATCATCGCCACCATCCGCGCCAACCAGAAGTGCTTCTGCCTGCGCGACAGCTCGGGCAAGCTGGCGCCGTTCTTCATCATCACCTCGAACCAGGTCGCGGCCGACGGCGGCAAGACCATCGTCGCCGGCAACGAGCGGGTCATCCGCGCCCGCCTGTCGGACGCGCGGTTCTTCTACCAGACCGACCTGGCGCTGCCGCTCGAGCATGGCCTGCCCAAGCTCGAGGAGAGCGTGTTCCACGCCAAGCTCGGGACGCAGTTCCAGCGCGTCGAACGGCTGGTGAAGCTCAGCGGCGAGATCGCGCCCAAGGTCGGGGCCAACCCCGACCTGGCGAAGCGCGCCGCCATGCTGGCGAAGGCCGACCTCACCACCGGCATGGTCGGCGAGTTCCCCGAGCTGCAGGGCATCATGGGCCGCTATTATGCGCTGGCGCAGGGCGAGCCGATGGCCATCGCCAATGCGATCGCCGACCACTACAAGCCGCTCGGCCCCACCGACCTGGTGCCGGGCGAACCGGTCGCCATCGCCGTGGCGCTGGCCGACAAGCTCGATACGCTGAAGGGTTTCTGGTCGATCGATGAGAAACCCACCGGCTCGCGCGACCCGTTTGCGCTGCGGCGCGCGGCGCTGGGCGTCATCCGCATCGTCACCGACAACAACCTGCGCTTCCCGCTCGAGGTCGAGCAGGACCTGCTGAGCTTCTTCCACGACCGGCTGAAGGTGACGCTGCGCGATGCCGGCGCCCGCCACGACCTGGTCGATGCGGTGATCGGCAAGGACAGCAACGACATGCTGGAGATCACCGAGCGGGTCGAGGCGCTGTCGAAGCTGCTCGGTTCCGAGGATGGCAAGAACCTCCTCGCCGGCTACAAGCGCGCCGCCAACATCCTCGCCGCCGAGGAGAAAAAGGACGGCAAGGGTTTTGCCGCGCCGGTCGACCCGGCGCTGCTGTCGCTCAGTGAGGAAGCGGCGCTGGCCGAGGCCATCGCCTCTGTCGATGTGGCCGTCGCTGCCAAGGTCGCCGCCAATGACTACCAGGGCGCCATCACCGCACTCGGCACGCTGCGCCAGCCGGTCGACAAGTTCTTCGAAGCGGTGCTGGTCAACGATCCGGATGCGGCGATCCGGACCAACCGGCTGAGCCTCCTCAGCAAGCTGCGTGACACCATGCGGCAGGTGGCGGATTTCTCGAAGGTCGCGGGCTAGGGTTAGCAGTCCTTCGCCAGGTCCATGAAGGCGCGGACGTTCGCGGTGACAAAGCGTTGCGCCGGGTAGACGAAGTACACGTTGCCGGGCTCGGTGCTGTACTCGGGCAGAACGCGCTCGAGCGATAGCTCCGGCGTCAGCCGGGTGAAGTCGGGCAACGGCCCGATCCCCAAGCCTCGCAGCACCAGGCTGCGAACGGTCTGCATGTCGTCGGCTTTGAGCCGACCCTCGGGAAGCGCAAAACTGTGGTTGCCGGCGATCAGCCGAAAGCCCTGCGTGATGCGCGAAAATCGGATGATGTCGTGGCCGGCGAGCTCGTCGGGCGAAGCGGGGCGGCCGCGACGATCAAGATAGGCGGGGCTGGCCCACAGGCCGAGGACCGCCGATGCGAGGCGGCGGCTCACCAGTGTCGAGTCCTGCATCGGGCCGACGCGGAGCGCGAGGTCAACACCTTCGGCGATAAGATCGACGATACGACTGGTGACGATAAGCTCGATATCGGCCTTCGGGTAGGCGGCCAGAAACTCAGCGCAGAGGGAAGGGAGCACTGTGTTGGCGACGTCGGCGGACGCGGTGATCCGCAGCAGCCCGGTGGGCTCGGTGCCGGCCGCCGCCAGTTGGCTCTCTCCCGCCTCCAGCGCGTTGAGCGCTTCGATGCAGTGGCCAAAATAGGCTGCGCCCGCCTCGGTCACATGCATACGCCGGGTCGAGCGCTGGATCAGCGTGACACCCAAGCGCTCCTCGAGCCGGGCGATGCGCGCCGAAACCGTGGTCGTGGGCATGCCGAGGAGCCGGGCCGCTGCAGCAAAGCTGCCGGCCTGCACCACGCGGACGAAGACATCGATTCCTTCGAGTACCATCGGCGCATTATGCAGATTCCTGCACGATGTTTCCAGCTGAACTGTGATTGTGGGATAAATCGTCGCTCACTACGTTCCGGGTCTTGCGATGGCATGGGGCCATCCACGAAGGTTGGGCTCGGCGCATGGATTTCCTCACTTCCCTCAATTTCTGGCTGTGGACTGCTCAGGTTGTTCTCGCACTGCTCTACCTGATGGCGGGAGGCATGAAGGCGATCCGCCCAATCGCCGACCTCACCAAGATGATGGCTTGGCCCGCCGAGTACCCGCGGCTCACGCGCTTCGTCGGCTGGGCCGAGGTGCTCGGCGCCATCGGCCTGATCCTGCCGATGCTGACCGGCATCCTGCCCTGGCTCACGACGCTTGCTGCCGTCGCGCTGGTGCTGGTGCAGATCCTGGCGATCGGCTTTCACGCCCGGCGCGGCGAGACCGCCAAATCGCTGCCGATGAACCTGGTTCTGCTGGCGCTCGCGGTGTTCATCGCCTGGGGCCGCTGGGGCCTGTTCGGGGGCTGAGCCGCACCCGCTCAAGGGCCGCGATACGGCGCGGCCCTCTGCAGATTTCTCCCGGGGGTGGCGGGGTTACAACCCGAACGTCACGTTGCCCGCGTCATCCATGGAAAAACCCGGATTCCATGCGACTTCCCAGGCATGGTCGTCGGGGTCGGTGACATAGCCGCGTAGCCCGCCATGCGGCGGGGCGTCGGCCGGACGGATGACCCTGCCACCGGCCGCCGCCAATTGCGCGATCAGCGGCGCCACTTCGCCCGCAGTGGCGACGTTGTGGGCTAAGGCGAAGGCACCCGGCGTCCGCAGCCCGGTGCGGTTCATGTCCGCCTCCAGCTCAGCGGTCAGGAAGGTACCGAGCACCATGCCGTTGAGCTGGTAGAAGACGATCACATCGCTCTCATAGGCTGGCGTCCACCCGAACCCTTCGCTGTAAAAGCGCCGCGAGCGGGCGAGGTCGGTGGTGCCGAGGGTAATGACGGAAACTGCAGGCTTCATTTGGCCAAGACCTTTCACTGCGCCGCTCCCCGATGGAGCAGCGTTCAAGGCCATGGGACTCGGTCGCCGAAGCGAAGGCCAGGACCGCCGAAGCGGGACAGGGCTAACCGCACCTGCCTCTCCTTTTCTGACCCATCTAAGCTAGCAGCCGGCGCCATCGGGTCAATGCCGCGGCGCTCTCTCTCCACCGGTTTGTTCTTGTTCTGTTCTCATTGGGATGCTATTCCTAATGGAACGTTACCCGTGGCGAGTCGCTTAAGGGTTTGGAGAACGGACATGCGGGTCAGCGCCCCTAACTTCGAGCAACTGGAGCGGTTGAACGGCACCCGCGATGCGGACCTGATCGCGCGGCGTTACGTCGACCCGGCGCTCAATCGTGGCCGTGGCGCGCAGACCAACAAGGGCAGTCGCTTCGATAGGCAGAGCCGCGAAGAGTTCGACGACGGTTGGGGACAGGTCGAGGATTTGAAGCCGTTCGAAACCATCGAGCATGTCGAGCGCGCCAAATCGATCATCACCCGCAACGAAAGCCCGGATATCGGCTTTGATCGCTCGATCAACGCCTATCGCGGCTGCGAGCATGGGTGCTCTTATTGCTTCGCCCGCCCGACCCACGCCTATCTCGGGCACTCGGCGGGGCTGGAGTTCGAGCGCGACATCTATGTGAAGGCCAACGCCGTCGAGCTGCTGCGGCGCGAGCTGGCCGACAAGCGCTATAAGCCCAAGCCCATCGCCATGGGCACCAATACCGACCCGTACCAGCCGGCGGAGCGGCAGCATAAGCTGACCCGCGGCATCCTCGAATTGCTGCTCGAGACCAAACACCCGGTGACCATCACCACGAAATCGGCGCTGGTGGTGCGCGACCTCGATATCCTGAAGCCGCTCGCCGAGCAGAACCTGGTGCGCGTGGCGCTGTCGATCACCAGCATGGACCACATCCTGTCGCGCAAGATGGAGCCGCGGGCCTCGACGCCGGAAAAGCGCCTTGAGGCAGTGCGGCTGCTGTCGGAAGCGGGCATTCCGACCACGGTGATGGCGGCGCCGATGATCCCGGCGATCAACGACATGGAGCTCGAACGGATCCTCGACGCCGCGGCGGCGCAGGGCGCGGTGGGCGCCAATGCCATCCTGCTGCGGCTGCCGGGGGAAGTGCGCGACATTTTTCGCGAGTGGCTGCTGCGGCATTTCCCCGACCGGGTGAGCCACGTGATGAGCCTCGTGCGCGACACGCGTGGCGGCAAGGACAACGACCCGAATTTCGGCACGCGTTTCGTCGGCGAGGGTCCATACGCGACCCTGCTGCGCCAGCGCGTCGACCTCGCCAAGGCACGCTACAAGCTCGACCGGCCGATCGCGCCGCTGCGCACCGATCTGTTCACGCCGCCGACGGTGGACGACGGACAGATGACGTTGTTCTGAGCGGGATCCGTGGCTCCCAGGACCCCCTCTCTGGCAAAATCTAAGGCTTAGCCAAACGGCTAAACCTAAGATTTTGCTTTCTCCCCCGCCAAGGGGGAGAGTCCCGACTGCTGCTCCAATGCGGATGGAGGCCACCGACCATCTCCCCCTTGGCGGGGGAGAAAGCGAAAACTTGGGCTTAGCGCAGCTAAGTCCTTAGTTTTCGCCAGAGAGGGGGACGTGAAGCACGCGCAAGGATGCGCCCGACGTCCACCGCGGTTTCGCCAATCTCGAGGCGTACGACGCCGAGCGAGAGGAACGAGAAGCTGGTAACACAGATGCCACTTGCCCCGCAGGCGTGCATGGCGATGCTTGAGGACATGCCCTCCGATTCGCCCGTCATCATCAGCAAGCCGACGCTCAAGTTCGAGCGTGCCGCCATCAAGCGCGGGGCGAAATTCGTCTGTGGCGTCGATGAGGTCGGGCGCGGCCCGCTGGCCGGACCGGTGGTGGTTTCGGCGGTGATCCTCAACCATCGCAAGGTGCCGGAAGGTCTCAACGACTCCAAGGTGTTGACCGCCGCGCAGCGCGAAGCGCTGTACGAGAAGATCATGGCGTCGGCCATCGTTTCGATCGTGGTGGCGCCGCCGACGATCATCGCACAGCTCAACATCCTGCAGGCCTCGCTCTGGGCGATGCGCAAGGCGGTGCTGGGACTGCAGGTGAAGGCCGACCACATCCTGGTCGACGGCAACAAGCTGCCCAAGGACCTGCCCTGCCCCGGCGAGGCGATCGTCGGCGGCGACGGGCGCTCGGTATCGATCGCCGCGGCGTCGATCGTCGCCAAGGTGACCCGCGACCGGATGTGCCTGATCATGGACTTCGAAGAACCGCAATTCGGCTTCTCGAGCCACAAGGGCTATGCGGCGCCGCAGCACCTCGAAGCCCTCACCGCGCACGGTCCGGGCCGCCACCACCGCATGGATTTCGCCCCCTGCATCCAGGCGCAGCGGATGAAGACGATCGCCGCCTGAGGCGGACGACACGTATCCGCGCCTTAACCTCTCGCTAACCGCGAAGCTTAAATCCCCTTTAACCCTAACGCCTTACAACCGATCCCGTTAGTACTGCGTCAGGGTTCGAGTTATGTTGCGTACCGCGCGTATGGCGGCTTCCGCCAATGCGGAGGGGAGCCTGCTCCCCATCGACACCATCCTTGTGGGCGATTGCATCAAGCACATGAATGCCTTGCCGGCCGGCTCGGTTGACCTCGTATTCGCAGACCCGCCTTACAACCTGCAGCTGGACCAGGGCCTGACCCGGCCGGACCAGTCGCGCGTTGCCGGCGTCGACGACGATTGGGACAAGTTCGACAGCTTCGCCCATTACGACATCTTCACACGCGCCTGGCTGAAGGCCGCGCGGCGCATCCTGAAACCGGATGGCGCCATCTGGGTGATCGGCTCGTACCACAACATCTTCCGCGTCGGTGCGGCGTTGCAGGATCTCGACTACTGGCTCCTCAACGACGTGATCTGGCGCAAGGCCAACCCGATGCCCAACTTCCGCGGCACCCGGTTCACCAACGCGCACGAGACGCTGATCTGGGCCGCCAAGGATCGCGACAGTCGCGTCACCTTCAACTACGAGCAGATGAAGCAGGCCAATGACGACGTGCAGATGCGCTCGGACTGGCTGTTCCCGATCTGCACCGGGGCCGAGCGCCTGAAGGACGACGACGACGAAAAGCTGCACCCGACGCAGAAGCCGGAAGCCCTGCTCTACCGGGTGATCAGCGCGACGACCAAACCCGGCGACGTGGTGCTCGATCCGTTCTTCGGCACCGGCACCACCGGCGCGGTGGCCAAGAAACTCGGCCGCCACTTCATCGGCATCGAACGCGAGGACACCTATATCGCCGGCGCGCTGAAGCGCATCGCCTCGATCCGCCCGCTCAACGCCGCCACCATCGAGACGGCAGTATCGAAGCGCGCCGCACCGCGCGTGGCCTTCGGTTCGCTGGTCGAAATGGGGCTGATCGCCCCGGGCACCGAGCTCTACGATGATCGCCAGCGCTGGAGCGCACTGGTGCGCGCCGATGGCTCGCTGGTCTCGGGCGGCCATATGGGTTCGATCCACCGGGTCGGCGCGCTGGTGCAGGGGGCAGAGGCCTGCAACGGCTGGACCTTCTGGCATGCGCGGCAGGGCAGCCGGCTTGCCCCTATCGACGATCTGCGCAGCCAGGTGCGCGCCCAGATGGAACGACTTTCGGCCTGAATCTGACCTCCAATTCAACTCAGGCTGCGCTCGCCGCCGGCTCGAAAGAGCCGGCGGCTTTCGTTTGTGGGGATGATCTTGTGAGCCAAACTCACCAACCCACAGGGTGTCATCCCTGCGAAAGCAGGGACCCATCCCACCGCCTGCGCCAGCTGAGAGTTGGGTCCCTGCTTTCGCAGGGATGACATCGAGTGGGTTGGACTGCCGAGGCTCCCCTTACTCCACTCCAGCAGCGGCCAGCACCTTGCGGAAGACGCTCGGCAGGGCTTCGGCATCGAGTTCGCGCGGATCGGCCCACCAGCCCGCCTTGAGCTCGGCCGGATCGGCCACCACAGCCGACCATACGTCGAGCTCGAGCCGGAAATGGGTGAAGACGTGGACAACCTGTCCATCATAGCGCCAGTCGGAAGCCACTGGATGCACCACGGCGCGCTTGTCCGGCGTCCAGTCCGAGACCGGTGTCTCGGTCATCTGCGCCAGCAGCCCCTTCTCGGCCCGGGTCTGCAGGTACACATCGCCATCGGCATCGCGCATGACGAAGGCATGGCCGTAGCGGGTGGGACGGTCCGCCTTCTCAGGCTTCACCGGATAGAGCAGCGGATCAAGCTTGGCGCCGCGGCAGCCCGGCTGGATCGGGCAGAGCATGCAACTGGCGTTGCGCGGCGCGCAGATGGTGGCGCCAAGATCCATCAGCGCCTGCGCGAAATCCCCCGCCCGCTCAGGCACCACCGCCTGCACCGTCCCCCGCACCAGGTCCTTGGCGTCGCGCACCGGCACGTCGAGCGCCAGGTAGCGCGCCACCACCCGGTCGACATTGCCATCGACCACCGCCACCCGCTCGTCGCCGGTGATCGCGGCAATGGCTGCGGCGGTGTAAGGCCCGATGCCGGGCAGGGTCAGCAGTTCCGCCGAGCTGGTCGGGAACCGGCCACCGAAGCGCTCGACCACGGCCTTGGCGCAGGCATGGAGGTTGCGGGCCCGGGCGTAATAGCCGAGCCCCGCCCACTCGACGAGCACGGCTTCGAGCGGCGATGCGGCGAGATCGGCGACGGTCGGCCAGAGGTGGAGGAAGCGCGCGTAGTAGCGCCCGACCGCTGCAACCGTGGTCTGCTGCAGCATGATTTCGCTGAGCCAGACGCGATAGGGATCGGCTAGGATACCGCGGGCGCGGTCGGCCGGTCCGACCCGCCATGGCAGGCTGCGCGCGTGCCGATCGTACCAGGCGAGTACGGCGGCGGCGTCGAGCGGCACGGGGTTTTGCTGGGGCGCGGCATTTGACATGATAGCGGCCACAGATGGCGCGCCGCAGCAGCGGGCGCAAGCGGCGGCGGGAAGTTGTTACCAGTGGCGGACAAGCCGAAATCGAAACCCAAGGACGATGCGCCGCCCAAACGGCTCAACCGCGCCGTCGGCGTGGCCGAGGCGCTTGGCGGGGTGCTCGATCCGGCGCTGAAGAAGCGCGGCTTTGCCAGCCGCGACATCCTCTCGCACTGGCCGACCATCGCGCCGGCGCCGTACGACAAGGTGACTCGGCCGGACAAGCTGAGCTGGCCGCGCGGCGAAAAAGGCGCCGAGGGGGCGACGCTTTACCTCCGCTGTCACCCCGGCCATGCCCTGGCGCTGGCGCACGAAGGTCAGCGGGTCGCGGCCTCGATCAACCGGTATTATGGCTATTTCCTCGTCGGGCAGGTCCGGCTCAGTGCCGAACCGTTCGCGATCGAGGATGCAGTGCCCGAGACAGTCCCGGCGCTGCCGGAGGTCGCCCGGGCGCGGATCAGCCGCACGGTCGAGCGGGTCAGCGATCCGGGGGTACGTGACGCCCTCAGACAACTCGGACAGGCGATCGCCCGGAGAAAGCCCGATTGATCAGTGCCTATTCCGCGTTGCCATTCGAGCGCAGCTCGTATGGCCTTCGCGCCTCAATCGCTGCACTGGAGCGATTTGCCCTGCGGGACATCGCGAAGTGTTCATCGCCGGTTGAACTTGCCCGGCCTAGTTTGCCCCGATATTAGGGCGAGCAACGAAAAAACGGAGTGAAACTCGTGGCCAACCGTCGCAACATTCTCATCGGGTCCGGCGCAGCTGTCGTCGCGGCAGCGGCGGGGACCAGCGTGTCCTTCCTGTTCGGCGCCACCGGCGCCCTCGCCCAGCAGTTCGACCAGGCCAAGCTGATGGCGCCGGCCGGTGGCGTAGCCGACCACCCGCTTGGGCCGGCGGACGCCAAGGTGACGCTGATCGAGTACCTGTCGCCGACCTGCCCGCACTGCGCTGCGTTCACCAACACCGTCTATCCGCAGCTCAAGACCGAGTACATCGACACCAACAAGATCCAGTTCATCCCGCGCCCGTTCATGCGCAATGTGCTGGATGCCGTGGTGTTCATGCTCGCCGAAGCGGCTGGCCCGGAGAAGTATCACGAGGTGATCGACACCTTCTTCAAGACGCAGGACCAGTGGGCCGCATCCAACACGCCCAATGACGCCATCTTCGGCATCGCTCAGCAGCTTGGTTTTACCAAGGAAACCTACGACGCTGCCTTGACGAATCAGGACCTGTTCAAGGGACTGGAAGCGGTGCGGGATCAGGCGCTGGACGAGTTCAAGCTCCAGGGCACGCCGACGTTCTACATCAACGGCAAGATGCTGACTGGAGAAAACTCGTTTGAGGCTCTCAAGGCCGAAATCGATCCGCTGCTCTCCTAACGCGCTGCCCCCCAGGGGCGCGCGATGAAATTCACGCGCCTCAAACTGCACGGCTTCAAATCCTTCTGCGACCAGACCGAGCTCTACCTGGAGCCCGGTCTGTCCGGCGTGGTGGGACCCAACGGCTGCGGCAAATCCAACCTCGTCGAAGCGCTGCGCTGGGTGATGGGCGAAAGCTCGTACAAGGCGATGCGGGCTTCGGGCATGGACGACGTGATCTTTTCCGGCTCGGGCAGCCGGCCCGGCCGCAACACCGCCGAAGTCACCCTCGTTCTCGACAATTCCGACCGCACTGCCCCGGCCCCGCTCAACAACGCCGACGTGCTGGAAGTTACGCGGCGGATCGAGCGCGAAGAAGGCTCGGTCTATCGCGTCAACGGCAAGGAAGTCCGGGCGCGCGATGTGCAATTGCTGTTCGCCGATGCCTCGACCGGCGCCCACTCCCCTGCCCTCGTTCGCCAGGGCCAGATCGGCGAACTGATCGCCGCCAAGCCGCAGCAACGCCGGGCGTTGCTCGAAGAGGCCGCCGGCATTTCGGGGCTGCACTCGCGCCGGCATGAGGCCGAGCTCAGGCTGCGCGCGGCGGAACAGAATCTCGAACGCGTCGACGACGTCATCGCCCAGGTCGAGCAGCAGCTCGAAACGCTGAAGCGACAGGCCCGGCTGGCCGTGCGCTATCGCGCCCTGAGCGGCGATATCCGCAAGGCCGAAGCAACGCTGTTTCACATCCGCTGGATCGCCGCGCGCTTCAACGAGAAGGATGCCGAGGCCGCGCAGGCCAAGCTGGTGCGTGATCTTGCCGAAGCGCAGCATATCGAGCTCGAAGCCCAGAAAGTGGTGTTCCTCGCCGACAAGGCGCTGGCGCCATTGCGCGACAAGGAAGCCGCCGCCGGCGCCGTGCTGCAGCGGCTGACCATTCTCGCCGAGCAGCTCGAGGGTGAGGCAAGACGGGCTGCGGCGCGGCTCAATGAACTCGGCGAACGGCTGAAACAGATCGAACAGGATGCGGTGCGCGAGCGCGCGCTGGTCGGCGAGAGCGACGACGCCCTCGAGGCGGCGCATGAAGAGCGCAGCCGCCTCGAAGCGGAAGCGGCGGGCGAACAGCAGGCGCTCGAAGCCGCGCGGGCGGCGACCGAAGCCGCGCAAAGCGAAGTGGCCAAGGCCGAGGGTGAGGCCCGCGCCGCCGCCGATGCCCTGGCGCAGTTGCGGGCCCGACGCGGCGCAGCCGAGCGCAGCGTTGCCGAGGGGCGCTCGCGGGTGACACGACTCGAGACGCAGATCGCCGACGTGGCGCGCGAAGCCGAGCAACTGGCACGCACCCTCGGCGCCGACGCGACGCTGAACGCCGGGCGCGAAGCGCTCGACATGGCGCAGAACCATGCCAAGGCGGCGGAAACTGCCGCCGTCACCGCCGAGACTGCCGCTGTCGCCGCGCAGGCCGCCGCCGACGCGCTGCGCCCGGAACTGCAGCAGATCGAGGCAGCGTTGAACCGGCTGGAAGCCGAGGCGCAGACGCTGAGCCGTATCCTCAACCATGGCGGCGCCAGCAAGTGGCCGGCAGTGGTCGATCAGCTCAAAGTTGCAGCGGGCTATGAAACGGCGCTCGGCGCGGCGCTCGGCGACGATCTCGATGCCTCATCCGATGCCGGCGCGCCGTTGCACTGGGCCGGCGCCGCTGCCGGCGCCGACCCGACCTTGCCGGCGGGCGCCACGCCGCTATCGCAGTTCGTGTCAGGCAGCTCGCTGCTGAAACGCCGGCTCGACCAGATCGGGCTGGTCGACGCGGCAGACGCGGCGCGGCTGATGGCGCAGCTGCAGCCCGGACAGCGGCTGACCACCAGGGCCGGTGGGCTGTGGCGCTGGGACGGTTTCGTCGCCGCCGCCGATGCGCCGACCGCTGCGGCGGAGCGGCTGGCGCAGCGCAACCGCCTGGCTGAGCTCGAAGCCGAAGTGGAGGACGTACGGGCCCGGCGCAACAGCCGGCGTGCCGATGCCACGGCGCTGGCCGAAGCGCTGGACGCGGCCCGCACCGACGAGCGGCTGAAGCGCGACGCCTGGCGGAACGCGCAGCGCGAGATTGCCGTCGCCCAGGGCGAGCTGGATAAGGCGCAGCGCGCCATCAGCGATCTCGCCGCTCGCCAGGTGGCGCTCGATGAGACGCGGACCCGGCTCGATGCGAACCTCGCCGAGGCAGTCGCTGCGGCCACCGAGGCGGAGCTGTTGCTGTGGGACGCCGGCGATGAAACCGAAGCTGCGGCTTTGGCGACATCGCTGCAGTCACTGCTCAGCGGGCTGCGCGAGAAAGCCGACCAGGCGCGGCTGAAGCTCGGCGGCTTCGAGACGGCGGCGCGGATGCGCAGTGCGCGCCTCACCCAGATCGCCGCCGACGTCGCCGCATGGTCCCGCCGTCGTGAGGGCGCCGCTGGGCAGTTGGCAACGCTCGACGCCCGTACCGCCGAAGTACGCGAGCAGATCACCGTGCTGCAGGCGTCGCCTGAGAGCCTCTCCGAGCGTCGCCGCACCCTCGATGCCGAGATCGCCGTGGCGCGCGAGGCGCACAAGGCGGCGACCGACGCGCTTGGTGTCGGTGATACCCGGCACCGCGAGGCGGACAAGGCGCAGCGGTTGGCGCATGACGCGCTCGCCGGTTTCCGGGCCGAGCTGGCGCGGGTCGAGGAGCGGATCAAGGGCCTCATCGCGCAGCGCCACCAGATCGAGCGGCAGGTGCACGAGACGCTCAACATCGAGGCCTCGCAGACGGCGCAGCTCGCCGGTATCAGGCCGGAACACGCTTTGCCTCCCGAGCCCCAGGTCGAATCGCAGGTCGACCGGCTGAAGGCAGAGCGCGAGCGGCTGGGCGGGGTGAACCTCGGCGCCGAAAAGGAATCCGAAGAGGTCCGTGAAAAGCTCGACCTGATGGTCAAGGATCGCGACGACCTGATCGCGGCGATCGCCAAACTGCGAGGCGGCATCCAGAGCCTCAACCGCGAGGGCCGGCAGCGGCTCAACGAGGCGTTCGAGAAGGTCAACGCGCATTTCCAGGAGCTGTTCACCTCGCTGTTCGGCGGGGGTACCGCCGAGCTGCAGTTCGTCGAGAGCGACGATCCGCTGGAAGCCGGGCTCGAGATTCTGGCGCGGCCGCCGGGCAAGAAGCCGACAACCATGACGCTGCTGTCGGGCGGCGAGCAGGCGCTCACGGCGATGTCGCTGATCTTTGCGGTGTTCCTCACCAACCCGGCGCCGATCTGCGTGCTCGATGAGGTCGACGCGCCGCTCGACGACGCCAATGTCGAGCGCTTCTGCAACCTGCTCGACATGATGACCGAGCGGACGGAAACCCGCTTCCTGGTGATCACCCACAATCCGATTACCATGGCCCGGGTCGACCGGTTGTTCGGCGTCACCATGGCCGAGCGCGGGGTCAGCCAACTGGTCTCGGTGGACCTCAAGGGCGCCGAGGCAGCGGTGCGGGTGGCGAGCTGACGCCCCATCCTTGCCGCAATAGTGGCGGCCAGAGTCGCGATGACTCAATGTCACACCTCCTTTCGTCGGATAAACTTCCTTATTTATCAAAGCGTTAGCAGTCTGTTCACAGCCTTGACACTGGTAGGGGGCGCCACTATGTTGCCCGCGACTTCGAGGGGCTCCAGTTCCTGTTAAGGCCCGGAGGCGCATGGGAGAGCGGGATGGCAAAGTCACGCAATACCGGGCGCTCGCCGAGTGATGGGAAATCAGGGTCGCTGACCTCGGATCTTGCAGCTCGCATCAAGCGGGCGCAGGCCTCCGAGCAAGCACCGGGCGACGCGGAAATTGCTGCGGCCAACCGGAACATGTCCGGCTGGAACCGGGGCATGCGACTCGGAACGGAATTTATTGCGGCCATCCTGGTCGGCGCGGGTATCGGTTACCTGCTCGATCTGTGGCTGAGGACCGGTCCCTGGCTGATGCTGGTGATGTTGCTGGTCGGCTTTGCGGCGGGCGTGCTCAACGTGGTGCGTTCTGCAGCGGAAATGAACCGGGCGGCGCCGCCGCCCACGGTCGCCATGCGCGCGCCGGACGACGAAGAAGACGAGTGAAGGCTCCAAGCCTAAAGGGAACAGCAGTTGGCCGATCCGAATAAAGTCGACCCGATCCACCAGTTCCAGATCACCGATATCGTCTCCTTCGGTGAAGGCGGCGTTTCCTTCACCAACTCAGCCCTGTTCATGGTGCTGTCGGTTGGTGTCATCGCCCTTTACCTCCTGCTCTCGACGCAGAAGCGCAGCCTGGTGCCGAACCGGGTGCAGCTGGTCTCCGAGATGCTCTACGAGTTCGTCGCCAAAATGGTGTCGGACTCGGCCGGCAAGGCTGGCATGAAGTTCTTCCCCTTCGTGTTCTCGCTGTTCATGTTCGTGCTCGTCGCCAACATGTTCGGCATGATCCCGTTCTTCTTCACCTTCACCAGCCACATCATCATCACCTTCGCGCTGGCGCTCCTGGTGTTCGTGGTGGTCATCGTCTACGGCGTCTACAAGAACGGGCTGAAGTTCTTCAAACTGTTCGTGCCGTCGGGTGTGCCGGGCTATGTGCTCCCCATCGTGGTGCCGATCGAGGTGGTTTCCTTCCTCTCGCGCCCGATCTCGCTCTCGGTTCGTCTCTTCGCCAACATTCTCGCCGGTCACATCACCCTCAAGGTGTTCGCGGGCTTCATCGTGACGCTGGGTGGCCTGGGCTTTCTCGGCTGGCTCGGTGCGCTGCTGCCGCTGATCATGACCGTGGCGATCACGGCGCTCGAATTCCTCGTGGCGGCCCTGCAGGCCTACGTCTTTGCAGTGCTGACCTCGATGTACATCAACGATGCGATCCATCCGTCGCATTGATCTAGGCCGGTTCACAGTGAGGCGACGGCAAGCGTCGCCAATCGGTCGCAAAATGGAGCAGACTACAAATGGAAGCTGAAGCAGCAAAGTTTATCGGCGCGGGTATTGCGGCCGTGGGTATGGCCGGCGCCGCCATCGGCGTGGGCAACATTTTCGGTAGCTTCCTGTCGGGCGCACTGCGCAACCCGGCAGCGGCTCAGGGCCAGTTCGGTAACCTGATTTTCGGTTTCGCCGTGACCGAAGCTCTGGGCATTTTCTCGTTCCTGATCGCGCTCCTGCTGCTGTTCGCAGTCTGATTTCGCGACGGGCTGCGCTAGCGCAGACCGAGTAAGGGCTCCGGGTTTCGATCCGGGGCTTTAACGGCCGCAAAAGGGTTTCGAGATGGCGGGTTCAGCCCAAGACATCATTATCGTGGCGCAGGCCGAAAGTGGCGACGCGCTCCAGCAGGGCGAGGTCGTCGCACCCGCCGAGGAGCATGCCGCCGAAGGTGAGCATACAGCACCGGCCGACGCCCATGGCGCGACCGACACGCATGCTTCGACCGAGGCGCATTCGGAGGTGTTTCCGCCCTTCGATCCGGCGAGCTTCGGTGGCCAGCTGCTCTGGCTCGCTATCACCTTCGCAGCGCTGTATTTCCTGATGAGCCGCGTGGCCCTGCCCCGCATCGGCTCGATCCTCGAAACGCGCCGGACCCGTATCGAAGGCGACCTGAAGGAAGCCGAGCGGCTCCGCCAGGAGACCGAGAAGGCCGCCGCCGCCTATGAGGCAGCGCTGGCCGAGGCCCGCAAGAACGCCCACGGCATCGCCGAGGAAACCCGCGCCGGGATCAAGGCCGACATCGACGGCCGCCGTGCCGACGTCGAGGCCACGCTGGCAAAGCGCGTCTCGGAAGCCGAGGCCCGCATCCAGGCCGACAAGGACGCGGCGCTCGCCAATGTTGGCGGCATCGCAGCCGAGACCGCCCAGGCGCTGGTCGCCAAGATCTCGGGCACTGTCACCGCGGCTGAAGCCCGCGCCGCGGTCGCCGCGGTTTCGAAGGAGTAAGGCAGCATGTGGGCCTTCGGGTTTGACGCCACCACCGGCGCCACCATCTGGGCAACCATCGCGCTGGTGATCTTCATCGGTATCGTCGTCTATTTCGGCGTGCCCAAGATGATCACCAAGATGCTCGATGAGCGCATCAAGAAGATCGAGACCGACCTCGCCGAAGCCGAGGCGCTGCGCGCCGAAGCGAAGGCCCTGCTCGAGGACTACGCGCGCCGTCGCGAGGAAGCCGAGAAGGAAGCCGAGGACATCGTCACCGCGGCGCGCGAAGAAGCGTTCCGGCTGACCGCCGAGGCCAAGTCGTCGCTGGAGGCCATGGTGGCCCGTCGCGAGAAGGCCGTGGCCGACAAGATCGCCCAGGCGGAAGCCCAGGCCGTCGCCGAAGTCCGCGCCCGCTCGGCCGACCTCGCCGTCGAAGCCGCCCGCGTGCTGCTGGAAAAGCAGGTTGCTGCCAAGGGTGACGTGTTGGTTGACCAGGCCATCAAGGACGTCGCAGCCCGCCTGAACTAAGGTTCGGTTGCAGAGCTGAAGATCGAAATGCCCGCGCCAGCGGGCATTTTCTTTTGGAGCGATGCACTTCCTTCTCCCTTGCGGAGGAGAAGGGAACTCTGGGGCTAGCTCCTTAGCCAAACCTGGGGCGTGGCAAGGGTCTTGCCGGGGGCACTCCGGCTGTCATCCCAGCGAAAGCTGGGACCCATTTGTCAGCTGGCGCGGGCGGCGAGTTGGGTCCCAGCTTTCGCTGGGAATGACATCGAGTTTTTGGAGCACACCGCACTCCTCGCCACCCACCCGCCCGGGAAACAGGGTACGGAGCGTGCCTTTGCACCACCATTGTGCTTAGCCTTCGTAGCTCGCAGCCAGCCACGTGAGTCCTTTCGGGGGGAGCATGCGGATCCTGAGGCGCATCGCGCTGGTGTTGTTGCTGCTTGTCGGGGTGCCGGTCCTGGCGGTGCTGCTGGGCGCGGTGATCCCACATCCTGCAGTGTTCGAGCAGCCGGACGGCACGCCCCTTCCACGACGCATCCTGGTCGTCTCGAACCCTATCCACACCGACATTGCCATCCCGCTGGACGCCCAGAGCCGGGCGGCGTTGCCGTTCCTCGCCGAAACCGAGCTGCCGGTAGATCTGCCGGACGCCCGGTGGCTGCTGATCGGATGGGGTGGCCGGGCCTTCTATCTGGAGACGCCGAGCTTTGCCGACATGAAGCCGGGACCGACGTTCAAGGCGCTGACACTCGATCGCTCAGTGATGCATATCGATGTGCTTGGCGAGGTCGACCAGGCGAACCCGATCGTGACCCCGCTGGACCTGTCGGAGGCCGGCTATGCCCGGATGCTGTCGGAGATTGCCGGCAGCTTCTCGCGCATCGATGGCCAGGTGCAGCCAATCGACGGCTACGCGCTGACCGGCAGCGACCGGTTCTACGAGGCGGAAGGGAGCTTCAACGCCATCTTCGTCGGGTGCAATGCCTGGACGGCGCGGATACTGCGCAGCGCCGGCGTGCGGACTGGCTTGTGGGTGCCGCTGCCGACGACGCTTGCCGGGTCACTGCGGCTGTTCAACCGCCTGCCCGAAACGGCAGCGCCCCAGGGCTCTTAGCTTGTCACGCTTTCGAACCGGAAAAGTCTGCAACCTTTCCTGAAAGCGCTCCGCTTAGCCCTTTGCGACGCCCGGCAGGCGTGGCCAGAAGAAGCCGGTCTTCTGGCGATAGCTGGCATAATCGGCAGCCATCGGGGTGCGGGAGAACTTCTTTTCCTCGCCGAGTGCGGCCAGCACGTAAATCACCGTAATGACCGCCAGCGGAATGACCGACCAGGGCGACCAGGTGGCGATGGCCCAGCCGATCCAGAAAATCAGGTAGGAGGTGTAGAACGGGTGGCGCAGGTAGCGGTAGGGACCGGTCATGACAAGGCCGTGCGGATTCTGCACGTCGAAGGCCATCTTCAGGCGCGCGGCGCGGGATGCCTTGATCGCCGCCCAGAACAGCCATAGCGCCAGGCACTCGATCACCAGGCCGATGGACAATGCCAGCACGGGCTGGGTCTCGATCCAAAGCAGGGTCAGGTAGATCGCCGCAGTTGCGAGGACGACCACAGAGATCACCACCGTGCCCGTTGGCATTTTCGGCGAGTTGAAATGGGCCTTCAGTGACCAGCTGTACTGGGCGATCACCGCAATGCTGACCGCACTGACGAGCAGATCGAGAACAAGGTCCATACGTAATCCCCCTGCGGCGCTACTTGGGCTGCCTGATCACGCTACGTAGGGATCGCCGACGAAACAAGCTGCAGTTGCGCAACGACGGCCTGCGTTTCGATAAAATGCAAGGTTTTCGCTTCGTCGTTGCTTCACCGTGCTGGTTGACCGGGGCGTAGTGAGTGTCTGGCAGAGTCCGGGGCACTCAGCATGACGGCCTCGCAATGACCATCTACCACAGCACGGTGCAGACCCACTCCGCCTCTATCCGCCTCAGCGAAAGCGACGGGCGCGGCGAACCGCTATTGCTGCTGCACGGCTCGGGCGCCTCGCGCAAGGTGTTCGGCAAGCAGTTCGACAGCGAGCTGGCCGACCGGCACCGGCTGATCGCGCTCGACCTGCCGGGGCACGGCGCCTCGGGCGACGCAGAGTCGGGCGCCGACTATGGCGTCGACGGGCTGGCGCGCACGGTGGCCGAGGTGCTGGAGCACAAGGGCATCGAGCACCTGGTGGTGATGGGCTGGTCGCTGGGTGGGCATGTCGGCATCGAGCTGATGGCGCGGCATCCGGGGGTGCGCGGGCTGATGATCGTCGGCGCGCCGCCGATCGGCCGCGGCCCGATCGCCATGCTGCGCGGCTTCCAGACCAACCTCGACCTGCTGCTGGCAGCCAAGGAGCAATTCAGCGAACGCGACGCGCAGCGCTTCTACGAGATGTGCTACCACGGCGCGGGCGACCCGACCTTCCTGCAGTCGATCCGCCGGGCAGATGGGCGCGTTCGCGTGGCGGTATCGAAGAGCCTGCTGCGCGGCGATGTCGCCGACCAGAAGCTGGCGGTCGAGCAATCGAGCGTGCCGGTGGCCGTGGTCAATGGCGCCGCCGAGCCGGTAGCGCGGCTGAGCTATGTGGCGGGGCTGCACTACCGGAACCTCTGGGGCAATGTCTGCCACATCATTCCCGATGCGGGGCATGCACCGTTCTGGGATCAGCCGGCGCAATTCAACGAGCTGCTCGGCGCTTTCGCGGCCGATGTGGTGGCAAAGCCTCTCGCCACCACACCTACGGTCTCCGAGGTTACTCCGCCGCCTGCGGCAGCAGCTCCTGCCGCTCCCACTTCAGCACCGGCGAGCGCGCGGCGCGGGTCTCATCCAGGCGCCGGCGCGGTGCGTTCAGCGGCGCGCTGGTAAAGCGGGCCGCATTGCCGGCCCTGGCGTCATTGGCCAGTTCCAGCATCACATCGCAGAAGCGGTCCAGCGTCTGCTTGCTCTCGGACTCGGTGGGCTCGACCAGCATGGCGCCATGCACGACCAGCGGAAAGTACATGGTCATGGGGTGGAAGCCCTCATCGATCAGCGCCTTGGCGAAATCGAGCGTCGACACGCCCGTGCCCTCGAGGAAGCTGTCATCGAACAGCGCCTCGTGCATGCAAGGCTGCCCTGGGAACGGCACCGAGAAGACCCGCTCGAGCCGCGCCTTGATGTAGTTGGCGTTGAGCACGGCATCCTTGGCCGCCTGGGCCAGACCGTCGCCACCATGGCTCAGCATGTAGGTGAGCGCGCGGACATACATGCCCATCTGGCCGTTGAAGGCGGTGATGCGCCCCAGGTGCTGGCCTTCGGCATGCTCAACGAGGGCCAGTGGGCCCTCACCCTTTTTCACAAACGGTACCGGTGCGAATGGCGCCAGCGCGGCCGACAGGACCACCGGACCGGCGCCCGGGCCGCCACCGCCATGTGGGGTGGAGAAGGTCTTGTGCAGGTTGATGTGCATGGCGTCGATGCCGAGATCGCCCGGCCGGACCACGCCCATGATGGCGTTGAAATTGGCGCCATCGCAGTAGAAGTAGGCCCCTGCCTCGTGCACCGCCGCGGCGATCTCGATCACTTCGGGCTCGAACAGCCCGCAGGTATTAGGGTTGGTGAGCATGATCGCAGCGACATCGGGCGACAAGGCTGCCTTCACCGCCTCGACATCGACCGTCCCATCATCGCGAGCCGGCACGGCCCTCACTGAATAGCCGAGGAAGGCGGCGGTGGCGGGGTTGGTGCCGTGGGCGCTCTCGGGGACCAGCACAACCTTGCGGTGCCCCTGCCCCGCGGCTTCCTGTGCCGCCTTGATCGCCATCATGCCGGCCATCTCGCCATGCGCGCCGGCCTTGGGGGTGAGGCAGACGGCCGCGGTATTGGTCAGCGTCATCAGCCAGTGCGCAAGCTCCTCCATCAGGGCGAGGGCGCCCTGCACGGTCGAGACCGGCTGCAGCGGGTGGATGTCGGCGAAGCCGGGCAGCCGCGCCATCTTCTCGTTCAAGCGCGGGTTGTGCTTCATGGTGCACGAGCCGAGCGGGTACATCCCACTGTCGATCGAATAGTTGAGGCGGCTGAGGCGCACATAGTGGCGCAGCGTCTCGGGCTCGGTAAGGCCGGCGAGGTCGATCTCCGACTTCCGCTCGAAGCCACCGAGGAAGCTGCCATCGATCGTCACATCAGGCAGATCGACGCCGGAATGCTCGCGGTCACCGATCTCGAACAGCAGCGGCTCGTTGGGGAGCAGCGAGGACCCCGAGACGGAAGTGAAGTCGGACGTGCCGACGGGCACGGAAGTGCCGATGCCAGTCGGGCGGCCCTGGTTGTTCATGCTCATTGGGCGTCCTCCGAAAGGGCGGCGTGGAGGCACTCGGCCAGCATCGCGATATCGTCGTCGGTGGTGAGCTCGGTGGCGGCCAGAACGATGAGGTTCTCGCGGGCCGGGTTGTCGGGCTCGAGGCGGCTCACGGGTAGACCGGCGAGCACGTCGGCCCTGGCCAGCATCTCGACCACTGGCGCAGCCGGTACGGCCAGGCGGATGGTCATCTCGTTGAAGAAGCTCTTGTTGAGTAATTCGACACCGGGGACGGTGCCGAGCATCTTCGCGAGCTTCACCGCATTGTGGTGGTTGAGGCGGGCCAGCTTCTTCAAGCCAGCCTCGCCGAGCAGCGACATGTGGATGGAGAAGGCGAGCGCACAGAGGCCCGAATTGGTGCAGATGTTGCTCGTCGCCTTCTCGCGGCGGATGTGCTGCTCGCGGGTGGAGAGGGTCAGCACGAAGCCGCGATTGCCGTCGGCGTCGACGGTTTCACCGCAGAGCCGACCCGGCATCTGGCGGATGAACTCCTTCCTGGTGGCCATCAGGCCGACATAGGGGCCGCCGAAGTTGAGGCTGTTGCCGATCGACTGGCCCTCGGCGACGACGATATCGGCGCCAAGGGCGCCCGGAGCTTCGATCAGGCCGAGCGACACGACCTCCGTTACCACGACGATCAGCAAGGCGCCGGCAGCGTGGGCGGCATCAGCCGCGGCGCGCAGGTCGCGCAGGTGGCCGTAGAAATCGGGGGTCTGCACGACGATCGCGGCGGTGTCGCCGTCGATGCGGTTGAGAATGTCGCCCTGCCCTTCCGGCGAGGCCGGCAGGCAGACCAGATCGGGGCCGTCACCGAGATAGGTGCGCACCACGTCGCGATAGTGCGGGTGAAGACCGCCCGAGAGGATGATGCGGTTACGGCGGGTGAGGCGACGCGCCATCAGCACGGCTTCGGCAGTGGCGGTCGAGCCGTCATACATCGAGGCGTTGGCGACCTCCATGCCGGTGAGGTGCGCCACCTGGGTCTGGAACTCGAACAGCATCTGGAGCGTCCCCTGCGAGACCTCCGGCTGGTACGGGGTATAGGCGGTGAGCCACTCCGAGCGCTGGATCAGGTGATCGACGCTTGCCGGTACGTGGTGGCGATAGGCGCCGGCGCCGATGAAGAACGGGCCGTCACCGGCGGCGTGGTTGCGGCTGGCCAGTGCCTTCATCTTGGCTTCGACGAGGAACTCGGGCGAATGGCGCGGCAGGTTCACCGGTTCGCGCAGCAGGGCATGGCGGGGGACGCGAGCGAACAGATCCTCGGCGGTCCGGGCGCCGATCACGGCGAGCATATCGGCCCGCTCGTGCTCGGAATGGGGGAGATAGCGCATCGAAGTCCTCAGGCGGTCAACTGGGCGTAGGCGTCGGCATCCATCAGGCCATCGAGCTCGGACGGGTTGTCGAGCCCCAGCTTGAAGATCCAGCCGTCGGTTTCGGGCGACGAGTTGATGAGCCCCGGTTCCCCCGAGAGCGCGTCATTGACGGCGGTGACGGTGCCGGAGACCGGCGAGTAGATCTCGGATGCCGCCTTCACCGACTCGACCACCGCAGCCTCGTCGCCGGCCTTGAGCTTCTGGCCGACCTTGGGCAGCTCGACATAGACGATGTCGCCCAGTTGCTCCTGCGCATAGGGGGTGATGCCCACGGTGCCGTCGGCAGTGATGTACTCGTGGTCCTTGGTGAACTTGGTCATTTGCTGGCCTTCCGGACATAGCGATGGGGGACGAATGGTGTGGCGACGGCTTCCGCCGCCTGGGTCTTGCCGCGCACCAGCACCTGCAACCTGGTGCCCGGCGCGGCGTGATCGGGCGGCACGAAGCCGATGGCGATGGCGCGGCTGAGAGTGGGAGCAAAGCCGCCCGAAGTGACGACGCCGATCTCGGCGCCGTACTGATCGAGAATCGCTGCGCCCTCGCGGGCTGGCGCACCTTCGACGGTCAGGCCGATGCGGACGCGCTCGAGCACCCCACCGAGTTCGGCGAGAATGCGCTGCGCGCCGGGGAAATCGGCGGCCTCGCGGCGGCGCTTGGAGATGGCGAAGTTGAGCCCGGCCTCGACCGGCGAGATGGTCTCGTCGAGGTCGTGACCATAGAGCGGCAACCCGGCCTCGAGGCGCAGGCTGTCGCGGGCGCCGAGGCCAATCGGCTTCACCCGATTGTCGGCGAGCAGCGTGTCCCAGAAGGCGGCGGCGTGTTCGGGATCGACGAGGATCTCGAAGCCGTCCTCGCCGGTATAGCCGGAGCGCGAGATCACCAGCTTGGTGTCGCGCCAGTCGAACGAGGCGTAGTGCATGAAGCCGAGTTCGGCGGCGGCGGGCACAATGGCATCGATCACCGCGGCGGCTTCCGGCCCCTGCAGCGCCAGCAGCGCGCAGTGGTCGGAGCGGTTGAGCGTCGCCTGCCCCAGTGCGGCGGTGGCGATGCGCTGGAAATCTTCTTCCTTGGTGCCGGCGTTGACGACGATGTAAAGCGCCCCGCCCCAGCCCGCAGCGGCCGGGCGGGCAATCATCAGGTCGTCATAGGTGCCGCCCACTTCATTGAGCAGCAGCGTGTAGCGGATCTGTCCGGGCTTCAGCCCTTTGATGTCACCGCAGATCAGCGGCTCCACCACTTCAGCGACTGCCGCGTGATCCGCCTCGCTATCGCCCGACTTGTTGTCGAGGACGAGGAAGCTCGGGCCCATATGCGAGACATCGAACAGGCCGGCATGCTCGCGGGTCCATTTGTGCTCCGCGATGATGCCGGCGGGATACTGCACGGGCAGTGAGTAGCCGGAGAACGGCACCATGCGGCCGCCGAGCGCCACATGCTTGTCGTTGAGGACTACGGTCTTGAGGTCGTCTGCCGGTTGATCGGCCATTGGGACACCAGGGGCTTGTTGCACAACAACGCGCGAGCGAACGCCCTCGCGTCGGTGCCCCCTCTGTCCGCTAACCTGAGAGATTTCCTGACCGCCTATGGGCCAGTTGCTCCTTCGGTGAGGCGAGATCGCCTGCTTTCCAGAGTTCAGTACGACAGCGGTCCGGGTGCCTGAGAGTTTCCGGGGCGGTTGCTCCTTCGGCGCCGGCTCGAAACCGGACTCTCCCGCTGTTGGGGTTATGCTAAGCCGGGTTTGCACGACGAAGTCAATCGCGGAGTGCCACGGGCCACAGGGCCGACGACCATCGTTGCGGCGCGTGCCTCACCGCCAGAAACGAAGATCCCCGCTTTCGCGGGGATGACATCGAGTTTGGGCTCGTCGGAAGCGGGTGGCTACTTGCCGTCGAAGCCGACCCAGATGACGATCTGCTCGCCGCCGGTATAGGGGATGGCGACGTTCTCGACCACCTTCACGAACTCTTCCGACTGGTTCGGCGGGGTGATGGTGACCGGAATCTCGTAGCGCTCGGAGAACAGGGGCACCTCGTCGCGTTCGACCGCGAAGCGCACCGGCACGTTGACGTTGGTCTGGTTGCCGGCGGGGCCGAGCAGCAGGCGACCGACAATGCCCATCTTCACGGTGATCAGGCCATTGGACACCACGCAGTTGCGCGACTGCTTCTCGATGACGGCCTGGTAGTTCAGCGAACGCGCGTCGCCGACCTTGCCCTTGCCGTAGTAGAACAGCGCCTCACCACCATTGCGCACCTTGATCGGCGGACATTCGGTGGCAATGGCGGGCAGCGCGTTGGTGCTGGCGGTCGCCAGTTCCTGCTGCGTCGGGTTGGCGGTGGCCATCGGCGAGGGGCCGCTCGCGGCGGGCGCGAACATGTTGCCCATCGAGCAGGCCGAAAGAGCGAGCGCCAGGGCGCCCATCGAAACCAGTTTTGCGCCGCGCGTCGCCGCCAACTCAACAAACCCCATGCGACTGCTCCTTACGCACTAACTCGCGACGCTTCGAGCGCCAGCAGAACCGCCGGCGCGCCGCTGACGGTCACTCCTGCCACATCCTGCACAAAGAGGTCCTTAACGATGCCGTCTTCGATGATCATGGCGAAACGCGCGAAGCGCTTGCCCATGCCAGCGATCTGCTTGGACAGCCCCAGCGCATCGGCGAGGTTGCCGTCGCCGTCGGCGATGAACTCGACTTTGCCGATCGCTTCGGAGCGCTCGGCCCAGGCCTTGGTGACGTGGTGATCATTGACGGCGCCGCAGACGACCCGGTCGACGCCGAACGCCCTGAACTTGCCGACATTGGCGACAAAGCCCGGCAGATGCGAGGTGTCGCAGGTCGGGGTGAAAGCGCCCGGAACGGCGAAGAACACCACCCGGCCGGTGCCCAGAACCGCATCGGACGTGGTGTCGACGGTGTCGCCATTACCCACGAGTTTGACCGGGACGGACGGAATCCTGTCCCCGCGCTGGATGGTCATCTGCGTGAAAGCTCCCATGATCGAACGTACACCCTCTGCCCAGGCGCGACGGACCTTAGATCAGTCGCCCGCCGCAGTCGACCCGGCGGACGAAATCCGCCGTTCCACCGAGAACGGACCCATTTCGGTCATGAATGTGAGCCGGACGGGCATGCCCTCCACGCCGCGGCTACTTTCTCCCCCGAGCAGTGGCAGGAGCACTAGTTTTCCATCCGGGCTTTTTTGCGGCGCACCAAAGAGTTGCCCGGCTTCGCCGGTGTCGGCGATCAGCGATTGTGGATCGACCTTGCCGTCGTCGAGCCGCACCGCCAATGCGTCAGCGGCCTGATCAAAACCGACCCAGGAGATGGGGTCGCGCGGGTCGTCCCAGGGCATCGGCGTCAAAGCCAGCGCCTGGGCGATGCGAAGGCCCTGCGCCCGGTCCGGGGCGGCGAAGGCCAGTGGCAGCTGGAAGCTGGCGGTCACCGGCACGCAGATATCGGAGCAGACGCCCATGATCACCCCAAGCTTGATGTCGGCGGCGTTGCCGTCGAGCCTCAGCTCGACCGGCAGCACGGTGGGGCCGCGATAGACGAAATCGACATAGCCGGTCTTGGTTTCGATCAACGGGAACGGCCACAGCACCTGGTGGCCGTTGACACCCGTCGAGGCAGCAAAATCGAACTCGGTGGGAATGCCGGTCTCGCCGGGAACGCGCCAATAGGTGTTGGTGGCCTCGGGCATGTCGATCTCGAGCGCCACCATGGTGGTGCCGTCAGGCTTCAGGACGTCGGACGAGATCAGCCGGACTTTGGCGCCGGGCGCCACTTCCTGCCACGGCGTTTCGGCCGCGACGGCAGGGGTGAAAAGCATGGGGATAAGCAGAAGTGCCGGGATGCGCATGGGTTTCCGGATAGCCGAGCGCACCCCAAATAGAAAGGCGGATCAGGTCTTCGTGAAGCTAGGCAGAGCGCCCGGGCTGAGTCTAAACTAGCCCGATCCGGCTCCGCCGGTACCAGGAGTGTGGGATATGGAGTCGCTCAGGGGCCAGTTTCTCGTCGCCATGCCGGACATGGGCGACGACCGCTTCCGCGAGACCGTGATCTATCTGGTCGGCCACGGCGACGAAGGCGCCATGGGGCTGGTGATCAACCAGAGCCTCGAGGACATGAAGTTTGCCGATATCCTTGAAGAGCTGCAGCTGGGCGAGAAGGACGAGCTGATCCAGCTGCCGGACGCAGTGCGCAATCGCAAGGTGCTGCGCGGCGGCCCGGTGCAGAAGAGCCGCGGCTTCGTGCTGCACTCGTCGGACTATTTCCGCGTCGGCAACTCCTACGAGGTCACCGAAGACATCTGCCTCACCGCGACGCTCGACATCCTCAAGGCGATGGCGTTCAAGAATTCACCGAGCGACGCGCTGTTCGCGCTGGGTTATTGCGGCTGGAGCCCGGGGCAGCTCGAGACCGAGATCCAGGGCAATGGCTGGCTGACCGTGCCGTTCTCGCGCGAGCTGCTGTTCGGGCTGCCGATCGAGAACCGCTACGACGCGGCGCTCGCCAGCCTCGGGATCACGCGCGCGTCGCTGAGTGCGACGGCGGGGCATGGGTGAAGCCCTCGTCGATATCGCCATCGAGCCGCGCCATTCGAGCGACCGTGATCGGCTGAGCAAGGCGCTTGCGCGAGTAGCGGACGATGATCCGGACTGCCGCGTGAGGATCGATGTTGAGAGTGGCCAGGTCGTAGTTTCGGGCCAGGATGAGCACCACCTCGTAGGACTGATCGAACGCCTGAAGGCGGCTGGCGTCGAAATGAACGTGGGCACTCCGCAAGTGGCGTATCGCGAAACGATCACGCGCAGGGTTGAGCGCGACTATTTCCACAGGAAGCAGTCGCACGGCGGCAGCGAGTTCGCCCGCATCCTGTTCCGCATCGAACCAGGCAACGGCCCGCAGTTCATCGCAGCGGTCGCCGAAGGCAACCTGCCGGCGGCATATATCCTCGGCGTGCAGACGGGCGTGGCATCGGTCATGGGGTCTGGCCCGGTGATCGGGTTTCCGCTTGTCGGCGTCAGGTTCACGTTGCTGGATGGCGGCTATCACGACGTCGACTCCTCGGTCCTCGCGTTCGAGATCGCCGGTCGCGCCGGGTTCCGCGAGGCCATCGAGCGGGCTGGCCCGAGAGTTCTCGAGCCGATCATGTGGCTCGAGGCGTTGGTGCCACAAGCCGTCGTTGGTGACGTGATCGGCGACCTCAACTCGCGACGGGGAGGGATAGAGCGGACCGAGGCCCAAGGTAGCGACTGCCTGGTCGTGGCTGTCGTTCCGCTCGCTACGATGTTCGGATATGCCAGTTCGCTGCGCGCCATCGGCAGCGGCGCCGGCCGGTACAGCATGCGGTTCAGCCACTATGCCGAAGTGCCAATCGGCGTCGACCCTGACGACCGCTTCAGGCCGGCCATGGCGATGCGGGCTTGACGGGCCGCCCTCACGACCCCCGACTTACTTCCCGCTGAACTGGCTCTGCAGACGCTTGCCGAGTTCCTGGCCGCTCATCGCGGCGCCGAAGGCGTAGCCCTGGGCGTATTGGCAGTTGAGCTGCTGCAGGCGCTCGATTTCCTCGATGGTCTCGACGCCCTCGGCGATGACGCTGAGATCGAGCTCGGTGGCGAGCGTGATGATGGCGCGGATGATTGGCACCTGGGTGTGGCTCATGCCGGTGTCATCCCCCAGCTGCACGAAGGCGGCCGGGATCTTGATGGTGTCGAACGGGAAGCGGTGCAGATAGCTCAGTGAGCTATGCCCGGTGCCGAAATCGTCGAGCGCCAGGCGAAGGCCGAGGGCCCGCAGCGCGTTCAGCACATAGGCCGAGTGCTCGGGGTTGCTCATCACCTGGCTCTCGGTGATCTCGAGCTTCAGGTGCCGAGCGATCTGCCGGTGGTCGGAGACCAGCGCGCGCATGTCGTTGAGCAATGACTCGGTGGCGAGCTGCGCCGGCGAGAGGTTGACCGAAACGAAGAAATCCTCGGGTAGCGGCAGCGAGGCGGCCCATTCACGGGCCTGGCCGGCGGCCTGTTCGAAGGCGACGCGGCCGAGGCGCTCGATCAGCCCGGTGCGCTCGGCCAGCGGCACGAACTCCTCGGGCGCCACCACGCCGCGCTGAGGGTGGTTCCAGCGCATCAGCGCCTCGCAACCGGCGATGGTGCCCGAATGGATGTCCATGATCGGCTGGAACTGCACCGCCAGCTCGCCGTGGCGGAGGCCGCGATCGAGATCTTCTTCGCCGGCCTTCGAATAGGCGGCGATGGAGCGGGCCGAGGCGCGGAAGGCTTCGATGCGGTCGCCGCCCAGGCGCTTGGCGTAATACATGGCAAGCTCGGCATCGCGCAGCACGTCGGGCGCGGCGACCGGGTTGCCGTCATAGATGGTGACGCCGATCGAGGCAGTGAGACTCAGGTCGCGCTCGCCGAAGTTGAACGGCGATTTCAGCGCCTTGCGGATCTGCTCGGCGGTTTCGGCGATCTTGCCGGCGGCCTGCTCGGACGCAAGGATGACGCCGAACTGGTCGCCGCCGAGGCGGGCGACGGTATCGAGCGGCCGCATGACGCGGGCGACGCGACGGGAAATCGCCAAGAGCACGGAATCGGCGGCGGAGTGCCCTACCCGCTCCTCGAGCTCGGTGAAGCGGTCGATATCGATAAGGAACACAGCCGGCTTGGTGCCGTTGGGCAGGCGGGCGCGCACCAAAGCGCGCTCCAGCCGGTCGAGGAACAGCTGCTTGTTGGGCAGGCCCGTGAGGCTGTCATGCACGGCGTCGTGCAGCAGGCGCTCGCGGCTGGCGCGGTCCTCGTTGACGTCCTGCAGGGTGCCGACGATGCGGTTGACCTGGCCGTCGCCGCCCAGCACCGGCTTCACCCGCATGCGGAAGGTGCGGAAGCTGCCGTCATGGGCAGTGAGGCGGACATCGGCCGAAACCTTGCCGCGGCGCAGTTCGACCAGGGTGTCGAAGGCGGTGCGGAAGCGATCCCGATCTTCGGGGTGGACGCGGTCGAGCCAGCGCTTGATCGAGCCGCGCAGCGCACCGCGGCGCTCGCCGAGACGGGTGCCGAGCTCATCGGAGACGGCGACGCGGTCGCGCTCGATGTTCCAGTCATAGACGAAATCGCCCGAGCCGGTGAGCGCCAGGGCGCGGCGCTCGACTTCGGAGAGGGTGCCGATCGACACCTGCCCTTCCGAGAAGGCGTGCTGCACCGAGGTGAAGCCCAACAGCATGACGATGAGCACGAGGCCGCCGGCGACGGCGGGCTGCGCCACGTCGTTCGAGACCTGGCCGGTGACCACCAGCCAGGCGTAGAACAGCCAGGCGATATAGATGATCCAGGTCGGCACCAGCAGCACGGCGCGGTCGTAACCGCGCAACGCCAGGAGCAGGATCAGGAAGAAGCCGGTGATACCGAGCAGCGCCAGCACCAGCCGCGCCACCGTCGCGGCGATCGAGGGCTGGAAGAAGGCGAAGCCGAACAAGGCGAGGAACACCACGACCAGCGCCAGCGCCAGATGGATGAAGCGCAGGTGCCAGCGATGGAGGTTCAGGTAGATGAACAGGAAGCCGAACAAGGTCGTGGCGATGCCGGCCTCGGCGGCGGCGCGGAACGGCTGCATCGCGCCATTGGAAATCCCGAGCAATGGCCCGAGCACGCCGAAATCGACCAGCAGGTAGGTCAGCACGGCCCAGGAGAAGGCTGCGGTGGCCGGGAAGATACCGCGCCCCTTCACCACGAACATGATGGTGAGGAACACCGCGGCAAGCGCCGCAACGCCGAGCACCACGCCGCGGAACAGGGTGAACGAGTTCACGTAGTCGCGGTAGGCGTCGGGCTTCCAGAGGTAGAGTTCGGGCAGCGCGCCGCTCGACAGTTCCGCGACGAACGTGACAGTGGCGCCGGGATCGATCACCACTTCGAACACGTCGGCTTCGCGGTCGGTGAGGCGTGTGGGGCGGAGACCGGCGCTCGGGGTCAGCACCTTGATGCGCTCGGCGCCGAGATCGGGCCGGAACACCCCGGAGCCCGGCAGGCGGAAATAAGGCGCAACCAGCAGGCGTTCGAGCTGCACGTCGGAATCGTTGCGCAGCGCAAACAGCGCCCAGTTGGGGTTGGAGCCGCCGACCGAGGCCAGCACCTCGATGCGGCGGATGATGCCATCTTCACCGGCGGCGGTGGACAGCTGCACCTTGCCGGCGTCGCCGGGAACGATATCGACCACGCCGGTGAGGTTCACGGCGTTGACGTTCTCGGGGGCGGTGATGACGTCGAAGGCGGCAGCGGGAAGGGTCCCGACCAGCGCAAACGCAATACACATCGCGAGGTAGAGGATGTGACGCATTAGCTGAAAAATGGCCCTGCCGCAGTCATGGTTGGGGAACCTAGGTAACGGGGTTTCCCCCTTGGGACAAGCATTCACCGGCGGCCGTGCCTAACGGCTGCGTCGTAGCGCTCTCGGGTAAGGCCGAACAGCACGTGGTCTGCCCACCTGCCGTCGATCTGGAGGTAGTGTTCGGCGTAGCCCTCTTCGGTGAATCCGTTTTTTTCAAGGACGCGGCGGCTGGCCTGGTTGTCGGGCAGGAAAGCCGCGTGAATCCTGTGCAAACCCAGGGTTTCGAAGCAGTAGGGGATCACGAGGCTCACCGCCTCGGTCATGTAGCCCTTGCCGGCGAAGCTGTGCCCCATCCAGTAGCCGAGGTTGACGAACTGCGCGGCACGGCGCCGCACGTTGGAGAGGGTGATGCCGCCCACCAGCTCCTCGTCGCTGCGCGTGAAGATGAAGAAGGCGTAGTCGGTGCCCGCCTTGGCCTCCTCACGGCCGCGCCTCAGGCGCGCGGCATAGACCCGTTGGCCGAGGTCCGAGTCGGTCCAGCGCGGCTCGTAGGGCCGAAGGAAATCGCGGCTGGCGCGGCGCAGGTCGCGCCAGGCGGTGTAGTCGGTCGGGCGCGGCGCGCGCAGGATCACGCGCTGGCCCGTCAGCACCGGGGTATCGTCGCGCGCAAACCAGGTGAGCATCATGATGACGCCGCCAAGCCCTCAGTTCTTCAGCTGTGCCGCGATGTCGCGATAGTCGGGGAGCTTGGCGACCGGGCCGATACCCGCCAGCGACACCTTGCCAGCTTCGAAGATCTGCCGGGCAATCTGCTTCACCCGATCGGCAGTGATGCGGTTGATGCGATCGACCGTCTCCTGCAGCGGAATCGTGCGGCCCCACAGGATCTGCTGGCGCGCCAGCTGTCCGGCGCGTGATGACGGGCTCTCGAGCGACATCAAGAGGCCAGCGCGGATCTGGTTGCGGACCCGGATCACCTCTTCGTCAGAGATGGTCTCGGTGGCCTTGCGCAGCTCGTCGAGGACGACCGGCAGCAACTCGGCCACCTCGTCCTCGCCGGTAGAGGCGGCAACGCCGAAGATGCCGCTATCGGCAAAGGCCCAGTGGAAGGCATAGACCGAGTAGCAGAGGCCGCGCTTCTCGCGCACTTCCTGGAACAGCCGCGAGCTCATGCCGCCGCCGAGGATCGAAGCGAGGATCTGCACGGCATAAAAGCCGTCCGAATTGTAGGCGCGCCCTTCCATGCCGAGCACGATGTGGGCCTGCTCGTGGTCAGAAACCAGCCGCTGCTCGCCGCCGACATAGGCCGCCTTGTCCGGCGGCGGGGCGCCGGTGGGCTTCAGGTCGTGGAAACGGTTATTGGCGATATCAACCAACGCGTCGTGATCGACGTTGCCGGCGGCGCACAGCACCATGTGGTCGCCCACATAGTTGCGCTCCATATAGGCGCGGATGGAATCGGGCCCGAAGCTGTTCACCGACTCGACGGTACCGAGGATGGTGCGGCCGATCGCCTGATCGGGAAAGGCGGCCTGCTGGAACAGGTCGAACACATGATCGTCGGGATTGTCGCGCGCCGCGCCGATCTCCTGGACGATCACCTGCTGCTCACGATCGAGTTCATGCTGCTCGAACTGCGAGTTCTGCAGAATGTCGGAGAGGATGTCGGCGGAGAGCGCGACATCTTCCTTCAGCACGCGGGCAAAGTAGCCGGTGTGCTCGACCGAGGTCGCGGCATTGAGATCGCCGCCGACATTCTCGATGGTGGAGGCGATCTCCAGCGCATCGCGGGTCTTGGTGCCCTTGAACGCCATGTGCTCGAGCATGTGCGAGATGCCATGCTCGGCTTCGGTTTCGCTGCGTGACCCGGCCTTGACCCAGATGCCAAGGGACGCGCTTTCGAGGTGCGGCATGTCGTCGGTGAGAACGGTCATGCCGTTGTGAAGCGTCGTACTCCGAACCGTCACTTATGCTCCTCCGGCACGGGTGCGTGCCGCAATGAACTGCTCAACCTCGGACTGATCGTTGTTCAGTACCGTGTAGCGTTCTTCTCGTTCATAAAGATCAGACAACCACGCCGGCAAAGCGGGTTCAATGCCCGCCGCAGCCTTGACCGCGGCCGGGAACTTCGCCGGGTGCGCGGTGGCAAGGGTGACCACCGGGGCGGTGCCGCCCACGAGGGTGCGGGCAACGGCGACGCCGACAGCGGAGTGGGGGTCGAGCAGGTAGCCCGAGCCGGTCTCAACCGCCTTGATGGTGGCCGCTGTGGCGGCCTCATCGGTGCGCCCGGCGACGAACTGCCGGCGGATGGCCGCCATGCCCGTGTCGGGAATGGAGAAGCCGCCAGATTGCTTCAGGCCGCTCATCATCGACTTGACCGCATCAGCGTCGCGATCGACGGCCTCGAACAGCAGCCGCTCGAAGTTCGAGCTGACCTGGATGTCCATCGACGGGCTGATGGTAGGGGTGACGCCGGTGACCTCGTAGCGCCCGGTCTCGATGGCGCGGGCGAGAATGTCGTTGGAGTTGGTCGCGATGGCCAGCGTCCTGATCGGCAGCCCCATGCGCGCCGCGCAGTAGCCGGCGAAGATGTCGCCGAAATTGCCGGTGGGGACGGTGAAGATCACTTCCCGCTCAGGTGCGCCGAGCGAGGCGGCGGCGGTGAAGTAGTAGACGATCTGCGCGACGATGCGGCCCCAGTTGATCGAGTTGACGCCGCTCAGGTGCGTCGTCTCGCGGAAGCCGCGATTGTTGAACAGGCCCTTCACGATGTCCTGGCAGTCATCGAACGTGCCGCGCAGTGCGATGTTGTAGACGTTGGCGTCGAGCACCGTGGTCATCTGCCGGCGCTGCACCTCGGAAGTGCGGCCCTCGGGATGGAGGATGAAGATGTCGGTGGCCTCGCGGCCACGGAAGGCTTCGATGGCGGCCGAACCGGTATCGCCGGAGGTCGCGCCGACAATGGTGGCGCGGCTGCCGCGGCGGGCGAGGATGTGATCCATCACCCGCCCAAGGAACTGCATGGCGACGTCCTTGAACGCCAGCGTGGGGCCGTGGAACAGCTCGAGCACGAAGTGGCCGGGCTCGAGCTCAACCAATGGGGCGACCGAGGGGTGCCGGAAGGTGGCGTAGGCCCCGTCGATGATCTGCTTCAGCTCGGCATCAGGGATTTCGCCATCGACGAAGCGCCGGATGATGTCGAAGGCGACCTCGGCATAGGGCCGATTGGCGTAGGCCGCGATCTCGCTGGGGGTGATCTGCGGCCAGTGCTCTGGGACATAAAGGCCGCCGTCACTTGCGAGACCCGCGAGGACTGCATCGGAGAAGCCGGGCACGACCGCCCCGCCGCGCGTAGAAACGAACTGCATGTAGGGAAAGCGCCCCGCCTTGTTCTCACACGTGCCTGCTGCGCACGCGGTTTGGGATTGCGCCGCACCCTAGTGAAACTGCGGCTGCGCCGCAAGTTTCATGGCTTGGGTGGCAGCTTGGCTGGCCTGGGCGCCCGCTGGCGGCGGGCCCAGAAGAACAGCAGGAACGGCACCAGCGTCGCGAAACCGAACCAGGTGATGGCGTAGCCGAGGTGGTTGTTGGGGAAGCTGACGACGGTCTCGCCGCCTTGCGGCAGGGTGCCATCGCCCAGTGCCGGCAGATCGATGTAAATCGGCGCAACCGGCTGCGAAACCGGGCCGGCGAGCGATGCCAGCCGCTCGGTGTTGCGGACCCATTCGATGCGCTTGGCGGTATCGGGCGCCGGGGTGAAGCTGTTGATCTCTTCGCTGGCGCGAGCGACACCCTCGAGGCTGACCAGACCCGGCGCGGCGGCCCCCCCGGCGGCGAAGGCCTCGGCGGACTCCTCAGGGACGAAGCCACGGTTGATGAACACGGTGCCGCCGGCTGCGAGTTCAAGCGGCGTCATGACCCAGTAGCCGGGACCGGAGTATTTGCCGCGCTGGTCGGCGAGGCTGGTGAAGACCAGCACTGTCTGCTCGGGCCGGAAGGTGCCGGCGGCGGTAACAGGGCGGTAGTTCCAGGCGTCAGCATCGAAGGCGCCCCATTCGCCGACCGGCGGCAACGGTTCAGGCGCAAGGGTCATGCGCGAGGCGACATTGGCGATCAGGCGCTCCTTCTCGCCGAGCCGCTCGACCTGCCAGATACCGAGCGTCACGAAGAGACCCATCAGCACCAGCATGAAGCCGATAAAGGCCCAGAACGACCAGCGCGCAGGCCGGCCGGGACGAATGTCGTCAGCCATCGAGGCGGCCTTCCCCGGCGCGGTTATGGTACTGCAGCGCCACCATCGTCGCCTTCAGCGGGCGGAGCAGCAGCAGCGACAGGATGATGGTGCTGGGCAGCCAGAGCAGCAGGTGGACGAACGGCGGCGGATGGAACAACCCCTCGACCGTCGCAGCGGCGCCGACGATGACGAAGCCGACGATCAGGATGATGAACACCGCCGGCCCTTCGGTGGCGGCGGCAAAGCTCAGGTCCTCGCCGCAGCTTTCGCAGCGCGACACCGGCTTCAGGAAGCCGGAGAACAAAGGCCCTTCCCCACAGCGCGGACAACGGCAGGCGAGGCCGGTGGCGAAAGGAGACGGCAGACGTTCGGGGGTCGGCTCGGTCATGGTCAGTACAGTGTAACCTTGAGGCGCTCGGGCAGCGCGCGATCATAGGCCTCGCCGTCGATGCGGGCCTCGCTGGTCGCGGCGAGCATCTGGCCGGGGCTCGGCAGGGCAGAGCGCTCGACCTGCCGTTCCGGATTCCACAGCTCGGAGCGCACCAGGGCGCGCGAGCACTGGAAGAACACCGTGTCGATGTGGATGACGAGGACGCTGCGCGGCTCTTTGCCGGCGATGGCCAGGCGCTGCATCAGTTCGGGGGCGACCGAGATCTCGGCGGTGCCGTTGACGCGCAGCGTCTCGCCGACGCCGGGGACGAGGAACAGCAGCGCGACACGTGGATCGGCGATCACGTTGCGGAGGCTATCGACGCGGTTATTGCCGCGCCGGTCGGCGAGCAACAGGGTCTTGTCATCGAAAATCTCGACGAAGCCGGGCGGGTCGCCGCGCGGCGAGGCGTCGAGGCCGCCTGGGCCTGAGGTCGCGAGGATGGCAAAGGGCGACGCCTTGATCAGCGCGGCATAATGCGGGTGGAGATACGGCATCTCCTTGAGTGAGGCGCCGAGGCTGACTTCGCCATAGAGCGCCTCGAGGCTCGCGACATCGCGGATGATGTGATCAGTCATCTCTATCCCCGGAACAACAAAGGGCGCAGCTGTGCCGCGCCCCTCGGGAAGTTTGTTGGTCGCTCTCGCCCTTGGAGCCGAATTGCGTTTCGTTGAACCGCACTCCAGCGCCAACTCTTTGCCTGGCGCGAGATCGAACCGGAAAAGTCTGCAACTTTTCCTGATCTCGCTAATGGCTCAGGGTGACGCCCCAGCTGCCCCAGACGTAGATCGAGGCAAAGAGGAACAGCCAGACCACGTCAACGAAGTGCCAGTACCAGGCGGCGAACTCGAAGCCGAGGTGATGCTCGGGCGTGAACGAGTCGCGCATGGCGCGGATCAGGCAGACGATCAGGAAGATCGTACCGATCAGCACGTGGAAGCCGTGGAAACCGGTCGCCATGAAGAAGGTGGCGCCATACAGGTTGCCGCTGAACTGGAAGCCGGCCTCGGAGTATTCGAGGGCCTGCACGCAGGTGAACAGCACGCCCAGCGCAATGGTGATGGCGAGGCCCCAGACGAGGCCGCGCTTGTCGCGGTGCAGCAGCGCATGGTGGGCCCAGGTGACGGCGGTGCCCGAGGTTAACAGGATCAGCGTGTTGAACAGCGGCAGGTGCCAGGGGCTGAACAGCTCGACGCCGGTGGGCGGCCAGGTCGGCCCCATGGCGGCGATGCGCGCATACTGCTCGTGTGCTTCCTGGTTGAAGAAGCCGTCGAAATAGGCCCAGAACCAGGCGACGAAGAACATCACTTCGGAGGCGATGAACAGGATCATGCCATAGCGGTGATGCATCATCACCACCGGGGTATGGTCACCGGCCTTGCCTTCCTTGATGACGTCGCTCCACCACGAATACATGGTGTAGAGCACGCCGACGAAGCCTGCGATCAGGATCCAGAACGAGGTGATTTCGTGGAACCACAGCACGGCGCCGACGGCCATGACAAAGGCCGAGACCGAGCCGACGAAGGGCCAGGGGCTGGGGTTTACCAGGTGATAGTCGTGGTTGGGCTTGGCGTGCGCAGCCATGGTCAGGTTCCCTCGCTCTTAACGGCGTAGAATGTATAGGACAGGGTGATGTCCCGGATGGTGTCGAGATCGCGGTTCTCGGCGATATCGGGGTCAACGAAGAAGACGATCGGCATCTCGACGGTCTCGCCGGGCTGCAGCGTCTGCTCGGTAAAGCAGAAGCACTCGATCTTGTTGAAGTACATGCCGGTCTGCTCGGGCGTGACGTTGAAGATCGCCTGGCCGGTGACGGGCTTATCGGACGAGTTGTGGGCCTTGAAGACCACGGTCTCGACGTTGCCGATCTTGTCAGTGACCGGTTTGGCGGCAACCACAGTCCACGGCAGCGCGCCCTCGACGTTGGAATCAAAGCGCACGGTCATCTCGCGGGCGATGGCGCCCTTGAGGTTGCCGGCAGAGACCTGTGTGGTGCCGCCGAAGCCGGTGACCTGGCAGAACAGGGCGTAAAGCGGGACGGCCGCGTAAGCAGCGCCGACCATGGCAGCGACCAGCACCAGCAGCGTGATCGCGACGCGACGGTTGCGAGGCGAATTGGGCGGCGATTGCGGCAGGGACGCGTCGGTCATCAGAGCGGCCGATCGAGCACGGCTGGCCCCATCTTCACGATGGTCAGGACGTAGACAATGATGACGAAGGCAGCGAGCGCCAGGCCCAGGGCCACGGAGCGACGGCGGCGACGGGCGGCGGCCTCGGCCTCTTCGTCGCGCTTTACGGGTTCGACCATCAGAGCCATCCCAGCATGTTGGCTACGTGGTCGGTGATCAGCGCCAGGAAGATCACGGCTAGATAGCTCAGTGAATAGGTGAACAGCGTCCGGCCGGCCTTCTTCATTGCCACCGTTTCGGTGGTGCGGAAGAGCGCCCAGGCGAACCACAGGAAGCCGGTGCCGGTGGCGACCGCGGCGACGGTATAGATCGGGCCCATAAAGCCGATCCAGCTCGGGACCAGCGTCGAGGCGACCAGCAGCACCGAATAGACGAGGATCTGGACCTTGGTGGCCTTCTCGCCGGCAACGTTGGGAAGCATGGGAATACCGGCAGCGCCATAGTCGGACTGCTTGTAGAGCGCCAGCGCCCAGAAATGCGGCGGGGTCCAGAGGAAGATGATGAGGAACAGCACGACGGATTCGATGCTGATCGTGCCGGTGACGGCGGCCCAGCCGACCATGGGCGGGAAGGCGCCGGCAGCGCCGCCGATGACGATGTTCTGCGGCGTCGAGCGCTTCAGCCACATCGTGTAGATCACGGCGTAAAAGAAGATGGTGAAGGCGAGGAGGCCCGCAGCCAGCCAGTTGGTGGCGAGGCCGAGCAGCGCCACCGAAAACACCGAGAGCACCAGGCCAAAGGCCAGCGCGTGATCGCGCTCCATGCGGCCGGCCGGGATCGGCCGGTTGGCAGTGCGGCTCATCACCGCGTCGATATCGGCGTCGTACCACATGTTCAGGGCGCCCGAGCCCCCTGCCCCGATGGCGATGCAGAGGATGGCGACGGCGCCGATAAAGGGATTGATGCCGCCCGGTGCGAGCAGCAGGCCCACGAGAGCCGTGAACACCACAAGCGACATGACCCGCGGCTTCAGCAGCGCGAGATAGTCCTCGACCCGCGCCTCATGGGTGCGGGCCGATATCTCATTGCTGTGGTGCACGTAGGCCAATGTCTCTCGCCTTGGTTGCCGCGGGACCCGAAGGCCCCGCGCACAGTCTCTGGTCAGTGCTTCGTGTCGGCGCCGATACGCGGCAGCGTCTCGAACTGGTGGAACGGCGGCGGGCTGGGCAGCGTCCACTCGAGCGTGGTCGCACCATCACCCCACGGATTGGCCGGGGCCGGACGCTTCTTACGGGCAGCCTCGAACAGGATGTAGAGGAACAGCACCAGACCGGCGAAGGTGATGTAGTAGCCGATCGAGGAGACGCGGTTCCACAGCGCGAAGGCATCCGGATAGTCGATGTAACGACGCGGCATGCCGGCGAGACCGAGGAAATGCTGCGGGAAGAAGATCACGTTCACGCCGACGAAGGTGATCCAGAAATGGATGTTGGCCAGCGTCTCGTTGTACATGATGCCGAACATCTTCGGGTACCAGTAGTACCAGGCGGCGAAGATGGCGAACACCGCACCCAGCGACAGCACGTAGTGGAAGTGCGCCACCACATAATAGGTGTCGTGCAGCGCACGGTCGGCGCCCGCGTTGGCGAGGATCACGCCCGTCACACCGCCGACGGTGAACAGGAAGATGAAGCCGATGGCCCACAGCATGGGCGTGCGGAAGGTGATCGAACCGCCCCACATGGTGGCGATCCAACTGAAGATCTTCACCCCGGTAGGCACCGCGATGACCATGGTGGCGGCCACGAAGTAGCGCTGCACGTCGAGCGACATGCCGACGGTATACATGTGGTGCGCCCACACGATGAAGCCGACGCCGCCGATGGCGATCATGGCGTAGACCATCGCGAGGTAGCCGAAGACCGGCTTGCGCGAGAAGGTCGAGACGATGTGGCTGACGATGCCGAAGCCCGGCAGGATCAGGATGTACACTTCGGGGTGCCCGAAGAACCAGAACAGGTGCTGGAACAGGATCGGGTCGCCGCCGCCTTCAGGTGCAAAGAAGGTGGTGCCGAAGTTGCGGTCGGTCAGCAGCATGGTAATCGCGCCGGCGAGCACCGGGAGCGACAGCAGCAGCAGGAACGCGGTGACCAGCACCGACCACGGGAACAGCGGCATGCGGTGCAGGGTCATGCCCGGCGCGCGCATGTTGAAGATCGTGGTGATGAAGTTGACGGCGCCAAGGATGGACGACGCACCGGCGATGTGGAGCGACAGGATGGCAAAGTCCATCGCTGGCCCCGGTTGTCCGGATGTCGATAATGGCGGGTAGATGGTCCAGCCGCCGCCGACGCCATGCGCGCCTGCCGGTCCTTCGAAGAACAGCGACAGGATGAGCAGCAGGAAGGCCGGCGGGAGCAGCCAGAACGAGATGTTGTTCATGCGCGGGAAGGCCATGTCCGGCGCGCCGATCATCAGCGGCACGAACCAGTTGCCGAACCCGCCGATCATCGCCGGCATCACCATGAAGAAGATCATGATGAGCGCGTGCGCGGTGGTGAACACGTTGAACATGTGCTTGCCTGCATCGAGCGCGGCATCGCCCTCGGCGCCATAGACCATGGCCGCGAGGCCGTGGAAGATCTGGATGCCCGGCTCCTGCAGCTCAAGGCGCATGGCACCGGACAGAAGGCCACCGATCACCCCCGCGCAGATCGCGAAGATCAGGTACATCGTGCCGATGTCCTTGTGATTGGTGGAGTAGACGTAGCGTCGCCAGCCGGTCGGATGACCATGATCATGCGCCGCGGCGTGGCCGTGGCCGTCATGGGCTTCCAAAGCGTGAGTATCGGCCATAGTGAGCGATCCCTTTATCGAATTCTCGCTGCGCCGGGTCGAGGACCCGCGCACGGGTCCTTAGCTGAGTGCAGGCAGGGTGGCGTTGGCGTCGTCGACGGTACCCGCCTCGAACGCTGCCATCCAGGCTGCGAATTCTTCCTTCGTCACGACGCGCACGGCGATCGGCATGAAGGCATGGTCCTTGCCGCAGAGCTCGGAGCACTGACCGTAGTAGATGCCGGTCTTGCGGGCGTTGAACCAGGTCTCGTTGAGCTTGCCGGGGACCGCGTCGATCTTGATGCCGAACGAGGGCACCGCAAAGGCATGGATCACGCCCGACGGATCGGCAGTAATCTGCATGCGCACGGTGGTGTCGACCGGAACGACCAACTGGTAGTCGACAGCCAGCAGACGGGGCTGCACCGGAACCTGGGCGAGACGCGCTTCTTCAGAGAGGATCGAGGAGGACATCGACTTGCCCTGATCGACATACTCATAGTCCCAATACCACTGCTGGCCGGTCGCCTTGACCGTCAGCTCGGCTGCAGGAACCTCGACATCGCCGAACGAGAAGATGTTGGAGCCCAGATACTTGCGCTGCCCGTCGGGGACGGTGAGCTGATCGGTCAGCACCGCAAACGAGGGGATCGCGATGATCACCAGGATCAGGATCGGGACGACCGTCCAGACGATCTCGACCAGCGTATTGTGGGTCGTCGTCGACGGCTTGGGGTTGGCCTTGGCGTTGAAGCGCACGATCACCACGATCAGCAGCACCAGCACCAGCAGGGCGATCAGCACGGCGGTCCACAGCAGCGGGCCATCATGGAAGGCGTGGATGGAATCCATGATCGGGGTCACGGAGGGCTGCAGCCCGATCTGACCCGGCACCGGATGGCCTTGCTCCTGCGCAGTCGCCACCATGGGCAGCGATGCGAGGGCTACGGCTCCCAGCGAGCCAATCGAACTCAGTAGTTTGCCGGTCACCTAAAAACCCCCTTGAGATCCCGTCTGGTCCGGTATTCTAGCGCGGGTTGAGGTGGGCAAATGCGGCATAGCGAAACGCCGCCCCGACTCAACCTCGGAGCGCTTGAAACTTGGAACGTGTCTAAACCACATCGGCAGACCCAAGGCAATTCATGCCTCTCGTCGCACCGTGCGTCAAAACGCACCGCCGGGCAAATCGGCGCGCTCAACCGCGCACGCCTCACGCTTGCCTTGATTGGCAGGCGTTTATCCGCCGCCTCCCGCTGGCCGGCTTGTTGACAGCCGTGCGGGGCTAAACGACTAAGTTACAAAGCCCGCGGGAACGTGGGATTCGTTATGTCACATATAGAGAGAGTGGATCGGTGCAGCCAATCCTCGGGCTTGTTGTTCGGATGTTCGCGGCGCTGGCGATTGCCGCGGGGCTGATGTCCCCTGCCCTGGCGCAGGGCGTGGTCAAGGCGCAGTACGGCGACTGGCAGATGAGCTGCGATACACCGCCGGGCGCCAGCTTCGAGCAGTGCGCGCTGATCCAGAATGTCTCGGCCGAGGACCAGCCCAATGTCGGGCTGTCGGTGATCGTGTTGAAGACGGCCGACAAGCAGGCGCGGCTGCTGCGCGTGCTGGCGCCGCTCGGCGTGCTGCTGCCCAACGGGCTGGGGCTCAATATCGATGGCGCCAATATCGGCCGCGTGGCGTTCGTGCGCTGCCTGCCCAACGGGTGCGTGGCCGAGGTGGTGCTCGACGACGAGCTGATCACCAAGCTGACCACCGGCAAGAGCGCCATCTTCTTCGTGTTCAAGACGCCCGAGGAAGGCATCGGCATCCCGGTATCGCTCAACGGCTTCGGCGACGGGTTCGCACAGCTCCCGTAAGGACAGCGCCCAATGCCCCGGCCCGCTCGGCAGATGCGCCTGACTGAGGCTCACGTGGCCCGGATGGCGCTGCTGATGACGCCGGATGGGCCGTTGCCGCCGGCCGAAACCGCGACCGACGAAGACTTCCGCCAGTTCACCCAGGATATCCTCGCCGGCAGCGACGGTTCGGACCAGATCTGGGTTTTCGCCTATGGCTCCTTGATCTGGAAGCCGGCCTGCGACTTCGTCGAGATCCGCACCGGCCTGCTGCGCGGCTGGCATCGCGCCTTCTGCCTGGGCTGGAACACCTGGTTCCGTGGCTCGGAGGCCAATCCCGGGCTGATGCTGGCGCTCGACCGCGGCGGCTCGTGCAAGGGGGCGCTGTACCGCTTGCCGCCGGGCGCCGTCGAAGAGAACATCGAAAAGCTCTGCCGACGCGAAATGGGCCGCAAACCCTCGCCATTCCCGCCACGCTGGGTGACGGTGATGACCGAACAGGGTCCGGTGCGAGCCTTCACCTTCTGCATCGATCGCAACAGCGGGCGCTATGTCTCGGGGCTGAGCGAGGCGCAGATCGCCGATGTGCTGGCCAAGGCCGTCGGCTCACGCGGTTCGATGGTCGAGTATTTGTTCAACACGGTGAGCCATCTCGAACAGCTCGGCATCCACGACCCGCATTTGTGGCGGCTGCAGGAGCTGGTGGCGGAGCGGCTGGACGCTTCGCGTTAGAAAAGCGCGATAGCACCTCATACTGGGTGTCATCCCAGCGAAAGCTGGGACCCATGTCGCAGCCCGAGCCAGCGGTGAGTTGGTTCCCAGCTTTCGCTGGGATGACATCGCGGATGTGGAATTGCTGGTGCACCACCAACAAAAAAGCCGGACCGGCTCTTCGTGAGAAGAACTTGGGCCCGGCAGTTCATCAGGAAACAGAGCCGGCGGGTGAGCCGGCCCGAAGATGGCACAACTGGGGTTGAGCCATGGGTGAGGCTAGGCCTGAGGAGCGCACTGCTGAACCAGGAAGGGCTGCAACCCTTCCTGGACGCGCTCAGATGGTCTTCCCTAGCGGAAGCCTCAGGGGTTAAGCCAATGGCGGGAGCTTTCGGCGCGCTTCTGCTGCAGCTTGTAGCCAGGGCGCTGGCTGGGGCTGTCGAGGGCTTCGAACAGATCCTGGCGATTGATGCCGAGATCCTCGAGGCGGGCAGTGTCATAGTCGAGAAGCGACTCGAAGGCGACGCGGCGAGCTCGTGCAGCCCGGACTTTGGCGAACCAGTTCACCAGAGCGCGCAACGGGTTGGACGACGCGGCAGCCATCGACGGCCGCTCGCTCGAAAGCAAGTGGACCATGGTCCTTCTCCAATTTCATCTTTGCCTGGGCAGGGAGTGCCGGGGCGGGACAAGCGATCGTGGAGCGCCAGGTGGCGACCTCGGGATCACCACTGGCGATCGCGGGATCACCGATGACGCCTGATATGAGCGCTTGCCATGTATTCGTCCAACAAATAGATTTCATCCCGATCATCAAATTTCGTGATGGAGAAGCGGGATGAGCACTCCCCTCGATCTCGACCAGCTGCAGAGCTTCTGCGCCATCGCCGATTGCGGCAGTTTCACCGAGGCGGCGCGCCGGGTGAATAAGACCCAGTCGGCGGTGTCGATGCAGATCAAGCGGCTGGAGGAGCGGCTCGGCCAGGCGCTGCTCAGCCGCGACGGCCGCACGGTGGCGCTGACCGAGTATGGCGATGCGCTCTATGCGCGGGCGCGGCGCATGCTCAGGATCAATGCCGAGATCATGGACGTGTTCTCCGATGGCGACCTCAAGGGCTCGATCCGCTTCGGCGTGCCCGACGACTATGCAGTGCGCCTGCTGCCGGTGATCCTCTCCAGCTTCCAGCGCACCCACCCCAAGATCGTGGTCGATGTGCGCTGCCAGCCGTCGGAAGAGCTGCTCGACGGGATGAAGAAGGGGCGCTACGACCTGATCGTCTTCACCCAGGGCACCAACCACGAATATGGCGAGATGTTCCGCACCGAGCGGATGTTCTGGGTGGCCTCGCATGGTGGGCAGGCGCTTGCCACCGAGCCGCTGCCGATCGCGGGCGGCCTGCATTGCTGCTGGAAGGAGAACGCGGTCGAGGTGCTGAACCGCATCGGCCGCGACTATCGCATCGCCTATACCTCGTCGAACGCCATGGCGATCGCCAGCGCGGTGCTGACCGATCTCGCGGTCGGCTTCCTGCCCGAGAGCGCCTTGCAGCCAGGGATGCGAGTGATCGCCGAGGACAAGGACCTGCCACGGCTGCGCGATGCCGAGATCGCCATCATGCGTGCCAGCCACGCCTATGGCGGCATTTATGATGCCCTGGCCAGCCACATCGTCGCCAGCATGGGCAACCTCGACGGCAAGGACAGCCTGCCGATGGCGGCGGAGTAGCGACCGCAGAAGAACTCGGTACCCTCCAGTCCCCCCTAGGCGGGGGAGAAAAGCGGGGTGATGGGAGGCACCGTACGCGCCCCACCTCGGATGTCATCCCAGCGAAAGCTGGGACCCAACTCACCGCCAGCGCCAGCCGATAGATGGGTCCCAGCTTTCGCTGGGATGACAGCTGGTGTTGGAGGAAGGTTCGTGCCCTCCAGCACCCCTCGCTTGGTGCCTCCGCTACTTCTCCTTGTCGAGCAGCCCACTCAATTCCGCCTGCAACCTGCCCCGGTTAGCCTCCACCGCCCGCTCGAACGCCCGCGCCTGGATCAGGCGGGCGGCGGGAGTGGTGGCGCGCGGGTCGAGATGCTCGCGCAGCGCTGCCGCCAGCTCGGTTTGCAGGAATGTGCCGATCTCCAGAAACTGCATGATGGCGGCCAGCTGATCGGGCGAGAAACGGGCCAGCATCATCGGCCCGGTCTTTTCGTAGTGGCCGAAGATGCGGTGGGTGATGGCCTTCATGTCCTCGGTCAGCTCGATCCAGATCTTGCGCCGGTCAAGCGTATCGCGGGTGCGCAGCACATAGCCGGCGGCCTCCAGCCGATCGATCACCGCGGTCACCGCGCCGGTGGTCAGGCCGCTGTCATTGGCCAGTTGGCCGGCGCTCACCCTGCCCCGCCGATCGATCAGATCGAGACAGCGGCCATCGGTGCGATTGATGCCGAGGAACTGCGTCAGCGTCTCGTCGAACAGGTCGGTCGCGGCCTGATTGGCACGGGTGGCCTCCTTGAAGTGCAGGCCAAAGCCTTCAGCTGCAGTTTCTCTTGACTCGTTGATATCTTGATCCATAAGATAATTATACGATGAGATATCGGGGAAAGCAAGATTCCCGGATGTCGCATGCGGTCGTCCGGCACCGAGCAACCGAAATCAAGCTGGCCGACCGCCAAACCAGCATGAAGGCCACGCAACCCAAGACTACGCAACAATGACGGCCGGAGGGCCGGCATATGAAACCGCAATCGCATCCATTCCAGCCGATCCGGCGCGTGCCGGCCGAGCTGATCGCCGTGCCGAACAACGACAACGAGGCGCAAGTGACCAACACCATCATCGAGGCCAAGGGTCTCAAGCGAAGTTTCAAGGCGCGCGGCGCCAAGGGCAAGACGATCGACGCGGTGCGCGGCATCGACCTGAGCGTGCGCGAGGGCGAGATCGTCGGCTTCCTCGGCCCCAACGGCGCCGGCAAGACCACGACGCTGAAGATGCTCTGTACCCTGCTCGCGCCAACCGATGGCTCGGCGATTGTGGTGGGCGCCGACCTTCGGCGCGACCCGGTCGAGGTACGACGGCGCATCGGTTATGTCAGCCAGGCGGGCTCCACCTCGCCCGAGGCCAAGGTCGGCGAGGAGATCGTCAGCCACGCGCGGCTCTACGGCATCGATAAGCAGGTGGCGATCCAGCGCGGCAAGGAGCTGCTCGCGGCGCTCGATCTCGCCGAGATCTGGGACCGCACCTGCGGCTCGCTGTCGGGCGGGCAGCGGCGACGGCTTGATATCGTGATGGGGCTGATCCACCAGCCACGGCTGGTATTCCTCGATGAGCCTTCGACCGGGCTCGACCCGCAGAGCCGGGCGAACCTGTGGAACCACATCCGCAAGCTCCGCGACGAGCTGGGGACCACGGTGTTCCTCACCACCCATTACATGGATGAGGCCGACTCGCTTTCGGACCGCATCCTGATCATCGACCACGGCACCATCGTCGCCGAGGGTACGCCGGCTGAGCTGAAGAAGCGGGTGTCGGGTGACACGATCACGCTGACGCTGAGGACCGAAACCGATGCTGCGAACGCGGCGGGGATCGCAGCGCGGCTCAACGGGGCGGATGCGCCGGTGACCGAGGCGAACGTGGTGCGCTTCCACGTCCCCGATGGCGCGACAGCGCTGCCGGTGCTGCTCGGCGACCTCACCAAGGCGGGGATCGACGCGATCGGCGTCGATGTGAACCGCCCAACCCTTGACGACGTGTTCCTGACGCTGACCGGCCGGTCGCTCAGGGATTGAGGAGAAGAGCATGTCCTTCATTCGCGATACGTGGATCATCTTCCGCCGCTCGATGGTGCTGTCGCTCCGGCAGCCACTCTGGGTGGTGATCGGGCTGTTGCAGCCGATCCTCTACCTGACGCTGTTCGGGCCGCTGCTGCAGACGATTGCGGCGACCTCCGGCTTTGAGGGTGACGCCTGGCAGGTGTTCGTGCCGGGGCTCCTGGTGCAGCTTGGGATTTTCGGCGGGCTGTTCGTCGGTTTCGGCATCATCGCCGAGTGGCGGTCCGGCGTGATCGACCGGCAGCTGGTATCGCCGGCGGCGCGGACGGCGATCATTGCCGGGCGGACACTGCGCGACGTGGTGGTGATCACGGTGCAGGCGATCGTGCTGGTCGGTGCCGCATTCTTCATGGGGCTGCGCGTGCCGGTCGGGGCGCTGGTGATCGGGCTGGTGCTGGTGGCGCTGCTCGGCGCGGCCTTCTCGTTCATTTCGAACGCCATCGGCATCGCCACCAAGAGCGAGGACGCATTGGCGCCGATGGTCAACACCCTGGCACTGCCGATCCTGTTGCTCTCGGGCATCCTGCTGCCGATGACGCTGGCACCCGCCTGGCTGCAGATGGTGGCCAACTTCAACCCGTTCAAACACATCGTCGAGGCGCTGCGGGCGGTGTTCCTGGGGCAGTTCGGCGAGCCGATCGTGTGGATCGGGCTGCTGCTGGCGGTGGTGCTGGTGGTGATCGGCGCCTGGGTCGGCAGCCGGGTGCTGGCGGCGCAGACAAAATAGACTAGGCCGACTGTGCCGCGCCCGGCCGGCTTCCGAAACTGCGGAAGCTGCGCCGGGCGAGCGGCAACAGCGTTGCGGCAAAGTAGGCGAAGCCGGTGAGCCACAGTGCCGGCCCAAGCCCGATCAGCGCGATCAAAGCACCGCCCAACAGACCACCGAAGGGGATCAGCGCCCAGGCCAGTGCGCCGACGAGAGCGCTGGCGCGGCCGATCATCGGCGGTGGAATGCGCTCGAAGATCACGGCGTTGAGGATCGGGTTGATGAAGCCCGAGGCAAAGCCGGCGACGCCCAGCGTAACGAAACCGGCAATGAGCGGCGCATCGATGGCGAATACGGCGAAGCGCGGCAGACCGGCCAGAAGGAAAGCCAAGATGTAGATAGTAAGCCGCGGCAGGCGCTCACCGGCGGCGGTGGCGATGGCGGCACCGGCAATCGAGGCAGCCGACATCACGGCGAAGAGCAGGCCGAGCAGCGCGGCGTCATGGCCGGAGTTTTGCGTCCACACCGGCAGCAGCACGGCGGAATAGGCGGCGTCGAGCAGGTTGGTGGCGGTGATCATGATCACGATGCCGACCAGCAGTGCGTCGCGGCGGATGAAATCGAAACCTTCGCGCAGTTCGGTGAAGTAGGGAGCGCGGGTTTCGGGCTGTTCGGCACGGATAGCCGGGATGCCGCCGGCGACCACTATTGCGGCGAGCGCGAAGGTGGCAGCATTCAGTGCCAGGGCCATGCCGAGGCCGATCAGGGCGATCAGCCCGCCGGCCACAGCGGCACCGACGGTCGAGGCAAGCCGCTCGATGATGCCAGCGACGCCGGTGACGCGCTCGAGCGGCACGGCAGCGAGCCTTGCAATATCCGGGACCATCGAGATTTTCGCGGCGTCGGACGGGCCGCGAAGCATGCCCATGGCGATAACGATTGGGAGCAGCAGCTCGAACCTCAACATACCGGCGAGGGCCAGTAGCGGGACGAGACCAACGACGAGTACCGAGGCGAGGTCGCACCAGATGGCGAGGCGTTTGGGGCCGACCCGATCGATCAGCGGACCGGACAGCGCCTTGGCGACGACATAAGGCAGCATCTCGGCCATGGCGACGAAACCGGTCAGCACCGGGCTGCCGGTGGCGGTCAGCACCAGCCAGGGGATGGCGATGGTGGAAAGGCGCGTCCCCGAGATCGACAGGGTCTCGGCGAGGGCAAAGGCGAGGAAGGGGCGACGGTTCATTTATTTGCCCCCCTGCCCGCCGGTGAGCCGCCCGGGATACGGGAAGGCGTGCAGCATCACGGTGTAGAGCTCCGTACCCGGCGGCAGCTTGGTCCCGAGACCCGGGGCCTCGCGCATCGCCTGCCACAGCAGTTCCAGCAACTTGCCCTTCAGCACGTTGGCCTGCTCGGTGGTCATGGCGATGGTGAAGTCGCTGATCTGGGTGGTGGCCTGCCAGTCGGGTGGCAGCTGGACGAACTCGTCCTGGGCCCGCTGCATCAGGTTCACCTGCTCCGAGAGCGCGGCCTGCGCGAAGGCGACGCTGGTATCGAACTGCTCCTGGGTCCCGCCCGGCTCGAAGAATGATGTCGACTCATGGCGAGCCTGCCACCAGCGATCGCGGCGCGAGGGCTGGTCGGCGGCTTCCTCAATAAAGCCGTGCTGGGCCAGCTGGCGCAGGTGATAGCTGGTGGCGCCGGAGTTGAGACCGAGGCGCTCGGCCAGCCCGGTGGCCGTCGCCGGGCCGTCGATCCGCAGCATGCCGAGCATGCGCAGCCGGACCGGGTGCGTCAGGGCTTTGAGGGCAGTCGCATCGGGGACGATGCGGGTGATCTCGCGGGTCGGGGCTTTCATGCCTGGATGTTATGATCGCAAAGGAATGTTTGCAAATGATTCTTTGCGATCAGTCACCAAGGATCGAGCGTGTGGCCACGCCCACCCCTAGTCCCCGTGGGGACGGCAATCGCATATAGGAAGCGCCGGATGAGGGATGCTGCAAACCCGGTGGCTCCGCGCGACCCCCTCTCTGGCGAAAACTAAGGACTTAGCTGCGCTAAGCCCAAGTTTTCGCTTTCTCCCCCGCCAAGGGGGAGAGTCCCGACTGATACCCAGGCGCAAGTGGAAGGTACGGATCATCTCCCCCTCGGCGGGGGAGAAAGCAAAATCTTAGGTTTAGCCGTTTGGCTAAGCCTCAGATTTTGCAAGAGAGGGGGTCTTGGAGGCACAATGGCTCGGCCGCCCCTCCCCGCCACGCGGGGAGGATCGACAAGCCAGCCTAAATCTCGGCTTCGTCAAAAATCCGCGTCAGGTCGCCGGCCCACTCGCCATGGTATTTGTCGAGCCAGCGCTCGGCCTGGGTCTTGCCGAGGTCGAGGGTCTCATGGAGCGGATCGAGGAAGCTGGTCTCGTCCTTGCCGGCGGCGAGGTGCTTGCGGCGGCGCAGGCCGTCGCCGGCAAGATCGACGACGAGGCGGGCGATATCGGCGACAGTGCCACCACGGAACGGGGTGTGGATGGCGGTGCGCGGCACTTCGTTGCGCAACGTCTGGCGCTCGGCTTCGGTCCAATCGCTGACCAGGTCCCAGGCGGCATCAAGCGGCTCGCTGTCGTAGAGGAGGCCAGTCCAGATGGCGGCGAGCGCCAGCACGTGGCCGCGATCGCCCATATCGGCGCCGCGCTGCTCGAGGAACTGCTTGAGGCGGACCTCGGGGAACAGGGTCGAGAGGTGGTTCTCCCAATCCTTCACCGTCGGCCGGACGCCCGGCAGCTGCGGGAGCTTGCCCTGCATGAAGGCGCGGAAACTTTCACCGGCAACATTGATGTACTCGCCCTTGCGGATGACGAAATACATCGGCACGTCGAGCGCGTATTCGGCGTAGCGGTCGAAGCCGAAGCCATCCTCGAAGGCGAAGGGCAGCATGCCGGTGCGGGCGCGATCGGTGTTGAGCCAGATGTGCGAGCGGAAGCTCAGGTAGCCCGAGGGCTTGCCATCGACGAAGGGCGAGTTGGCAAACAGCGCCGTGACAATGGGCTGCAGCGCCACCGAGACGCGCAGCTTTTTGACCATATCGGCTTCGTCGGAAAAATCGAGGTTCGCCTGCACGGTGGCCGAGCGATACATCATCGAGGTGCCGAGGCTGCCGACCTCCTGCATGTACCTGGTCATGATGCCGTAGCGCGACTTCGGCATGGCGGCGATTTCGGCGACCGACCAGAGCGGGGTGACGCCGAGGCCGAGGAAATGGATGTTGAGCGGGCCGCCGATGACACGGCAATCCTCGAGATGCGCGTCGAGTTCGGCGGCGGCATCGTGGATGGTAAGGTGCGGAGCGCCAGACAGTTCGAACTGGCCGCCGGGCTCCAGCGAGATGCCGCCGACGGCGCCGAGATTGCGCAGCCCGATCGGGTTGCCGCGATCGAAGAACGGATGCCAGCCGGTGCGGGCCTCGATGCCCTGGAGCAGAGCGTGCACACCATCATCGCCGGCATAGGGAACCGGGGCGAGCGGAGCTTTGCGGTAGACGTGCTTTTCGTGCTCGGTGCCGACGCGCCACTCGGATTTCGGCTTGCCGCCGACGGCCATGACCTCAAGCAGGTCAGCCCGCGATTCAATCAGCGGTGCGTTTTCTTCGCCGGACATAGGCACTCCAGTGAGGCAGAACTACCGGGCTCCTGGCCGGGCGCGGCGGACAATACTGAGCCGCGCTCCGAATGCAATGGGCTTTATCGCCAATCGCCGATGGTTGACTGAACCACCGCCAGGGCAGCCACGGCTGCGGTATCGGCGCGCAGAATGCGCGGGCCAAGGCTGATCGGAATGACGAAGGATTGCGCGAGGAGCAGCATCCGCTCGTCGTCGGAGAAGCCGCCTTCTGGTCCGACCAGGATGCCGACGGGCAGGCCCTCGAGGTCCAGCAGCTGGGTATTGGGGGCGTGGCTCGGGGCGCTCTCATCGGCGAAGATCAGGCGGCGGAGACCGTGGTCACGCTGCCAGTGGGCAACAAGATCGGCGAGCCCGATTTCCTCGGCAAGCGTCGGGACACTGAGCACTTCACACTGCTCGGCCGCCTCGATGATGTTGGCCTGGAGCTTGTCGGCCTTGAGGCGCGACACCTGGGTGTAGCGGGTGATCACCGGCTGGATGGCGCCGGCCCCCATCTCGGTGGCCTTCTGCACCAGGTAGTCGAGGCGGCCGGTCTTCAGCGGCGCAAAGCCGAACCAGAGGTCGGATTTCGGGGTCTGGTGCTGGGTCTGCACTACCAGCTCGAGGGTAGCGCCCTTGCGATGATCGTCGGCGATTTTCGCCAGCCAGGCGCCGTCCTTGCCGTTGAACACCACCAGCGCATCGGCGGCTTTCATGCGCAGCACGCTCAACAGGTAATTGGTGTGATCGCGACCGAGCTCGAGCATCGCGCCAGCGGCGAGCGGCGCTTCGATATAGAGGCGTGGGAGGGTCTTGTGCGATCTGGGCATCGTGGTACGCGTGACAAAGGAAGTGGCCGACGGCCATCAAGGCACACAAGACCGACGATGCAAACCCCTGAAAAAGCAACAGGTACCGTAGCGGACGCCAGCCGCGGCAACTGGCTCGACCGCTACGCACCGGAGTGGCTGAAGCCCTATGGGCGGCTGGCGCGCTGGGACCGGCCGCTGCCGTTGCTGCTGCTGTTCTGGCCGTGCGGCTTCGCGCTGGCGCTGGCGGCGCTGGCCGAGCCGGCGCGCGGCTTCGACTGGTGGGCGCTCATCCTGTTCTATATCGGCTCGGTGGCGATGCGGGGGGCGGGCTGTACCTTCAACGACATCGTCGACACCGACATCGACATGAAGGTGGCCCGCACCCGTTCGCGGCCAATTCCCTCCGGCCAGGTGACCAAGCGCCAGGCAGCGCTGTTCCTCGTGCTGCAGGCGCTGGTTGGCCTCGTGGTACTGCTGCAATTCAATGCGACCACGGTGATGCTGGGCGTGGCGTCGCTGGTGCTGGTGGCGATCTACCCGTTCATGAAGCGGGTGACCTGGTGGCCGCAGCTGTTCCTCGGGCTGGCGTTCAACTGGGGAGCGCTGGTCGGCTGGACCGCAGAGACCGGGTCGCTCGCCCTGCCCCCGCTGCTGCTCTATGTCGGGGGGATCCTGTGGACCATCGGCTATGACACCATCTACGCGCTGCAGGACATCGAGGACGATGCGCTGGTCGGGGTGAAATCCACCGCCCGGCTGTTCGGGCGGCGGGCGCGCCTGTTGGTGGCACTGTTCTATGCGGCGACGGTGGTGCTGTGGGTGGCGGCGGGCTTGATGGTTGGAGCGGGCTGGCCGTTCCTCGTCGGCATGCTCTCGGTGATCGGCATCCTCGGCTGGCAGGTCCGTACGCTCGAGCCGCACAACCCGGCCAATGCGCTGGTGCGGTTCCGGGCCAATCACTGGGTCGGGCTGGCGTTCACCGCTGCACTGCTGCTCGATCTGGTGGTTTAGCTGCGCAACCGAGGTACTGGGCCGCCCCCTCCACCAGCTTCGCTGGTCCCCCAACGGTGAGCGCCTGTGGCGCTCATCCGTGACCCCGCCACGCGGGGGAGGATGGGAAGCGGGGCCGATCCATTGCTGGATCGACCCCGGCTCGAGCTTAAGTTTTGGAGGTCGCTACGAGTCTTTCCGACAGTTCAAACGTGCATGGGATCGCTGTCGGCTTGTCTTCCTAAGAACGGCTCATCGCCGCAAAGGTTGCATCAGGAGGCTTCGCCGGGCTTCCGGCGGTTGAGGAAGCGCGGGCGGCGCTCGGCGTCGGCGGCGAGGCGGCGGCGGTCATGCTTCAACCCGAGGGCGACACCATCGACCTGCTGCGAATAGGGGAGGAGGTTGCCGTCGCCGGCCTTGATGAACAGTGGCAGGCGGAGCTTCTTGCCCCAGTTCTGCCACTCGGCGACGACGCTGGAATTGCCGATCTCTTCGAACACCCGGTAGTTGAGGTCGGGATCGCCGTGCACCAGCTCGATGGCGCTCGACAGCACACCTTCTTCGGTGATCGAGGTCGAGACGGCAACGCCGATGAACTCGTTGACCGGCACCTTGATCTTGATGGCGACGCCGCTCTTTTCGAGCGTCTTGCGCACCGTCACGGTTTTCACGGGATCCTTGGGGCCGTTGTCGTTGGCCGGGCCGAAATATTTGGCAGTCAGCGGACGTGTCCGCGGGGCACGGCCCTCACCGAACAACATGACAACCGACGACCCGTCGATCCCAACACGACCCTGCATGATAAGCCTTCCTGTCAACTCTCGAGAGCTTGTTTTTGCCGCCCTCTTTGATGCCCCCAATCTACCCGCCCGCCTTGCCACCCCGCTTAAGAAACTGGGTTAAGTTTAGGTTGTTTTGCGAAGGGTTAGCGGGTCGTCACCGGGTGTAACGCAGTCTTAAGTGCGTGTGCTTGCTTAGCTTTAACCACTTGGCTGCGGGCAAGCCCGTTGTGAGGCTAAGTATCCGTCGCAGGCCGGCGCAAACCGGGCGTTCGCAGCATCTGCGGTCTTGTTCCGGTCGGGGGATGCGCCTAGAAGCACGGCCAGCAAATAACCCGGAAACCTGATGCTCAACGCCGCCCCGACTACTGCTGCCGACGATCGCGAATTGCTGCGCTCGGCCGCCGTCACTGCGGGGATCATCGCGGCTGGCTATTTCCGCAAAGACCTGAAAACCTGGACCAAGGAGAACGCCTCGCCGGTGAGCGAGGCGGACATCGTCCTCGACAAGTTCCTCAACTCGGCGCTGCTCACTGCCCGCCCCGATTATGGCTGGCTGAGCGAAGAGAGCGTCGACAACCCTGAACGGCTAAGCCACCGCCGGGTGTTCGTGGTCGACCCGATCGATGGCACGCGCGGCTTCATCCGCGGCGAGGACAGCTGGACGGTGTCGCTGGCAGTGGTCGAGGACGGCGTGGCGATTGCCGGCGTGGTCTACGCACCGGTGCGCGACGAGATGTATGACGCGGCGGTCGGCGATGGCGCCCGGCTCAACGGCAAGCCGCTGGTGCGACAGCGCCACCCGGGCCGGACGGCGCCGCTGATCCCGGCGCCGGGCGCGGTGCACCAGGAGCTGCAGGCGGCGGGCCTCGAGTATACGCGCGGGCCGTTCTATCCGTCGCTGGCCTATCGGCTCGCGCTGGTCGCTTCGGGCAAGCTCGATGCCGTGGTGGTGCGGCGCGGCGCGCAGGACTGGGACGTGGCGGGCGCGGCGTGCATTCTCAGCGAGGCCGGGGTCGGTTTCGAGGATGTTTGCATAGGTGCCTTGCGCTTCAATCGCCCGGAAACCCGGCATGGGGCGCTTGCGGCGCTGGCAGAGCCTTCGCTAAAAGCGCCGTTACATGCGGCGCTGGTCAAGGTCTATGGCTGCCCGCAGCCACAGGAAGTCGATCTGGAGCGTCTGAAGCCGTGAGCAAGACCAAGAAACCCGAGCCCAAGCAGCAGCTCTTGCACCTCGTCATCGGTGGCGAAGTGGAAAAGGGCGAAGACATCGTCTTCAAGGACCTGGATGCGGTCGACCTCGTCGGGGTCTATCCGAACTATGCCGCGGCACACGCGGTGTGGAAGCAGAAGGCGCAGCTGACGGTGGACAATGCCGAGATGCGCTATTTCGTGGTGCACCTGCACCGCCTGCTGAATCCGGAAGACGACGAGTAAGCTACTTTCGGGTGATCTGATTAGCCGGCGCGGGCTGACCCCCACCCCTGCCCCCTCCCCCTAAACATGGGGAGGGAGACCAAAACACTCACGTCGAGACTGTCGTCTCCCTCCCTTGTTTAGGGGGAGGGATCAAGGGTGGGGGTCAGCTCTCGCCGGCTTCGCGACCTGCGCAACCAGGCTCGACGCCAGCGCGTCCAACCGTTCGGTCGCCTGCTCCGTCACGTTGCGGAAAGCGTCGATCATCTCGCGCCGCCGCGCCTCATCGTCCAACAGGTCCAGCACTGCCTGAGGCAGTTCGTCCGCCCCACTGACCTGTACCGCACAGCCGATCGCCGACAGCGCTTCGTGCAGCGGCTGCTGCCGCTCGATATGCGGGCCGTAAAGGCTGGCGGCGCCCAGATGCAAGGGTTCGCCGAGGTCGTGGCCGCCGATCGGCGCGAAAGTGCCGCAGACGACACCGATGCTGGCGCGGGCATAGACCTTGCCGAGCGTTCCCATCTCATCGAGCCAGACGAGACCGCCGGCACCGGTGATGGCGGCCGCATTATCAACGATGGCGAGGTCGGCGCCCAAGCTGGCACTCAGCACTTCGCCGGGGATCTTGCCGGGATAGCGCGGCACCAGCACCAGCCTTGCCTCGGGACGTCTGACGCGCAGTTCGGCGATCGCCGGGGCGAGCACTCCAACCTCGTCGCGATGGACGTTGCCGAAGACAATGAGTGGCGGTGCGTCTTTGCTCGCCGCGCCGCCGCGGTTGAGCGGCACAAGCTTCAGGTTGCCCAGCACGTCGATGCGATCACGTGGCACGCCGAGTTCGGCATAGCGGGCGGCGATAGCCTCGTCCTGCGCATAGATGTGCTGCGCTTTGGCGATGGTGCGGTTGGCAACGGCAGGGTTGCGCTGGTGACGGGCGAAGCTGCGGGGCGACATGGTGGCGTTGACCACCGCCACCGGGACGCCGGCGGCCTCGGCGGCTGCAAACTGGGCGGGCCAGAACTCGGATTCGACCAGCACCAGCAGATCGGGCCGGATGGTCTCGACGATGCGGCGCTGCGCCTCAAGCGTATCGAGCGGCATGATGAAGCTCGCGGCCTCGCCGGCGATGGCGCGGACGCGGGCGTAGCCTGAATAGGTCGTGGCCGAGAGAACGACCGAGAGTTTGGGATCCTGCTCGAGCAGGTGCTGGCGGAGCAACTCGGCGACCTTGGTTTCACCGGCGGAGACGGCGTGAATCCAGATGCGCTTGCCGGCCGCCGGCTGCGGCAGCGTGGGGTTCAGCCGTTTCGCGAACCAGGCGGCGCCGCCCTCATCGCTGCTGGAAAAGCGCGACAGCACGGCGTAGTGCAGCCAGGATGCCGCCGTGACGAGCCCGCCATAGGCTTTCCAGCGAAACGGCACGGCTTCGGTCACGCGGGTTACTCCAACTGCCCTGCCCTGCTGACTAGCCGCTCCGCCCGCGGCGCACAACCTTGCGACGTCCAAGCGATTGCTGATAAGCCACGGCATGTCTTCAGCAAGGCGCGGGCCGGGTCCTCACGTGCGCTATCCTATTGCCAACGATGCGCGTCTGCAGCAGCTCGCTCTCGATGAGGCGCGCGCCGCGATCCGGCTTGAAACCGAAGGGCTCGAGGCGCTGGCCGCCGGGCTCGACGGCGCCTTCGTGGCGCTGGTGGAGCTGATCCAGCGGGCGCCGGGGCGGGTCATTCTTTCGGGTGTCGGCAAGAGCGCGCATATCGCGCGCAAGGTTGCAGCGACGCTGGCCTCGACCGGCACGCCGGCGCAGTTCGTGCATGGCGGCGACGCCAGTCATGGCGACCTCGGCATGATCACCACTGCCGATGTGGTGGTGATGTTCTCGAAATCTGGCGATACGGCCGAACTGTCCGACCTCGCCAACTATTGCGTGCGCTTCGATATTCCGCTGGCGCTGCTCACGGCGCGGCCGGACTCGCGGCTGGGGCGGGCGGCCAATATCGTGGTGACGCTGCCCGAGGCGCGCGAGGCGTGCGAGATCACCGCGGCGCCGACCACGTCGACGACGATGATGGCGGCGCTGGGTGATGCGCTGGCGGTGGTGCTGCTCCGGCGGCGCGGCTTCCAGGCCGCCGATTTCCATGTCTTCCACCCCGGCGGCACGCTCGGCAGTGCGCTGCTGACCGTCGGTGAGGTGATGCACCGGGATGACAAGCTGCCGCTGGTCGGCGCTGAAGCGAGCGTCGCTGCGGCGATCCTCGAGATGACGTCGAAGGGCTTTGGCTGCACCGGCGTAGTGGACGAAGCGGGCGACCTGCTAGGCATCATCACCGATGGCGACCTGCGCCGGCATATGGCGGACGGACTGCTGCAGCAAACGGCGGCAGCGGTGATGACCGTCGGGCCGCGCACCATCGGCGCCGACGCCTTGCTCAGCGAAGCACTGCGGCAGATGACCACCCTGACGCCGCGGATCACCGCGATCTTTGCCATGGACGGCCAGCGGCCGGTCGGCATCGTGCATGTGCACGATTGCCTGCGCGTCGGCCTCGTCTGAGGTGAGCGACCTCATCGTCATTCCGGCCCGTTATGGTTCGACCCGGCTGCCCGGCAAGCCGCTGCACCCGATTGCCGGTCGGATGTTGCTCGAGCGGGTGGCGGCAATTGCGATCGCCGCGGCGCGGCAGCTCGGCGACGCCGAAGTGCTGGTGGCGACCGATGACGAGCGCATCCTGGCCGCAGCGCACGGCCTCGGGCTCGCGGCGGTGATGACGGCGAGCACAATCAGCTCCGGCTCCGGACGGGCGCTGGCGGCGCTCAAGGCGACCGGGCGCTCGGCCGGGCTGGTGGTGAACCTGCAGGGCGATGCGCCGTTCACCGCGCCCGAGCACATCGTCGAGATCGTGGAGGCGGCGCGGGGTTCAACGGCCGACGTGACGACGCCGGTGGTGCAACTGGATTGGGCGCGGCTCGACGCGCTGATCGAACATAAGCAGACGACACCGGCGAGCGGCACGACCTGCATCCGCGATGGCGCCGGCCGGGCGGTGTGGTTCTCGAAGACGGTGCTGCCGTTCATGCGGAAATCAGCCGAGCTGCGTGCCGCCGGACCATTGTCGCCGGTGCTGCAGCATATCGGGCTCTATTGCTACCGGACGCCGGCGCTCGAGGCCTTCGAGGCGGCGCCGCAATCGGCGTACGAGCAGCTCGAGGGGCTGGAGCAGTTGCGGCTGATCGAGCTCGGGCTCGATATCCGCGCGGTGATCGTTAAGTCGGGGCGGATCACCATGAGCGGCGTCGACAGCCCAGCCGACGTGGAGCGGGCGGAGCGGCTGATCGGGGAGCTCGGCGATCCGTTCGTCGACTGGCGCGCATGACCCGGCTGGTGATTGTCCGGCATGGCAACACCTTCGAGGCCGGTGAGCCGCCGCGTCGAATCGGCGCCCGCACCGACCTGCCGCTGACCGCGGCTGGGGTGGCGCAGGCCGAGGCGCTGGCCCGCCATTTTGCGGCGAACGGTATCGTGTTTGATCGGGTGCTGAGCGGCGCGCTGCAGCGAACGCGGATGACGGCTGAAGCTATCGCAGCGGGGCAGCCGATCGAAACTGCGGCATTCCTCACCGAGATCGACCACGGGCCGGATGAAGGTCAATCGGAAGCAGCCGTTATCGACCGGATCGGTAACGACGCCATCACGCTGTGGGAGACACACTGGGTTGCGCCAGAAGGCTGGGAGGTTGGGGCGCAATGGCGCCTTTCGGCATGGCGGGAGTTCGTGGAGCGGGCGGCGGAGGAGTTGCCCGGCGGAACGATCCTGCTGGTGACCAGCAATGGAGCAGCGCGGTTCGCCCTTGCGGCGATGGGCCTAAAGCCTGGGGAAAACCGTGCCGGCGTCAAATTCCGTACAGGAAGTTATGGTGTGTTGGAGGTCGGCAGCGGGGCCGATTTCCGACTAGTTGGGTGGGACATACGACCGGGCGAAACGCCCGGCGATATAGGTTTGTTTTGATGCAGCAGGTTTTTGTCGATGCGCCGAACGGGCAGCGCGTCGGGTTTGGTACTGATCTCCCGCTCGCCTTCATTCTCGGCCCGTGCGTGATCGAAAGCCGCGATCACGCATTGAAGACCGCGCGCTTTCTTGCCGAACTGGGCGAGCGCCGTGGCATTCCGCTGATCTACAAATCGTCGTTCGACAAGGCCAACCGCACCAGCGCCAAGAGCTTCCGCGGGATCGGCATCGACGAGGCATTGCGCATCTTCGAGGCGGTCAAGGCTGAGACCGGCCTGGCCGTCACCACCGATGTGCACGAGCGCGAGCAATGCGCTGCCGTGGCGGAAGTCGTCGACATCCTGCAGATCCCGGCCTTTCTCAGCCGGCAGACCGACCTGCTGGTAGCGGCTGCCGAAACCGGCCGCGTGGTCAACGTCAAGAAGGGGCAGTTCCTCGCGCCCTGGGACATGAAGAACGTGGCCCAGAAGCTCGACAGCGCCGGCGCCTCCGGGGTGCTGCTGACCGAGCGCGGCACGAGCTTCGGCTACAATACGCTGGTGGTCGACATGCGCGGCCTGCCGATCATGGCCGCGACCGGCAAGCCGGTCATTTTCGACGCCACGCACTCGGTACAGCAACCGGGCGGGCGCGGCGAATCATCGGGCGGCGAACGGCAATACGCGCCGGTATTGGCGCGGGCGGCCGTAGCCGTCGGTGTTGCCGGGGTGTTCATCGAGACGCACGAAGACCCTGACAACGCGCCGTCCGACGGCGCCAACATGATCCCGTTGACTGAAATCGACGGGTTGGTGGCGGAGCTCGTGGCGCTCGACGCCATCGCCAAGGGCCGAGGCTCCGGTCGATGATCGCGGCGGTCAAGAGCGGCTCGCCGAGCTACATCCGCTGGGCCTGTCTGGCGACGATCGTGTTTTTGTTCGCCCTGCCCTGCATCGTCGGTCGGCTCACCACCTATTTCCTGCTGCTGTTGGCGATCTTCGTACTGATCTCGCCATCGGTGATCGCGGCGTTCCGGTCGCGCAGCCGCAACCCGATCGACGTGATGTTCGTCACTGCGGCAGCACTGCCGGCGGTTGCGTTCCTGTTCACGTCGGAAGATGCGGGGGACCTGCTGTACGCGTTCAACTTTGCTCCATTGTTGCTGGCAGTGCCGCTGCGTTGGCAGCTTGAAAAATACGCGCAGGTCGACAGCGCGTTGCTGATCGGCCGGTTGTCACTGGCGGGCGCCGGTATCGCAGTCATCGTGGGTGCGGTGCAGGTCGGGCTGCTCGGTTACGACCGTGCGGGGCAACCGCTGATGAGCACGTTCCATTTTGCCGACACGGCGATGCTGCTGGGCTTCACGGCGTTGGTGGGGCTGTTCGCCCGCAGCAAGCAACGTGGACGCTGGCTGTACCTGCTTGGGCCCGTGTTCGGCATCCTGGTCGCTCTGTTGAGCGGCACACGCGGCGCGCTGATTGCAGCGCCGGTGCTGGGTTTCGTGGCCCTGGCCTTTGCCCTGGCCAAGGCTCCAGCGCGGCATCGCGGCATGACGCTGCTGGTGGCGGGGGCGGTGGTGGTGCTCTCCGCCATCCTGCTGTTTGTTGCCGCAAAGGCCGGGTTGACCCGCGCGCTGGATGGTTTCTCGGTGACGCAGGACGTGATTGCCGGCGGTGCTGTCGATCAATCGACCCAGGAGCGGCTGACCATGCTGTGGGGCGGCTACCAGGCGTTCCTGCGTGCGCCCTTGTTCGGCTATGGCTGGATCGACATGGTGCCGGCGATCCTGCCCTACGTCCCGAGCGGCGAGGTAGAGCGCATGCTGACCTTCCGGCAGCTGCACAACGGCCTGCTGAGCTTCGCCGTGGGGGCCGGAATTCCCGGAATCATCAGTTTCCTGATCCTGTCGGTGGCCCCGGTGATCGCAGTGTTCCGGACACCCCGTGACGAGCTGTTCGTGCCGCGCCTCTACCTGGCGGTGACGCTTTGCGTCGGTTACGCGGTGTTCCAGCTGACCATCATCATGATCGGCTTCGAGTTCCACACCGTGCAATATGCGTTCATGACGATGGTGATCCTCGGCTTCGTCCGGGTCCCGGCGGCGGCGATGGAGCCGGCTCAGTCGGCCCGGGGCAACGCGCCGGTGGCGCCGGAGACGGCAAGCACGGCGTAATACTCTTCGCCCCGCCCTGCCCCTTCATCGCGCTTCAGCACGGTGACGAGGCGCGTGTTCGAGAACTCCGCACGCGGCGGCAGGGCTTCGGCCGCCGCCGGGGACCTCACGCTTTCCACCAGCAAGGCGGGCGACGATGTGGGGTAGCGGGCTTCGGGCGGCAGGAAGTCGTAACGCGGGTGAGGAGCGATGTCGCGGACCGGCCGACTGTCTCCTGCGGCGCGGCCATAGAAGAACAATTCGCCGGTGAGGCGGTAATTGCCCTCGGTCCAGATCACCTGGGCCCCAGTCTCCTCGGCCAGCTGGCGTATCTCGGCGGCCAGCTTGTCCCAGCCGCGCAGCATGCGGGTGCGGTCGGCATAGCCCAGATCCAGCGGATGGTAGACCGCCTGCACGTAAGCAAAGCCGATCAGCCCCAAACCAAAAACCAGCTGCAGCGCGCTGCCGACCGCCACGATCCAGCGTCCGAAGGGACGCGCCGGCAACAGGCAGACGAAGGCTGCGCCGAGCAGGGCCAGCACTGGCGCGACCGGCTGCAGCCAGTTGACCTCGACGCGGGCGTGCAAAGCGTGAATCAGGAAATAGGCGAGGAGCGGCAGCGTAGTCAGCACCGGCAGCGCCAGCCTGGCGCCGGCGCGCCTGCCGTAGCCGAGGAAGAAACCACCCATCGCAAGCAGAGCGCAAAGCAGCAGGACCGGTCCCATCGCCGCGGCCTGGCTGATGACGAACTCGCTCACCAGCCGCCCGAATGCCTCCTCGAACGAGACGACGCGCGCGCCCTGGAACAGGAAGGACTGCCAGTCGTGCTGATAATTCCACCACAGCACCGGCGCAAATACGAGCAGCGCGAGCAGGCCGCCGGCCCAGAGCTGCCAGCGGCCGAACTGGCGACGGCCATCGGCCGTGCCGATGAGGAACAACAGCACAAGCCCGATGCCGAACCAGGCGTTGGTGTATTTAGAGGCAAGGCCGGCCCCGGCAAGCAGGCCGACGGCCAACCACCAGTTCGGCCGGGAGCGCGTCACGGCTTCGGCCGCGGCCCATAGCGACAAGGTCCAAAACAGCGTCGATGGAGCATCCGGGGTGGCGACGAAGTTCACGGCGCCCTGCAGACTGAGGCAGTACCAGGCCACGGCCAGCGCGGCGGCGCTGCGACCGGGAACGAGCAGTCGACCGGTGCGATAGAGCGCCGCCAGCACCGCGATGCCGGCCAGCAATGGCAGCAGGCGCACGCCAAGCAGCGTATCGCCCCCAATGAGCCGGCCGAGCGCCGTCATCAGCGCGACGGCGGGTGGATGATCGAGGTAACCCGGCGACAGATAGGCCGACCACAGGGCGTAGTACGCCTCGTCGCCGTCGAGACCGACACTCAACGCCACATAGGCCTTGGCGACAAGGCTCGCCAGCACCACCACCAATGCGAAAACCTCGGCGCCCACCAAACCCGTCCGGACGGGCGTCTCGAATGGGATGTTGGTTTCGGCGGCCATGGGACTCGGGGAGTAACGCGAAGGGGCGCACCCTAACCACGGATCAGCCCGGTTCGGAATGGTTTTCGGCGCGGGCGCGGCAGCGTGACCCAGAGGTGGCAGCGGCGGCGGGTTGTGCAGAACTACGCGATAGACAGTATTTCCCCAGGGCTTTGACGCGCGCTAGCTTTCCTTACCGCACGGTAATTTGACTTGCGGGCAGACAATCGTTAGCCACACCGCGATAGACGTAAGCGGCAGGTCGAGGACCCAACCGTCCATGCAATCGCCTGCCTTTCCCCACAGCGAGTCCGCCGGCGAAATCAAAGCGCCGTCCGCGGCGCATTGGGCGCTGGCCGTCGTCGCGCTGGCGACGATCGCCCGGATCGGGCTCGCCGCCGTGCTCCCGGTAGGGGTGGACGAGGCCTATAGCATTGGCATCGCACGGCAGTTTTCGCTGAGCTATTTCGACCATCCGCCACTGCATCTGTGGTTGGTCGGAGGCTGGGCGAAGCTCTGGGGCAGTGAAGATCTGCTGCTGCTGCGCCTGCCGTTCATCGCATTGGGTGCGCTGTCATCGTGGCTGATCTACGCGCTGGGCGCCCGACTGTTCGGGCCGGTTGCCGGGCTGTGGTCGATGGTGCTCTTCAACCTTGCGCCGGTGTTCGGGCTGGCGCATGGGGCGCTGATCTTCCCTGACGGGCCGCTGATCGCTGCGGCGCTGGCAACCGCACTGGTGGTGGCGCAGATCGTCCTCGCCCCTGGCGAAGGTCGGCGGCTGGGGCTGTGGGCGCTGGCCGGGCTGCTGGCGGGCCTGGCGCTGCTGTCGAAATACCACGGCGTGCTGCTGGTGCTGGGCATCCTGCTGTTTCTCGTTACGACGCGCGAGGGGCGGCGCTGGCTGCTGACGCCGGGTCCGTGGCTGGCGGCGGGGATCGCCGTCGCCTGCTTCGTGCCGGTGCTGGTGTGGAATGGCCAGCACGACTGGGCGTCATTCGCCTTCCAGGCCGGTCGTGGCCGGGTCGGCGGCGGAGGCGACGTGCGGCCGTTCGGCCCCATCGAATCGCTGCTGTCGCAGGCGGTGTACCTGCTGCCTTGGATTGCCGTGCCGCTGGGATGGTTCCTGGTGAGCGGCCTGGTCAGCGGCCCCAACAACGCACGGCGCTGGCTGCTGGTCTGCCTGGCGCTGCTGCCGATCCTCGTCTTCACCGGGCTGACGCTGACCGGCCGCGGGCTGCCCCACTGGCAGATGCCGGGTTGGCTGTTCGCGATCCCGTTGCTGGGTGAAGCGCTTGCCCATGCAGGCCGGATCACGCGGCGGATCGCTGTCGCGGTCGCGGTGATCACAGCGCTCGGGCTCGCGGCGCTGGCGACAGTGGTCACGATGCAGGCGCGATGGGGCAGTTTCGATGCGCAGACGCTGCAGCTGTTCGGCGGGAGCGACCCGACGGACGCACTGCTGTCCTGGGAGGCGGTGCGTCCGGAACTGCTGAAACGTGGGTTGCCGGCGGACGACCGAACCTTCATCGGGACGTTCAACTGGGTGCGGGCCGGTGAGCTCAACGCCCTGTTCGGAAAACAGCTTCCGGTGCTCTGCCTGTGCAGCGACGCGCGACATTTCGACTATCTCAACCCGCCCGAGGCCTATGCCGGGTGGAACGCCATCCTGATCGGAATGCCGGGGCACATCGACGACGATGCGGCTTTGCGCGAAAAATTCGCGGCGCTGGCGCCGCAGGAAGACATCAGCCTGAGCAAGGCGGGACGCGTGGCGGTGCCGCTGCGGATGAGACTCGCCAGCGGCTTCAGACCCTAGGTCGCGGCGCTTTCGAAGCGGAGAACCGGCAGCTTATTGAAGCCGTTCAGCGGGCGCCGAGGCCGTAGCGCTTATAGGCTTCGTGCGCGGCGTCGGCGTTGGCGTATGGTTCCTGCCGGTCGACGTTCCAATAGGTCAGCTCGTCGAGCGCGATCGGCACGCCGGTGATGGCGCAGCGAACAAAACTGCCTGGCCGCAGCACGACATAGTCGGCATCGAGGTAACGGACCTGCGCCTCGGAGGGGCTGAAGCTCTTGTCGAAAATGTTCATGGCACCACCAGATATAGGTCAGATCAGCTGACTTGGAAACCGGCTGATCCCGAACCGCGCAATGGCAAGAGCTGAACGGGTTTCGTGGCGATTTTCAGAACAGACCATGGGTTCTCGAACAGGCATGATCCGCAGGACAGGCTCCGTTTCTCAGAACAGGCTTTCCTGACCCTCTTCGTCGCGCGGCGGACGGACCTTCTTGCGGGCGACCAGGCCGCTGCCGACGGTGGCGCCGATGGTGCCGTCGGACACCTGGATGTGCACGGCATCGCCCGGCTTCACCTCGGCGGTGTGCTTGACGATGTGCCCCTCGGCATCGGTAACCACCGAGAAGCCACGTTGCAGGATCGAGCGGTAGTCCGCTGCCTCGAGCAACCGGGCCGCGAGGTCGAGGCTGCGGCGGCGCTGATCGACGAAACGGGCAACAGCCGGATGGAGCGCGGCGGCGAGCGGATCGAGGCGGCTGCGCAGATGCCGGATCTCATTGTTGAGCGCTTTGGGTGAGAGGCGGCCCGCCGCAGCGACGAACAGGCCGCGTTTCCGCTCGGCCGTGCGCGAGGCGGCGGTATCGGCGCGACGGCGGAGATTGTCGAGACGGGTCGTGAGTTCGGTGGCACGGCGGGAGAGCAGGTTCGGCGTCAGCTTGTTGGCCGAGCGGCCGAACTCGATGCGTTTCTTCTGCTCGGCGTGGCGCAGAGCAGCCGCAAGGTTGGAGGCGGCATGATCGAGGCGCTGGCGGGCCGAGGCGACGAGATCGAGGGGCCGCGGCAGCCCGGCGGAGGCGGCGCGCAGGCGGTCGCGATAGTTCGAGGCGGTGCGCCGCATGGCGTGGCGCTGACGGCCGCCGATTTCGTCGACATAGCCGATAAGGTCGGCCCGCACCGGGACGGCGGCCTCGGCGGCGGCGGTGGGCGTAGGGGCGCGATGATCGGAAGCGTAATCGACCAGTGTCATGTCGGTCTCGTGGCCGACGGCGGTGATGACCGGAATGCGGCTTGCAGCCACGGCGCGGACGACGATCTCTTCGTTGAAGCCCCAGAGATCCTCGATGGAGCCTCCGCCACGGGCGACGATCAGCACGTCGGGGCGCGGAATTGCCCCGTTGGGCGCAAAGGCGTTGAAGCCATTGATGGCGGCGGTAACTTCGGCGGCGGCGGTTTCGCCCTGCACACGGACCGGCCAGACCACGACGTGGCTGGGGAAGCGGTCGGAGATGCGGTGCAGGATATCGCGGATCACTGCGCCGGTGGGCGAGGTGATGACGCCGATGACGCGCGGCAGGTAGGGCAACTCGCGCTTACGCTCGGAAGCGAATAGCCCCTCGGCGGCAAGCTTCCGGCGCCGATCCTCGAGCAGCGCCATCAGCGCGCCGGCGCCGGCCGGTTCGATCTGCTCGATGACGATCTGATACTTGGACGAGCGCGGGAAGGTGGTGAGCCGCCCGGTGGCGATGATCTCCATGCCTTCCTCGGGCTTGAAGGTCAGGCGCGGCCACGAGCTCTTCCACACCACCGCATCGATCGAGGCGTTCTCGTCCTTCAGCGTGAAATAAGCGTGCCCGGAAGAATGGACGCCGCGGAAGCCGGAAATCTCGCCGCGCACCCGGACATGGCCGAACTCGTCTTCGACCGTGCGCTTCACCGCCTGGGCGATCTCGGAGACGGTGAACTCGGCGGCGTTGGTCAGCGGTGTGGGCATGGGTGAGAGGTGCGGGAAAGCCACGAGTCCGTCAAGGGTGGCGGCACAATCGAGCAGATGCTAGATGGGCGCCAAATGGCCCTGCGCCATACGCTGGGCCACCCCTCGGGTGAGGCGTCCAGCCCCATCCCCTCCCCTCAACGCGGGGAGGATCAACGGCAACATCGGAGCTGATGGCTGATGCGCATTTTGGTGATCGGGTCGGGCGGACGAGAGCATGCACTGGCATGGGCGATTGCCCGGTCGCCGCGCTGCGAAAAGCTGTTCGTGATGCCGGGGAACGGCGGGACCGGTGAGATCGCCGAGAACGTGTCGGTGGATATCACCGACCATAAGGCGGTGATCGATTTCGCGCTCGGCAACCAGGTGGATTTCGTAGTGATCGGGCCCGATGCGCCGGCGGTGGCGGGGTTGGGCGACGATGTGCGGGCGGCTGGGCTGCTGTGTTTTGGACCGTCAAAGGCCGCGGCGCAGCTCGAGGGTTCGAAGGCCTTCACCAAGCAGCTCTGCGACGAGGCCAAGGTGCCAACGGCCGCCTATGGCCGGTTCGACAACGAGAGCGATGCGCTCGCTTATGTGCACGACCAGGGCGCGCCGATCGTGATCAAGGCCGATGGCCTCGCGGCCGGCAAGGGTGTGACGGTGGCGATGACTGTCCAGGAGGCGGCGGACGCGGTGCGCGACTGCTTCTCGGGCGCCTTCGGCGACTCCGGCTCGACGGTGGTGATCGAGGAATTTCTCGAAGGCGAGGAAGCCTCGATCTTTGCCCTCTGCGACGGCGAGAGCGTCGTGATGCTGCCCAGCGCGCAGGACCACAAGCGGGTGTGGGACGGCGACCGCGGCCCCAACACCGGCGGTATGGGAGCCTACTCCCCTGCCCCGGTGATGACGCCGGAGATGACGGCGCAGGTCGAGAACGAAATCATCCTGCCCTCGATCCGCCGGATGGCGGAGCGCGGTACGCCGTTCACCGGGGTGCTGTTCGCCGGGATCATGGTGACGCCGAAGGGGCCCAAGCTGATCGAGTACAACGTGCGGTTCGGCGATCCGGAGTGCCAGGTGCTGATGCTGCGGCTCAAATCCGATGCGCTGGACCTGTTGGAAGCGACGGCGCGCGGCACGCTGAAGACAGCGAAACCGGAATTCAGCGACGACGTGGCGCTGACCGTGGTACTGGCCGCCAAGGGCTATCCGGTCAATCCCGAAAAGGGCAGCGAGATCCTGGGGATCGACGGCCAGGACGACGACAGGCTGATGGTGTTTCATGCCGGCACGCTGCGCCGCGACGGCAAGTTGATCGCCAATGGCGGGCGGGTGCTGAATGTGACGGCGCTCGGCCGCACAGTCGGCGAGGCGCGCGACCGGGCCTATGCGGAAGTGGACCGGATCGACTGGCCGGAAGGCTTCTGCCGGCGCGATATCGGCTGGCGCGCCGTGGCGAGGGAACTGAAACCCGCCTGAACATCTTATAAACGAGAAGAGCGTATCCTACCTCCTTATCGTGACCCATGAGATGACAACGCCGATCGAGCCGACGCCGCTGCAGCGGCGGGGGCAGCAGATTGTCGATCGGTTGCGCGGCGAGTTTCGCGAGCACACCCATGGTCAGGCCCCGCCGCCGGAACCGCGGATCGGCGTAGCGCTTGGCGGCGGTTCGGCCCGTGGGCTGACCCACATCCCCTATATCGAGGCGATGGACGAGATGGGGCTCAGGCCGCACGTGATCTCGGGCACCTCAATCGGGGCGCTGATCGGCTCGGGCTGGGCCAGCGGGATGACCGGGGCGGAATTGCGCGAGCACTCGTTCTCGGTGCTGGGCACCATGCGGATCATTGCCGGACGGCTGTGGGGGGCGCAGGTGCGCAACCTCGGCAACTTCTTCCAATCCGGCTTCAACGTGCAGCTCGACGCCTGCCAGGTGGTGGATGCGTTCCTGCCCGACCCGTTCCCGCTCGAATTCAAGGACCTCAGAACCAAGTTCTACGTGGTGGCGACCGACTTTCAGTCCTGGCACCAGGCGGTGTTCTCGGAGGGGCCGCTGCGCGAGGCAATTGCCGGCTCGATCGCTATTCCTAGCCTGTTCAAGCCAGTGTCGTTCGCCAATCACCTCCTGGTCGATGGCGGCGTGGTGAACCCGTTGCCACTCGACCAGGCGGCGGCCGACACCGACATCCTCGTCGGCATCGACGTCAATGGCGATCCGTCCGAGCAACTCAACAAGACCAACCACAAGGCGCTCGATGTGTGGTTCGGCGCGGCGCAGATCATGATGCACTCGCTGACGGCGCACATGATGGCGGCCTATCCGCCCGACGTTTACGTGCGGCCGCATCTCAGCGCCTTCGGGGCGCTGGAGTTCTGGCGGGTGCGCGAGCTGGTGGCGCATGTCGAGAAGGACAAGGATAACTTCAAGCGTGCGCTGGATGGGCGGATCGAGTCGTTCCTCACCAAGCAGCAGGACTCGATGCGCGCCGAGGCTCGGTAGAGTATCCCCCTTTCTAAAGTGCACCGCATTCACCACACCCTCGATGTCGGTGGGTGGGGAAACTTGCGTGGGTTACCGCAGGCCCTGGAAGAACGTCTTCAGCAGCTCCCCCGACCGCTTGGCTCCTACCCCGCCGATGACTTCCGGGCGGTGGTGGCAGTTGGGGCTTTCGAACAGGCGGACGCCGTTGTCGACGGCGCCGGCTTTCAGGTCTTCGGCACCGTAGTAGACGCGGCGGAGGCGGGTATGAGCAATGGCGCCGGCGCACATGGCACAGGGCTCGAGCGTTACATAGAGATCGCAGCCATCGAGCCGGCCAGTGCCACGCGCCGCAAGCGCGGTGCGGATGGCGAGGAACTCGGCATGCGCGGTGGGATCGTTCAGCTCGCGCATGCGGTTGCGTTCGGCGGCGAGCACGCGATCACCTTCAACGATGACCGCGCCGACGGGCGCTTCGCCGGCAGTGGCAGCGGCTTCGGCGAGGGCGAGGGCCTGATCCATAGGGGTGGGCATGGCGGGTGTTTAGCATCCGTCGTTGCGAACAACCACCGTGTGATGGCGAAGAACGTGGCAGCGGCGGCGGTGCATCGCTACATTCTCCCGTCAGGAGAATCGCCTTGCCCATCCGCCAGCTTCCCGAAGATCTGATCAATCGCATCGCTGCGGGCGAGGTGGTGGAGCGGCCGGCAAGCGTGGTGAAGGAGCTGGTTGAGAACGCCATCGATGCCGGCGCCAGCCGGGTCCACATTACCACCGCCGGCGGTGGCCAGAGCCTGATCCGGATCGAGGATGACGGCGTCGGCATGGATGAGGCCGACCTGGTGCTGTCGGTCGAGCGGCATGCCACATCAAAACTGGCCGATGACGGGCTGGAGGACATCCGGACGCTGGGGTTTCGCGGCGAGGCGCTGGCCTCGATCGGAGCTGTGGCGGAACTTGGCATCGCGTCGCGGCGGGCCGAGGACGCGAGCGGGCTGCGGATCGCGGTCAGGCACGGGGTGAAGTCGCGGCCGGTGCCGCTGGCGATGAACCGCGGCACCATCGTCGAGGTGCGCGAGCTGTTCGGCAATGTGCCGGCGCGGCGGAAATTCCTGAAGACCGAGCGCTCCGAGGCCGGAGCGATCACCGACATGGTGAAGCGGTTGGCGATGGCCAACCCGCACGTGCAGTTCGTGCTCGACGGAGCCGACCGCACCACCTCGAACTGGCCGGGGCGTGAGGGCGACGGGGCGCTGAGGGCGCGGCTCGGCGACGTGATGGGCGGAGATTTCGGCGATAACGCCGTGCCGCTGGCGACGATGCGGCACGGCATGGTGGTGACCGGGCTCGCGGGGCTGCCGACCTATACGCGGGCCAACTCGCTGAGCCAGTATTTCTTCGTCAACGGCCGGGCGGTGCGCGACAAGGTGCTGGTGGGGGCGATCCGCGCCGCCTATGCGGATTTCGTGTTCCGCGACCGCTTCCCGGTGGCAGCGATTTTCCTCGCCGTGGATCCGGCAGAGGTGGATGTGAACGTCCACCCGACCAAGGCGGAGCTGAGGTTCCGCGACCCCGGCGCGGTGCGCGGCGCGGTGATCCGGGCAATCACCGAGGCGCTGGATGCGGCGGGGCACCGGGCAGCGAGCACGGTGGCCGAGGACGTGGTGCAGGCGTTCCGGGTGCCGGAGTATGAGGCGGCGCCAGTCGGGACGACGGCGGGTTGGACCGCTCCTTCCCCCAGCTACGCTGGGTCCCCTCCCCCGCCCCGCGGGGGAGGATCGCCGACTGCACGGTTCGCGGGCTTTGCGGAACCTAGTGCGCGATATGAAGTGAACGAGGTGACGCCGATCGTCGAACCGGTGGAGTATCCGCTCGGGACGGCGCGGGCGCAGATGTTTGACAATTTCATCGTCGCGCAGAATGGCGACAGCCTGTTGCTGGTCGACCAGCATGCGGCACACGAGCGGCTGGTCTACGAGCGGTTCAAGGCGCAGATGGCGGCGGGCCCCGTGGCGAGCCAGATGCAGCTGATCCCGGTGGTGATCGAGCTCAGCGAGGACGATTGCGGGCGGCTCGAGGACGCGGCGCCGACGCTGGAGCGGCTGGGGCTCTATATCGAACGGTTCGGACCGCGCGCGGTGGCGGTGCGCGAAACGCCGGCGCTGCTCGGGCAGGCGGATATCGATGGGCTGGTACGCGATCTCGCCGATGGGCTGGCGGAATGGGACAGCTCGGCGGCATTGGCCGACCGGCTGGAGGCGATCATCGGGCGCATGGCCTGCCACGGCTCGGTGCGCTCGGGGCGGCGGCTCAGGGTCGAGGAAATGAACGCGCTGCTGCGCGAGATGGAAACGACGCCGCATTCGGGCCAGTGCATCCACGGTCGGCCGACCTATGTCGAGCTGAAGAAGGCGGATATCGAGCGGTTGTTCGGACGAACGCGCTAGCGTTCAGGGACGACCGAGCGTTTCCACCAGCTTGCCGATCCGGCGGGCGCGGACTTCGGGCGACTTTGCCGCCTCGATATCGCGAACATGCTTGGCCTTGAGCCCGAACGGCAGCTTGTCGAAGCCAGCACGGGCGGCCGGATCGCCGTCGAGGGCAGATTTGAGGTCGTCGGGCTCTTCGACGTCGCGCGGCGCGGTGTCGAGACTGATGTCGATCTCGATTGCCTGACCTGCTTCAATGCCGGCCGCGGTGCGTTGGGCGGCGCTGATACCGACCAGGCGCTGGCCGTTCTTGATGGCGACACGGCTGCGCCAGCTGTAGCCGTTGATGGTGATCGCCACCGGCGGCCGCGCCTCGGGACCGAGCGATTGCATGACCTCATCGGGGATTTCGACGGCGGTGGCATTGCCGGAGGGGATGACGACGGCGCGGAACTGCATGGCTCGCCTCACTGCGTGCGGATGAAGTGCACCGCTGCCGCACCATAGGCGCGGCGATCATCGAGGGTGAAGCCTTCGGGCAGCGCCAGTTCGACGTCGGCGCTTTCCTCAAGCACGATCGTGGCGTCCTTGGCCAGCCAGTTACCCTCGCGGAGCGAGGTCAGCGCCTGCTCCCCCAGCCCCCTGGCGTAGGGCGGATCGAGGAACACCAGGTCGAAGGGACCCATGGTGCCGGCGGGGCCGAGCGCCGTGGCGTCGCGGCGGAGCAGCTTGGCGATGCCAGCGATGCCGAAGGCTTCGATGTGGTCGCGGATGATGCCACGGGATTCGGCGCCGTTATCGACGAACACCGCGCCCGACGCGCCGCGCGACAGGGCTTCAAGGCCCAGCGCGCCGGTGCCGGCGAACAGGTCGAGCACCTTCAGCCCGTCGAGATGCACGCCGATCCGGCTCGCGAGGATGTTGAACACCGATTCGCGAGCCCGGTCGGAGGTCGGGCGGATGCTGTCGTCCGAAGGCGACAGCAGCGCCTTGCCGCGAAACTTGCCGGCGACGATGCGCATCGGTTACTCGCGCGGCTTCTTGGGTCCACGGGGGCGATCACCGGCAGGACGGCCGGAGCTGCCGGAGGGGCGGCCAGCGCCGCCCTGGGGACGGCCGGCGCCGCCGGGACGACCACCGCCGGCCGGCCGGCCGGCGCCACCTGACGGTTTGCCGTAGGGCTTGCCGCCAGTGCCGCCGGGCTTGCCGGAGAACGGCTTCTTGTCACCGAAGCTACGCGGCTTGTCCCCGAACGAACGGGCCGGACGGTCACCGCCGCCGGGCGGACGATCGCTGGAAGGGCGATCGCCGCGGGGCGGGCGCGTGCCATAGGGCTTCTTGTCACCAAGCGGACGACTATTGCTGCGCTCGCGGTCGCCGGTATTGGAGTTGCGCGGGGCGTAGGGGCGCTTTTCCTCGGCACGCGGGCCGCGCTCGGCGCCGTCGCGCGGACCACGCTCTGCGCCTTCGCGGGGTGGGCGGGCGCCATAGGGCTTCTTGTCGCCGAACGAGCGGCTCGGGCGGTCGCTGGCGTCGGTACGGGGCGCGTACGGCTTCTTGCCCTCGTAGGAGCGCGCGGGACCATCGCCGCGCGGGGCGTAGGGCTTCTTGTCGCCGTAAGGCCGGTCGCCGACCGGCCGGGCGGAGCGCGACTTGTCGCCATAGGCGCGCTTTTCGCCATAGGCAGGCTTATCGCCGTAGGCACGCTTCGGACGATCGCCGACATCGCCGCGGGGCTTGTCACCGTAGGGACGCTTGCCCGCGGGCTTGTCGCCATAGGCGCGTTTCGGACGGTCGGCATCGGCGCCCGGGCGTTTAGCCCCCGGCGCGCGGGCCGGACGATCCTCGTGGTGGGCGGGGCGGCCGAAATTCCTGGCCGAGCTGTCCTCGGGGTCGTTCCAGCGCTTGCGCTCTTCGCCTTCCACGCCCTCGCGGCGGGGCGGCTTGACGCGGATCTCGGCCTCGCGGCCATCCTCAAAGTGGATCGTACGAATCTCTGAGGGATCGACCGGACGCGGGCGACTCGGCGCCTTGACCGGCTTCTTGTCGAAACGGCCGGGACGATCCTGGCGGGGGCGCTCGGCGAGTGCGGCAGCAGCTGCGGCCTCGGTCTCGTCGTCCTCGAAGCGGAACTTGCTGTCGCGCGACTTGCGCGGCGAATCCTTCTTCAGCTCCTTGCCTGGCGCGGCAGCGCGCAGCTTGGGGTTGACCGCCGGCTTCTTCTTGGGTGCGACTTCAGGCATGTCGCTGTCGAAATCGGTGTTGGCCTCAGCGGCAAGGCGCTTGCCGAGCTGCTCGCGCAGCACGCGGGCGGCGACGACTTCGACCTCGCCCTCAGGCAGGTCACCGAGCTGGAACGGGCCGTAGCTGACGCGGATCAGGCGGTTGACCTGTAGTCCGAGTGCGCCGAGGACGTTCTTGACCTCGCGGTTCTTGCCTTCGCGCAGGCTCAGCACCAGCCAGCTGTTGGAGCCCTGGGCGCGCTCCAGGATGGCCTCGATCGGGCCGTACTGGATGCCCTCGATCTCGATGCCGTCTTTCAGCGTATCGAGCTGCGCCTGGGTGACCGAGCCGAAGGCGCGAACGCGGTAGCGGCGGAGCCAGCCGGTGGCCGGCAACTCGAGCACACGCTTCAGGCCACCATCGTTGGTGACCAGCAGCAGGCCTTCGGTGTTGATGTCGAGCCGGCCGATCGAGACGACGCGCGGCAGCTCTTTTTCTTCGAGCGCCTCGAACACGGTGGGGCGGCCTTCCGGGTCTTTCTCGGTGACCACAAGGCCGGCGGGCTTGTGGTAGAGCCAAACGCGGGTGCCCTGGCGCGCCGCAAGCGGCTCGCCATCAACCTTGATCTTGTCTTTTTCGGAGACGTTGAAGGCCGGGGTCAGGACCTTCTTACCGTTGACGGTAACGCGCCCATCCTTGATCCAGCCTTCGGCATCGCGGCGGGAGCAGAGACCAGAACGGGCGATGACCTTGGCCAAGCGGTCGCCGTCCGTCGGGACGGCTGAGACATTCGACATGCAATAACTCCTGCGGGACCGGGGCCAGGCAGGATTGCCCGGGGGGTCAGCGCATCTTTCGAGTTCAGATTAATTCGCCTGCGCGGCCAGGGCCTTGCGGACGTCGGGTGGGCACGATTTGTCGGTGAGCGGCACGAGCTCGCCATTGGCGGCCAGGCAGACCATATCCTGGCCCTTGACCGTGGTGTAGTACTCATCGGGCGGCAGATAGAGCGGCTTGGGACCGCCCTTCAGCTTGGCAGCGGTCATGCGTGCGGTGAGCTGCTTGGTTTCGACTTCGGTGAGCGGACGGCCGGCGATGGTGCGCAGATCGACCACACGGGCGTTACGCAGCCGCTTCAGGTCAGCTTCCGAAATGTTCGAAGTATCGATCTGCACGCGGCTCGAATCCTCGGGGATCAGGGCGGTCTTGGCCGCCTTCGGATCGGCGGGAGCCGGCAGTGCGGTGGATTTTGGGAGCACCAGCGGGCCGCGACGCTCGGCGTTCTCCGCTTTCTCCTCGCGATCCATCATGCCCATGCCCTTCATGGTCTCGGTCACCACTTCGCGCTCGAAGGTGCTGACATCGGTCAGGGCATTGGTGCCTTCGGTGGTGGTGCAGGCGCTCAGGCCGAGGCCGAGCACGATACCAACGGTCAGCAATCCGCCCCGGGTCACGGCTTTGAAGTTGGGCCGCCGCCCGGTCAAATCACTCAGCATGAAACTTCCCTTTCCCCGGCCCGTGCGCGCCCCGCGCGGGCCTTATAGACCATCATAGGCCCACGAACAATTCGCTCGGAATTGTTATCGCTTTCGTTGCCCACCCAACCGGGCCCTAAGGCCAGATTGAGGCGCCTTTGCGTTCAGGCAGCCTTCCTGCGGCCGATCCCGACGAAATCGAGGAGTAGCAGCAACACCCCTAAAGTGATCGCCACGTCGGCGATATTGAAGATGTAGAACGACCAATCCTGCCAATGAAAGTGAAAGAAATCCGCAACGGCGCCATAAAGCACACGATCAAGCGCATTTGAGACGGCGCCGCCGATGGCGAGCATCAGGCCATAGCGTACCAGCACGTCGGAGGTGCGCGACCACCAGACGCCGAGCGCCAGGATAGCGACGACGGCGATGGCGCCGAGCGCCCAGACCGGCAGATCACCGAGCAGGCCGTAGGAAACGCCGGTGTTCCAGACCAGCACATAGTCGAAGAACGGCGTGACCGGCACGATCTCACCACCCTGCCAGCCGAACGGTGTGGCCGGAGTGACGAAGCCCAGGTGCTCGATGCAGAGCGTCGAGGCAGCGCCGACACAGTCGGAGCTGACCTGCAGGAACTTGTGGCCGCGATCGAGGGTGAACGCGGCGAGCCCGGCGAGCAGCGAGGCGATGAGGTGGGGGCGAGTCACTGGCATCGGGGCTTCCCACCCCCGAAGCCGGCGCGTGGGGCACCCCCACCCTTGATCCCTCCCCACAAGGGGGAGGGAGACGATGGAACGGCCCGCGCAAAGTGCGCCTCCCTCCCCCTTGTGGGGAGGGAATGAGGGTGGGGGTTGGGAGCCACCGGCCTTACCGTCCCGCTGCCTTCAACTCGCGCATCGCCTGTGCATCGCGCAGCGACAGGTCCGGATATTCGGCATCCGTGCCGACTTCCGGCAGGATCCGCCAGGAACGGGCACAGCGCTGGCCCTCGGCCTTGGCAAAGACGACAGCGACGCCGCGCACTTCGTCGAGCCGGAAGGCGTCGGCAGGCCCCTCACCTTCGACAATCTCGATGTCGGAAGTGATCGAGATCTCGGCCATGTCGGTGCCGCGAACGGCTGCGGCGAGCTTTTCGTCAGTGATGTAGACCTTCGGCGCGGCCTCGAGCGAGGCACCGATCACCTTGTCGCGCCGGGCGATTTCCAGCGCCCCGGTCACGACCTTGCGGACCTCGCGGATAGCATCCCACTTCTCGTCGAGTTTTGCGTCCGTCCACTCCTCGGGGAGTTTTGGGAACTCGCGTAGATGCACCGACGAATCGGCGCCGGGGTGACGTTCGAGCCACGCCTCTTCCATGGTGAACACCAGGATCGGGGCGAGCCAGGCGGTCAGCGCGTCGAACACATGGTCGAGCACGGTCAGGCTGGCGCGGCGGCGGACCGAGCTGATCGGATCGCAGTAGAGCGCGTCCTTGCGGATATCGAAGTAGAACGCCGAGAGATCGATGTTCATGAAGTTCGAAAGCGCCGCGACGATGCGCTTGTAATCGTAGCTCTCGTAGGCGTCGCGCACGAGCCCGTCGAGATCCTTGAGCTTACTGAGGATCAGTTGCTCCAGTTCGGGCATGTCGCGGTAGTCGACGGTTTCCTCAGCCTTGCGGTGAGCGAGGTTGCCGATCAGCCAGCGAATGGTGTTGCGGAGCTTCCTATAGTTGTCGACGGTGGAGTTGATGATCTCCTTGCCGATCCGGAGGTCGTCCGAATAGTCGGACTGCGCGACCCAGAGGCGGAGAATGTCGGCGCCGAACTGCTTGATGACGTCCTGCGGAGCGGTGGTGTTGCCCAGCGACTTCGACATCTTCTTGCCCTCGCCGTCGAGGGTGAAGCCGTGCGTCAAGACACTCGCATAAGGCGCGAAGCCGTTGGTGGCGCAGCTTTCGAGCAGCGAGGAGTGGAACCAGCCGCGGTGCTGGTCCGAACCCTCGAGGTACATGCCGGCCGGGAACTGCATGTCCGGCCATTTCTGCGGGTTCTTAAGCACCCAGGAATGGGTGGTGCCGCTCTCGAACCAGACATCGAGGATGTCGTCGACCTTCTGCCAGTTCTCGGGATCCGGCACGGCGTTGCCGAGGAAGCGCTCCTTGGCGCCGGCCTTGAACCAGGCGTCGGCGCCCTCTTCTTCGAAGGCCTGGCCGATACGGTGATTGACCATCGCGTCGTTGAGGATGGTGTCGGTCGCCTCGTTGTAGAACACGGCGATCGGCACGCCCCAGGCGCGCTGGCGGCTCAGCACCCAGTCGGGGCGGTCGGCGATCATCGAGCGCAGCCGGTTCTGCCCGGCTTGCGGGTAGAACTTGGTCGCATCGATCGCAGCGAGCGAGCGGGCCCGCAGGGTGTCGCCTTTCTTCCCCTCGATGTCGCGGTCCATATAGACGAACCACTGCGGCGTGTTGCGGAAGATAATCGGCTTCTTCGAACGCCAGGAGTGCGGGTATTGGTGCTTGATGCGGCCACGGGCGACCATGGCGTTGCGCTCGGCGAGCGCGGCAATGACGCGGTTGTTGGCATCGCCTTTCTTGCCGGCATCATCGATGACGCGGGCACCTTCGAGGCCTGGGGCAGCGGCGGTGTAAAAGCCGGCGTCGTCGACAACGTAGGGGATGGTGGTGTCGATACCGCGCGCCGTGAGCATGCGGCCAGACTCCATCCAGATGCCGAAATCGTCGAGGCCGTGGCTGGGCGCGGTGTGAACGAACCCCGTGCCGGTATCGTCGGTAACGTGCTCGCCATCGAGCAGCGGCACCTCGAACTCATAGCCGCCGCCGAGCCCGCGCAGCGGGTGGTTGGTCGAGACGATCCTGGAACAATCGACATCGTGCAGGCGAATGAAGCTTTCGACCTTGGCCTTGGCGAACACGTCGGCCGCCAGCTTGTCGGCGAGGACGTATTTCTCGCCCTTCGAGGCCCAGTTGCCCTCGGGCGCACCGGTGACCTCGTAGAGGCCGTAGCCGATCTTGCTCGAATAGCTGATGGCGCGGTTGGCCGGGATGGTCCACGGGGTGGTGGTCCAGATGACCACGTAGGACGAGCCGAAATCCTCGAACGAACCGGTGCCGAAGGCGCCGTTGGCCGAGTGGATCGGGAACTTCACCCAGATCGCGTCGCTCTCGTAGTCCTGGTACTCGATCTCGGCCTCGGCGAGCGCGGTACGCTCGACCACCGACCACATGACGGGCTTGGAACCGCGATAGAGTTGGCCGGAGGCCGCGACCTTCATCAGCTCGCGCGCGATCTGCGCTTCGGCATCGAAGCTCATGGTCAAATACGGGTTGGACCAGTCGCCGACCACACCGAGCCGCTTGAACTCCTCGCGCTGGGTATCGACCCAGTATTGCGCGAAGCTCCGGCACTCGTTGCGGAACTCGTTGATCTCGACGTCGTCCTTGTTCTGACCCTTGGCGCGATACTGCTCCTCGACCTTCCACTCGATCGGCAGGCCATGGCAGTCCCAGCCCGGCACGTAGGCCGAGTTGTAGCCGAGCATCGTCTTGGATCGGCTCACCAGGTCCTTGAGGATCTTGTTGAGCGCATGGCCGATATGGATGTTGCCATTGGCATAGGGCGGGCCATCGTGCAGCGTGAACAGCGGCTTGCCTTCACCGGCGGCGCGCTGGCGGGCATAAATGTCCATCTCTTCCCAACGCTTCAGCCAGTCAGGCTCGCGGGCGGGAAGCCCGGCGCGCATCGGAAACTCGGTTTCGGGGAGGAACAGCGTCGCGCTGTAATCGGTCTCCGCGCCGCTTTGAGCAGTGTCGTTCATCGTCATCGATCGATGTTCAAGGGAAGTTGCGGGCTTGTAGCAAGCGAGGGCGCGAGGTGAAAGGCCGAAGTGCGCGGAGTGCTAACCCGCGAATCCGGTGCACCGAGAGATCAAGAAGCGATGTACCGGAATGCCGAACCGCTCCACGTCGACCCGGCCGGCCTCGACGCACCCACCGGTGAACCGCTTCGCGACGCCATCGACAGGAAACGTCTCATCGCTGACGACCAGCGCCGATTGCCCCAGATGCGCCTTCGGATCGAACCAGAACGAGAACTGACTGTGCCGTTCGGACAGATCCGTCACCTCGGCCGTCTGAAGCGCAAAGCCCAGTTGCGAAGCGAGCGTGTAGCGGGTGCCAGCGAGGAAATCCGGGGCGTCGGCCGAGCGCAGCGCCCGGACGCTGTCAGCCACATCATCCCAGCCATAGACCACGCTCGACTCCCAATCGGGCTTGCCGACAAACGCCGAGAGTGGAACAGCGGCATAATTCACCACAATCAGCGCCGTGATCAGCAGACCATACGCGACATGCGGCCAGAACAAGCGCCAGCCTGGTCGCAGCGCGGCGATTGCCGGCAGCACGAGCACGTAGGCAGCGATGTTCCAGTAGTAGAGCACGAAGGTCGACAGTGACAGGACCAGCATGCCCAGGCTCGACGCCGCAAACAGCCACAGCGCGAGCAACCGCAACGCCTGGCCAAGCGGCGGCAACCCGGGGTTGCGACGCACCAAGCTCACAACTCCCGCCAGTGCGAAGGGTGAGAACGTCAAAGTGGCGAGGACGATAAAAATTGCCGGCCGGCTGAGATTGACATTGTCCAGCCAGTCGACCCTGTCGACCAGGTTAAAGCGATACGAGGCAAAGTCGTTGCTGATGTTCCACATCAGCACCGGCAACTGCAGAAGCAACGCAAGGATCGCCGCAAGATAAAGGTGCGGCACCCGCAGCAGCGGCCAGAGCGCCCGGGTGGCGAGAATCGCTGCCGCGATCGCCACGCCGATGAAGACGCCATTCTCCTTGCTCAGAACCGCCAGTCCGATGGCCGCGCCGCCGAGGTAGTAGCGCGCGGCCCGCGGCCGGTCGCCGGCGAGTGTGGTGGCAAAGATGTCGACGAACACGTAACCCGCCAGCATCGAGAACAGGATCATCAGGTGATCCTGGAACGCCAGCGTCGTCATGATGAACCAGACGGGCGAGGTGATACAGATCGCCACCGCCAGCCAACCAGCGCGCGAACCAAGCTCCGGGTTTATCCGCAAGGCCAACCGGGCAGCGAGTGCAAGTGTTCCGGCGAACGTCAACCAGGCCGTCAGCCGCAGCACCAGCGTGTTCCAGCCTAGTGGCGAAGCAAGGCCCAGCAACCAGGAATGAAGCGGTGGATGGTCGAAATAGGAGAGGGCCGGCCGCTGGCCCCAAAGCCAGTAATAGGCTTCGTCGCCGATCGGCGCGACGAACAGGTCGAACGCCACGCGCAGGCCTAGTGCTATAACTACTACGACACTTACACCGGTCGCGGCCGGAACCTTTGTCGACCGCGATGCGGTGCCATCCATTGTGTCGCCTCCCCCAAGGCACAACGATTCTACATCAGGTGCGGAAAAAACCCAGCTTCTCGTCGAGTTCGGAAACCGGTAGCGCGGCCTGCAGCAGCAGGCGGGCCTGGGCGGCGTCATTGTTGACGGCAGCGATCAGCTCGTCGAGGCCGGCGAACTTCACCTGGCCGCGCACGGTGCCGAGCAGCGCCACTTCCAGCGTCTCGCCGTAAATGTCCTCGTCGAAATCGAAGATCCAGGTTTCGAAGGGCGGGCGCTCGTTGTTGAACATCGGCTTGCCGTAGCTCGCGACACCATCGAGCAGGCGCCCATTGAGCTTGGCGCGCACGGCGTAGACGCCCTGCAAGAGGCCAAAGCCGGTGGGGCTCGCGGTATTGGCGGTGGGGAAGCCGAGCTCCCTGCCCCGCTGATCGCCCTTCACCACGACGCCGGAGAGGAACCAGTGGTAGCCGAGCAGCTGCGCCGCGCCGGCGACATCGCCCTCGCCGAGCAGGGCGCGGATGCGGGAGGACGAGATATGGTCGTCGCCCTCGTCGAGCATATCGAGGATTTCGACCTCGAAGCCATGGCGAACACCGGCGTCCCTGAGAAAATCCGGAGTGCCCTGGCGCTTGTAGCCGAAATGGAAATCGGCGCCGACCGAGACGCCGGTGACGCCGAGCGCCCCGACGAGGAAGCGGGTGACGAAGTCCTCGGCGACGATGTGGGAGAATTCGAGCGAGAACGGCATCACCACGATGCCATCGAGCCCGAGCGCTTCGGCGATCTCGGCCTTCTGGTCGGCATAGGTCAAACGGAACATGAACGGCGCCGGCGCGAACACGTCGCGCGGGTGCGGCTCGAAGGTGAGGACCAGCGCCGGCACGCCAAGCGCGGCAGCGCGGGCCTTCAGCGCCCGGAACACGTGCTGATGACCGCGGTGGCAGCCGTCGAAATTGCCGATCGCGACCATGGCGCCGCGCAGCGACGCCGGAACCTGGTCGAGTCCAGCGAGCCTGATGAAGCCGCTCAAATTCGTACCCGCCTTGAGAGTGATGGCGATATGGCAAGAAACCGGATGGGTTGCAAGGCAGCTAAGGTTGGAGGCTGCTATGCGGAACGCTCCCCCTGGCGGGTGAGATGACCGAGGGGCCCGGTGGCTACCAGCTCAGCCGCGGCATGAATCCAGCGACATTGGCGCCACTCGGTTCGACCAGGCGACGGATGGCTTCGGGGTCCGGGTTGCCGAAAGCATCGAGTTCGGCGGCATGGATCGAACCGGTGACGAACAGCAGGTCGAGCCCGGCGCCGGCGGCGCCGATGGCGTCGGTGCGCACCGAGTCGCCGATGGCGAGGATGCGCGTGCGGTCGACCGGGCGGCCGGCAGCCTTTTCGGCGAGGCGAAGGGCCTCGGCATAGATTGGCTTATAGGGCTTGCCGACCATGACGATCATGCCGCCGCGGGCCTCATAGAGATCGGCGAGAGCGCCGCCGCAATAGAGGATCTGGTCGCCATGCTCGACCACCCGATCCGGATTGGCGGCGATCAGCGGCAGATTGCGGCTGAGCCACAGGGTGATCCGGTCATTGTACATGTCCGGCGTGTCGTGGTCGGTATCGAGGTCGGTGACGACGATGGCCCTCGCATCCTCGGCGCGGCCGATGGTGATGTCGAGACCCTCAAACAGGCTGTCATTATCGTGCGGCGGGCCGACATAGTGAACGGTCTGGCCGCGATAACGCTCGAGCACGACGCGGGTGGCGTCGCCCGAGGTCACCACATCGTCATAGGCTTCGCGCGAGACGCCGAGCCGATCCATCATCTCGATGATCGGGCCGTGCGGACGCGGAGCATTGCTGATCAAGACGACACGGCCGCCATTGCGGCGATAGTTGACCAGCGCCTCGACGGCGGTCGGGTGGGCGGCGATGCCATTGTGCACGACGCCCCAGATGTCGCTCAAAACCACATCGTAGCGGGGGGCGATCCCGCTCAGTCCGGCAAGTGCCTGCATAGTCTATCCTATTACGCTTGCGCCTCGATGCGGCGCTCGGCATCGCGCGGACGCTCGGCAACGAGATCCGGGCGAACCGGGCCGGGCCGGCCGATATGCGGTCCCTGCACGAGGCTGATGCCATCTTCGAACAGGCTGAGCAACTGCTGCTCATCGATCACCCCGGTGCCGCAGAGCTCGATCTCGAAGCGCTTGGCGTAGGGGGCGATATCGGCGGTGTGGAAATCGGTGAAGCTTTGCGGCTGCGACAGGAAGCGGGTCGCATCGAACCGCACGTCGCTGAAGCCGAGGCCCTCGAGCTCGGCGAAGTCGAAGCGCAGCGAGGTGGCGTCGGTGAGGACGAACCCGGCGCCGGCCTTGCGGAACTCGTAGAGCGCGCGCTTCTCAGTCGGGCCGAGCGGCTTCCACTCGGTCTGCCGGATGGCGAAGTTCAGCGAGGCGGTGATCGCCTGGTTGGCGACGAGCGTCGCCGTCACCTGCTCGAGCCCCTTCTTGTCGAGGATGGTGGCGCGGCTCAACGGCAGGAACAGGGTGATCGGCTGGCCGGAGGTTTTGGCCCGCCGCGCGATGGTGACGGCTTCCTCGAGCGCCATCGCTTCGATACGGCGGATCAGGTCCTCGCCGCCGCGGCGCGGCATGAAATCGGGCGCATCGGCAAGCCCGCCCGCATCCTGCATCAAGCGCGGCACGAGGTCGTAGCCGAGCGGTTTCCTGGCCGGTAGCCTGACCACCGGCTCGATGTGAAAGACCAGCCGGTTGGAATCGAGCGCAGCGCGGACCTCAGCCTCAGGAATCATCGGATCGAGGAAGATGTCGTCGTCTGGCTCTGCCGGTTCTGCCATCGCTTCGGCGAGACGGGAACCACCATCGGTGCGCCGGGCCTCCTCGAATTCGGCCAGCGCTTCGGCGAGCTGCCGGGTGACGGTGCCGAGCACCGAGATATCGGCCTCGATGCCGTCGAGCCGGCTACCCACATTGGTATCGGCAATGGCGTTGACGCGCTGGCTCAGCACCTGCCCGGCCCTGGCATCGGTCGACAGCAGCCGCGCCAGATCCTCGACGGCGCGCTCGAGCCGCGCTTCCGAGCGCTGGCGCAGGCGGCGCTCCATCAGCATGACGGCGAGCGCACCAAAGGCAATTGCGGTAACAAAAGCTTCGATCGGCGAAAAGGTCAGCCCGAAATAGGCCGCCGCCGCAACGCCAAGCGTGGCCAGCGCAATGAAGATGTAGACGAGGCCTTGCACTTAACGCTCGGGCTCCCACAGTGGCCAACGGGATTCAACGCATCCCGTCATAGCATCGGGCGGGCCCTGCCGAAAGGCGCGGGGATGCGGGAGCTGTGGCAAACCGCGGGCTCGGCGGGTTTGCGCACGGATCGGCTGGAACGCTTTATTTACCCAGTTCGTCAACACTCCATTCAGCACAGCCACGTGCCCAAGGACTTGTCACCATGCCCGCTCCCGGCTTCGGCCTGGATAACGCCGTCCGTATCCTGCTCGTCGAGCGCGACGAGGCCGGCGCCCGGAGCCTGATCGAGATGCTCGATCAGGGATTCATCATCGCACCCGAGATCGCGCTGGCTTGCGGCGGCCGCGAGGCGGCAGACCGGCTGCGCCTCGCATCATACGACCTGCTGCTGGCGGACCTCGACAGCCTTTGCGACCTCTCAGCGGAGCCCGAGGACGCGGTGGCGCGGCTGGCGCGGCTGGCGTCGGGATCGCTGGTGGTGGTGCTTTCCGACGGGGCTTCGGTATCAGCGACGCTCGCGGTATTGCAGGCAGGCGCGCACGAGCACGTGACCCGGCCGGTCGATGGCGCGGTGCTGTCGGCGCGGCTCGGCGAGCTGGCACATCGGCATGGCCGAGCCATCGCCGGAGCGTTCCGCGGACCGGTGGAGCGGGAGCGTGTGGCCGGGCTGATTGATGCCTCCAGCCAGCTGCAGACGGTGCTCGACTTCGTGGCGCGCGACCTGCCGGGGAGCGCAGAAAACCTCGAAGGCGTGGCCCGCCGAATCGTCGCGATGTTCGATGGCGGCGAGACGGAACGACGCGCCGCTTCGACGGAATCGCCGATGCGCCCGGCCGTGCTGCCGATGTGGCAACAGGAACAGCGGATCATCGAGGACGCGATCGAGAGTTTTGCGGGCAACATCGCGCTCGCTGCCGCAGCGCTGGAGCTCAGCCCCTCGACGATCTACCGCAAGCGGCAGGCTTGGGCGGAACTCGAAGGCAAGAAGGGCGCGGCTTAGAACGCGCCCTTACAGAGGGTTTAGCCCTTCAGCTTATCGCGGGCCTTCTTGGCCGTGGCGAAGGCGCGGGCTTCTTCGCCGAGGGCTGAGCCCTTCTTCACCACGGTGCCGCTGGCGTCGACAAGGCTCCAGTCCCACTTGGTGTTGGGGCCGACGCCACCGGTGCGGCGGAGCTTGATTTCGAGTTCTGCGCTTACCGCCATGTGAACACCTTTGTAACGGAGTAGTTGAAGACGACGCTCATCAGCACGCCGAGCAGGCCGGCCACATAGAACTGGCCATCATAGGCATAGATCCAGCTGGCAACCGAGACGTTGGCGAGGGCGCCGATGGAGCAGACTGCATAGAAGGTGAGCATGCCGGTGAGATAGCGCCAGCCGCGCAGCTTCTTGTTGGCGTAGGTCAGCTCGTTGTTGAGCATGAAATTGAAGGTCATGGCGAGGAGCGTTGCCGCGACCTGCGACCAGACGAAGTTGAAGCTCAGCACCTCATGGGTGAACCACAGCGTCCCCATATGCACCACGACGCCGAGGCCGCCGACCAGGGCAAACAGCAGGAAAGTGGTGGGCAGCAGACCGCCGGAGAGCTTGGAGACGATCAGGCCGAGGAACTGCACCACGACGATCGAGCTCATCTTGCTCTCGCCGGCGTGGCGCGGGCGGAAGGTATAGGGCACCTCGCCGATGCGCAGCTCCTTGCCCTGGCGGGCGCGCGAGCGGCCGGCCGAGACGATGATATCGAGCAGGATCTTGAAACCGTCATCGCTGAGCGAGGGAGCGATTTCGTCGAAGACGCTCCGTCGCATCAGGAAGAAGCCACTCATCGGGTCGCTGAGCGACTTACCGGTGACTAGGCTCGAGAGCCTAGTGGCAAAGCGGCTGCCGGCTTCGCGCGTTCTGGACAGACCGTCGCCGACGCTGCCTTCCCCGCTATAGCGGGTGCCGACGACGATGTGATCGCCGGCGATGGCCTTCTCAAGCATCTGCGGCAGGATGGTTTCGTCGTGCTGCAGATCGGCGTCGATGACGGCAAAGTAGGGAGCGGCGCTGGCGAGGATGCCCTCGACCACCGCCGAGCTCAGGCCGCGGCGACCGAGGCGGTGGATGCCGCGCACGTTCTGGTGGCGGCGTGACATGTCGCGCACCACTTCGGAGGTGCCGTCGGGAGAATTGTCGTCGACGACAATGAACTCGAACGGCGTGGCGCCGAGGGCGGCCGTGACCTTGTCGTACAACAGCGCGACGTTATCGCGCTCATTGTAGCTGGGGACGATCACCGCGAGCTGCGGGGCGACCCAGGCCTCGGGGGATTTGCGGGGGTGGCTATCGAACTGGACGACGGTCACGTCTGCTCCGAAGGTATCTCAGGCGCTTCAGGTACTGCCAAGCCGGGCGCTTTGCAACTTACCATCAAGGCGGCTTGCGGTTCTCTCGGCACTACAAACGTGGCGACAGCGGGCCCGTTTCATGCGTTCGTCGCATAGCCGCCACATCGTCATCGTATGGCTCGCCTCGTCCTTGACTCGCTTTGGGGGCTCTCCTATATCCCCTTCCAGCTGTTAGCACTCCTCGATCACGAGTGCTAACAGAGGCGAAATCACTTGATTGCTGATAGGAGCAAAAATGGCTTTCCGTCCCCTGCACGACCGCGTGGTCGTCCGGCGCGTCGACAGCGAAGAGAAATCGGCTGGCGGCATCATCATCCCCGACACCGCCAAGGAAAAGCCCTCTGAGGGTATTGTCGAGGCCGTCGGCCCCGGCGCCCGTGACGAGAGCGGCAAGGTCGTGGCGCTGGACGTCAAGGCCGGAGACCGGATCCTGTTCGGCAAGTGGAGCGGCACCGAGGTGAAGCTCGACGGCAAGGATCTGCTGATCATGAAAGAATCCGACATCATGGGCGTGATCTCATAACCAGGCGTTCCGCCGGTTCCGATCTCTCCCCTTTCAACTCGTAAGGAGCGCCTCTCATGGCTGCGAAAGACGTAAAGTTCTCCACCGATGCCCGCGACAAGATGGTCCGCGGCGTCAACATCCTCGCCAACGCGGTGAAGGTCACGCTGGGTCCGAAGGGCCGCAACGTCGTGATCGACAAGTCGTTCGGCGCGCCGCGCATCACCAAGGACGGCGTCACCGTCGCCAAGGAAATCGAGCTCGAGGACAAGTTCGAGAACATGGGCGCCCAGATGCTGCGCGCCGTGGCCTCCAAGACCAACGACATCGCCGGTGACGGCACCACCACCGCGACCGTGCTCGGCCAGGCCATCGTCAACGAAGGCGTCAAGCTCGTCGCCGCCGGCATGAACCCGATGGACCTGAAGCGCGGCATCGACCTCGCCGTGACCGAAGTCGTCGCCAACCTGAACGCGGCCAAGAAGATCATCTCGTCCAACGCCGAAGTCGCGCAGGTCGGCACCATTTCGGCCAATGGCGAGTCCGCCATCGGCGAGATGATCGCCAACGCGATGCAGAAGGTCGGCAACGAGGGTGTGATCACCGTCGAGGAAGCCAAGACCGCCGAGACCGAACTCGACGTCGTCGAGGGCATGCAGTTCGACCGCGGGTACCTCTCGCCGTACTTCGTCACCAACGCCGAGAAGATGGTTGCGGTGCTCGAGGATCCGGTGATCCTGCTGCACGAGAAGAAGCTCTCGAACCTGCAGGCCATGCTGCCGATTCTCGAAGCCGTGGTGCAGTCGCAGCGTCCGCTGCTGATCGTTGCCGAGGACATCGAGGGCGAGGCTCTGGCGACGCTCGTGGTGAACCGTCTGCGTGGTGGCCTCAAGGTCGCTGCCGTCAAGGCTCCGGGCTTCGGTGATCGCCGCAAGGCCATGCTCGAGGACATCGCCGTCCTGACCGGCGGCCAGGTGATCTCGGAAGATCTCGGCATCAAGCTCGAGAACGTCACCCTCGACATGCTGGGCACTGCCAAGCGCGTGGAAATCTCCAAGGAGAACACCACGATCGTCGACGGCGCCGGCCAGAAGTCCGACATCGAAGGCCGCGTGGCCCAGATCAAGTCGCAGATCGAAGAGACCACTTCGGACTACGACAAGGAAAAGCTGCAGGAACGCCTGGCCAAGCTCGCCGGCGGTGTTGCGGTGATCAAGGTCGGCGGCTCGACCGAAATCGAAGTGAAGGAGCGCAAGGATCGCGTCGACGACGCGCTGAACGCTACCCGCGCTGCGGTTGAAGAAGGCATCGTGCCGGGCGGCGGCGTCGCGCTGCTGCGCGCTTCGAACGCCATCACCGTCAAGGGCGCGAACCCCGACCAGCAGGCCGGTATCGCCCTCGTCCGTCGCGCTCTGCAGGAGCCGGTCCGTCAGATCGCCAACAATGCCGGCGATGAAGGCTCGGTTGTGGTCGGCAAGATCCTTGAGAACGCCTCGCCGAACTTCGGCTACAACGCCCAGACCGGCGAGTATGGCGACATGATCGCGCTCGGCATCGTCGACCCCGTCAAGGTGGTTCGCACGGCGCTGCAGGATGCGGCCTCGGTCGCCTCGCTCCTCATCACCACCGAGGCGATGATCGCCGAGGTGCCGAAGGACGCAGCTCCGGCAATGCCGGGCGGCGGTGGCATGGGCGGCATGGGCGGCATGGACTTCTAAGTCCGGCTTCCAGCCAACACATCCGATCTTCTCACGAAGGTCACGAACGGGAGGGCGGTCCACTGGGCCGCCCTTTCGTTTTAGGATGACGCGCAGTCGCCGGTGGTACCGCTGCCCCTGAAGCGCGCCGATACAGGTCCTGTATTGAACCGCAATGCGGTGTGTATTATGTTACACGCGTTGCGCATGAAGTGCTTCGTACTCGTCAAGGGAAGGAGTGCGCATGCGCGTCGAAACCAACAGCCGCAAGCTGATCAAGCTGCTGGAGGCCGACGGTTGGTACGAAGTCGGTGTCGAGGGATCGCACCATCACTTCAAGCATCCAGCCAAGCCGGGAAAGATCCAGGTACCGCACCCACGCAAGGACCTGCCATTTGGCACAGCGCGCAGCATCATGCGGGACGCGGGTCTGCTAGAAAGAGACTAAAGATGCACTATGTCGCCCTGATGCATAAGGACCCTGACTCCGCCTACGGCGTGAGCTTTCCCGATTTGCCGGGATGCTACTCGGCGGGCGACACCGTTGAAGAGGCGACGCGCAACGCCACTGAAGGGCTCGGTGCCTTCGTGCGCTGGATGGAGGCAGACGGCGACATTGTCCCTGCCCCCCGTCCACCCGACCAGATCATTGCAGACCCCGCGCTGGCGGAAGACCGCCGAGGTGCGGTGCTCGTCCTGATCCCCCTAGTCCGCGATCTCGGCTCCACGACGCGTATCAACGTCTCGCTCGACCTAGGATTGCTGGAGGCCATCGACGCCGCAGCAAAGCACCGCAAGCAGACACGGTCCGCGTTCATCGCCTCTGCAGTTCGCAAGGAACTCGCGGCGTAGCAAGGCCGGCTGACAACAGCGGACGCCTATTTCTCGTTTGTCGCGAACGATTCATCGCTTTACGTGATAGCGCGGCGCATGGAATATGCGCCGGAAACTGCGATGGGGCAGCAGATGGCGCGATCGACGACTGAGCGAATCGGGGCGATCCGGACCTGGAGCCGACGGTTCGGCGTCGGGCTGCTGCTGGTGATAATCGCCCTGCCGGTGGGAACGCTGGCGGCGCTGCTGGCGAGCCGGCTGTTTGGCGGCGACGTCTATATCGGGCCGCCCGACCCGGTGGATCTGTCGACGGTATCGCTGGGCAGCGCCGTGCTGATCGGCACCGGCGCGCTGCTCAGCGTCGGGCTCTATCTCGTGCCGCTCTACTTCCTGCGCCAGCTGTTCGGCCTGTGGGCGGCGGGCCAGATCCTGACGCGCGGCGCAGCGAGCGCCATCCGGCGGGCCGGCATAGCGCTGCTGGTCGCCACGGCCGGCTCCAGCGTGATCGGGCCGCTGACTGACCTGATGGCCAATGAGCTGGGCCGTTTCTCGATCAGCATCGACCTCGCCAACCTGCTGCCGGCAGGGGTGATCTACGTCGTCGGCCTGGTGCTCGACGAAGCTGCGCGCGTCGCCGAAGACGCCAAGCTGACGATCTAGGCGCTGGCGATGATCATCGTGAACCTCGACGTGATGCTGGCGCGCCGCAAGATGCGGCTGGGCGATCTTGCCGACGCGGTCGGCATCTCGATGCAGAACCTCAGTGTGCTCAAGACCGGCAAAGCCAAGGCGGTGCGGTTTTCGACGCTGAACCGGCTGTGCGACGTGCTGCAGTGCCAGCCAGGCGACCTGCTGGCCTATGAGCGCCGGCCCGAGGACGATCTGTCTGACGACGATTGATTTCACGATTATCGTGATATTGTTATTGACTATCGATACGTGATGCGGCATCTCTAGGTCTGCACGCAGGATCGCTTCATACGCACCTGCCCCGCTGGCGTGCGGGGGGCAGCTTTCGAGGTACTGATAATGATCTCTCGTCTCACGGCATCCGCCGCGGGCGCGCTGGCGTTCGCGCTCGTTTTCACCGGCATCGGGGCTGCAGCCGCTACGGGCTCGAGGAGCGGCACATGCTGAAAGCCATTGCCTGGGGCCTGGTCACCATGCTGCTGTCTATGGTGCCGGAGTGGGCGAAAGCCGAGGAGCCAGCGCTGGCGGGCCGTTGGACTTCGGCCGACCGCAGCAGCGTGATCGAGATCGCCGGTTGTGCGGACATGGCCGGGGCGTTGTGCGCCACGGTACTTGCCGATAAGCCCGCGGCGGGCGAGCCCAGCCTCGCCGGCAAGCTGGTGGGGGTGAACTTTGCGCCGATCAGAGGCGGCTGGGCAGGGCAAATCCTCACCGGGGACGGCAGCGCGCTGCCGGCGACCATCACTTTACCCAACATCACGCAGCTCGACCTCAAGGTGTGCATGATGGCGGTGTTGTGCGACGAAGTCTCTTACTACCGGGTGGGTGGCTCGGTGGGGAACTGAGCATCGAGCTTTCAGTATCGCGCAAGGCTCCTCCGCATCGGCCGGCGATTGACTCCGGCCCTGCCCTCGCGCCAAACGTCGCGAGAGCAGCCCAGGGAGTTTCAGCATGAGCGTTGTGCCGCCGATGATGGCCGTTCCGCCGATGACGGAGCAGAAGTCGACGCCCGAGCAGCCTCTCGACAAGGACTGGTGGCGTGGCGCGGTGATCTACCAGATCTACCCGCGCTCGTTTCAGGACCATAACGGCGACGGCGTCGGCGACCTCGTCGGGATCACCGAGCGGCTCGACTATGTCGCCGACCTCGGCGTCGACGCGATCTGGCTCAGCCCGTTCTTCACCTCGCCGATGAAGGATTTCGGCTACGACGTTTCCAACTATCGCGACGTCGATCCGATCTTCGGCACGCTCGGGGATTTCGACCGGCTGCTCGAGAAGGCGCATTCGCGCGGGCTGAAAGTGATCATCGACCAGGTGATCTCGCACACCTCGGACAAGCACCCGTGGTTCTCGGAGAGCCGGCAGAACCGGACCAACCCGCGGCACGACTGGTATGTGTGGGCCGACCCCAACCCCGACGGGACGCCGCCCAACAACTGGCTGTCGATCTTCGGCGGCTCGGCCTGGGCGTGGGACAGCCGGCGCATGCAGTATTACATGCACAATTTCCTCACCTCGCAGCCCGACCTCAACTTTCACAATCCGGATGTGCAGGACGCGGTGCTCAGCGATATGCGGTTCTGGCTGGAGCGCGGGGTCGATGGGTTCCGGCTCGACACGGTGAACTTCTACTTCGCCTCGCTGGGGCTCGAATCCAACCCGGTGGTGAAACCGGAGGATTTCAATGCTTCGACGGCGCCGGCGGTGAACCCCTATAATTTCCAGGAGCACCTCTACGACAAGAGCCGGCCGGAGAACCTCGAATTCCTGACCCGCATCCGCGCCCTGCTCGATGAGTACCCGGGGCGGACCAGCGTGGGCGAGATCGGCGACAGCCAGCATCAGCTCGAGGTGATGGCGCAGTACACCTCGGGCACCGACAAGCTGCATATGGCCTACACCTTCGATTATCTCGGTGGGGCATTCGACGCCCGGCATTTCAAGACGTCGATCGACCTGACGGAAAAGGACGCGCCCGACGGCTGGATCTGTCTTGCCTTCTCCAACCACGACGTGGTGCGGCATGTGAGCCGCTGGATGAGCCATGGCGACCGCGAGGCGTTCGGCAAGCTGACGGCGACGATGCTGCTGACGATGCGCGGCTCGGTGTGCCTGTACCAGGGTGAAGAGCTGGGGCTTACCGAGGCCGAGTTGGCATTCGAGGACCTGGTGGACCCCTACGGCATCGAGTTCTGGCCACAGTTCAAAGGCCGCGACGGATGCCGGACGCCGATGGTCTGGCAGTCCTCGGCGCATCTGGGCGGCTTCTCGACCGCACCGCGGGCCTGGCTGCCGGTGCCGGGCGACCACCTCCTGAAAGCGCCGGACCTGCAGGAGAAGCAGAACGACTCGCTGCTGCACCACTACCGGGCAACGCTGAAGTTCCGGCGCCAGCACAAGGCGCTGGTGAAAGGGACGATCCGGACGCTCGACGCGCCGGAGGGGGTACTGATGTTCACCCGGACGGCCGGCAGCGAGACGCTACTTTGTGCCTTCAACATGACTGGCGGCCCGGTCGTCGTCCGCCTGCCCGACGGGCTCGGGGTCAAGGGGATCGACGCTCCCGGCTCGGTCGCTGCCCCCGTCGGTGACGGCGACCTCGCCCTGCCGGCTTTCGCCGGGTTCGTCGGGGCTGTGCTCTAGCACAGGCGCTGGTGGCGCTTCGGGAGGCGCTGGCGGCTCGGGTGCCGCGGGCGGCGGCTCGACCACCGGGGGCGCCGGCGACAGCGGCTCGGGATAGCGGGCGGCGAGCAGCGCCTGGGTAGCCACATGGTGGCCAATCTCGGCCAGCTCGGACGGCTTGCCGCCTTCGACGATGTGACCGGCGTCGAGCACGAGGATACGGTCGGCGACGAGCCGCAGCACGTCGAACTCGCGGCTGGCGCAGAGCACGGTGAGGCCATAGTCCGAACGGACGCGGTTGAATAAGACGAGAAATTCGGCCTGTTCGACCGGATCGAGCGCGGCGGTCGGCTCATCGAGGACGATGAGGCTGGGGCGGCTGACCAGCGCGCGCGCCAAAGCGAGGCGCTGCAACTCTGCCGTGGTGAACTGGCCGGGCAGATGATCGAGCACATCAGGCGCGAGACCGACGACGCGAACAGCTTCGACCAGGCGATCGGCCTGCTCGTCGATCAGCAATTGCTCTTCGACGCGCAGCGGCTCGGTGAGCGATAGTCCCACCGCCAGATCCGGATTGAAGGCCGCGCGCGGATCAGGGAACAGCAAGCTGATGCGGGCGCGCGCCTCGCGGGCAAGATCGTCGCCGCGATAGGGCGTGCGATCGAACGCCAGCTGGCCGGCGCTGGCGCGTCCGAGCCCGGCAACCAGCCGGAGCAGCTCCGACTTACCAGCCCCGGCGGCGCCGAGCAGGCCGACGGCCTCGCCGCGGCGCACCGACAGGGTGATGTTCTCAAGCACCGCGATAGGCGGCTTGCGCTTCCAGAGCCGCGAGGTGGGATCGGCGAAACGCTTGCCGAGCCCCTGGAGCTCGAGCAGCGGCTCGCCGATGGGCGGGCGAGCCATGGTGCGGGTGCGGGGCCTGCCGGCGCTCACCAATTCGCGCGTCGCGGCGTGCTGCGGGCGCTCCTGCAACGCGGCGGCCGGGCCGCGCTCGACCAGCTTACCGCCCGAGAGGATAGCCGTCTCGAGTCCCATGGCGAGCGGCAGGCGGAAGTCCCGGGTGAGGATCAGCAACGCCACGCCGCGGTCGCGGTTGGCGGTGAGCAGCGCGGTCAGCAGTTCGCGTTGCGCGGCAGGGTCGAGGGCCCTGCCCGGCTCGTCGCAGACGATGAGATCGACGCCGCGATCGAGGCAGCGTCCAAGCTCCATCGGATCGGCATCGGCGCCGATGACGCCAGGGCGTTTGCCGGGGAGTCCGGTGCCATGAACGGTGACGCCGGCCGGTAGCAGGCCGGCGATGACCTGGGCCAGTAGGGTCTTGCCACTGTTGGCGCGACCGACGATGGCGAGGGCAGCGCCATCGGCCAGCACAAGGTCGAGGCTGGCGATGGGATGGCTACCGGCGATGGCGAGGTCGAGGCCGGCGAGCTCAAGCGCCATGACGCGTTCCTCTGAGGCCGCTGGCGGCGAGCATCAGGGCCAGCGCGGTGACCACGGCGACCGCGCCGGGAACGACGATCAGCAGCGGGCGGATGGTCATGAACTGCTGGGCCTCGCGCAGCATCAGGCCAAGGCTGGCGCCGGGTGGCAGCACACCCAGGCCGGCAAAGGAAAGACTGACCTCGATGAGGATGGCGACGGCCAGGAGCTCGAGGCCAAGCGCAACGAGTTGCGGCAGCAGCCGCGGCAGCACATGGCGCTGTGCGGCGGCGAGCGGGCGGAGGCCGGCGAGGCGCGCCGCGGTGACATAGTCGCGGTGCCACAACGGCGCGAGGATGCGGCGGGTGATGACGGCGGCGACCACCACGCCGGGGAGCGCAATGGCGAGAAACAGCGTGAGGTTGGCGGGCGCGGCGAGGCCACTGACCAGCACACCGATGAGCAGCGCAGGGGGCAGCATACCGATGGCATGCGCCGTGCGGTTGGAGGGCGGCAGCCGCAGAGCGAGCGCAACGCCCATTGGGATGCCGACGAACAGACTGGCAAGCGTGCCGAAGATGGCAAGCAGGAGCGTCGTGAGTGTTGCGGCCATAAGCACCGAGGCGCCATCGCGGCCGGTGGCGTCGGTGCCGATCCAGTGGATGGCGTCGGGCTCGGCGAGCGGGGTCAGGCTGGCGGCGCCATGCGGGGTCCAGGCGAGGGAGGTCAGCGCGAGGATGGCGATGATCAGCGCAAGCGCGGCGCCGAGGACGACGCGCAGGTCGATGCCGGGCCGGACTGAGGCGGCTTCGAGGGTCATGGCCGCAACTCCGCGCGAAAGGCGGGATCGACCAGCACACGCAGCAGCGCCAGGAGCAGCATACCGAAGGCGGCGACCATGATCAGCAGCAGCAAGCCGCCGCGCAGCAGTGCCAGATCGTGCTGCTCGGCGGCGCCGAGAATCTGGCGGCCCAGGCCGGGAAGGAAGAAGACGCTCTCGACCAGCGCCGCGCCGATCAACAGGGCGCCGAAGGTGCGCGCCATCGCCTGCGGCAACTCGGCCAGCGCGCGGGCGAGGCCGAGCTGCCAGCTCGCCTCGAAGGCAGCGATGCCATCGGCGCGCAGGCGCTGCACGTCACGCTCGGCCACGCGGCCGAGATCGCGGCGAATGCGCAGGGCGAGCTGGCCGGCATAGGGAAGGCCGAGGGCAAGCGACGGCAGCAGCAGCGAGGCGAGCGCGCCCAGTGGGTTGCTCCAGGGGACGAAGCCGCTGGCAGGCAGCAGCTTCAGCAGACCCGCGAACAGCAGCGCCAGCAGCATGCCGAGCCAGAACGGCGGCAACAGCGCAAGCACGCCTGAGAGGACGCGCACCAGCCGATCGACCAAGCCGCGATAGCGGCCGGCGGCAAGGCCGAGGCCTGCCCCCACTGCGCCAGCGACAAGCAGCGCCAGCAGCGCCAGTGGCAGGGTGACGGCGAGACGCTCGCCGAAGGTGTTAGGCGCACCGGTGTCGCCAACGAACAGGCCGAGGAACCGAGCCCAGGCGGGGCGATCGGCGCCGCCGGCACCGGGCAGGACGTCAAGGAAAAGGAACAGCAGCACGGCGGCGCCGAGGACCGCTCCGACTGCCAACACGAGCCGCGTGAGGACGTAGTCTCTCATGCCCCGACGCCCCAACAACCAATCAAATGAAGGAAAGACCCAACCGGCTAATGCTTAGTCAATGACCGGTTAATTTCCAATGTATCGCCTCAGCGGCGATCGCTGAACCGGGTCGAAAGGATGACGGGGACCAGACCGACCAAGACGATGGTCAGCGCCGGAAGCGCCGATTCGGTGAAGAGGCTGACATTGGCGCGGGCATAGACCACGGTGGCCAGTGTTTCGACGCCAAGCGGCCGCAGCAACAGCGTTGCCGGCAGTTCCTTGACGATCTCGACGAAGACCAGCGTCGCGGCGGTCAGCAAGGCCGGCGACAACGTGGGCAGATCGACACGGAACAACAGCCGCCAGCCGGTGACGCCGAGGACGCGACCGGCATCGAGCATGGTATCGCCGCGCTTCTTCATCGCCGCATCGATGGTCGAATGCGACACCGCGAGGAAGCGAATGGCATAGACATAAAGCAGCGCGGCGATGGAACCGGAAAGGATCAGGCCGGGGCGCCAATTGGCCACCGCCATGGTCATCCGGTTGAACCACAGGTCGGCCTGCCCGAGCGGCTGCAGCAGGCCGAGCGCCAGCACCGTGCCGGGGATGGCGTAGCCGAGGGTGGCGATGCGGATCAGGCCGTGCGCAGCGCGCGATTTGCCGATGCGGGCAGCGGCAAGGCCGACGATCACCGTCATGAGGGCGCCGAGCGACGCCAGGGTCACGGTGGTGAGCCCGGCATTGACGGTGAGGCCGAATGCGTCGGGGCCGAGATTGCGGATGGCGAGCACCAGCAGTTCGCCGACCGGGACGCCGAAGCCGAGCAGCAGCAGCACGGTGCAGAAGCCGATGGCAAGGGCGCGCTCCGCGCCGACCAGTTGCTCACGCGGTGGCGCGACGCGGCTGTCGCGATGCAGCGCGTAGACGCGGTCGCGGCGCGCCCATTGCTCGAGCAGGATGAGCAGGCCGATGATGAGCACGATCATCACCGCCAGCTGTGCGGCGCCACCGAAGTTCGAGCGGTTGATCCAGGTGGAATAGATCACCGCGGTGAGGCTGTTGACGCCAAAATACTGCACGGCGCCCAGATCGTTCACCACCTCCATCATGGCGAGGGTGATGCCGACGACGAGCGCCGGGCGGCTCAGCGGCAGGGTGACCGAGAAGAAGGCGCGGAAGCCCCCTGCCCCAAGGGTGCGCGCCGCAGCCGAGATGGAACCCGACTGCATGACGAAGAAGGCGCGGCAGGAGGCGTAGACATAGGGGTAGAGCACCATCGAGAGGACGAACGCGGCGCCGGAAGGGCTTTTGATCTGCGGGAACCAGTAGTCTTTGATGGTTTCGCCACCGATGACGGCGCGCAACGCCTGCTGGATCGGACCGGTGAAATCGAGGAACTCGACGTAGGTGTAGGCCGCGAGATAGGTCGGAATGGCCAGCGGCAGCACCAGCGCCCACTCGAAGATACGGCGGCCGGGAAAGTCGAAATGCGTCACCAGCCAGGCCGACAGGAGGCCGAGTACGCCGGTGATCAAGCCAACCCAGGCCATCAGCGTCGCGGTTTCGCGCAAGGCTGTCGGCAGCATGGCGGCGGCGAGACCGCCGGCGCCGGTGGTATCGAGCGCGGCCAGGGCGAGCCAGAGAATCGGCAGGCCCATCAGGGCGAGCAGCAGGATGGCCGAAACCGGCGGGAGCTTCCTCCCGCCGGTTTCGGATTTCATCGATGCTGCGGTCGTCCGGCTGATGCTCAGCCTCCGCGCTGGTTACTGCGCCTGTGCGCCTTCGTTGAACTTCAGCTCATCGATCAGCGCCGCCGCTTCGTCGCGGAATTCGGCGGTGGCGGTAAGCGAGACCTTCGAGGGGTTGAGAATACCCCAGCTCTGGGTCAGTTCGGCCGGCTTGACACTCGTTACCGCCGGATACTCGTAGTTGGCATCGGCGTAAAGCTGCTGTGCCTCGTCGGAGAGCAGGAATTCGACCAGCTTGTTGGCGTTTTCCAGGTTCGGGGCGTACTTGGCGATGAAGGCGCCGGCGGCATTTACCTGGGTGCCCTCGCCGTCAGCGTCAGGGTAGACGATGCGGGCGGATGCCGCCCAGTCCTTCTGCTCGGGCTCGGCCTCGTTGGTCAGCATCAGGCCCATATAGTAGGTGTTGGCGATAGCGAGGTCGCACGAACCCTCAAGGATGGCCTTGACCTGCGCGCGATCATTGCCGGCCGGCGGGGCCGACATGTTGTCGCGCACGGCGGTGAGCCAGGTCCGGGTCTTGTCCTCACCCCAGGCCGCAATGCGGTTGGCGACGAGGCCGATATTATAGGCGTGATCACCCGGGCGGGTGCAGAGGCGCCCTTTCCACTCGGGCTTGGCGATATCGTCATAGGTCAGCGCGGTGGCGTCGACACGGTCCTTGCTGACGTAGAAGACGCGAGCGCGCAGCGACAGCGCCGCCCAATGACCTTCTTCGTCGCGGAACTCCGGCGCCAGGCGCTCGGTCAGCGCCGCAGTGGTGATCGGCTGGGTCAGCCCTTGCGTCTTGGCGCCGACCAGGTTGCCGACATCGACGGTGAGCACCACATCGACGGGCGACAGTTCACCTTCGGCGGCGACGCGCTCGAGCAGGCCATCGCCGGCGTAGAGCACGGTGGCCTTGACGCCGGTGGCGGCGGAGAATTTGTCGAGCAGCGGCTGGATCAGGCCGGGCTCGCGGTAGCTGTAGATATTGACTTCGCCGCTCTGGGCAAAGCTCGGCCCGGCGGTGCCGGCAATCATCGCGGCGCCAAGCAGCGCAGCGGACAGTCGCATCGTCATGGTCATGGCAAACTCCCGTTATCGGCGGCCCCTCAGGCCACCGGTGACCGGCTGCAATCACGAATTCTGAGCAACAAAGTCAACAATGCGGGGCAGCGGAATGTTGCCGGTTTGTGAATGTCTTTTAGAACCGTTCCAGAACGCCGGAGAAGTCGCCAGCCAAGCCGCAGGTTTCGGCGCTGCCGGCGAGCCGGAGCGCTGCGGCAACGTGTCCGATCAGTTCTGCGGACCTTCGTCGAAGCGGAGCTCGTCGACCAGTGCGCTGGCCTCCTTGCGGTGCGCGGCAATCTCGGTCAGCGGAGTCTTGTCGGCCTTGAGCTTGCCCCAGCTGGCGACCAGTTCCGACGGGGCGACGCCGGCGACCACCGGGAATTCGTAGTTGCCGCTGGCATAGAGGTGCTGTGCCTCGTCGGAGAGCAGGAATTCGACCAGCTTCTGGGCGTTGGCCTGGTTGGGTGCATATTTGGCGATCACCGCGCCCGAGACGTTGACCTGCGTGCCGTCGCCGTCGGTATCGGGATAGATGATGCGGGCGGCGGCGGCCCAGGTCTTCTGCTCGGGCTCGGCGTCGTTATTGAGCATCAGGCCCATGTAATAGGTGTTGCCGATGGCAAGGTCGCAGCTGCCGTCGAGGATCTTCTTCACCTGGTCGCGGTCGGCGCCGGAGACCGGGCCATTGAGGTTGTCGCGGACCTTGGTCAGCCAGTTCCGCGTCTTGTCGACGCCCCAGTGGGCGATGCGGGTGGCGATAAGGCCGATATTGTAGACGTGCTGGCCGGAGCGGGTGCAAAGACGCCCCTTCCACTTGGGCTTGGCGATATCCTCATAAGTCAGCGCCGTCTCGGGGACACGATCCTTGCTGGCGTAAAAGACGCGGGCGCGCAGCGACAGGGCGATCCACTGACCATCCGGATCCTGGTAGGCGGCCGGCACGCGGGCCTGCGCCTCGGCCGGGATGGTCTGGGTAATGCCGAAATCCTTGGCGTTGGCGAGGTTGCCGATATCGACGGTGAGCACCACGTCGGCGGGCGACAGCTCGCCCTCGGCCGCAACGCGCTCGAGCAGGCCATCGCCAGCGAACAGCACATTGGTCTTGATGCCGGTTTCGGCGGTGAACTTGTCGAGCAGCGGCTGGATCAGACCGGGCTCGCGGTAGGAGTAGACATTGACCTCGCCGCTCTGCGCCAGGGCGGGCCCGGCCGCCAGCGTGAGAAGGAGGGCAGTGCCGAAGCGCAAAAGCAAGCTCATGATCATATTCCAGGTCGCGGGAAGCTCCCGCTCAGGCGTGGTTCTGCTTTTTCTGAGCCGCCAAGTCAACAAACCGGATCGTGAAGCGGCTCAGTGGCGTTCGAGGCCCCTGGCGGCGAGAACCTCGTCCGATGCGGCCGAGGTGAGGAAGGCGGACAGCACCCTGGCAGCTTTCGCATCGCGGGCGGCGGCGCTGATGCCGATGGCGAAGTCGATGTAGCTTTGCAGCTCGGACGGAAAACGGCCGGCCAGCACGACATCGGGAGCAGCGGCGAGGATGGAACTGACGGGATCACAGCCAGTTCGGCCTCGCCATGGGCCACGGCAGCCGCGGTTTGCCCGCCGGAGGTGGCCACGAGCTTTGGCTTTACCTCGCCGGCAATGCCGAGGCGCTCCAGCAGGCCGATGAAATAGCTGCCGCTGGTGCCTTCATTGGCGTAGGCGATCGAGGCCGCGCTCTTCAGCGCATGCTCGAATGCCGCTACGGTGCCGAGGTCAGGCAGCGGGCGACCCGCTTTGGCAGCGACGCCCATGGCGATCCGCCCGAACGGCACCTGGCTTGCGGGATCGAGCTTTCCCAGTACGGCGAGAGCCTCGACCAGATTGGGATTGATGATGACGAGATCGAAGGGTTCACCGGCTTCGATCTGCTGCTTGACGATCGGGTTGAGCTCCCAGCGGGCCGCCACGGTATGGCCGGTGGCAGCCTCGAACTCCGGGATCAGCGCGAGGATTACAGGACGGACCGCGATGGCGCCAACAAGCCGGATCTCCCGGCTCACTGGCTGGTCTCGCGGACCAGGTCGGCGGGAATTAGCAGCGAGAACATGGTGCCGACGCCAACGGCCGGATCGACCGACAGCGACAGGGCGTTAACCGCCAGCAGCGAGCGGGTGAGCGCCAGACCGACGCTGGAGCGCACCGGCTGCAGGGCTTCGCCGTCCTTGCCCACGCCACCGCGGAACACCACGAAACGCTCGCCGAGATCGCGGCGGGCCTCACCGCCGTCGCGGACATTGACGATCACGGCGCCGTCGTCCTCCTGCTGTGCGGAGAGGATGACCGAGCCGCCGACCGGCGTCTGATCGATGGAGCTGGCCAGCAGATTGAGGATCGCCTGGGTCAGGGAGGCGGTGTCCGCGGTGATGCGTGGCAGCCGCTCGGAGACGGCGTTGCGCACCAGCACGCGGGCTTCGCCAGCCTGGCCGCGGACGCGGGCGAGGCAGCTTTCGAGCAGCGCCACGAGGTCGATGTCGTTGGCCTCGGCCGGGTAACGGCCCTCGCGCAGGCGGCTATAGTCGTCGAGCTCGTCGACGAGGTGAGCGATCTCCTGCCCGGCGGTCTTGATGTCCTGCGCATATTCCAGGTAGCGCTGGTTCTCGATCGAGCCGAACGACGCCGAGCGGATCAGGTCGGCGAAACCGATGACGGTGTTGAGCGGTCGGCGCACGCCCCGGCTGATGCGGGTGAGCATCGAGGGCTCGATGTCGTCGGCAGGCTTGGTCACAGGAGCCGGCGGAATCGGCGAGGCGGCCTTACGGACGAAGGCATAGTAGCCCGCGATGATGCCAGCCTGCCCTTCGGCGAACAGCGTGATGCGGGTGTTGGGCACCGACCCGGTGAAGGTGATGGCCGGACGCGCCGTTTCGGCAAAGCGGGCCGGGCGTTCGAGGAAGCGCTTGAGGTCGCCCAGTTGCGAAGGCTCGATGAAGCTCGCCAGCGGCTTGCCGACGATATCTTCTTCGACATGGCCGAGCACGATGCGGCCGTGCAGCGACACCGTGGTGATGGTCGCGGACCGGTCGGCAGTGATGAAGCCGTCGTCGCTGGTTTCGGCCGCGAGCTCGGCGAAGCTGCGGACAGCAGCCTCATGGCCGATGCGGTTCTCGGCGATACCGGCCGACAGCATCAGAGCCGGACGGCCATGCCAGGTGATCGACTGCAGGCGGGCGTTCACCGAGGCGAGGCTGCCATCGCGGCGCACCAGCTGGGTCACGGGCCCAGCGACCGCGCTGTCCTCGGACGGGAAGATAGCGGTGAGACCGGCGGCACGCAGGCTCTCGATCGACTCGTAGCCGGCGAGATCGGTCAGCGCCCGGTTGGCGAACAGAACCTGCTGATCGCGGAACACCAGGATGCCGAGCGGCAGCCGGTTGAGGATGAAGGTCTCGCCATTGAGGTTGATCAGCGCGCCTTCGTTGCCGGTGGTAGGCGGCGCGGCCGTTTCGGCCGGCGGCGCCGAAGGATGGGCGCTGACCCGATCGGTGAGGATGCGGCTCAGCTCATCGAAATTGTAGCGCGAAACGCGCTCGACGGTTTCGGCATCGGGGATGGCGGAGAGGGTCTCGGCCGGTTCGTCGTCGGCGGGCAGTTCCGGTGCGAGCGCCTCGAAGCCACGGCCGATGACGCGCCAGGCTGTGGCAGCGAGCGGCTCGGGCTGCGGCTCGGCAGCCGTGTCGATTTCGGCGACAGCCACTTCCTCGTGCGCGATCGCTTCCTCGTGCGCGATCGCCTCTGCGGCCGGGTGATGTTCCGCGACCGGGAGCTGTTCTGCGGCCTCTTCTTCGTCGGCGAAGTCGATCAGTGCGCCGATAACGTCGAGTTCGGGCGATAGCGGAATCGCAAACGGCGCCGTCTCGGGCGACAGTTCGGGCAATGGCAGGGTCTCGTCAGCCTCGACCGGGTCGGGCACCAGCGGCTCATCCACCTGCTCGGGCGGCGGACCGGCGAAGTGCTCGTCGCCGGGGCTGAGCGCGGTGTAGAGGCCGCCATCGTCGGCGAGCCGGTCGAACAACGAAGCGAGCGTACCCGGCACCTCAGGCGCGGCGGGAATCGGCTCGACCCAATTGTCTTCTTCGGCAATCACCGGCTCGTCGTCGGCACGCTCGAGCGGCGGCAGCCCCATCGGCAGCAGCGGTTCGGGTTCGGGGACGAAGCGCGGCGGCGCGGGGGCGTCTTCGCGAGCGATGACGCCCTCCTCCGCCCGCACATCCGATATCTGGGCCGTGGTCGCGAGCGGCGCTGCGTGGTGCTCGAACAGCAGCAGCATGGCGTCGTGCGGGCTGGCCTTGAAGCGGGTCAGCTGCAATTTGTCGCCGGCCAGGGTGATCTCGGCGCTTTCGGCGTCGTGCGGCAGGCCTTCACTCTCGATGATCGGAGCAAAGTGCTCGAGCGCATGGCGCGAGCCGCCGGCGATCTGTCCATCTTCACTGACCAGCAGGAACTCGGCGCCATCGGGCAAGAGCCTCGCGGTCAGGGCATCGACCTGCATCGGATCGTGCGCCTCGAGCAGCTCGGGTTCGATCGGGTCGACGCCAACGATCAACAGGCCCGTGTCGCCGTTTTCGAGTTCGAGCGGCGTGCAGGTGCAGGTGGTGGAGATCGGCCGCTCGCCGGCGAGGAACTGGATGCGGCTGAGGCTCGAGCGTCCCATCGAGCCGAGCCGGATCAAGCGGGCGATCTGGCCCTTGATCGGCACCGCCTCGGGCGCCAGCTTCAGCCCATGCTTCTTGATCTTGCCATGGAAGTAGCGCGCCGCGTCGTTGCGCCAGAGCAGGGTTTCGCCATCCTGCGACCATAGCCAGGCGGGGCGCGCGTCGGCCCAGTGCACCAGCACCAGCCGGGCCGTCGGCGATTTGATCCACTCAGCGCGCACGCGTACTCTTTTCCTGCCTCGTGCCAATTCGACACAAAGCGAACTCGGAATTTAATCTTCTCTAAATATCCCGGGGCCCCTCCCCGGTCCATATCGCGCGGACGTGAGCGGCCGGCATTCGCTGCCGATGGTTAAGCCCGCGGCCGTCAACAGGGGATGAAAAACAGGCTCAAATCGACGCTTGCCAGCAGCGATAAGTGAAACTATGGTCCGCCGCGCTTGCCGGGCCGCCTTAGCTCAGTTGGTTAGAGCGCTAGATTGTGGATCTAGAGGTCCCCCGTTCGATCCGGGGAGGCGGTACCACTCCCGCACTGGCCCGGCACCAAGCAAATCCCCCCGCAGACACTGAGTAACGCTGGCCCATCCGGGCCCGGCGTCCCTCTCACATGGAGCGAGGCGATGGCCCGCGAGTTCATCCTGACTGGTGCCCCGGGTGCCGGCAAAACCGTTATCCTCAGGGCGCTTGAAGCCCAAGGCGTAGACGTGGTCGAGGAGGCGGCAACCGATGTGATCGCGCTCGACCAGGGGCGCGGCATCGAGGAGTCGTGGCGACGGCCAGAGTTCATCAGCGACATCACCCGGCTGCAATTGCTGCGGGCGGCGCGGCCTGCGACAGGGGCGGTGCGGGTGGCGGACCGGTCGCTGGTCTGCACGCTGGCGCTGGCGGAATACCTGGGCCATCCAGTACCGGAAGTGCTCGCCGAATCAATCCGTTCGATGCTGGCGTCGGGGCAGTACGAGCGGCAGGTGCTGTTCGTCGAGCTGCTGGGCTTCATCACCAATACGGAGGCCCGGCGGATCAGCCTCGCGGATTCGATGCGGTTCGAGCGGTTTCACGTCGAGGCGTATGAGCGGTTCGGGTTTGAGCTGGTGCGGATCCCTGCCCTGCCAGTCAACCAGCGGGTCGCCATGGTGCCGTCGCTGATCGGCCACCCGGCCGCCGCGACGATGAACCCTGACTGAACGAAGCGTTCGCGACGGGTTCAAGCACCTGATGGCAGTGGGAACGGCAACATTGCATTCACCATGTTGCCGAGGGGCTCCCGCATGCCGAAGTCGTTCAAGCTCATTGCCACCGCCATCGTCGCCACTGCCCTCGCTATCGCTCCGGCCTTTGCCGCGCAGTCCCCAGCCGGGACCTGGCAGACGGTCAGCGGCGAGTCGCGGTTCGAAGTGACGCTGTGCGGTGACGGTACCGAGGTCTGCGCCAGGCTGGTGTGGCTGCGCGACGATGCGCGCACCGCCGACAACCTCAGCTACCTCAACTCGTATGTGCTGAAGGGCGCCAAGCGGGCGCTCGAGAACAAGTGGCGCGGCAGCGCCGAATACATGGGCGAAGTGGTCAAGGGCACGCTGACATTGGTCGACGGCAACACCATGACCATCAACGGCTGCAAGGGCGCGCTCTGCCAGAAGTTCGAGCTGACGCGGATTTGACTGAAAAATGCGAGGGATGCCCAGCAACCAGTCTTACCATCCCCGCGTTATTGAGCGGTTACGCGTGCACGGAGTATTCAGAATGGATCACCGCGCCTACAGACTGACGTCCCCAGTTGCCAGCCGCAGGGCGAAGTCATGGCTGGCTGCGGCGCACGACGCCCGGTTGCGGCCGACCAACCCGATCGCGCCGATTGACGCGCCGGAGCTGCCGATGGTCGTCAGCTTCGAGGGGCTGACCGCGGTGGAGCAGCAGGCGGCGCTCGCCGCCTTCCCGGGCGGCAAGCGCTTCATGCTGCAGGGCTGAGTTACTGCGACAGCCGCAGGTCTGAGATGTTCTCACCGATTTCGCGGAAGGCCTTGATGAGGTCCGCGTTGTTGCTCGCCAGCTTGAAGTTCTTCGGCTCGGATGCGCATTTCTTCAACAGGTCAACGGCCGTGCCGGTCTCGGGCAGGTTGAAGCCCACGGTGTAGACCACGACATCCGTGGCGGGCTTCTGCATTTCGGCGCATAGGTCTTCAGCCTGGCCGAGCGGGCCGGCCATACTGCCCGAGGTGCCATCCGGCGCGCTGCAACTTACGTTATCGACGTCGACGCCCTTGCAGTACTCGGTGTTGTACACGCCATCGGTCATGATGATGACAATCTTCAGCGTGTTAGGCGCGGTGTATGAGGCGGGCTTCGACTCGAAATCCCCACCCACCGTCGCCGCCGGATCATCGAACAGCTCGGCGAAATTCGGCGATACCAGATACCAGGCCCACGCCGTACCAATCTGCCCGGCGGTACCTCCACTGGGTAGCAGCGCGCCCTGCACGGTATAAGCCTCGAGCTTGGCTTTATCGGCGGTAAGCGGCTGGATCTTGACAGGATTGCCGGCGCAACTCGCATTGCTGGTGTAGTTGATCGACAGCGGCGTGGTGCTGGGCGCGATATCTGTAAAGCTGTCGGTCATGCGCTCGGTGACGCACGAAGGAGTGGGCCGATAGAGCGTGCTGCCGGTGCCGATCCGGTAATACTCGCAGCCATACTTGGTGCACCAGGACTTGCCCGTCGTCACGGGCTGGACGTATGTCGTGCCGGGGCCGTAGACCGGGAGCGAGAAGGTGTCGTTCGTTACCTTGGTGATCGTGTAGTTCTTATTGTTCAGAGACGACATTCCGGATGAAACGTCGGTGATTCTGATGTAATCGTTGGTCGCGTATCCATGAGCTGCGACGGTAAACACAATATTGCAGCTAGAAATAACGCAACGCTTCATCTTGTCGGTCGTGCCGGTCTGATATGCGGCGTAGCCTCGCCCATCAACACGCGAACCGCCGGTGGTGTATAGTTCGAAGTCGTTTGCCGTTTTGTTCTTGACGACGTAGATCTTGTCGTTCAGATCGAGCATGCCCTTGACGCCGGTGATGTAAATTACATCGTCATTGTTGAAGCCATGGGCATTCTGAGTGATCTTCACTGGCCGGGTCTGACTTGCCCCGCTGATATCCTTCTCGAGGTTCCACCAGGCGACAGACGTCGCTGGCTTTGCCCCCTGGATCGCGCCACGCGCTTCTACCGCATAGGCGGCGCCAACGTTCACGGCGGTCGAGTACGGCACCAGCGCCATTTTGGAATAGGTTGGAGACTGCTCGTCCTTGACGACCAGCGGAATCAGTGTTGCGAGCGCCGTCTGCAAGGTCGCGATGCCGTCGGTACCCATCGAGCCGGTGGTGTCGAGCGCCACCGCCACCTCGAGGTTGACCGAGCCACGCGTCGCCTCGGACAGGATGCTGGTGGTCATGTCAGTGACGCCGACCAGTTGCACGAAGGCCATCGGGACGGTGATCGTTCCCTTCAGCTTGAGGGTACCGGTGGTCGTAGTGGCGTCGGCCCAGTCCACGGTGACCGTCAGGCTGTCATCATTCAGCCGCTCGAGCACGAGCTCTTCGGCAGAGAGTCGGAGCTGCTCTTCGGTCTGGCTGTAGATCTTGGGCGCCAGGCCGAGCGCTGCAGAATCAAGGGCGATCTGCATCTTGGTGCGGGCGGTTTCCATGGACGTGTAGTCCACGGCGGCGCCGGCCATGGCGACGAGGACGATGGCCAGCAGGCCAAAGATGACTGCGAAGACGCCGCGTTCATCGGCGTGGAACCGTTTGAAAAGCTCGAAAATGCCGCGCATAGCGCCGGAAGACCCCCAGAATTCCGGCGCCAGTGTCGCTGAAAATCCTAACTAAAGCACAATCACCTTGGCGCCAATTTTGACGCGCTCGTACAGGTCTTCGACATCATCGTTGACCATGCGGATGCAGCCCGACGAGACATCCTGACCGATAGTCCAGGGCTCATTGGTGCCGTGGATACGGTAGAGGGTAGAACCGATATAGATGGCGCGGGCGCCGAGCGGGTTGTTGATGCCGCCGGGCATGTAGTCGGGCAGGTTCGGCTGCCGGACCTTCATCTCGGCGGGCGGGGTCCAGCCCGGCCACTCGCGCTTGTTGGACACTTTGTGCGTGCCGCTCCACTCGAAGCCGTCACGCGCCGTGCCAATGCCGTAGCGCAGCGCCTTGCCGTCGCCGAGCACCAGGTAGAGGTGCTTCTCGCCGGTGTTGACGATGATGGTGCCGGCCTTCTGGTTGGATTTGTAGGCGACGATCTGCCGGCGGAACTCGGGCGCGAGGCGCACCTTGTTGCTCTTCAGCTTGTAGCCCGGACGGGGCTTGGAATCGTGCAGCGACGGGCGCGACTGCAGATCAAACATGAACAGGCCCTGCGCGGCGTTGGCCGTATCGGCAAAGACGGACAAGGACACGAGGCAGGCAGCGGCGGCGAGCACCGCCCGGGACGAACGCAGCATGGCACACACTCATCATTGGTACGCGGACGCCCGAGGGAGGTCGGGCGTCGCGCAGTATTAATGACAATATCGAACGCGACGTGAAGGAAATTGGTTAAGTGAAGGTGAGCCGGCGAGCTGGGTTTGTTGTTGTCCGAGCGCCCCGGCGAACATTTTGCACCGGGGCGCGGACGCGAATAGCCTACGCCACCTGCTCGACCAGTAGCTCGTCCAGCCGGTCGTAGCTCTGAGCCATGCCGTCGGTCATGCCGGTGAGCAGCACCTGGTCGCGAACCTCCTGGCTGTCGAAGCTCATGGTGAGGGTAAGCGCGGTCCGGCCGCCGCGTTCCTCGAAGGTGGTGGTGACCACCGCCTCGCCGGGTGTGCCGATCATCCCCTCGGTATGGACGATACGGGACGGGACGACGATTTCGCGGTAGCGTCCGGTGAAGCCGAACTCGGAGGCGTCGGCGTCGCTACGCCAGATGTAGCGGTAGGTGCCGCCAACGCGCAGGTCGATCTCGCAGATGGGCATGCTCCAGCCCGGCGGGCCGAGCTGCCAGCGCTGCACTAGCTGCGGCTTGGTATGGCAGGCAAAGACCAGGTCCGCAGGCGCGTCGAAGCTGCGCGACACGGTGACGGCGTTGTCAGAGGGGTGGGTGATTGTCAGGGCTGCGGGCATGCTGAGTCTCCATCTATAACCTTAGTGTTCTATAACGTTCTGGTTATGGATGGTCAAGACTGATGATTTCGCCGCCCCCTCCACCATGCTTCGCATGGGCCCCCTCCCCCGCCACGCGGGGGAGGATCACACCCGCTACAACAGCACCTGCCCGGCCTCCGGTTCGTCGGGGATCTGCCAGCCGTCGGGCAGGAGGCGGCCGAGGGCGGCGGCGGCGTGAGCGAGGCTGAAGGGCTTGGTGAGCACTTCGCTGGCCCCCAGTTCCCTGGCGCGGGCGATGGTTTCGCGGTTGGGGTAGGCAGTGATCATCACCACCGGGACCCGCCCATTGGCGGAAAAGCGCGGGTCGCGGATCACCTCGAGCAGCGCCGCGCCGTTCATTTCCGGCATGTACCAATCCATGAACACGATATCGTAGCGCGTCGCCTGGATGGCGCCGACGGCGGGCGCGGCGCCGGGGAGCTCATCGATCGAAACCAGGCCGAGCTTGCGCAGGGTTGCCGCCACTGCGGCGCGCGCATAGGCATTGTCGTCGACGACGAGCGCCTTCAAGTCCTGTGGCAGGATCATTGGCGTTTGGCCCCCCAGCCGATTCGCCAGTTATGATTGTCGCGAGATCGGAAGCGTGCGGACTTCCAATCTTGCTAGCTTGACGCGAGATCGAACCGGAAGGTCTACAACCTCTCCTGATCGCTATGCGGGCTCATCTATTTACCGGGAGTTAACCATGTCAACGCCGACCGAGGTGACGCGCTGCAGCTGGGCGGGGAGCGACGCGCTCTACCAGCACTATCACGACCGCGAATGGGGACGGCCGGTGACGGACGACGTGAGGTTGTTCGAGAAGCTCTGCCTCGAGGGGTTCCAGTCGGGCCTCGCGTGGATCACCATTCTGCGGAAGCGGGAGAATTTCCGCGCGGCCTTCCATGGCTTCGACCTCAAGAAGGTCGCAGCGATGGACGAGGCCGATATCGAGCGGTTGCTGAAGGATGCCGGCATTATCCGGCATCGCGGCAAGATCGCCTCGACCATCAACAACGCCAAGCGGGCGCTGGAGCTGCAGCAGGAGTTCGGCTCACTGGCCGCCTATTTCTGGAGTTTTGAGCCCGAGCCGGTTGAGGGGCCGATCGTCTCGGGGAGTATCCCGGCGGAGACCGAGGCGTCCAAGGCAATGAGTAAGGACCTGAGGAAGCGCGGGTTCTCGTTCGTTGGCCCGACGACGAGCTATGCGTTCATGCAGGCGATGGGGCTGGTGAACGACCACGTCGACGGGTGCTTTTGCCGGGCCGAGGCGGCAGCTGAGCGGAATGCGCTGAAGCGACCGAAATAGCCTCACCTCTCTCTGTCCGGCGGTGCTTCGGGCACTATCGAACCTCCACCACCAGCTGTCATCGAGTTGGGGGCAAAAGCAGCACGTCAACTCGACCGACCGCCCCCCGCCGAGGGGGAGATGGGGCCGGGGCGCGTGGCACCGGCCCCGCTCTTACCTGATCAGCAGCAGCGCCATCAGCTCGAGCTTGGACAGCTTGAGCTTCGGGCGCAGCTCATCGCTCGGGTTGAGCTGCTGTTTCGGCTTTTGCGCGTTGCGGCGAAGGCCGAGTTTGCGTGGAAAGAACATCGTGTCGTCCGGCGGCGTTACGCCGGCTCCCTCAATATCGGGTTTGCTGTTGGCGGCTCAGGAACAGCACCATGAGTTCGAGGCCGGTGACGTTGCCGGGTAGCGGCATCTCGTCGTTCCGCCGCTCCCGGGGCGGAAGCGGTTCGTCGACAATGGCGTTCCGGCGACGGTCGCTGGAGCGTTTGAACAAGAACATCTGCGTATCCGGACGCGTCACGCGCCGGCTCCCTCAGGATGGGTTGCGGTCAACGGCTCATGAACAGGGCCATGAGTTCGAGGCCGGTGATGTTGCCGAGCAGCGGCAGGCCGTCCCTCTGCCTCTCGCGAGGCGGCAGGGGCCGGCCGAGATCTGGCTGCCGACGTCGGTCGCCGGGGCGGTTGAACAAAAACATGTGCGTGTCCGGACGCGTCACGCGCCGGCTCCTTGAATGACTGAACTGGTAACGGGCGCCGGCCGGACGAGAGCGAGCCCTCGCCGGGACCGGACGAGGCAAAGCCCTCGCCGGGAGGCCGGCGCCCCTGAAGTGCTCTACATGCGGAGGTCGGGCGGCAGCCCGATATCCTTGAGCAGGTGCGGCGACAACGGAGCGGCGCTGCCCCGGCGATAGGGCCGGAGGACGCGGCGCAGCATCGCATCGGCACGGCGCCGGGCGATGAACAGGCGGATCCGCCCGATGAGGCCGATTTGCCCGATGTCGAATTCGGGCGTGTTGAGGATGCGCGACGTGGCGCGGTCCCGTACGATGAGAACCATCTGATCTGTCCGGGACAAAGCCCGGTCCTCTGATGCAAGCAGAGGGACAGCGGTGGCGGACTGCGGCCTCACGAGAAGACCGCAGCCGCTGTCACCGATAATCCCAGTGGCTTTTCGGCTCCATCACCTCGGGCATCAGCCCGAGATCGCGACGGAGATGACTGGGCACAGGTGGCGAGCCGCGAGACTTGTAACGTCTCGCCGCGCGCGCCAGCTGGGCGTTGGCAAGCATCGTGACGGCTGCTGATACCAGCGCGCCGGCGACGCCGACATGGGTGTGCGCCTGAGCGCGGTTGGTGCGTGCCGGGGCACGGGTCTGGAGTTCAAGAGTCATGATCTCATCCGGGCGCAATGCGGCCCGGTCCTCTGGTTGAGAGACAATGGTGGTGGCGACGGAATCCGGACGCGAAGGCGCCGAATGGCGATGCCGGTTGCTGGGGTTCAGTCGAGGCTAGAAAGGGCTGGAACAGAGGACCCCGGGGAGGGGTCGGCGCCGGTTAGGCGCGAGAGAGACCAGCTGGGTTAACGCCAGGACCGGAAGCGAACATTGAGTGAATCATGCGTCGCCTCCTCTTTGGTTGGCGTTGAACGAAGGGGCTGATACGCCGACTCGGAAGCAATGCCAACCCCGGATGCGACAGGCTGACGCACCACGCATGATACTGTTGCCGCAAAGACACAGGTGGTTTCCTTGAGTCAGCGGGGGCTTTCCGTTAGGAACCAGCCTCAGATTCCGGGCTCTGACCAGCAGACACCATGACCGACAAGAAGAAGCTCATCGCGCCGCGGTTGCCGCGCGGCTTCGAAGATCGTTTGCCCGCCGATATTTCGGCGGTGAACGCAATGACGGCGAAGATACGCGCGGTCTACGAGCGCTATGGCTTCGATCCGGTCGAAACGCCGCTGCTCGAATATACCGAGACGCTCGGCAAGTTCCTGCCCGACACCGACCGGCCGAACGCCGGGGTGTTCTCGCTGCAGGACGACGACGAGCAGTGGATGAGTCTCCGCTACGATCTCACGGCGCCGCTGGCCCGGCATTTCGCCGAGAATTTCGACAAGCTGGCCAAGCCCTATCGCAGCTATCGAGCCGGCTATGTGTTCCGCAACGAGAAGCCGGGGCCGGGGCGGTTCCGCCAGTTCATGCAGTTCGACGCCGACACGGTCGGCGCGGCGGGGCCCGAGGCCGATGCCGAGATGTGCATGATGATGGCCGACACCATGGATGCGCTGGGCCTGGCCGGCAAATACGTGGTGAAGGTCAACAACCGCAAGGTGCTGGACGGAGTGCTGGCGTCGGCGGGTGTCGTCGACGAGGGGCAGAAACTCTCGGTGCTGCGCGCTATCGACAAACTCGACAAGTTCGGCACCGACGGGGTGGCGCTGCTGCTTGGGGAAGGCCGCAAGGACGAGAGCGGCGACTTCACCAAGGGTGCGGGCCTCAGCGACCAACAGCGCGCCGTGGTGCTGAACTATGTGCGTGGCGAAGAGCCGGAGCACAATGAGGGGATTGCCGAGCTCAACGCCATGCAGGCGCTGTTCGACGCGGCTAGCTACGGCGCGGACAGGATCAAGATCGATCCGGCAGTGGTGCGTGGGCTCGAGTATTACACTGGCCCGGTGTTCGAGATCGAACTGACCTTCAAGGTGCAGAACGAGAAGGGCCAGGATGTGGTGTTCGGCGCGGTCGGCGGCGGCGGACGCTATGACGGGCTGGTGAGCCGGTTCCGCTCGGAGCCGGTGCCGGCAACCGGCTTCTCGATCGGCGTGTCGCGGCTCGCTCATGCGCTGCGACTGACCGGCAATCTCGGGGCCGAGGAGCCGCTGGGGCCGGTGGTGGTGCTGGTGCTCGATAAGGAGCAGACGGCGCGCTACCAGGCGATCACCTCGCGGCTGCGCCGGGCCGGCATCCGGGCCGAGATGTTCATGGGCAATACCAAGAACTTCGGTAAGCAAGTCGCCTATGCCGACAAGCGCAACTCGCCGGCGGTGATTATCGAAGGCACGCAGGAGCGCGAACTCGGCAAGGTCCAGATCAAGGACCTGATCGCCGGTAAAGAAGCGGCAAAAGCGATTGCCGACAACGCCGAATACAAGGCAGCGCGGCCGGGGCAGTTCGAATGCGACGGCGACCTCGACGCCATCGTCGCGGCCATCGCCGAACTGCCGGCAGTGGCCGCCTACCTGGAAGCCAACAAGTGAAGACAGCCTCTGAGCGATATGCGGCGCTGGTGCGGCTGGTCGAGTCGCGCACGGTGACCCGCGCGACGCCGGCTCTGCTGCTGCCTGCCGGCCCCTATTTCGACCTCGCGGGCGAGGAATTCGGGCGGAACCTGTTGCTCACGACGACCAATAACGGCGTCGAGTACTGCCTGAGGCCGGATTTCACGCTGCCGATCGCGCAGCAATATCTCGAGGAGGGGCTGACCGGCGCCCCCTCGGCCTACACCTATCTCGGCCCGATCTTCCGCCAGTACCAGTCCACCCCGGTCGAATTCGAGCAGGCTGGGCTCGAACTCCTGGGCCAGGCTGACGCCGACAACGCGCTCGACCAGGTGCTGACCTTTGCGCGTTGGGCGCTGGCCATCTACGACATCACCGCGCCGAACGTGCGGCTGGGCGGGGTCGGGCTGTTCGAGGCGTTCCTCGAAGCGGCTGAGATCCCGGTGGCGTGGCGCAGCCGCATCCGTCACCGCTTCGGTCACCCCGAGGCGCTGGAGCGCCTGATGGAACGGCTCAGCAACCCGGAAGAACGGGTGGAGGCCCCTGCCCCCGATAGCCGTGACACGGTGATCGAGATCGTGACCGATGCGATGCTGTCGGGTGGGCTGAGCCTGATCGGCAGCCGCACGCCGGAAGAGATCGCCGACCGCTACCTCGAAAAGCAGGCGCTGGAATCGGCGCCGATCCCGCCCGAGACGGTAGCGCTCTTGCAGAACTACCTGTCGGTTGCCGAGAGCACCGAGACGGCATTCGAGCGCATCTCGGAGATGTGCAAGCAGGCCGGGTTCGATTTCGACGAGCCGCTGTACCAGGTGCGCAACCACGCGGCGGCGCTGGCGGCGCTATCGCCCAATGCCGACGTGATCTTCGATGCGAGCTTCTCGCCGCGCCTCGATTACTATACCGGCATCGTGTTCGAGATGACCGGCTCGGACGGCGAAGTGCTGGCTTCGGGCGGGGAGTATGACCGCATGCTGGAACGGCTGGGCGCGGGCGAGCCGGTAAAGGCCTCGGGCTGTGCGCTGTGGGTCGACCGGCTCGAGAGGGAGGCCGAACAATGAGCACCTTGCCCGGCGGCCTGACGCTCGCGATCCCCAGTAAGGGGCGGCTCGAGGAGCTGACCCGCAAGGCCTTCTCGACGGCGCGGATGAACATCGCCCGTCCGGGTGGCGCGCGCTCCTATGTCGGCTCGATCAAGAACCAGCCGCAGGTGACGGTACGATTTTATCCGGCGGCCGAGATCGCGCGCGAGCTGATCCTCGGCGGTGTCGATATCGGCGTCACCGGTTCTGACCTGATCCACGAGGCCTCCGAGAACGGCGAAGAAAACGTCCTGTTCGTGCGCGGGCTCGGCTTCGGCGAAGCCAATGTGGTGGTGGCCATTCCCGACAGCTGGATCGACGTGCAGCAGATGACCGACCTCGCCGATGTGGCGTCGGATTTTCGCTCGCGTCATGGCCGCTGGCTGCGCGTCGCGACCAAGTATGTGAACCTGACGCGGCGGCACTTCGCCAAATACGGCATTGCCGAGTACCGCATCGTCGAGAGCGCCGGGGCGACCGAATCGGCACCGGCAGCCGGCTCGGCCGACCTGATCGTCGACATTACTTCGACCGGCTCCACCCTCGCCGCCAACCAGTTGCGCGTGCTGGAGGACGGGCTGATCATGAAGTCGGAAGCGAACCTGATCGTGTCGCGTACTGCCGACTGGACGCCGCTCAGGAAGGCGCAGCTCGAAGCGCTGCTGTCGATCATGGGCGGGGTGCCGCCGGGAATCTCCACCCTGCTGTGAGCTTCGACCTGACGATCCTCGTCGCCTTGGGCTTCGTGGGGCTGCTCGCGGGGTTCGTCGATGCCATTGCCGGTGGCGGCGGGCTGATCGCCATTCCGGCGTTGCTGGCGGTCGGCATACCGCCGGTCACCGCGTTCGGGACCAACAAGCTGCAGTCGGTAGTGGGCACGGTGATCGCCGCCTTCACCTACTGGCGCAAGGGGTTCGTATCGCCGAAACTGCTGGCGGTGGCGATCCCGCTGACCTTTGGCGGCTCGTTCCTCGGGGCGCTGGCGGTCAAGTCGATCGATACGACCGTGCTGCAATATGCCGTGCCGGTGGCGCTGATCGCGGTGGCGCTCTACTTCGCGTTTGCGCCCAGGCTCACCGACGAGGACAGCCACGCCCGGCTCAGCGTAGCGATCTTCCTGCCGCTGATGGGGTTCGCCGTCGGGTTCTACGACGGCATCCTGGGGCCGGGGACGGGGTCGTTCATGACGCTCGGCTTCGTGACGCTGTTCGGCTTCGGGGTGACGCGCGCGGCGGGGCACACCAAGGTGCTGAACCTCACCTCGAACCTCGGGGCGCTGGCACTGTTCATCCCCTCGGGCAACGTGGTGTGGCTCGTGGCGGGGGTGATGATCGTGGGGCAGATCATCGGCGGCTATCTCGGGGCACTCACCGGCATCCGATTCGGCGCGAGGCTGATCCGACCGCTGGTGGTGGTGGTGTCGATCGCGCTGGCGGTGAAGCTGCTGGTGTTTCCGTAGAGCGCCTTGAGCCGTTAGCGGCGGAAAGTCAGGATGCGGCGTTCGAGCCGCCCCTGCAGCAGCGGCAGCGCGAGACTCATGGCGTGCGCGAGCTGCCGTGGGACGGCGCGAAGCTCGTTCAGCACACCCTGCAAACCGCCACGGCTCGACTGGCGCTTGCCGCGGATGTCGGAAGGAACCGCCACCTGTTCCTGCTCGCAGATGGCAGGCTCCAGCACAAAGGGCGCGAGCCGGCCGAACAGCGCCGAGCGGCCGGGGTTGAACATCATCTGGTCGATCGGGTCATCTACCGAGGTGGTGGCATCGAGCAGCGTGCGGGCACCGGCGACGGAGACGACGTAGCCAGCCGTGCCGGCGCACTTGCCGTAGAAGCGGCCGACTCGGCGGCTGTGAGCCTGACGGGTATCGCGATCCATGAACATCGGGCGATGGCGGCCATAGCGTTCGAGCTTGACGACATCGGCGCCCGGGGGGATCCAGCCGGTGTCGGCAAAGAATTGAGCACAATCGTCGGCAAGGATAGCGTCGTCCTCAAGCACGACGGCGTAGGGCTCGCCCGAGGCGAGGAACCGGCGCCAGAACGTCCTGTGGCTCAGCGTGCAGGCAAGGTCGCCGCGGGAGATGCGGCCATGCACGCCGGCCCGCACCTCGATCTCGGCGAACTCGGGGGCGTCGGTCTGGGCATCGACGGCGTCGATGTAGTCGAACTTCAGACCCAGTCGTTCGGCCTGCTGCTGCATAAACGCCCGGCGGTCGGGGCGGCGCGCCAGATTGATCACGTAGACATGCATTCGACACCGCGGGGTGGTCAGGATTGCCGTGCTGCTTCTTGGCCAATGCCGGTGACTATGGCAAGCGCCGTAGGCGGCGGTTCAGGCTTCGTTGAGGACGCACGGAGAGTTGCGTCGTCGGTTGGTGTCAAAAACGCTAGTATCTCGAACAACTTACATTCGGCAGGTGAAATTATGCGCGCATTTCTGGGCCTCATGAGCCTGATGTTTCTACTGCTGGTCGCCTCTCCCTTGCAGGCGGCGAGCTTTGATTGCAGCAAGGCGGCGGCCGCCGATGAAGTGGCGGTGTGCCGCGACGGCGTGACCTCGGCGCTCGACAGCGAGATGGCCGGGCTGTTCTACGCCTACGACAAGGTGCCGATGTTCATGGGCGCCAACGGCGCCCGGCACGACGACGCCGAAGCGTTCCTCGCCGACCGCGGCAAATGCGGCGCCGACATCACCTGCCTGCGCAAGGTGTATGCCGAGCGGATCGCGGCGCTGAAGGCGGAACTGGGCGCGTCGATGCAGCAGTTCTCGGACCTGCAGAACCAGGTGCCGCCGGTGACGGCGCCGATCCCCGAAGGGGTGGAGACGCTGATCGCTGGTTTTGCCGAACAATGCACCAAGCTGGGTGGCACGCTGAACGCCGGCGGCGATCGGCCAGGGCTGCTGAGCGCCGATCTCGATGGCGACGGGATTGCCGATTATGTGATCAACTCGCAGCCGCTGCAGTGCAGCAATTCGGCGACGGCGTTCTGCGGCAATGGCGGCTGCGCCGTGCAGATCGCGGTGTCGTCGGAAAAGTTCGCCGCCCCGATCGAAGCGCTGGGCGGCATGCCGACGCTGGTGCAGGCCGAAACCGGGACGACGGCGCGGCTATGGGTCGACAGCACCAATTGCCCGAAGGCGACGGCGGCTGACGCCTGCTGGGCAACCTACGCATGGGTGGGCGGCAAGCACACGGTGACGTATGCGGCAGAGCCGGCGCCGGCGATGTAGCCTGCGGGTCTCGCGCCTCCCGCACACCCCCTCCCAACCTCCCCCGTCACGGGGGAGGTGCCGCATCTAGCTTGTGGCTCAATCCGTCTACCCGCGACTCAGCGGCAGCGGCTCACCGCGTGTTGTGCAGCATGCCCTGGAAGGCACGGTAGCTGGCCTTGGGCGTCCGCACCTGCGTCTCGTAGTCGACATGCACGATGCCGAAGCGCGAGGTGTAGCCTTGCGACCATTCGTAGTTGTCGAGCAGCGACCAGGCGAAAAAGCCCCTGACATCGGCGCCCTGCCCCTGTGCGTTGGCGACGGCCCGCAGATGGTCGTCGTAGTATTTCACCCGGCGCTCGTCGTTGGTCTCGCTCATACCGGTTTCGGTGACATAGAGCGGCAGCTTGGTGTAGTCGCGGTTGACGCGGACCAGCAGGTCCTCGAGCCCCTTGGGGTAGATTTCCCAGCCGAGATCGCTGGTTTCGAGGTCGCCGGAGCGGCGCTCGGCGCCGAACAGCCCGTTGGGGCCGGCAGCGTAGAGGCCGCGGGTATAGTAGTTGATGCCGAGCCAATCGAGCGGACGGGAGACGACTTCCATGTCCTTCTCGAAGCCCTCGGGCAGGTACTCGGCCAGCCGGCTGGTGAGCGCCTCGGGGTAACGGCCCTTGAACACGCCATCGAGATACCAGCGGTTGAACAGCGCATCGCCGAGGTTCTGCGCTTCGATGTCCTCCGGCTTGTCGGAGGCGGCTTCGGTCTTTTCGAGGTTCAGCACGATGCCGAGATTCTTGACGCTCTCGGCGCGCAGCGCGTCGATGGCGGTGCCATGGGCGAACAGCACGTGGTGCATGGCACGGGACGCGGCGCGAAGATCGCGATAGCCCGGAGCATGAATGCCGAGGAAGTGGCTGAGGAAGGCGACGCACCATGGCTCATTGATGGTGGCGGTGGCGTGGAGGCGATCACCGAAGTGATGTCCCACCACGGCAGCATATTCGGCGAACCAGCTGGCAATATCGCGGTTCATCCAGCCGCCCTTGTCCTGCAGCGGGCTCGGCAGATCCCAGTGATAGAGCGTGGCGTAGGGCTTGATGCCGCGCTCGAGCATGCCGTCGATCAGGCGGTCATAGAACTCGAGCCCTTTGGGGTTCACCACTCCGGTCCCTTCGGGGATGAGGCGCGGCCAGGCGAAGGAGAAGCGATAGGCGTCGAAGCCGCCATCGCGGATCAGGTCGAGGTCGCCAGGCCAGCGGTTATAGTGGTCGCAGGCGATGGCGCCGGTATCGAGGTTCTTCACGTTGCCGGGCGTGGATGAAAACGTGTCCCAGATCGAGGTGCCGCGGCCATCGGTCTGGCCGCCCTCGATCTGATAGGCGGCAGTGGCGGCGCCGAAAGTGAAATTCGGGCCAAGCTCGTCACGCGAAATCGAAAACACTTCTCACTCCTCAACAGGGCGGCGCTTATGCGCTCGTTGTGGTCGTTCAGGGACGGCGATTCTCGACGCCCGCGGATCAATGTAATCGATTGCATAACAGTGCGAAGAAGGGATGTCACCGGTGTTACCGAGAAGCTGGTGGCTGTGGCCCCCCACCCCTGTCCCCTCCCCGCAAGGGGGAGGGAGACCCTCACACTGCTATCGAGGCGATCGTCTCCCTCCCCCTTGCGGGGAGGGATCAAGGGTGGGGGTCAGCCCGCGCCGACGTTAGAGGGCCACCTCAGGAAGATCAGCTCCGGATCGCCCTCGTCGAGCTGCTCGAACAGACCGGTTTGCGCGAAGCCGAGCTGCGGCAGGAGGGCACGCATTGGCGCATTGGACTCGTTGGTCGAGGTCCAGAGCTTCTGGTCGGACGGCGTAATCGAGATGCACTGCTCGATCAGGGTACGGCCGATGCCGGTGCGGCGGAAGGCGGCGCCGACCATCAGCATTTCGATGAAGGGCGAGCGGAAGAAGCTGCGCGTCAATGCGACATAGCCAGCGACGGCGCCGTCGCGCTCGGCGAGGTGGCACTGGCCCAGTGCGACCCACTCGGTAATGGCTTCGCGGCGGTCGGCGCTGTGGGCAGCGACGTGGTCGATGGCGATGAGCGCGTCGATGTCAGCTGCGGTGGCGAGCCGAAGCGACAGCATGGCTCAGGGTTTCAGCTGCGGGCTGGCGGCGAGAATAGCGCGGACGATGGCGCGGAAGGCCTGCGCCTCGGCGCTATCGGGATCGGTAGCGACCACCGGACGGCCGGCATCGGAGCTTTCGCGGATCGACATCACCAGCGGGATTTCGCCGAGGAACGGGATATCGAAGGTGTCGGCGGCGGCTTTGGCGCCGCCATGGCCGAAGATGTCGTAGCGCTTCCCGGTGTCCGGAGCGACGAAGTAGCTCATGTTCTCGATGAGGCCGAGGATCGGCACGTCGGTGCGGAGCAGCATGTCCATCGCCTTCTTGGCGTCGATCAGCGCCAGATCCTGCGGGGTGGAAACAATGACAGCGCCGAGCAGTGGCACCTGCTGGACCAGCGAAATCTGGATATCGCCGGTGCCGGGCGGCAGGTCGACGACCAGCACGTCGAGGCCGCCCCAATCGCTCTCGCGCAGCAGTTGCCGCAGCGCCGAAGTGGCCATCGGGCCGCGCCACACCACCGCCTGGTTGGCGGTGAGCATCGAGCCGATCGACATCGCCTTGAGGCCATAGGCCTCATGCGGGGCAAAAATGCCGTCGTCACGAACCGCAGGCTTACCCTCAAGCCCGAGCAGCTTGGGGATCGAGGGTCCGTAGAGATCGGCATCGAGGATACCGGTGCGGAGGCCCTCGGCGGCAAAGCCAAGCGCCAGGTTGACCGCGACGGTGGATTTGCCGACGCCGCCCTTGCCGGAGCCGACGGCGACGATGTGGCGGACGCCGGGCACGGCTTCGCGCGGCGGCGGACCGGGGCGGCCCTGCGCCTTGGCCTGGCCGGTCGCGGCCTGGGCACGGTCGGAGGTGAGCGACACCATGACCTTGCGACCCTCAGCGACCTTTTCGGCCGCGGCCTGGGCAGCGACGCGGGCCGGACCGAAGGCGGCTTCCATACCCGGCGCAACCGAGATGGCAAAGGCCACGGCGCCGGTGGTGACGATGATCTCGCTCAAGCCGCCATAGCCCGCCAGTTCGCCGCCGCCGGGGATTTCGACGGAAGCGAGCGCGTTGCGGACGGCGGTGGCGATGAGTTCATTGGCCATGGGGGAAGCCTTGCCTGAATTTCCCCGCTGTCACCGGGTCATTCCCGCGCAAGCGGGAACCTCTGTTTGCAGTGGATGCGGCGCGCTCCGAAACGGAGGTTCCCGTTTTCGCGGGAATGACTCCGAGTGTGTGGCGCGCGCCCTGCCTTCAGCCGATCAAAGGATCGACTGGCCCGTCGACTTCCAGTCTTTGACGAACTGCTCGAGGCCCGACTTGGTCAGCGGGTGGTCGGCCAGCTTGTAGATCACCGCCGGCGGGATGGTGGCGACGTCGGCGCCGGCCAGAGCCACCTCGGTGATGTGGTTCGGGGTGCGGATCGAGGCCGCGAGGATCTCGGTGGCGAACGAATAGTTGTCGTAGATGGTGCGGATGTTCTCGATCAGCTCGACGCCGTCGGCGTTGATGTCATCGAGGCGGCCGATGAACGGCGAGATGTAGGTGGCGCCGACCTTGGCCGCGAGCAGCGCCTGGTTGGGCGAGAAGCAGAGCGTGACGTTGGTCTTGATGCCTTCCTTAGAGAAGGTCTTGGTGGCCTTCAGCCCATCGATGGTCAGCGGCACCTTCACCACGACGTTCTCGGCGAGCTTGGCCAGCACATGGCCCTCGGCGATCATGCCGTCATAGTCGGTGGCGGCGACTTCAGCCGACACGGGACCAGGAACGATCGAGCAGATCTCCTTGATCACGTCCTTGAACTGGCGGCCGGATTTGGCGATCAGCGAGGGATTCGTCGTCACCCCGTCCAGCAGGCCGGTTTCATAGAGATCGCGGATGTCCTTGATCTCGGCGGTATCGACGAAGAACTTCATTTCGTTCCCCTCCAAGGGAGATGGTTAGCTGCTCTTTAGGTAGTCACAAACGGCAGTCGAGACAACGTCTCAGCAAAGCAGAGATCGGTCTCAGCGGATCGCGGCGAGCATCTTGTCGGCGAGTTCGCCGATCCGATCCTCGGGGATTCCCGCGACGTTGATGCGACTGTCGTTGATCATGTAGACGCCGTCGTCGAGCTTGAGCTTGGTGACGACATCCTCAGGCAGGCCGAGCAGCGAGAACATGCCGGTATGCTCGGCGATGAAATCGAAATCCTTCGAGTTCGAGCGCTGCCGGATGGCGTCGGCAAGTTTGACGCGCAGGCGCTTCATCCGTTCCCGCATCTCGGTGAGTTCGGCTTCCCACTCGGCGCGCAGTTCCTTGTCCTCGAGAATGACGCGGACGATCTCGGCGCCATGGTCGGGGGTCTGCGAAATGGTGGCGCGGATGACGTTCTGCATCTGCGAGGAGACGACGTCGGCCGACTCGGAGTCCCTGGCGATAGCGATGGCGACGCCGGCGCGCTCGCGATAGAGGCCGAAATTCTTCGAGGCCGAGAAGGCGACCATCGACTCGGGCACCGAGGAGACGACCTTGCGCACGCCATAGGCATCGGCTTCGAGCCCATCGCCGAAGCCGAGATAGGCGAGATCGACCAGCGGGAAGGCGCCGGTGCGCTGCAGGCTCTCGACCACCTCGTCCCACTGCGCATTGGTGAGGCTGGCGCCGGTCGGGTTGTGGCAGCAGCCGTGCAGCAAGACGATATCGTCGGAAGTTAGGGTGTCGAGCGCCGCCAGCATGGCCGGGAAATCGACGATGCGGGTCTTGTGGTCGAAATACGGGTAGTAGACCGGGGTCAGGCCAGCGAGTTCGGCCATCGGCCAGTGGTTCGGCCAGCTCGGGTCAGAAATGAAGATGCGGCCCTTAGGGCGAGCGCGGCCCAGGACGTTCATCAGGATCGACAGCGCACCGGTACCGCCGGCGCCGTTGACGCAGCGGATCCGCTTGTTGTCGACGACACCACCCAGCGCCAGATCGACGATGGCGGCGGAGAATTCCTTGTTGCCGACCACACCCTTGTAGGTCTTGGTCTTGGCGCTATCGAGGATGCGCTGCTCGGCCTTTTTCACCGAACTCATGACGGGCGTGACGCCCTTGGGATCTTTGTAGACGCCGACGCCGAGGTCGATCTTTCCGTCGCGGGGATCGGCGGCATACTCGGCCATCAGCACGAAAATCTTGTCGAGCGTGGCCTTCTTCAGGGTCTCAAACATCAGGTCTGTCCGGGGAAAACGAGAGCGGGGTGTTTATAGGCGGTGGCGGGGGAATTGCAACGGGGCGGATAGTCTGGGTTGGTGCATGTGGCCCCACCCCACCAAGCTCCGCTACGGTCCTTACGGACCAAGCTGCGCTACCCTCCCCTTGAAGGGGAGGGAGAGGCAAGAGCCGACGCTGCCGTGAGCGTCTCCCTCCCCCTTGTGGGGAAGGGATCAAGGGTGGGGGTGGGCCACAGACACCAGCCCTACCGTTTCAACCCCGCAATCAGCTGCGGCACCACTTCGAATAGGTCCCCGACCAGCGCGATATCGGCGATCTTCATCAGCGGCGCCTCGGGGTCTTTGTTGATGGCGATGATCTTCTTGGCGCCCTGGATACCGGCGAGGTGCTGCAGCGCGCCGGAGATGCCGATGGCGATGTAGAGGTCGGGCGCGATGATCTTGCCGGTCTGGCCGACCTGCCAGTCATTGGGGGCGTAGCCGGCATCGACCGCAGCGCGGGTGGCGCCGACAGCAGCGCCGAGGACTTTGGCAAGGTCGGAGACCAGCGCGAACTTTTCGGCCGAGCCGAAGGAAACACCACCGGCGACGACGACCTGGGCGGTCGAGAGTTCCGGCAGATCGCTCTCGGTGCGGTGCGCGGCGAGGAAACGGGCGACCGCCGCCACGTCGGCATCGACGGAATGGGCAGGGGCATTGTTGCCTGTCGCCGCCGGGCGGAAGGCCGAGGCACGGATGGTCAGCAACTGTTTGCTCTGCCCCGAAGATACCGTCTCGATGGCATTGCCGGCGTAGATCGGCCGATCGAAGCGGGTCGGGCCGTGGATGGCGACGACATCGGTCACCGGCATCAGGTCGAGCCGCGCGGCGAGGCGCGGGATGGCGTCGCGACCGGTGGCGGCAGCGGCGGCAACGATATGGGTGTAGGGCTCGGCGAGGCGGGCGAGCAGCGCGGCGACGGCCTCTGCCGATTGGTTGGCAAGCGCGGCGCTGTCGGCAACGAGCACCTTCTCAACGCCGGCAAGCTTTGCGGCTTCGGCGGCAACGGCCGAGACGTCCTGTCCCGCGACCAGCAGATCGACCGGGCCAAGCGTTTCGGCGGCAGCGACGATACGGGCCGTGGCGGCGGAGAGCACGCCGAGATCGTGTTCGGCGAGAACGAGGACGGCCATCAGAGCGCCTCCAGCTCGGAAAGTTCAGACTGAATTGCTGCGGTCAGTTCGGCAGCATCGGCGACCCGGCGCCCGGCCATGCGCTCGGCCGGCGGGCTCACCTTCTCGAGCTTGAGCCGCGGCGTGAGATCGACCCCAAACTCGGCGGCAGGGCGCACGGCCAGCGGCTTCGAACGCGCCTTCATCACCATGGGCAGCGCGGCGTTGCGCGGGGTGTTGAGGCGGAGGTCGGCCGTGACGATGGCGGGCAGCGAGACACCAACCGTGGCGCGGCCGTAGTCGACCTCGCGGGTAACTTCGAGTCCGTCGCCCGTGACCTTGATCTCCGAAGCGAAGGTCGCCTGCGGCCAGTCGAGCAGGCCGGCCAGCATCTGGCCGACCTGGTTGGAGTCGTCGTCGACGGCTTGCTTGCCGAGCAGCACCAGATCGGGCTGTTCCTCGGCAACGACGGCCTTGAGGAGCTTGGCCACCGCCAGGGTTTCGACGCGGCCATCGGCCTCGATCAGAATGCCACGATGCGCGCCCATGGCGAGGGCGGTGAGGATGACGTCGTTGCTCTGCTTGGGCCCGATCGAGACGACGACAATCTCGGTGGCGTGGCCGGCTTCACTGAGCTGCACCGCGGCCTCGACAGCGTGCTTGTCGAAGGGGTTCATCGACATGCGCACGTTCTCGGTCTCGACGCCCGAGCCATCGGAACGGACACGGACGCGCACCGCGTGATCGACGACGCGCTTGACGGCAACGAGGATTTTCATCGGTTCCTCCAGTGTTGCCGGGTGTTTGGCAAATATGACGGAGAGGGGCAAGTTCGGACGGGGAATTTCTGACTACTGGAGAGTGGGTTGGGAGAATGGCGTGCCTCTCGCTCCAGGAGAGGCCGGCGCGTGGTGACCCCCACCCCTGTCCCCTCCCCGCAAGGGGGAGGGCGACTAAAACGCTGACATCAGTGTATGCGTCTCCCTCCCCCTTGCGGGGAGGGGACAGGGGTGGGGGTCCGCAGCCACCGGCCCAGGCGTCCGCGCACCCCATCCGCAAGATCGTACCTTCGGCGGGTTGACGCCCTACCCTGCTCCCCCGCACAGTGCGCGCTTACTAGCGTTCAGGTCTTTCATGCCCGTTATCAATCGTATCGCGGAATTCGCCGACGAGGTCGCCGAATGGCGCCGCGACTTCCATGTGCACCCCGAACTTCAGTACGAACTGCCCCGCACATCGGGGAAAGTGGCCGAGCTGCTGCGCTCGTTCGGCGTCGACGAAGTGGTTACCGGCATCGCCCAGAGCGGCGTGGTGGCGGTGATCAAGGGGCGTGGACCGGGCAAGAATATCGGCATCCGCGCCGACATGGATGCGTTGCCGATCCTCGAGCGCACCGGCCTCGACTATGCCAGCCAGACGCCCGGCCGCATGCACGCCTGCGGGCATGACGGCCACACCTCGATCCTGCTCGGTACCGCGAAATACCTGGCCGAGACGCGCAATTTCGACGGCAACGCCGTGCTGATCTTTCAGCCGGCGGAAGAAGGCGGCGCCGGTGGGCGCGCCATGGTGGAAGCCGGGATCATGGACCGCTTCGGCGTCGACGAGGTCTATGGCCTGCACAACATGCCCGGCCAGGCGGCCGGCAGCATCGCCATGCGGGTCGGCGGCCTGATGGCGGCGAGCGACGAGTTCAACATCGTGATCGAGGGTCAGGGCGGACATGCCGCCTGGCCGCAGAACACGGTGGACCCGGTGATGATCGCGGCACAGCTGATCACGGCACTGCACACCATCGTCTCCCGCGATATCGATCCGATCCGCTCGGCGGTATTGTCGGTGACGATGATGCAGGGCGGCGAGGCGTTCAACATCATCCCGCAGAAGGTGAAGCTCACCGGCACGGTGCGCTCGCTGAACGACGAAGTGCGCGACCTGATGGAAGAGCGGCTCAAGGCCGTGACCAAGGGCATCGTCGAAACCTTCGGCGGCAAGGCCGAGGTGAACTACCGTCGCGGCTATCCGGTGGTGGAAAACACGCCGGACGAAACGGCCTATGCCGCGGCCATCGCCGCGACCGTGGTGGGCGAGGACCGGGTGGACGCCAATGTCGACCCCAAGATGGGTGGCGAGGACTTTTCCTACATGCTGCAGGCGCGGCCGGGCGCCTATGTATTCCTCGGCAACGGGCCGAGCTCCGAACTGCACTCGGACACCTACAATTTCAACGACGAAATCATCCCGGTTGGGGTGAGTTTTTTCGTGAAGCTGGTCGAGGGTGCGTCGCAGAGATAGCAGTGCTTGGGGCTACCCCTCACCCCGGCCCTCTCCCCCGGGAGCGCTTATTGCGCCCCTTGGAGGGGCGAGGGGGCGATGGGCTCACCGGCGGTGCCACACGCGTCCCCTCGCCCCTCTGGGGAGAGGGAGGCGGATGAGGCCAAGGGCCTCACCGCGGGGTGAGGGGCGCCAAGCACTCGATATTCGCCCAACGGCCTGCTTCCCCCACGCGGCAAACTCGTCGATAGTTAGCGTCCTAGCCATCTCGACTCGTTCCGCCAAATGACCTCCCCCCTGCCCGCCGGCACCATTGTCCGCCGGACACTCGTCACATTGCTGATCTCGGCGGCCGGTGGCGGATTGGCGGCGCTGGTCAATCTGCCCGCCGCGTGGCTGATGGGTGGGGCGCTCGCGGTGGCGATCGCGGCGCTGCTGGGCGTCAAGGTGATGCTGCCGACCTGGCTGCGCGACGCGACCTTCGTGCTGACCGGATTGTCGATGGGCGCGGCAGTGGCGCGCGATTCGCTGACGCTGATCGTGCAATGGCCGGTGACGCTGGCGGCGCTGGCGGTGGAGCTGATCCTGATCATCACGCTCACCGGGTTCCTGTTACGCAAACTGTTCGGACTCGACCGCGGCACCGCCTATCTCAGCTCCTTCCCCGGGCATCTGAGCTTCGTGATGTCGATTGCGGCAGCGGGCGTCGGCGATACTCGGCAGATCATCATCATCCAGGTGATCCGCATCCTGATCCTCACCATCTGCGTGCCGATCGGAGCGCTGTTCCTGCCGATCGGGCACTACGAAGGCGCGCCGGTGCAGGATCCGATGGGGTTCGAGACGCTGCTGCCGGTGGCCATCGCCTGCGCCATCGCGGGGTTCATCCTGACCAAGCTCCGCGCTCCGGCCGGCTATGTGCTCGGCGCCATGGCGGTGGCGATCTGCGCCAAGTTCGCCGGGCTGTTCGAGGGGGCAATGCCACAGCCATTGCTGATCGCGACCTTCATCCTGATCGGCGGACTGATCGGTTCGCGCTTCAACGGCATCACCCGCGCCGAGTTCAAGCAGGCAGCGATCGGCGGGCTGGCCGGCACGGCGCTGACCGTCGCCATCGCCACGGGGGTGACGCTGGCTGTGGCGCCGTTCGTCGACATGCCGTTCGGGCAGATCTGGCTCGGGCTCTCACCCGGCGCACTCGAAGGGATGGGGGCGCTCGGCATCGCGCTGGGGTTCGATACGGCGTTCATCGCGGCGCACCATGTGAGCCGGCTGCTGATGCTCACCTTCGCCATCCCGGTGGTCGCGATGCTTATTCGGGACAAAGAGTTGCCCTAGGCGACAAGGACTTGCCGTAGGCCGCAAGCCTGCCCAAATCCTCCGGCACATGCCTCCCGGTCCATTGGAGACTCAGATGCTGCGTCCGCTTGTCCTCACCATCGTTGCCGCCACCCTGTTCGCGGCCGGCCCGGCGATGGCGCGCGAAAACTGCAACCTCAACGACAACCTGCCGGGGCTGAAAATCGAGTTCGGCTTCTCGGCGGGTGGCAAGTCGGGCGGCGACGGCGACAGCTTCGACCAGGAGGTCGTGAAGATGGAACTGCGCCGGCGCGGCGTCGACGCCCGCTCGGTGAGCTTGGCGTCGGACGGCTGCGTCGAGGCCTTCGTGCAGTACCCCGATGGTACCTGGCACAGCGACTATTATGACCCCGATACCTGGGAACAGGTGGACTGAGGGTTAGATCGCGCCAGCGCATTTCATCGCCGGGCCGTGCCGGCCCAATAGCTGAGCTTGGCTTGGCTTGGCCTCGCTCCACCCACCGGCTGTCATCCCTGCGAAAGCAGGGACCCAACTCACAGCCCGAGCAGGTGGATAACCGGACGAGGGCTGCGCCCTCGCCGTGGGGTCCCAGCTTTCGCTGGGATGACACCGTAGTTGGGGTGGTCGCAGTGGGTCAGCCCGCACCGCAGGCTGCTTACTTCGACCTCCTTCTGCCGCCGAACGCCACCTTCATTTCCCCGGTCGCAAAGAAGGCGAAGCCGTTGGCTTCGAGCTTCAGCTTGCTCTTGCGGCGCTCGGCGCCGTGCGAGAGCTCCAGCGGCTCTAGCCCTTCGCCCCCGTCGAGCGTCACGGTGAGCGGGTCGGCGGAGAGGTTGAAGAGGCACGTGATGGCGCCGTCCTTGCCGGTGCGGCGGAAGGCGAGCAACGGCTCGGCGACTTTCAGGAATTCGATATCGCCTGACGCGAAGACCGGGTGGGCGCGGCGGAAAGCCAGCGCCTTGCGGTAGAAGCTGAGAGTCGAGTCCGGGTCGGCGTTCTGGACGGCGACATTCAGAGCCGAGTGGTTCGGCTTCACCGGCAACCACGGCTTCACACTGGAGAAGCCGTTGGGGGCGTCGCCCTCTTCCCACGGCATCGGGGTACGGGCGCCGTCGCGGCCCTTGTATTCGGGCCAGAAGCGGATGCCCGGCGGGTCGGTCAATTCCTCGAACAGGATATCGGCTTCGGGTAGACCGAGCTCTTCGCCCTGATAGAGACAGACCGAACCCTTGAAGCTCAGCAGCATCGCCGCCGCCTGGCGGGCGAGATCGGCCGGGTTCCGTGAATACGGCGCCCAGCGGGTCATGTGGCGGTTAACGTCGTGATTGGAAAAGCTCCAGCACGGCCAGCCATTCGGCGCGCCGGCGAAGAACTTCGCCATCTTGGTGCGGAAGTGTTCGGCGGTGAACTCGGGGCCGAGCATGTCGAAGGTATAGGCCATGTGCAGCTTGTCGCCGCCGGAGGTATATTCCTCCATCAGTTGCAGGCCGCGATGGCTGTCGCCGACTTCGCCGACCGTGGTGGTGCCCGGATACTGGTCGAGGAGTTTGCGCACCCGCTTCAGGAAGCCGACGTTTTCGGGCTGGCTCTTGCCGAACTTGTGGTCCTGCATGTCGTATGGGTTGACGGCATAAGGCAGGTGCTTGGGCCGCCGCGCCGGCGGGTTGTTCCTGAGCTGCTTGTCCTGAAAATAGTAGTTCACCGTGTCGAGCCTGAAACCGTCGACGCCGCGCTCGAGCCAGAAGCGCATGACGTCGAGCACTGCATCCTGCACGTCGGGGTTATGGAAGTTGAGGTCGGGCTGCTCGATCAGGAAATTGTGGAAGTAGTACTGCCCGCGGCTGGGATTCCACTCCCAGGCGCGGCCGCCGAACACCGATGGCCAGTTATTGGGCGGCGAGCCGTCGCGCTTGGGGTCGGCCCAGACATACCAATCGGCCTTGGCATTGGTGCGGTTGAGCCGGCTCTCGCGAAACCACGGATGCATGTCCGAGGAATGGCTCAGCACCTGGTCGATGATCACCTTGAGACCCAGCGCGTGGGCGCGTTTGATCAGGTCGTCGAAGTCTTCGAGGCTGCCGAACAGGCGGTCGACTTCCTTGTAGTCGGAAACGTCGTAGCCCATGTCGCGCTGCGGTGACTGGTTGATCGGCGAGAGCCAGATGCAATCGACGCCGAGGCTGGCGATGTGATCGAGCCGGCGCATGATGCCGGGCAGGTCACCGATGCCGTCGCCGTTGCTGTCCTGAAACGAGCGTGGGTAGACCTGATAGATCACCGCGCCGCGCCACCAATCCGTCATCGAAGTCTCCGCCGTTTCGTATTTGCAGTGTCGCGAGGGGCCACCGGAAAGGCAATCGCTTTGACGGCATGGGGGTTCCGCGTCGATTGCGGCGCAGTTTGCTTCGGCGGTAGAATTTATCCGGGCGCGAGGGGCGCCCTGGGGAGTTCAAACAATGCTGCCGATCAACTGGTTGGCCGTGCTTGTCGCCGCGATCATCCGCATGGCCGTGGGCTTTGCCTGGTATTCGCCGCCGCTGCTGCTGAAGCCGTGGCAGGCGCTCACCGGGGTGACGCCGGAGACGATGAAGGCGGGGCTCGGCAAGGCGATGGTGGTCGATGTCATCGCCTCGCTGATCATGTCGTTCGCGCTCGCCAACATCATCGTCGGCGCCAACATCGCCGACTGGCTCAATGGCGGGCTGGCCGGCTTCTGGGTCTGGCTCGGCTTCATGGCGACGCTGCTGGTGTCGCTCTGGGGTTACGAGAACCGCTCGCTGAAGCTGATCGCCATCAACCTCGGCAACAACCTGATTGCGCTGGTGCTGATGGGGGCGCTGCTGGCGGTTTGGCGGTAGTGGCGGCCTGGCGCTTCCTGTGAGAGTTGGAAGCGGCTGGCGGGTAGCGACGGGCTACTCGGACCAGGCGCATTTCAGCAATGATTTCCGCCGCATCGTCGGGCGGGCGCCGTCGGACTATGCACGGGCGGTACGGGGCTGACCGTCACTCGTCGCCGCGGACGGCAACCGCCTGCTCCACCTTGGCGAGGACGGCAGGAAACCGCTCGATGTAGGAATCGAGATGCAGCCGCTGGATCATCAGGCACTTGGTCTCGCTGAGCGCCCTGACGCTGGCGATCCGCGTCGTGTGCTTCATGTTGGCGATCTCACCGAAAAAGTCGCCGACTCCCAGCTCGTTGACGCGCTTTTCCTCCGGTTTGCCGAGCGCCTTGATGACTTCGACGCTGCCAGAAACAATAAGGAAGAATGCGGCGCCGACGCGTCCCTCCCGGAGAATGACCCGCCCCGGCTCGTAGGTTTCGAGGCGCGTCGACGGGATCAGCTCCTCGAGGTCCGCTGCGTTCAGCTCGTGAAACAGCGGTGTCTGCTGCAGCAGCTCGACTATTTCCATTGGCGCCAACTCCGACGGAAATCTCGCGACAAGCAAATACCCGTCTGTGCGCGGGGTCAACGTGGTTGGTAGGTCGGGCACTTCGGCCGGTCGTTGCATCTGCCACAAACGCGATGTCATGCCAGCGAAAGCTGGGCCCCCTCGGCGAGGGCTCCGCCCTCGTCCGGCATCGGCTGGCTCAGGTGGCGAGTTGGGTCCCTGCTTTCGCAGGGATGACATCCAGTGTTGGGTGAGTGCGGGGCCGGGCCGGCCCCGCCACCCGTGTCTCAGCTCTCGTAAGCCGCCGCTGGGAACTGCGTGGCGTACTTGCCGCCCGAGCAGTCGATCGAAGCGCCGGTGATGTAGTGGGCCTGGTCGGATGCAAGGAAGCAGATGAGGTTGGCGACGTCCTCGGGGTTACCCCACTGGCGCAGCGTCAGGGTGTCGAGCAGCCGCTGCTGGCGGGCGTCGGGCAGCTTGGCGAAGCTGTTCATCTCGGTCGGGATCATCCCCGGCGAGTAGGAATTCACCGTGACATTGAACGGGCCGAGCTCGCCCGCCAGTACGCGGGTGAACTGCACCACCGCCGACTTGCTCGCCGCATAGGCGGCGCTGCCGATCGAGGGGATGATGGCGGCGAATGACGCCGCATTGAGGATACGCCCGGAGGCCTGGCGCTGCATGATCGGCGCCACCGCCTGGCACACCAGGAACGTGCCCTTGGTGTTGGTATCGAAATTGGCGTCCCATACCGCCTCGGCCAGCTTGTCGACGCGCGCCCCGCTGGCGACGCCGGCATTGTTGACGAGGATATCGACCCGGCCGAACGCCTCGTCCACGGCGCTCACCGCGGCGTTGACCTGGACCGCCTCGCGCACGTCGCAGAGGATACGGAGGCCGGGCCAACCGGCCTCGGTCCACTCCATCGCGGCATCGTCGAGCAGATCCTGGCGGAAGTCGATGATCGCGACGGTGACGCCTTCGGTGGCGAGGGTCCGTGCGATGACGCGGCCGATGCCTCGGCCGGCGCCGGTGACGATGGCAACTTTGCCCTTGAGATCAATCAGCATGATCAGACCACCGCGCTGAGCAGGGGTTCGCCGGCGAAGTGCGCGACGATATTGGCAACGACGAGATCGCCCATTTTGTTGCGTGTCTGGTGCGTAGCGCTGCCCTGGTGCGGCGACAGCACGACATTGTCGAGGGCGAAAAAGCCCTCGGGCACCTGCGGCTCCTTCTCGAACACGTCGAGCGCCGCGCCGCCGAGCTTTTTCGATTGCAGCAGTTCCAGCATCGCCGCTTCGTCGATCAGCGTGCCGCGGGCGACGTTGACGATGAAGCCCTCGGGGCCGAGCGCCTCGAGCACTTGGCGCGAGACGATCTTCTCGGTGCCCTTGCCGCCCGGGGCGATGATCACCAGCCAATCGCTGTCACGGGCCATGTCGATGAGCTTGTCGTAGAAGATGTAGGGTTCGTCGTGCTGGCGGCTGCGGCCGTGATAGACGACGCGCATCTTCATGGCCTGGCAGCGGGTGGCGATCTCCTTGCCGATGCGGCCGAGCCCGAGGATGCCGACGGTCTTGCCGTTGAGCTCGGTGAGCAGCGGGAAGCCCGAGTTCGGCCACTTGCCCTGGCGGACAAACTGGTCGCCCTGCGGGATACGGCGGGCGAGCCCGATCATCAGGCCAAGGGTGAGCTCCGCGACCGCATCGTTGAGCACGTTCGGGGTATTGGTGACGCGGATGTTCCGCTGTTTGGCTGCCTTGGTGTCGATCGAGTCGTAGCCGACGCCGAAATTGGCGATGATCTCGAGCTTGGGGAGCTTGTCCATCAGCGCGCCATCGACATTGCCGCCGGCGATAGCCCGGATCTTGCCGGCCACCGACTTGATCAGCGCCTCCTTATCTGCCGCCTCGTGCAGTTTGTGCACGGTGTAGCGTTCGGCGAGCGCCTTCTCGCAGCGATCGAGTAGCTTGTGAGTCTGGAGAATCTCTTCCGGCATTGGTCCCATCCCTTATCGGCGCAAGGTTGTATGGCAGTTTTGCGCGAGGGTGAAGGCGACGTTGGTGGGGGTAGGATCGTGTCGGTCGGCCGGTGGCTGTGGCCCCCCACCCCTGTCCCCTCCCCGCAAGGGGGAGGGAGACCAAAACACTGACGCCAATGAAAGCGTCTCCCTCCCCCTTGCGGGGAGGGGACAGGGGTGGGGGTCAGCTCGCACCGGGTGCGAGACATTCACGCCGAACCCGGCTTGTGGCCTTTCAGCAAAAGTGTACCAATGAGTCCCGAGTGGGATAGGCCGCAAGCCCTTGGGAGTTGATGTCCGCAACGCCGTTTGACGAAATGACCAATGCGGATGCCTCTGTCCGCGCGCCCTACCACATCCTGGAAGAGTGGCTGAAAGAGCAGCCTCCGCAAGCCCTGGGTCTGATGTCGGCTGACGCCGAAGCCCTGTTCCGACGCCTCGGCATTACCTTCGCCGTCTACGGCAGCAACGAAGGCACCGAAAAGCTCATCCCGTTCGACATCATCCCGCGCATCATCTCGGCGATGGAATGGCGGCGACTGTCGAAGGGCATCGAGCAGCGGGTGCGGGCGCTCAACGCCTTCCTCTACGACATCTACCACCGCCAGGAGATCCTGAAGGCCGGGCGGGTGCCGGAAAAGCTGATCCTCAACAACTCGGCGTTCTGCCCGGAAATGATGGGGCTAGATCCGGCGCGCGGAGTCTATTCGCACATTATCGGCGTCGACATCGTCAGGACCGGCCCGGACGATTTCTACGTGCTGGAGGACAATCTCCGCACCCCCTCGGGCGTCAGCTACATGCTGGAGAACCGTGAGGCGATGCTGCAGCTCGCCCCGGAACTGTTCCAGCGCTACAAGGTGGCGCCGGTCGAGACCTACCCCGAAACGCTGCGCCGGACGATGGAGAGCGTGGCGCCGGGGGGCGTGCATGGCTCGCCCAACCTCGTGGTGCTGACGCCGGGCATCCATAACTCGGCCTATTTCGAGCACTCGTTCCTCGCCGACCAGATGGGCGCCGAGCTCTGCGAGGGCCAGGACCTGTTCGTCGATGGCGGCAAGGTCTACATGCGGACCACCAAGGGCCCCGAGCGGGTCGACGTGATCTACCGCCGCATCGACGACGATTTCCTCGACCCGCTGACCTTCCGGCCGGACTCGATGCTGGGCGTGCCGGGGCTGTTCGATGCCTATCGGGCGGGCAACGTGACGCTGGTAAACGCGCCGGGCACCGGCATTGCCGACGACAAGGCGGTCTATGTCTACGTGCCGGAGATCATCGAGTTCTATCTCGGTGAGAAGGCACTGCTCAAAAACGTCCCCACCTATAACTGCACCAATGACGATGAGCGGGCTTATGTGCTCGAGCATCTCGAGGAACTGGTGGTGAAGGAAGTGCACGGCTCGGGCGGCTACGGCATGCTGGTCGGGCCGGCCTCGACCAAAGCGATGCGCGAGGAATTCAGGAAGAAGATCCTCGCCCGGCCCGACAATTACATCGTGCAGCCGACGCTGGCGCTCTCGACCTGCCCGACCTTCGTCGACAAGGGGATCGCGCCACGGCATGTGGATTTGCGGCCCTATGTGCTGTGCGGCGACGATATCCGGATCACCCCCGGTGGACTGACGCGCGTGGCGCTGAAGAAGGGCTCGCTGGTGGTGAACTCGTCGCAGGGCGGCGGGACCAAGGACACCTGGGTGCTGGAGGACTGACCATGCTCGGACGCACCGCACAGAATCTCTTCTGGCTCAGCCGCTATATCGAGCGGGCCGAAAACATGGCCCGGATGTTCGAGGTGGGCTACCGCATGAGCCTCACCTCGCGGCGCGAGGGGGGCGCTTCGGAGCACCTGGTGTCGATGCTGCAGGCCGCCGAGGCCGACGAGGGCTTCAACCTCAAGCACAAGCAGGCGGACGTCGCGAGCGTCGCGCACTACATGCTGTTCGACGAGGAGAACTATTCCTCGGTGAAATCGTGCCTGCTCGCGGCGCGGACCAATGCGCGGTCGGTGCGCACGGCGCTGACCACCGAGATGTGGGAATCGATCAACGCGGCGTGGCTCGAGTTCTCCGCCATCCGGCCGCGCGACATCTCGGGGGCCAAGCTCCAGGAGCTGCTGTTCTGGGTCAAGCAGGTGAGCCATCGCTATCGCGGCGCCCTGCTCTCGACCTTCCTCCGCGATGCCGGCTATGCCTTCAGCCAGATCGGCAATTTCGTCGAGCGGGCCGACAACACGGCGCGCATTCTCGACATGAAGTATTATGTGCTGCTGCCACGCGCCACCATGGTGGGCGGCGATGTCGATATCCAGCAATGGACGATGATCCTCAGGGCTGCCTCGGCGCATCGCAGCTATCGGCACGTCTACCACGACCGCTACAAAGCCTGGAACATCGCCGATTACCTGATCCTCAGACCGGAAATGCCGCGTTCGCTGATCTTCTGCGTGCAGTGGATCAACCGCACCATCGATATGCTCGAGGAAATCTATGGCGAACGCACGGCCGGGCATGATGCCGCCGATGCGGTGACGGCGCTGGTGATGGACGCCAGTGTCGACAAGATCTTCGAGCATGGCCTGCACGAGTTCCTGACCGAGTTCATCGACCGCAACAACCGCATGACGGACGCCCTCGCCGAAAGCTACAATTTCTACTGATGAAGATCGCTATCCGACATTCGATGAGCCTTGGACTTGGCGCCGGCGTGGCCCGCGGGGTGCAGCACGTGCTGCTGACGCCGGTGAGCGGGCCGACACAGACAGTGCGCGAGTGGACGATCGACATGCCCGGCTTCGAGAGGGCGGCGAGCTTTGTCGATGCCTTCGGCAACCGGGCGCAGCTGGTCAGCCAGATCAAGCCCGACCCGGAACTGGTGATCACCGTCGCCGGGATCGTCGAGACCATCGACCGCAATGGGGTGATCGGCCGGGTACAGGGCGACATTCCGCCGGCGCTCTATCGCCGCCCGACCCCGGCCACCAAGGCGGCGGGGGCGATTACCTCAAAATTCCGCGCAGCGCCGAAGACCGGGCAAGACCGCATCGCCTTGCTGCACGCGCTGATGGCACGGGTCGCCGAAGTGGTGGGCGGGAGTGAGCAGACGCAGATGCAGGACGGGCAGAGCCAGAGCCAATCGCTGGCAGCTGCCGTCCATCCGCCGGCCAGCGACTACGCGCATGCCTTTATCGGCGCGGCGCGAGCACTGGAAATCCCGGCGCGCTATGTCACCGGCTATCTCCACGGCTCCGACAGTGATCAGCCGGCACTGCACGCCTGGGCCGAGGCCTGGGATGATGGGCTGGGCTGGATCGGGTTCGACGCGATGCTGCTGCTCTGCCCGACCGACAAGCATGTCCGAGTCGCAGTCGGGCTCGACGCCACCTCGACCATGCCGGTCCGCGCGATCCCGGTCTCCGGCGAGCCGCAGGTGCTGGCGATGAGCGTCGAGGCGGCGCAGTAGGATCATCCTGAGGCCGGTGGCTGTGGACCCCCACCCTTGATCCCTCCCCGCAAGGGGGAGGGAGACGCGGACTGTGATGCCGGTGTTTTCGTCTCCCTCCCCCTTGCGGGGAGGGGACAGGGGTGGGGGTCAGCGAGCACCAGCCGTTGGGCTAAAGCCCCAGCACATACAGCCAGCCGCTCACCGTCAGGATGCTCAGCACCGTCGAGATCAGGATGGTGTTGGCGGCGATGTGGACGGAGCGGTTGTAGTAGGTGGCGAAGACATAGACGTTGATGCCGGCCGGCATGGCGGCGAGCAGCACGCCGTAGCGGGCGAGATCGTGGTCGATGTGCAGGATCGGCACCATGATCACCCAGGCGATGGCCGGCTGCAGCAAAAGCTTCAGCAGCGACATGGTGAGCGACTGCCCCCAGCTGTCGCTGAGCTTATAGTCGTTCAGCGCCCCGCCAAGACCGAACAATGCAGCAGGCGTGACGGCGGCGGCCATCATGGTGATGAAGGCCTCGGCCGGCTCGACCAGCGTCACGTTCATCAGGTTGGCGGCAGCGCCGAGCGCAATGCCCCAGAGCAGCGGGTTGGCAACCACCCGCATCAGCGCCACACCAAGGGTCTTGTGGAGCGGAGCGCCGTCGCGGCGCAGCAGCTCCATGGCGATCATGCCGGCGGTGATCAGCACCGGGGCATGGAAGGCGATGATCGAGAAGGCGGTGGCCAGCGCTTCCGCGCCATAGGCGCGCTGCACCACGGGAATGCCGACCAGCACGGTGTTGGTGAAGGTGGCCGAAAAGCCCGAGGCGACGGCTTCGCCCGGCTTGTTGCGGAACAGCTTGGCCGAGATGACGATGCCAACGATGAACACCACGATCGCCCCGACATAGAACGGCATGATGACGCCCCAGTTGAACGTCGTCGCGAAGTCGGTGTTGAGCATGGCGTTGAACAGCAGGCACGGCGTCGCGAAGTTGTTCACGAACACCACCAGCCCACGCACCCCCTCGGACGGAAACAGCCTGAGCCGCACCGCGCCATAGCCCAGCGCGAGCATGGCGAAAACCGGCAGGATGACGTTGAGAATGGCGAGCATGGTCGGCCGGTCGGGAGAGGTGTTTCCTGATGCACGGGATGGGCGCGGGGGTCAATGACCTGACTGATAGAGACGGCCCCCTCCCGGCCTCCCCCACAAGGGGGGAGGCGAAGAGTCGAGGCTCGGTCTTCGATTGTGCCAAACGCACCAGCGGGGCACCTCCCCCTTCATGGGGGAGGATGGGAGGGGGCCGTCTGCTTCGGCTCAATAACGAAACTCATCCGAACATTTCGCTATCGAAACGAACCTGATCCGCGTATAGGTGAACCAACCTCCCGGAGGATGGATTGGACGCGCTGACGCAGCGGCAGGATGACATCATGGCGCTGGCCCGGCAGCACGGGCGGGTGGATGTCGACGCCCTGGCGCTGCAATTCGCAGTGACGCCGCAGACCATCCGCAAGGACCTGAACGAACTCTGTGACCGCAAGCTCCTCAACCGCCTGCATGGCGGCGCCGCTTACCCGTCGGGGGTTTCGAACTATGCTTATGAGGCGCGGCGGATGCTGGCGGCGGAGAGCAAGCGCCGGATCGGGCTTGCCGCCGCGGCGATGATCCCTGACGACTCCTCGCTGATCCTCAATATCGGCACCACCACCGAGCAGGTGGCGATGGCACTGCGCCGTCACACGGGCTTGATGGTGGTGACCAATAACATCAACGCCGCCAACATCCTGCGCGAGGTGCCGAGCGCCGAAGTGGTGATTGCCGGCGGCGTCGTGCGGCATGCCGATGGCGGCGTAGTGGGCGAGGCGGCAGTGGATTTCATCCGGCAGTTCCGGGTCGATTACGCAGTGATCGGCGCCTCGGCGATCGATGCCGACGGCACGCTGCTGGATTTCGATTTTCGCGAAGTGAAGGTGGCGCAGGCGATCATCGAGACGGCGCGCAAGACCATCCTCGTCGCCGACGCGATGAAGTTCGAACGTACCGCGCCGGTGCGCATCGGCCACCTCGAGCAGATCGACGTCTTCGTCACCGATGTCGCCCCCTCCCCCGCCATCGCCGCGATCTGCGCGGCATCAGGCGTCGAGCTCCACATTGCCAGCGAAGGACTACCCCCCAGATGAGTGACGCAGCAGACGCGTTCGATGTGTTCGTCATCGGCGGCGGGGTGAACGGTACCGGCATTGCCCGCGATGCAGTGGGGCGCGGCTATTCGGTCATGCTGGCCGAGATGCATGACCTCGCTTCAGGCACTTCGTCTGCGGCGACCAAGCTGGTGCATGGGGGCCTGCGCTATCTCGAGCACTACGAGTTCCGGCTGGTGCACGAGTCGCTGGCCGAGCGTGAAGTGCTGTGGGCCTCGGCGCCGCACATCATCTGGCCGCTGCGGTTCGTCCTGCCCTACGAGAAGAACCTCAGGCCGGCCTGGCTGCTGCGGCTCGGGCTGTTCGTCTACGATCACCTCGGCGGGCGGAAGCTCTTGCCGGGGACCAAGACGCTCGACCTCAGCAAGGACCCGGCCGGGCGACCGCTGAAGCCGGGGCACAAGGTGGCATTCGAGTATTCGGACGGCTGGGTCGACGACGCCCGGCTGGTGGCGCTCAACGCCCGCGACGCGGCCGACAGGGGCGCGCGGGTGGTGACACAAACCAAGGTCGTCTCGGCACGCCGCGAGAACAACCTGTGGCGGATCGAGCTGGTCGGCCCGGCAGGTAACGAGACGGTTTCGGCGCGGCTGCTGGTGAATGCCGGCGGGCCGTGGGTCGACCAGGTGATCCGCGAGACGGTCGGTCGCAACGAGGCGCACCATGTGCGACTGGTCAAAGGCAGCCACATCGTGGTCCGAAAACTCTTCGACCATGACCGCTGCTATTTCTTCCAGAACGCCGACGGCCGCATCTTCTTCGCCATTCCCTACGAGGGCGACTACACGCTGATCGGCACCACCGACCAGGATTTCGAGGGCGACCCCACCGGGGTCAAGATCAGCGATGCGGAGACCGACTATCTCTGCGCCGCGGCGAGCGAGTATTTCGTCAAGCCGGTGACGCGCGACGAAATCGTCTGGACTTATGCGGGCGTGCGGCCGCTGTTCGACGATGGCGCCAGCGCCGCGCAGGAAGCGACGCGCGATTATGTGCTGAAGACCGAAGGCGAGACCGGCAACGGGCCGCTGATCAACGTCTTCGGCGGCAAGCTGACCACGCATCGGCGGCTCAGCGAGCAGGTGGTCGACAAGATCGACGGGTTGCTCGGCAAGAAGGGGCAACGCTGGACCAAGGGCGCACACCTGCCGGGCGGCAACTTTCCGCCCACCGCCTTCGAGGCCGAGGTGCGGAAGCTCGCGGCGAAAAAGGCGAACCTCGACCCGGCCTTCATCCGCCGGCTGGTGCGGGCCTATGGCACGCTGGCTGCCGATGTGCTGGGCGAGGCACAGAGCCCGGCCGAGCTTGGCGAACATTTCGGCACAACGCTTTATGCGCGCGAGGTCGATTACCTGATGGATCGGGAATGGGCGCGGACCGCCGACGACGTGCTATGGCGTCGCTCGAAGCAGGGCCTGAAATTCAAAGCAAACGAGAAGGCGGAACTGGCCAGGTACATGGCCGAACGCCTCGCCGAGATGGGGAAGAGACAATGAGCGGCAACATCCTCGCGATCGACCAGGGCACCACATCCAGCCGGGCGATCGTGTTCGACGAGCACCAGAAGATCGCCGGACTCGGCAAGATGGAGTTCACCCAGCATTTCCCAAGGGATGGCTGGGTCGAGCATGTGCCCGAGGAGATCTGGGCGACGGCGCTGTGGAGCGCCAAGACGGCGATCAAGAAGGCCGGGATCAAGGCCAGCGAGATCGCGGCGATCGGCATTACCAACCAGCGCGAGACGACGATTGTCTGGGATCGGCAGACCGGCAAGGCGATCTACAATGCCATCGTCTGGCAGGACCGGCGCACCACCAAGCTGTGCGAAAAGCTGAAAAAGGCAGGGCACGAGAAGCTGGTGAGCAAGAAAACCGGGCTGCTTCTCGACCCCTATTTCACCGCCACCAAGCTCGCCTGGATTCTCGACAACGTGCCGGGTGCGCGCAAGCGCGCCGAGAAGGGCGAGCTCGCCTTCGGCACGGTCGACAGCTACCTGATCTGGCGACTGACCGGTGGCAAGAGCCACGCCACCGACATTACCAATGCCTGCCGCACCCTGCTGCTCAACATCAAGACCGGCGAGTGGGATGACGAACTGCTGAAACTGTTCCGTATCCCGCGCGCCATCCTGCCCGAAGTGAAGGACAATGCCGATGATTTCGGCATGACCGACCCCGAGATCTTCGGCGTCGCGTTGCCGATCTATGGCGCGGCTGGCGACCAGCAGGCGGCGACCATTGGGCAGGCCTGCTTCAGCCCGGGCATGCTGAAATCCACCTACGGTACGGGCTGCTTTGCGCTGCTCAACACCGGCACCGACATGGTGCGCTCGAAGAATCGGCTCTTGACCACCGTCGCCTACCGGCTCAACGGCGAGACCACCTATGCGCTCGAAGGCGCCATCTTCATTGCCGGCGCCTCGGTGCAGTGGATGCGCGACATGCTGAAAATCATCGAAAAGAGCGGCGATGCCGGGGTGCTGGCGGCCAAGGCCGACCCGACACAGAACGTCTACCTGGTGCCGGCCTTCGTCGGGCTGGGCGCACCATGGTGGGATTCGGCGGCGCGCGGCTCGCTCACCGGGCTGACCCGCAATACCGGGCCGGCGGAGCTGGCGCGGGCGGCGCTCGAGTCCGTCAGCTACCAGACGCGCGACCTGATCGACGCCATGCGCAAGGACTGGAAGGGTGCGCACGACACGGTGCTGCGGGTGGATGGCGGCATGGTCGCCTCGGATTTCACCATGCAGTTCCTCGCCGACATGCTGAACACACCCGTCGACCGGCCGACCATCCTCGAGACCACGGCGCTCGGCGCCGCCTGGCTCGCCGGCTGGAAGGCAGGCGTATGGCCGGACCAGCAGGGCTTTGCCGAACGCTGGGCCCTCGACCGGCAATTCACGCCGCGGATGGATGAGGAAGAGCGGACGCGGAAACTGAAGGGCTGGCGCGATGCGGTGCGGCGGACGCTGAGCAGTTCGTAGCGCGCCGGCGGTGCCCGACAGGCCGGTGCGGGCTGCCCCCCCACCCTTAATCCCTCCCCGCAAGGGGGAGGGAGACGATCAACTCGATGCCAGTGTTTGGGTCTCCCTCCCCCTTGCGGGGAGGGGACAGGGGTGGGGTCCACAGCCACCGGCGGCTGCATATCGCCTCAGTGCCACGCCTCGAACGGCCCACCGGCAATGAACGCCCAGTAGGTCCGATATTTGCTCGTCCGGTTCGCCGGCACCGTCGCTACCGCCAGCCCGAATTCCTGGAACTTGGTGGAGAGCAGTGTATCGCGGTGCGCGGGCGAGGCCAGCCAGCCGTTGATTGCCTGGTCGAGGGTCGACTGGCCGCCGGCGACGTTCTCGCCGACGGCGCCGTCATAGCCGGCAGTGGTGACGCGCTGGCGGAGGGTGACGCCGAGATCGTGCGACAGCGTGTCCTTGGCGGCCATCAGGTTGGCCTGCGAGCGGGCGGCGTTCTCGAGCTGGATGTTGTAGCGCAGCGGCGGCTTGCCGGCGGCGGCGCGGGTGCCGTTGATCGCCGCCATGATGCCGCCCTGGGTCAGCTGGATCGGCGCGACGCTGCTGGTACTGCCCGGCGGCTTGGCCGGCGGCACCACCGAGGTGCAGGCGGCGAGCAATGAAAGGGTGGCGAGAAGAAGAAGACCGCTGCGCAGAAGCGTCATAGGCGAGTGTTCCAGTGCGAGGCGGCGGCAGAAGCGCGCCAATCGTGGCGTTGAAATGGCGTTTGACTGCCCTCGATCACACGGTTGCGCGAGCCGGAGCGAACTACAAGGCATTTGACTCTAATTAAGCATGATTTTGCAAAGCGCTGGCTGACCCGAAGACATGCGCGCACCCTTTGCCTGCAGCTCAGGGGGCTCGCATCATGCTCGACCAGGAATTCGAACATTTCGACGTCCGCGCCATGACCCGGCACGAGCTGGCGCGACACACCGATTTCGCCCGCAACATGCTGTTTGCGGCGAGCGCCGCATCGCTGACGATCCTAGGCGCCGGCGCCTTCTTCCTCAGCCTCTTGCTGTAGTTCTGCCCCTGCCCCGGCCCAGATAGCCGCGGCCACCAGCGCGACATAGGTCAGCGCGGCAATCGCAAAACCCCAATCGCGGTAGACGCCAGCCACATAGGCGAGCGGCAGCAGCACAATCACATTGATGGCGATATAGAGCAGCGTCGCCTTGAGGTGCGAGCCGAAGCGGCGCTGCAGCGCCTGGTAGGCGTGACGCTTGTGGCCTTCCCAGGAACGTTCGCGGCGCAGTAGGCGGCGGGAAAGCGTGGTGAGGCTGTCGGCGAGGAACAGGCCGCCCAGGATCAGCCACTGCCACAGGCTGAGCCAGAAGCTGAGCATGGTGGTGAAGGCGAAGAAGGCCAACATCAGCCCGAGATAAGTGCTGCCGGCATCGCCCATGAAGATCTTTGCCGGCGGCCAGTTGAGCAGCAGGAAGCCGAGGCACGCGGCGGCAAGGCCGAGCATCCACCAGAGCCTGGGATCATCGATGATGCCGGGCTCGAACAGGTAGGCGAGCAGCGGCGCGCCCACGAGGAGGAAAATCGCCTCCGATGCCGCAAGGCCATCGATGCCGTCCATGAAGTTAAACAGGTTGATCCACAGCGCACCGCCCAGCGTGAGGATCACCAGCAGTACGGATTCCGGTACCGGCAGGCCGAGCTGGTCGATCGGCAGCACCGCGACGATGGCGCCCATCAGCAGCACCTGGGCGCCGAGCCGCCAGCGCGCGGCGATCGGGCGCTTGTCGTCGGCATAGCCGATGAAAGCGAGGAGGATGCCGGCCATGATCACCGGCACACCCAGCCAGGGCAGCAGCAGCGCCATCAGCAGCCCGGCAATCGAGCCGCCAGCGACGATACCGACACCGCCGCCGCCCGGGGTGGGCACGACGTGCGAAGAGCGGCCATTGGGCTGTTGCATCAGCCCGAGCCTGGCGCCCCGGCGCATGATGAACCAGGCGGTGAGAAATGAGACGAGCGCCGCGGTGGCAGCAATGGCAAGGCCGAGAGTGGGCATGGGCGCTCCGGGTTGAGCGACGAGCGTTAGCCGGACGCGGCGGTCCGCTCAAGCCCTTCCACATCCCAGACGTCATTCCCGCGAAGGCGGGAACCTAGTGGGATGCCGCTGGTCTGGTGGAGGTTGAAGCATCCCACTGGATCCCCGCCTTCGCGGGGATGACGCCGGTGGGCGGGGCGGCCTTGGGCGAGCCGCGATCGCACCATGTACGCGGTGTCATCCCAGCGAAAGCTGGGACCCAACTATCCACTGGCGCAGACTGCGGGATGGGTCCCAGCTTTCGCTGGGATGACAGCCGGTGGGTGGGGGAAGCTACCTGCTTCGCCCCCGCCCCAAGCCAGAAATCAGCCCGCGTAAAGCTGCAGGCCGCCGTCGACGCGCAGCAGCTGGCCGTGGATGAACTTGGCTTCCGGCGAGCAGAGGAACACCACCGCGTCGGCGATTTCCTCGGGTTCGGCGTAGCGGTCCATCGAGACCTTGTTGGAGTTCATCTTGTCCGGATCGACCGTGCGGGTCGCCTGGAAGCGCGCGGTCTTCGACGGTCCCGGGCTCACCACATTGACGCGCACGCCGTGCTCGCGGACCTCGTCGGCGAGGCAGCGGGTATAATGGGTCACTGCGGCCTTCAGCGTGGCGTAGATGCCGCCACCGCTCACCCCGATATGGGCGGCGACCGAGGCGATGTTGACGACAATGCCGTGCTGGCGTTCGACCATCTGCGGCACGAAGGCCTGGGTCACCAGCATGGTGCCGATCAGGTTGTTGTTGGTCAGCGTGATCAGGTCGTCATAGGTGATGCCGAGGATGTTGTTGGGCACCGGCTTGCCGCCCGCCGCACCGATATCGCCGCCGGCGCAGTTGACGAGGATTTCGACCGGGCCGAACTTCTCCTCGATCTCTTTCTTCATATTGTTGACCGCGTCGCGGTCGCCGATATTGCCGGTGACGCCCATCGAGCGGACACCGAGCCCCTCGATGGTCTTGATCATGGCGCCAAGGTTATCCGCCTCGCCGTACTTGGCGGCGGCGTCCCAGGTCAGGTCATGCACCACCACATCGGCGCCGCGCGCCGCCAGCTTCTTCGCCATGACGCTGCCGAGGCCGCGGCCCGAGCCGGTCACGAAAGCGATTTTGCCTGAAAGATCCTTTGCCATAACGGCCTCCAATCACATTAGTCCTTGAGCCTTCAGGTTCGCAGCACTCTTGCGGTACTGCGACAGCTCGTAATCGATCAGTTCGTGGTCGGCGTTGCGCTGCCACGGGGTGCGCCATTCTTCGCCCACTTCGAAGCGGTTCTTCTGCACAGCAAGCAGGCACGCGGCGAGATCCTCGGCCTGCTTGGGCGCATAGCCGTGCCACCACTCGGGGGTAAACAGCTTGACGTGCCGATCATCGAGCGCACCGATCTCGATGCAGGCGACCATCTCGTCATTGTGCTCGGCGAGGATGTCGAACATCTGCTTGTGCGGCACGCAGCCGTCACCCGAGGGGCAGCGCACCAGGCGGAAGCCATCGGGCTCGATCACGGCGCGGTAGTCCTTGACGTGGCAGTGGCGCACGTAAGGGGCGATCACCCGGGTGAAATCGAGCGGCGACTCGGCCACCGGGAAGGTGTTGGCCATGTCGAAGACGATGCGGACGCTCGGCCCGTACTCATCACAGAAATTGACCAGCTCGCGCGAGGTGAAGTCCTGGTGGTTCTCGATCAGCAGCACCACACCGGCGGCGGTCAGCTTGGGCACCGCGGCCTGGAGTTTCTCGTGCACCGAAGCGACAAGATCGTGCCATTTCTGGCCGGCGGCGGCGCGGTCACCGCAGAGGATCGGGGTCATGGCGACGCGGATATATTGGGCATCGAGCGCCTTGGCGCAGCGGATCAGCTGGTCCATGTCGCCGTGCTGCAGGCCGGAACTCACGACGCGCTTCCAGCCCAGGGTGTCTAGGCGCTGCTTCAGCGCGGCGAGTTCGCCATCGGACTTGTCCTTCAGCCAGCCGTCCCACAACTCGATGGCCTTGCCGCCCAATTCCTCGGTCAGCTTGATGAAGCCCTCGAGGCCGACGCCGTTGGGGTTGTGGCGCGGCGTGCCGGAGCCCTGCAGGCCGAGATAATAGGTGAGGCCATAGGGGTTGAGGCCGGTCGTAAGTTTCATCGGAGTACCGTTGGTGCGAAAGCCTGGCTGAATGGGCCGCCGACTCCAGGAAGTGGACACGGCGTCTCCCCATTATGGGGAGGATGGGAGGGGGTCGTCCCTATCAATTCGTATTACCGCAATCCCCCATCCACGGTGATGGATTGCTTGGTGATCATGCGGCTGTCATCGGAGGCGAGGAACAGCACCATGCGGGCGATCTCATCGCCGAGCAGAACGTGCTTCAGCGCCTGGCGCGACACCACCGCGTCGATCGATTCCTGGGTTGGGAACCACAGCCGCTTCTGCCGCTCGGTGATCACGGCGCCAGGCTCGATGGCGTTCACCCGGATATTGTCCTTGCCGAAGCCGCGACCGAGCGCGCGGGTCAGGCCCACCACGGCGGCCTTGGCGGTGGCGTAGACCGGCATGTTGTCGGCGCCGCCGCGCCAGGCGATCGACGAGAAGTTGATGATCGAACCGCCACCCAGTTCCTGCATGTGCGAGCGCACCGCCTGCGCCGCGAAGAATTGCGGCTTCAGGTTGATATCGGTCGAACGGTCCCAGTATTCCTCGGTGACGTCGTCGATGGCGTGGCGATCGTCGTTGGCCGCGTTGTTGACGAGGACCCCGATGGGACCGAGGCGGTTCTTGACCACATCGATCGCGGCACGCAGGCCCGTGATGTCGGTGATGTCGCAGACGAGGAAGGTGGCGCCGGTCTCGGTGACCAGCTCCCGGCCCTCGGCCTCGAGGATATCGACGAAGGCGACCTTGGCGCCACAGCGCGCGAAGGCCCGGACGACATCGGCGCCGATGCCGCTGGCGCCGCCGGTGACGAACACGACCCGGCCGGCGAGGCTGGGATAGTTGGCGAACTCGGTAATTTCCTCAGACCCCTAAATCAGTCGTGTCGTCGCCGGGTCGAACAGGCAGGCGCGGGTCATGTCGACGGCAAGCGGCATGTTCTCGCCGGTCCTGGGCGCCTCGTCCGGGGAGAACCGGCCGACCACCTCGCGGTCGCCGAACTTCAGCACCGCCATGGTCTCGGCGCCAGTCGGCTCCACCACTTCGACGAGCGCCGACATGGTGGCAAAACCCTGCTTGCCGCTCGTGCTGGCGGACTGGCGGCTCAGATGCTCGGGACGGATACCGAGGATCACCTTCTTGCTCTGCGCCCGGTCGGCCACCCCGTTATGGAGCGGCAGGCTCGCGACGTTGCCGCCCGAGAGCGGGAAGTTGACCGCCGGCCCGCCACCGGTTGAGGTGATCTCGGCATCGATGAAGTTCATCGAGGGCGAACCCATGAAGCCAGCAACGAAGGTGTTGGCCGGGCGGTTGTAGACGGTATCGGGATCGGCGAACTGCTGCACTTCACCCTGGTGCATCACGGCGATGCGCGAGGCGAGCGTCATGGCCTCCACCTGGTCGTGGGTGACGTAGATCGTGGTTTTGCCGATGCGCTGGTGCAGCTTCTTGATCTCGGTGCGCATGTCGACACGGAGCTTGGCGTCGAGGTTCGACAGCGGCTCGTCGAACAGGAACAGCGCCGGATCGCGCACCAGGGCGCGGCCCATGGCGACGCGCTGGCGCTGGCCGCCCGACAACTGGCCGGGCTTGCGCTTCAGGAACGGCTCGATCTGCAGCAGCGCTGCAACGCGAGCGATGGTCTTGTCCTGCTCGGCCTTGGGCACGCCCCGGCTTTCCATGCCGAAGGCCATGTTCTCCTTAACCGACATGGTGGGGTAGAGCGCGTAAGACTGGAACACCATGGCGATGTCGCGGTCCTTGGGCTGCACCGAGTTGACCAGCCGATCGCCGATATAGATCTCGCCCGTGGTCACGGTCTCGAGACCGGCGATCATGGCGAGCAGCGTGGATTTGCCACAGCCCGAGGGGCCGACCAGTGCGATGAACTCGCCGGTATTGGCCTCGAGGTCGACACCCTTCAGCACTTCGACGATGCCGAAGCTCTTACGCAGGTTCCTGATGGTCAAGGATGCCATTTTACTTGATTGCTCCCTGGGTAAGGCCGCGGACGAAGTATTTTCCGCCGAAGAAGTAGACGAGGAGCGGCGGCAGCGCGCCGATCAGCACGGCCGCACTCATTACGTCATAGGTACGGACCGTGGTGCCGCTCATCGAGAGGGCGACCAGGGCCGCGGTGATAGGCTGGTTGGAGCCCGAGTTGAGCACCACACCGAACAGGTATTCGTTCCAGATGCCGGTGAACTGCCAGATCACGGTAACGATGATGATCGGCGGCGACAGCGGGACCATGATCTTCCAGAAGATGCGCCAGAAGCCGGCGCCGTCGATGCGAGCCGCTTTCAGCAGATCATCGGGGATCGAAACGTAGTAGTTGCGGAAGAACAGCGTCGTGAACGACAGGCCCTGGACGCAGTGCACCAGGACGAGGCCATAGACCGAGTTCGAAAGCCCGAGCTGGCCAAGGGTGAACGCCCAGGGCAACAGCGCGATCTGGCCGGGCATGAACACGCCGAGCAGCATGAAGCCGAAGACGACCTCGGACCCCGGGAAGCGCCACTTCGAAAGGATGTAGCCGTTGATGGCGCCGAGCGCCGTCGAGATGATGGTGGCCGGGATGACCATCGCCACCGAGTTCCAGAAATAGCGGGCGACGCCATTGCACTGGCCGCCGATACAGAAATCGCTCCACGCCTGCGGCCACGCATCGAGCCGGAAGCTGTTCGGCAACGAGATGAGACCGTTGGCGCCGATTTCGGCGTTGGTGCGGAACGAGTTCAGCACCACCACCGCCAGCGGCACGATGTAGACGATGGAGATCAGCCCGAGCAGGCCATAGACGACAAGCCGCGAGATCAGGCGTCGGCGGCTGGCAGCCGCGGCCTCGCGGTCTTCAACCATGCCAGCACCAAGGACAGCGTCAGCCATTGCTTGCCTCCTTGCGACGGCGCCAGACCAGATAGAGCGAATAGGGGACCAGCACGATGGCAAGCGCGGCCAGCACCATCATTGCGGCAGCAGCACCCTGCCCGATCTCTCCACGCTGGAACATGAAGTCGTAAACATAGGTGGCCGGGAACGTGGTCGAGATGCCAGGCCCGGAATTGGTAAGGGCGACGGCGAGGTCGAAGGTCTTGATGGCAAACTGCAGCAGCACCACCGCCACGGCGATGAAGATCGGCCCGATGGTGGGCAGGATCACCTTGCGATAGGTGCGGAACCAGCTGGCGCCGTCGATCTGCGCGGCCTTGATGATGTCCGGATCGACCGATCGGAGGCCGGCGAGGAACAGCGCCATCGAGAAGCCGGCCGAGCCCCAGATACCGGTGATGATGATGGCCCAGATGGCGTTCTTGCGGTCGGTGGTGAGGGCGAACTGGAAATCGGTCCAGCCCATCGCGTTGACCAGAAACTGAATGCCGCTCGAGGGATTGTAGAGCCACTGCCACACGGTACCGGTCGCGATGAAGCTGACGGCGAGCGGGTAGAGGAAAATGGTGCGCCAGAACGACTCGGCGCGAATCCGCTGGTCGATCAGGATGGCCAGCAACAGGCCGAATGCCATCGAGATGGTGACGTAAAACAGCGAGAAGAACAGCAGGTTGTTGTAGGCGACGCTCCAGCGGCGGTTGGTCCAGAGCGAGACGTAGTTCTCGAAGCCCTTGAACCCGTAGCTCGGCAACAGGGTCGAGTCACTTAGCGAGATGTAGAAGGTCCAGCCCGCGAAGACGAAAACGTAGACGAAAGACGCAACAATAGACGGCGCGATGATGAAGATGGGTGTCCACTTTTTGATGCGGTCCCACATACTCGTGCCAGTCGAAACGGACTGACCTGCAATTGCCAACGGAATGCCCTCCATACCGGCCGCCAAGGGAACCGGCCGCGGGCAAAACACCGCGGCCGGCAGTCCTCAGGTAGTGGTTACATCTGAGCTTCGACGGCGTCGGCCATCAGATTGGCCGCTTCTTCCGAGGTCATCTCAGGCGTGTTCACGAACTCGGTGATGAGATCCATCATCGCGCCGCGATACTTCTGGAGCACGGTCATGTTGTGCGCCATCGAGCGGACGAGTGTGCCGTCAGCAATCGAGGCCTTCAAGGCAGTCTGGCTGTCCTGCTGGCAGACGTTGAAGCCGTCCTTCAGGTCGACGTCGAGGCGAGCCGGGATCGAGCCCTTGGTGATGTTGAACACCTTCTGGAACTCGGGCGACAGGATGAGGCTGGCAAGCAGCTTCTGGCCTTCCTGATAGTCCGGGTCCTTCTGCTTGAAGAACACCACCGAGTCCGAGTTCAGGATGAAGCCCGGCTTGCCCCAGTCGGTCGGGGACTGGCCGCACAGGATGTCGCCGCCGGGCTCATGGCCCACCGACTTGATGGCGCCCAGTTCCCAATCGCCCATGATGAAGAACAGCGCATCGCCGTTGACCATCATGTTGGAGGCGGTGTCGTAATCACGGCCGGCGATCGCCGGGTCCATGTATTTGGTGACCATCAGGCGCATCTGGTCGAAGGCCTTGATCATGCCCGGCGAACGCAGGGCCTCAACGTCGGCCTCGACGAAGGCCTTCTTGTAGAGGTCGAGATCCTGGCCGTAGACGATGGTTTCGAAGGTGGTCGCGTCGGTCCAGTCGGCGCTGAGGTGCGCGAGGCAGATCTTGCCACCGGCAACGGCTTTATCGCAGGCGGCGTTGAAGTCGGCCCAGGTCTTGGGCAACTCGGTCACGCCGACCGCTTCCATGGCGGCCTTGTTGCCCCACACCCAGTTGATGCGGTGGATGTTCATCGGCGCGGCAACCCACTTGCCTTCCGGCTTCATCACCGGCAGCAATTCGGGGGCGACGACCTTGTCCCAGCCCTCGGCGGTGGCCAGCTCGTCCATGTCGGCAGTGCCGCCAGTGGCGTTCCACTCGGCGATTTCCGGGCCCTTCAGCTGCACCGCAGAGGGGGCGTTGCCGGCGACGACGTCGGCGCGGAGCTTGGCCAAGGTATTGGCGGTGTGACCGGCAATGGCGGTCTGCTCCCAGGTGCCGCCGGCAGCGGTGAACATCTCACCGAGCTTGGCAATGGAGGCAGCGTCGTTGCCGGATGCCCACTGGTGCAGCATCAGCACCTTGGGGGCGGCCATCGCGGTGCCCGAAAGCAGCGCGGCAGCAAGCATCGTGGTCGCGGCGGCCGCGACCTTGGTCGTGAAGGTCATAATTGTCTCTCTCCCTTGAAAGCGCCCGTCCCCACCCCGGCTCACCCGGCCGGCTCCTGTGGCTACTTGCGCTTTTCTCCCGGCGGTGCACATCCTCCTGCGCACCGTCGTATTAGTTCTATGGTGAACTTATTCGGCTTGTCAACGCGCTTGGGGAGGGAGGAGCGTGAACCGGATCGAGCTCAAATCTCTACTTGCTGACAGTGCTTTAGCCACACCGGCGGGGCGGATTGTGCGCGCCCTGAGCGAGCGTGGCGCACTGAGTGCAACGCAACTTTCGCGGCTCACCGGGCTGGCCAAGTCCACGATCTCAACGGCCCTCACCGAGCTCCGGCGCTCGCAGATGGTTGTGGAAATCGGCAGCGAGTCGGCCGGCGGCGTCGGCCGGCCGGCGACCGCGCTGACCCTCAACCCGCGGGCCGGCACCTGTATCGGCATCCTGATCGGCTCGACCGAGATCCAGGTGATCCTCGCCGATGTGGCGCATACCGTATTGTCGGACAAGACGATTAATCTCGAGATCGACTATTCGCCGCAAACCGCGATCCAGCACGTACGGCGACTGATCACCGAAGCCTATGAGGGGCAGTGGCAGCGCCAGGATGGCCTGTTGGGCGTCGGCATCGCGGTGGGCGGCCCGGTCAATCCGGTGACCGGTACGGTACTCCGTGCCGGTGGCATGCCGACCTGGGCCGGCGTCGACATGCGCGAGCTGTTCGGGCCGATTTTCCCCGACGTGCCGATCTTCTGCGACAACGAATCCAACTGCTCGGCCATTGCCGAAATGACCTGGGGCGCGGCGCAGGGGCACGATGATTTCGTGGTCTATACGCTCGACCTCGGTATCGGCGGCGCCATCGTCGCCGGTGGCCGGGTGCTGCGCGGCATTGCCGGCGGCGCCGGCGAGTTCGGTCATGTGGTGATCGATCCGCAGGGACCGCTCTGCCGCTGCGGCAACCGCGGCTGCATCGAGGTCTATGCCAGCTTCCGCGCGCCAATGGCCGAGGCGGAGCGACATTTCGGCCGCGCGCTGCGGCTGACCGACGTGGTCGAGATGGCGCTGGGCGGTGACGCGCTCTGCCGCTCCCTCATTGCCCAGACCGGCGAGGCGGGTGGGCACGGCCTGGGGCTGATCGGCTCGGTGTTCAACCCGACGCTGGTGGTGGTGAGCGGGCGCCTGGCGATGGCCGGCGACATCCTGATGAAGCCCCTGGCTGAGAGCTTCGAGCGCTTCACCCTGGTCAAGCATGGGGACGTTCCCGACGTGGCCCGCACCATCATCAGGCCCAGCCAATTCTCCGACAACGGCGCCTGCATGGGCGCGGTCGGCCTGGTGCTGCGCCACCATGGACGGTTGGTGAACTAACGCTGTTGTGGCTTTTCGCCCCCTCCCCCAGCGGACGCGGGGGAAGGGAGGGCTAGTGAACCAGAGCGGCAATCTTACGCCTTGCTCCTCGCCGCGGTCTCGAACACCCTCCCGCCTCTCTCGCAAAAAGGAGTCGCGCGGCATGACCATCGCAATCATCGGAGGGACGGGCTTTCTCGGCACCGCCACGGCGAAACGGCTCAAAGAACGTGGCCATGACGTGCTGGTGGTGGCGCGCGGCCAGCACGAGGTGAAGCTGCCTGACGGCGTGCGGTTCGAGCAGGCCGACCGCATGGACGGCGAGACGCTGACGAAGCTGTTGAAGGATAACGGCGTCACCGCCGTCATCGATATTTTCACCATTAGCCTGCGCAACACGCAGCCGGTGATCGAGGCGGCGGGCAAGGCTGGAGCGCGCTATGTGCTGGTGAGTTCCACCGACGTCTACTCGAACTATGGGGGACTGTTGAAGAAGGAAAGCCCGGCGATCCGGCCGGAGCCGGCCACCGAGGATTCGCCGCTGAGGACGCTGCGCTACCCCTATCGGCAGAACGAGCGCCGGCCCAAGGGAATCGAGGACGACCTGTTCGAGGAATACGACAAGATCCCGATCGAGGAGTTCGCCATGGCGGCCGGCGCGCCGCAGGCAACGGTGCTGCGGCTGCCGATGATCTTCGGGCCCGATGACAAGCAGCATCGCTTCGCCTGGGCGGTCAAGGGCGCCAAAGCGGGTGAACCGTTCCGGCTCGATCGGCGCGGTGCGGGCTGGCTCAATTCCTACGCTTATATCGACGATGTGGCCGAGGCGCTGGCGCTGGCGGCCACCCTGCCCGAGGCCGAGGGCCGGGTGTACAACGTGGCGCAGCCCTTCGTCCGCACCCAGGCCGACTGGGCCCGCACCGTGCTGACGCTGATGGGGGTCGACAGCGAGATCGTGCTGGTCGACGCCGATGCCGGCGGCGCGCTTGCCGATCGCGCCGACAGCAGCGACCTCAGCTATCCACTGACGCTCGATTCCGCTCGTATTCGGGCCGAACTCGGCTACACTGAGATCGTTCCCGAAGAGCAGGCGCTGCGCCGCACCATCGAGTGGGAGCTGAGCCAGGGCTAGCTTCCACAACACGAGGATCAGCCGGGCATAATCTGGGGTGGGATTGACTCGGGCGCGCGCTACTTTAGTGTCACTAAAATCGCGAGGGCGCCCGTGCCAGTCTTGAAGTTTGAAAAGCGTTCCGATCCGGTCGAGCAATCGACTCCGATCGACCCCAGCCTTGGGCAGCGTCTGCGCGACCGCCGCAAAGAACTGGGCAAGACGCAGCAGCAGGTGGCCGAAGAGGCATCGCTGACCGTCGGCTTCATCTCGCAGATCGAGCGCGGCATCTCCACGCCGTCGCTGGCCTCGCTGTATAACGTCGCCAAGGCGCTCGAGAGCACGGTGGACCAGTTCGTGTCAGCCGCCCCGGCGCGCCAGCACAGCGTGGTCAGCCATTCGGGCCAGCGCCAGACCTACAAGGTCGGCGGCACCTCGCGCTTTTACGAATTCCTCGAGCGCGGCTTCCCCGACGCTAAGCTCAATGCCTGCCTGTCGCACGTGCCGCCCGGTCATGCCTCCGAGATGATGAGCCACGAGGGCGAGGACTTCGTCTACCTGGTGTCGGGCGAGATGCTCTACGAGGTCGATGGCGTCGAGTATCGGCTCGGCCCCGGCGACACGCTGCATTTCGACAGCCGCCGGCCGCATCGCGGCACCAATATCGGCCCCGGCACGGCGCTCGAACTGTGGGTCGGGACCATGCAGCTGTTCCCGGAATGACAGTGATTGACCCTGCCATCGCGTGGAAGCTCGGCACCGCTTTGGCGGCTGGTCCGACGCAGCTCTTCGCCGTGCTGGCGGAGCTCTTCACCGGCATTCCGGGGGTGCGCACGGCGACCTTCATTGCGACGGCGCCGGACAGATCGGTGACCCATCGCATCGGCACGTCCAACCCGGTCGATTTCCCGGTCGGCAATGTCGATCCGGTGGGCGATGACGTCTGGAACAACACCATCCTCGGCGAGATGAAGCCGGTGATCGGCGACAGCGTCGCCGGCATGGCCGCCTTCCTGCCCGAGACCGACGGGCTGGTCGCCATGGGCTATGGCGCCTGCTCGTGCTTTCCGATCGTGATTGCGGGCGAGACCCGCGGCGTGGTGGCGCTGCTCGGCGATGCCGGCATCTTCACCCGGGCTGTGCTGGCCCAGATCGATACCCTTCTACCCATCGCTGCGCTGACCTTCACTTTCGAGGGGATCGGTAACCCGCCCCTGGGGATCAGCAGGAGATGACGCCTACGACGATAAACGGCCTCATCAGCCGGAGACTAACGCCTTCAACCAGGGAGACTGTCATGCGTTTGTTCAAGACGCTTATGGCGGTTGCCGTCGGCGCGGTGATGACCGCGTCCGGAGCGATCGCCGAAACGCCCAAGAATACCCTCGTCATCGCCGATGCGATCGACGACATCATCACGCTCGATCCGGCGGAAGTGTCGGAAGTCGGCGGCGTGCTCGCCAGCCAGCAGATCTACCAGCCGCTGGTCAGCTTCGACCCGGCCGACCCGACCAAGATCACGGGCGTGCTCGCCGAGAGCTGGACGGTGTCGGAAGACGGCAAGACCTTCACCTTCAAGATGAACCCGAACGCCAAGTTCGCTTCGGGCAATCCGGTGACGGCTGCCGACGCCGAGTATTCGATCCGCCGCGTCATCCTGATCGACAGCCGCATCAGCTTCATCTTCGCGCAGTTCGGCCTGACCAAGGAGAACGTCGAAGCCAAGGTGAAGGCGCTCGACGCGTCCACGTTGCAGTTCGAAGTCGACCAGAAATATGCGCCGAGCTTCGTGCTCTACGTGCTGTCGTCGTTCACCGGCGGCATCGTCGACTCTGCTATCGTCAAGCAGCATGAGGGCAAGCTCGCCGATGGCGGCAACGACTACGGCAATGCCTGGCTGAAATCCGAGAATTCGGCCGGCTCGGGCCCGTATGTGCTGACTAAGTGGGACCCCAAGGTCTCGATCCTGCTCAGCCACAACGAGAACTACTGGGGCACCGCCCCGGGCGTCGATCGCGTCTTCCTGCAGCACATGCCGGAATCGGCGACGCAGCGCCTGGCGCTCGAAAAGGGCGACATCGATATCGCCAACAAGCTCGGCCCCGACGATATCGGCGCGGTCTCCGCCAACCCCGATGTGCAGATCCTCGAGGGCGTGTCCTCGACGATGTACTATTTCGGCCTCAACACGCGTAATGCGGCGCTGAGCAACCCGAAGGTCGTCGAAGCCATCAAGTATGGCGTCGATTACCAGGGCATCGCCGACACCATCGGCAAGGGCACCATCAAGGTGCACCAGACCATGATCCCGGACGGGTTCCTCGGCGGCGGCATCAACTACAACCCCTACTCGCTCAACATCGAGAAGGCCAAGGCGCTGATCGCCGAGTCCGGTGTCGCAACGCCGATCAAGCTCGCGACCGTCGTCTGGAACGTGCCGCCCTACCCTGACTACGCGCAGGCCGTGCAGGCCACGCTCAGCCAGATCGGCGTCGATCTCGACCTGCAGGTGGTGGACGGCGGCCCCTGGCTCGATCGCTATCGCTCGCACGATCTCGACATCTGGTTCGGCCTGTGGGGCCCGGACTATCCCGATCCGCACTCGAACGCCAAGGCGTTCGGCAACCATGATGCGACCGATCCCGATGGCACCAAGGGCAACCTCGCCGACCGCTTCGGCTGGGATTCGGGCAAGGTCTCCGAGCTGGTGAACCAGGCCGTGCAGGAGCAGGATGTCGAAAAGCGCAAGGCGCTCTACGACGAGGCCCAGCGGCTACACACCGACACCTCGCCGTTCGTGTTCATGTTCCAGGACAGCCGCAAGGTTGCCATGCGCAAGAACGTCAAGGGCGTGGTGCTCGGCATCACCTTCTCCGACGACCGCTATGGCGCGGTGACGAAGGAATAAACTGAACCAGGGATCGGGGTTTCGGCTCCGGTCCCGTGCCTGCCTCCACCCCCTCCCCTACCCTCCCCGCAAGGGGAGGGTGTCCGCCGGTGGTTTTTGGCTCCGATCGAGCCGCACCCACAAATCGGCACCTCCCCCTTGCGGGGGAGGTTGGGAGGGGGGTGGAATGGCCACATACCAAGCTAGGGCCACCATTGACCGCTGCATCCAAACCCCTCCGCCTGTTCATCGATATCGGCTCATGGCTGATCACGGTGGCGATCACGCTTATTGGCCTCGCTGCCCTCACCTTCTTCATCGGCCGGGTGCTGCCGATCGATCCGGTGCTCTCGATCGTAGGCGAGAAGGCGACGCCGGAGGTGTACCAGAAGGTCTATCTCGAGCTCGGGCTCGACAAACCGATCTGGCAACAGTTCATCGAATATCTGGGCAAGCTGCTGCGCGGCGACTTCGGCACCTCGTTCTCGACCTCCCGGCCGGTTCTGACCGACCTCTTGAATTTCTTCCCCGCGACGCTCGAGCTCTCCACAATCGGGTTGATCATCGGCGTCGTGCTGGGCGTCCCGATGGGTGTCGCCTCGGCCTATTGGCATGAGAAGTGGCCCGACCACCTGCTGCGTGTCGTCGGCCTCGTCGGCTATTCGGTGCCGGTGTTCTGGCTCGGCCTCGTCGGCCTCTTCGTCTTTTACTACCTGCTCGGCTGGGTCTCGGGCCCGGGCCAGCTCGATGTGTTCTTTGTCGGCGTGGTCGACCGCATCACCGGCTCGATCCTGATCGACAGCGCCATCGCCGGTGAGTGGGAGATCTTCTTCAACGCCATCAGCCACATGATCCTGCCGGCACTGCTGCTCGGCTACTACAGCCTCGCCTATATCTCGCGCATGACGCGCTCGGTGATGCTCGACCAGTTGAGCCGCGAATATGTGCTGACCGCCCGGCTGAAGGGCGCCAGCGAGTTTCGCGCCGTGGCCGGGCATGCGCTGCGCAACGCGGCGATCCCGCTCGTCACTGTCATCGCGCTGAGCTATGGCGGGCTGCTCGAGGGCTCGGTGCTGATCGAGACGATCTTCTCGTGGCCGGGTATCGGCAACTACATCTACTCTTCGCTGTTCGCCGCCGACATGAACGCCGTACTGGGTGGCACGCTGCTGGTCGGGGTGGTGTTCATCCTTCTCAACATGCTGAGCGACGTGCTGTACCGCGCACTCGATCCTCGCTCACGGGAGTTCGCCAAATGAGCGTCACCCCCGATCTCGTCGCCGATCCGAAGCGCGCGGTGCGCGCCGCCCGCTGGGCCGAGTTCAAGGTCTTCACCCGCCGCTTCATGCGCAACCCGCTCGGCGTGGTCGGACTGGTCATCGTCGTGGTGCTGCTGTTCTGCGCCGCCTTCGCGCCGCTCCTCGCGACGCACGACCCGTATCTGCCGAGCCTGACCGACCGCCTTGCCGCGCCGAGTGCGACCTATTGGCTGGGCGGCGATGAGCTTGGCCGCGACATCTACTCGCGCATTCTCTACGGCTCGCAACTGACGCTCTTGATCGTGGCTCTGGTGATCGTCACCTCGGCGCCGATCGGGCTGATCATCGGCGCGGTCTCCGGCACGGTGGGCGGCTGGGTCGACGTGATCTTCATGCGTATCACCGACGTGTTCCTCGCCATCCCCAAGCTGCTGCTGGCGCTGGCCTTCGTTGCGGCACTCGGGCCCGGCATCACCAACGCAGCGCTCGCCATCACGCTCACCGCCTGGCCGCCCTATGCGCGCCTCGCGCGGGCCGAGGCGCTGATCGTGCGCAACTCGGACTATGTCAACGCAGTGCGGCTGGCCGGAGCCAGCGAGTTCCGCATCATCGTGTTCCACGTCATCCCGATGTGCCTGAGTTCGGTGATCGTGCGCATGACCTTCGACATGGCAGGCATCATCCTCACCGCCGCCGGCCTCGGCTTTATCGGGCTCGGGGCGCAGCCGCCACTGCCCGAGTGGGGCGCCATGATCTCCACCGGCCGCAAGTTCATCTTCGACCAGTGGTGGGTGGCAACAGTGCCTGGCATCGCGATCTTCACCGTGTCGCTCGGCTTTAACCTGTTGGGTGACGCCTTGCGCGACCTGCTCGATCCGCACCTGAGGCAGCGCAAATGAGCAACCTCGTCGAGATCGAAAACCTGCATGTCGCCTTCCGCAACGATGATGGCGGCTACAATGATGCGGTGCGCGGCGTGTCGCTGACACTGGGACGCGAAAAGCTCGGCATTGTCGGCGAAAGCGGCTCGGGCAAGAGCCTCACCGGCCGCGCCCTGCTCGGCGTGCTGCCGCCCTATGCGCGGATCAGCGTCGACACAATGGCCTTCGACGGCATCGACCTCAAGTCGGCCTCGCCCAAGCTCCGCCGCTCGCTGCGCGGCGGCCGCATGGGGATGATCCTGCAGGATCCAAAATTCTCGCTGAACCCGGTGATGACCGTCGGCAAGCAGATCGTCGAAGCGATCCGCATCGGCGACCGCCGCATCTCCGGTAGCGACGCGAAGAAGAAGGCGCTGAGCATCCTCGAAGCCGTGCATATCCGCGAGCCGGAGCGGGTGTTTTCGCTCTATCCGCACGAACTTTCGGGCGGCATGGGGCAACGCGTGATGATCGGCATGATGGTGGTGCGCGAACCGGACCTCTTGATCGCCGACGAGCCCACCTCGGCGCTCGATGTGACGGTGCGCACCCAGGTGCTCTCGATCCTCGACGAGTTGGTGACGCGTCGCGGCATGGGGCTGATCTTCATCAGCCACGACCTCAACCTGGTGTCGAAGTTCTGTGATCGGGTGATCGTGATGTATGCCGGGCGGATCGTCGAAAGCATCGAAGCAAGCCGATTGCACGAGGCGACACATCCCTACACGCGGGGGCTGCTGTCCTGCCTGCCGCAGATCGATGGCTCGCTGGAGCCACTGCCGGTGCTCAACCGCGAAGCCAGCTGGGCGGGAGCCGCCTGATGCTGGAAATCCGTAACCTCAATGTCGAATTCTCCGGCAAGCTGGCGGTGCGCGACACCAGCTTTGCGGTGCAGCCGGGCGAGAGTTTTGGGCTGGTGGGAGAATCCGGCTCGGGCAAATCGACGATCCTCCGCACCGTCATGGGGCTCAACGCCACCTGGAACGGCAGCATCAGCGTCGACGGCACCGATGTCCGGAAGACCCCGCGGAAACAACTGGCCAAGGTGGTCCAGATGGTGTTCCAGGACCCCTACTCGTCGCTCCATCCGCGCTATGTCATCGGCCAGCAGATCGCCGAGCCGATGAAGATCAACGGCATCGCCAACCCGGAGCGCCGCACGGCGGAGCTGCTGGAGCTGATCGGGCTCGGCACCAAGTTCCAGTTCCGCTTCCCGCACGAACTCTCGGGCGGCCAGCGCCAGCGTGTCGCCATCGCCCGCGCCCTGGCGCTCAGCCCGAAACTGCTGCTGCTGGACGAGCCGACCTCGGCGCTCGACGTGTCGATCCAGGCGGAAATCCTCAACCTTCTCAACCGACTGCGCAAAGAGCTCGGTCTCACCTTCGTCATCGTCAGCCACGACCTGGCAGTGATCAGCTACATGTGCGAGCGACTGATGGTGATGCGCAACGCCCAACCAGTCGAAACCCTGACCCGCGAGCAGCTGCGCTCAGGCGCCATTGCCGAGGACTACACCAAGGCACTGATCGCGGCGGCTTAGGTGATTCACGGTTGGATCGCTAAGGTTCGGTCCTCACACTCGATGTGCTCCCCTCCCCCTTGAGGGGAGGGGTGGGGGGTGGGGGTCCATCGGTGATCACCGCGCCACCCCCACCCTCAATCCCTCCCCTCAAGGGGGAGGGAGGCGATTGCCTCGCCCGCCGAGCGGTGATCACCGGCCCCGGATCACCGCACCTTCAACAAAATTATCACCAGGAACCACAGGCTCGCGAGGTGGATGAGCAGGAAGCGCAGCAGGACCTGGGAGTTGGACCAGTTGAGGTTCTTGCGGGCGTGATCGTGGAACGGGAAGCGGATCGAGCTCAGGATGCGCAAGCCGAACACCCGGATCAGGGCCACCTTGGCAAGGCCGGTGGCGCCGTTGAACAGCATGAGTGGGGCGACGAAGAAGATCATCGCCGGGTTGCCCGAGACGACGATGCAGATGCCGACGAACAGCCCGATAGGGCGTGAGCCGGCATCGCCCATCAGGGCCGCGCTGGGTGGCGCGTTGTGCCAGAGGTAGCCGACGATGACGCCACAGAAGATGGCGGCGACGATGGCCCAGTTGGCGGCATCCTCGCGGAACGGGATCAGCAGGTACTTGGCGTTGCCGGCGTCGCCGACCACCATGTAGAGGATGAAACCAAGCGCGGCGATGGTCACTGCCGAGAGCGAGCCCGAGACGCCGTCGACGCCATCGTTGCAGTTGACCGCGTTGATGCAGAGCCAGACCACCGGCGTGTAGATCAGGAGCCCAAGCCAGAACGGGATGTCGAACACCATCGGGGTGAACGGCAGCCACAGCTTGGTGTCCTGCCCCCAGAGCAGCACGACGCAGACGAACAGCGCTACGAGCAGGTCGGTGAGGCCCAGCGTCAACTCGCTTAAGCCCCCGGTGCGATCGTCGATGAACCCGACGCCGGAAGCGAGCAGCACCGCGCCCATGGCGAAATAGATGTGCGGATCGATCGGCGAGAACAGTGCGACGACGGCGAGGAGGATCAGGATCATGATGAGCCCGACGCCGACGGGCTTGCCGACGCTGTCGGCGGCGCCCACCGCATGGGCCCTGCCCCGGTCGCGCGGCAACTGATCCCAGAGTCTGGGCAACAAGAACAGCGTCGCCAGCGCCGAAACGAGCGAGCCGACGGTGGCGAGGATCACGAAGGACGACAGCAGGCGGGCGGGCCCCCAGATCGGGGACAACAGATCAGCAAAATAGGTCAGCATGATTGGGGAGGGGTCCCAGCGCGGCAATGCTGAAGCCGTAGCCGAAGCGCGTGCCGAAATCGAAGCACGATTGCGGCTTTTCAACCACCCGCATCAGCGCCCGCCAAAGGCTCCAGTGGTGAGGCCGGCGATGAAGGCGCGGTTGCCGAACACGAACACCAGCAGCACCGGGATGATGGCGATGACGCTGCCGGTCATCAGCAGCGGCCAGTCGGTATTGTACTGCCCCTGCAGCGTCGCCAGCGCCACGATTGCCACCTGCATGTCGGGCTTGGTGGTGGTGATCAGCGGCCAGAGGAAGTTGTTCCACTGCGCGACGAAGGTGAAGATGGCGAGCGCCCCGAGCGCGGGCTTGGCCAGCGGCAGGACGATGGTCAGGTAGATCTGGGCGTGCGAGGCGCCATCGATGCGGGCGGCTTCGAGCAGCTCGGCCGGGATAGACTTGAGGTACTGCCGGAGCAGGAAGGTGCCGAAGCTCGAGAAGGCATAGGGCAGGATCAGGCCCTGGTAGGTATCGATCCAGCCGAGCGACTTGATCAGGATGAAATTGGGGATCAGCGTCACCTGGGAGGGCACCATCAGCGCCGCAAGGTAGATGAGGAACAGCACTTCGCGGCCGCGGAACCGCAGGCAGGCGAAAGCATAGGCGGCCATCGAGCAGGTGATGAGCTGCAAGAGCGTTACCAGCACCGAGACCACGAGGCTGTTGGCCATGGCCCGGCCGAACGGGATGGTCGAGAAGATGCGGACATAGTTCTCGATTTGCGGGTCGGCGGTGAACAATGTCGGCGGGAACTGGAACACGTCTGCCGCCGGCTTGAACGAGGTGGCGATCATCCAGACGAACGGGCCGCTCATCAGCAGCGCGCCGATCAGCAGGACCACGAACAGCACCCAGTCGGTGGCGGTCTTACCCATAGTGCACCCAGCGGCGCTGCAGCTTGTACTGCACCAAGGTGAAGGCGAGGACGATCAGAAACAGCACCATCGCCGCGGCGCTGGCATAGCCCATCTGATAGAACTGAAAGCCGTTCTGGTAGATGTAGTAGACCAGCGTATTGGTGGCATTGGCCGGGCCGGCCTTGGTCATCACCAGCACCAGTTCGAACACCTGGAAGCTGCCGATGATCGAGATCACCAGCACAAAGAAGGTGGTGGGCGAGAGCAGCGGCAGGGTGATGTGCCAGAAGCGGTCCCAGCCGGTGGCGCCATCGAGCGCCGCCGCATCGTGCACGTCCTTGCCGATGTTCTGCAGCCCGGCCAGGAACAGCACCATGGCATAGCCGAGGTTCTGCCAGATCGAGACGATGATGATGGCCGGCATGGCCCAGCGGGTGGAACCCATCCACTTGGGCAAGTCCGTCACGCCGACAAGGCTGAGGGCGGCGTTGATCAGGCCGAAATTGGAGTTGAACAGCCAGGCCCAGACGAGCGCCGCGGCGATCGTGCTGGTGACCACCGGCAGGAAATAGACGACGCGAAAGAAAGTCTGACCCTTAATGCCGCGGTTGAGCACCAGGGCGCAGAGCAGCGCCAGGACGATCTGCACCGGCACCGAGGCCAGCACGAAATAGGCAGTGTTGCCGAGCACCTTGGCGAAGATCTCGTCGCCGGCGAGGGCCAGGTAATTGCCGAGGCCCACCCAGGTCACCTCGTTGAAGAGGTTCCACTGGGTGAAGGAGATGAAGAACGCCGAGATCACCGGAATGGCGGTGAAGATGGCGAACAGCACCAGGCTCGGCGCCAGGAACAGCCAGGCGGCGCGTTCCTCGGCGCGCGCCACCTTCGTCAGCTTGACCCGAGTTGGGGCCGCTAGACTTGGGGCCACTATTTGTCGATCCCGTAGATATAGGCGGCGTTGCGGTAGAAGATCCGATCCTGGTCGTCGGCACTGAGGCCCATGGTGTCGAAGGCGGCCTTCCAGCGCTCGATATCGCCCTTCACCCGGCGGAGGTCCGAATCCGAGCCGTAGACGAGTTTGCGCGGCGAGATTTCCTTGCCGATATAGCCGCCCTCGACGATGTGGTTGTGCACCACGTCACCGCCGCTGATGTCGAAATAGAGCCGCGGCCGCCAGCGCGCGATGGCGCAGGCGGTGCGGTAATCGGGCCAGCCCAGATGCGCGCCGATGATGAACAGCTCGGGGAAATAGAAGGCGATGGTATCGAGATAGATCGGCTGCATACGGGCGCTGGAGAAGCCATAGCGCTCGCGCTTGATGCCGCGCGACAGTCGGGTGACCAGCGCCTCCTCGTCGGCGCCCTCGGGGATGGCTTTCCAGGCATCCTCCTTGCCGCCTTCGAGGTAATCGACCGGTCCCCCGAGGATGCCGGTGTGGAACAGGATGCGGAGGCCACGCGCCTGGGCCGCCTCGTAGAACGGGTAATAGGCCGGATCGTCGTAGTTGCGCGAGACGCCGGTCACCTTGATGCCGTGAAAGCCGCGCTGGTAGAAATCCTCGACCAGCGTCACCGGGTCCTTGTCGAGCTCGAGCCGACCGAGGGCGACGATCAGGTCGGGCCGCCGCTCCAGCGCGCCGGCCAGCGCGTCATTGCCGCGGCCAGGGTTGGCGAGGAGCGCGACTTTCTCGATCCCCGACGCCTCGCAGGTATCGGACAGCGCCTCGAGAAAGCCGATCTCGGCGCCGCGCGAGAACAGCTTGTCCCAGAAGCCGTAGTGAACGTGTGCATCGAAGACGCGCATAGGTCAGATCCATTTTGCTAGAGAACGGCCGGGGCGCCCAATCGCGTCCCGGCCAGCAGAGTGGCCTGCTGTTTCGACTACTTGGCCAGTTCGGCGTTGACCTTGTCCTTGATGCCGCCGATCGCGTCGGCTGCAGTGCTCTCGCCGTTCCACACCAGATCCAGCGCCGGCTGGATGTAGAGGTTGGAGAGATCGACGAAGCGCGGGAACTGCGGGAACTGCTCGCCGACATCGGCCTCCTTGAGGAAGACGTCGCCGAACGGCGCCTTGAAGGCGGCCCGTACCGTCTCGTTGCCGGTCATCGCCGGCACCGCCGCCGCCTTGGCGCCGGCAAAGATCGACTGGCCCTCGGGTCCGGCGAGATATTGCAGGAAGGCCCAGGCCGCTTCCGGGTTCTTGCTGTTGGCGTTGATGGCAAAGCCGGCGCCGCCGGTGCGGTTGGAATGGATGCCGGTCGGCCCGCCAGGCAGGTTGGCGACGGCCCACTTGAACGGCACGTCAGCGAAGGTGCCGAGGCGCGACGGGTTGGTGATCACCATGGCCGCCTGGCCACTGGAAAACAGCTGGGCGGTGCCGCCGGCCTGCTCGGCCTCGAGGAAGTTCGGGGTGACCTTATCCTTGTTGATCAGGTCGCCGATATACTGGATCGCCTCGACCGCTGCCGGCTCGGCCAACAGGAAGGTGGTCGGCTTCAGCGGATCGTCGAACACCTTGCCGCCGTTCTGCTGCACCCAGGTGGCCCAGTCATTGGATTCGAGCGCCAGGCCATAGCGGGTGATGCGGCCGCCCTCGGTGGTGGTCAGCTTGATCGCCGCATCGCGCAGATCCGCCCACTTCCAGTCGGCGTTCGGATAGGCGACGCCGGCCGCATCGAACGCATCGGAATTGTAGTAGAGGGCGCTCGGGGCGCTGTCGCGCGGGATGGAATAGAGCTTGCCCTCAAAACTGTGGGTGAGGAGCGAGCTCGGTACATACTGGTCGATCGGGAAGTTGCTGGCCTTGATCAGGTCGTCCAGCGGAGCCAGTGCGCCGCGCGAGGCGTAGCTCGGCACATTGGTGATGAAGAACACGTCGGGGCCGGCCCCGGCGGCGAGCTGTGCATCGAGCCGGGTGAAGTAACCCGACCATGGCGCGTGCTGGATCTCGATCTTCACATCCGGATGGGCCGCCTGGTATTTCGAGACGATCTCCTCGAATGGCGGCAGCTCCGGCGGGTCGCCCCAATATCCAAAACTAATCGTCGACTGCGCAAGCGCAGGAGACACTAATCCCAAAGCAGCGACGGCGTAGGCAAGCCACTTCTTAGTCATCTCGGACTCCCTTGTCTGTGGTCTGTGTTTATTCTCTACAAATCCTATAGACAATCACTACTAAGATAGCGCCGAGCTTACGAGGCTGTTTCGAGAAACATCTTTCCCCTGCCGTGCTCAGCGGCGAATTTTTTGAGCGCGTTCAGCGTGGGGGCCGCCAAGGCGCCGTAATCGGTGACCGACAGCGAGCCGGCGAGCACGGCGAGCTCGGCCGCCTCCTCGGTGCAGCGCCCCGAGCACAGCCCGAGGAGGAACCCGCCATTGAAAGTGTCGCCGGCCCCGGTGGTGTCCTTCACCACCACTTCGGGGGCCGCGACCTTGATCCAGCGGCCGCGGTCGCTGACCAGCGCGCCGGCGGCGCCACGCTTGATGGCGACGATCGGCACCAGTTCGGCAAGCTGCGCCGCGGCTTTCGCCGGATGGTGCATGCCGGTCAGCGCCATGGCTTCGTCCTCATTGGGCGAGAACACATCGAGCAGGCTCAGGAACTCGCGCACTCCGGGGGTTTCGAGGGTGAAATCGCCGCCGCGGCAATCAGCGAAGAGCTTTGCTCCGCGCTCCTTGGCAGCGCGCATAAAAGCCAGCCATTCCGGCTCGAAGCGGAAGGTCTGCAGCAGCCAGGTGGGGCGGACCTTATCGAGCGTACCGGCAGGCGGCGGTACGATGGCGCCATCGCCATAGGTGAGGAAGCCGCGATCGCCGCCGGACGAGAACACCGAGGTGACGCGGCGCAGCGGCTGGTCGAGGCGGTTGAACAGCGACGGGCTCAGCCCGTCGCGCGCCGCCTGCTCCAGCACTAGGCCGCTGAACAGGTCGGAGCCGAAGTCCACGGCCCAGTGGGTATCGAGCCCGAGCCGGGTCAGCGCCAGGGCGATGTTGTAGGTGCCGCCGGGCAATACGGCGAGGTCACTCGCCACCAGCTCCGCGCCGAGCCTCGGCACGCCGGGCAGGCCGGCGAAGATCAGGTCGCAATAGTATTCGCCGGTCAGCAGCACATCGGCGGAGCGCATCACAACCACTCCCCGACATGGGCCGCGTGCGCGGCGAGGAATTTCTCAACCAGCGGCTCGGCCCGCGAGTAGGACAGCACCAGCGGGTGCGCCACCAGCGCTTCCACGGCGAGGGCGCGGCTCCGTTCAGCCACGGCTTGCACAGTGAGCCGCTCATAGTGCTTCACCGAGTTCACCAGGTAGCCCTGCGCATCGGGCATGGCGCCGATCGGCTGCGGCCGGATGCCGTGGTGATCGACCACGCAACTGACCTCGACCACGTCGCTGTCGCGCAAGCCCGCGATGGCGCCCTCATTGGGGACGTTGAGCCCGGTGCGGATCGGCGTGCCGCCCTGCAGCGCCTCGATCAGGTCGAGCGCTACGCCGGCATAGCCTTCGCCATCATGGCTTTGCGCCACCGCCGCGACCGGCTCGGCGTCGTCATGGGTATGCTGCATGTATGTTGCACTGCGCTCGCGCTCGTAGGCGAAATAGACATCGAGCGCCTGCCCCGGGTCGGCTAGCAGCTCGGCTTGGCGCAAGCGTGGCAACAGCCGCTGGTTGAGGGTGCGGATCTCTTCGCCGCGGGTCGGCCCGGCGGCGCCGGCCGCCACCGCCTCGTCGGCGTAGTAGTAGTAATAGAGGTACTCGTTGAGCCACATGCCGTGACGACGCACCACATGCGGCGCGAACACCCGCTGCACCGTGCCGGCGAGGAAACGGTCGTCAGCCAGCGCGTCGGGCAGCACGTCGCGGCCGGCCACTTCGGCGCGGCGGGTGAAGGACAGGTGGTTGAGCCCGAACACCTCGGCCCGCACCGAGCGCTCGGGCAACCGCAACCATTTGGCGACGGCGGTCTGCGCGCCATTGGCGCTGTCGCAGATGCCGACGCTGCGGCTGTAGCCCGAATTGCGCAGCGCCTGGGTGACGAGCCCGGCCGGATTGGTGAAATTGAACAGCCAGGCCTCAGGACTGACCCGGGCCAGCGTCTCGGCATAGCTCAGGATGGTCGGGATACTGCGCAGCGCCATGGCGAAGCCGGCGGCCCCGGTGGTCTCCTGCCCGAGCACGCCATGCGACAGCGCGATGCGCTCGTCGGCAATGCGGCCATCGATGCCGCCGGGGCGCACCGTGGTCACCACATAACTGGCGCCGGCAAAGGCAGTTTCGGCATCGGTGGTGGTGGAAATGGTCACCGCCCCGCCAGCGCGCCGCGCCAGCTCAGTGGCGAGAGCGCCGATCAGCTCGAGCTGCGCCGCGTCGACATCCATCAGGCAGATTTCGGTGAGGCCGGTCCGCGCGGCGCGGCGCAGTGCCGAGTCGACGAACAGTGGGGCGCGTAGCCCTCCCCCTCCGACAACGACCAGTTTCACCCTGACGTCCCCCGTTCAGTGCAACTGATCATATCCAGTCATAATAGGTAGGCAAGATGGAATCGTACGGCTAAGTTTCGCCGGCGGGCGCGGCGCCCGCTTCCAAAGCGCAATCAGTTCGGTTACCCCAAAGCCATGGCCAACGGCGTGACGCGCGACGATCCCCTACCGCTCTACAAGCAGGTGAAGGAACACCTGCTGCGGGCGCTCGATGACGGCACCATCCCGCCCCGCGCCAAGCTCGCCTCGGAGCGCGAGCTGGTGGAGCTCTACGGCGTCAGCCGCATCACCATCCGGCAGGCGATGACCGAACTGGTGCTCGAGGGGCACCTGCGCAGCCATCCGGGCAAGGGGTTCTACCCAACCGGCCGCCCCAAGGGGGTGTATGAGCTCGAACTGCTGCGCAGCTTCACCGCCACCGCCGTGGCGCATGGCCGACGGCCGGGCAGCCGGCTGCTGACGGCGGCGCAAGTCGGCGCCCCAGAGGAGGTGGCACGGGCCCTGCAACTCAGCGCAGGTGAGCAGGTGATCTCGCTGCGCCGCCTGCGCCTGATCGATGATCAGCCGGTGGCCATCGCGCATGACTGGATGCCTGCCGCGATCGTGCCCGACATTCTCGAACTCGATTGGACCGTGCCGAACAGCTCGCTTTATGCCGAGCTCGCCGGACGCTATGGGCTGCTGCCGCAGCGCGGCCACACCATTCTGTCGGCGCGGCTGGCCGATGCCGAGGAAAGCCGCCTGCTGGAGCTGCCACCGCCGGCGGCCGTGCTGGGGGTGGAGCAGATGGCATTCGATGCCAACGAGCGGCCACTCAACCTGACGCTCTCGACGCATCACCCGACGCGCTATCCGCTGCGGCTGGACCAGGATTCAAGGAACAGCCGCGGGCGGTAGGTCGGGAGGTTGCAGTCGGCGGCCCTCTCCCGTTTACGGGGGAGGGTGCGCCGACTGCCAGTTTCAGCGCAACATTGATCGCGGTGCTGGCGCGCAACAAGCGGCCGGATACGACCGCATACCAGCACTGAATTCAGGTGCGAGGGGTTCCGCCCGACGGCGGAACCCCGTTGTCGTCAGTAGTCGAACTGCTTGGCCAGCGTGAGCTTGAAGGTGCGGCCCTTCGAGCGGTCCATCGACAGGTTCTCGCGGTAGTCGGCGTTGAACAGGTTGTCGATGCCGAAGGTCGCTTCCAGGCCCTCGAACTGGCCGCTCTGCGGCTTCCAGGTGGCAAACACGTCCACGGTGGCCCAGCCTTCCGGCATCGGCGTCGGCGGAACGGTGGTGGCCGCGGTGAGCGGGTTGGCGGCCAGCGTCAGACGGGTGCCGTATTCGAGGTCGAGATCCTGGGCGCGGCCGCCGACGGTCAGCACCAGCTTGTCCTGCGGGATCGATTGCACGTCGTCGCCGGCATAGATGTGTGGCACGCGGGTGGGATTGGAGGAGATCATATCCTCGGTATAGACGCCCCGGGTGAAGGTGTAGGCGAGGCGGGCGAACATCACGTCGCTGTCATAAGAGCCTTCAAGTTCGAGCCCCCAGATGCGCATGCCGGCGATGTTGATGAAGTACGGAGCGTTGGCCTGGATCGGGTTGGAGGCGATGCCGTCTGTAATGGTGTTGTGGAACGCCGTGGCTTTGAAGGCGACGCTGTCGCCGCCGGTGAAGATGTCGTCCGCCTGGGTGGCGAGGCCGAGTTCGAAGTTGTCCGAGTATTCCTTCTTGAGGTTTGGGTTCATCGTACGCGTGCCCTGGTACTGGAACATTTCGTCCAGCGTCGGCATGCGTTCGGTGTGCGCGGCGGAACCGAAGACACTGAAATTCTCGTTGAACTTGTAGAGCGCAGCGAGCTTGGGCGAGGTGGCGACATCCTCGCTGGGGCTGGCGCCGACGACGGTCTCGCTGGGGGTGAGGGTCGAGAAATCGGCGCGGGCGCCGGCAATCACGGTCAGCGTATCGTTAATGGTGTGCTCGCTCTGGGCGAACACGCCGATGCTCGACGAGGTGCCTTCCGGATGGGTGGTGATCAGATCGCCAACGAGTGGATCGGCGACGCGGTTCTGGTGGCTCGCCTGAACGCCATAGGTGAGGAAGTTCTCCCAGCCCGCGCCGGCAAAGGTCGAGGTGTTCTCGACGTTGAGCTGGGTGGTCTGGTAGCCGTAATCGGCGACAAAAATGCTGCTCGGCACCGGTGAGGTCGGATTCTCCTGGCTCACTGCGGTGTTGGAGTAGGACAGCTGGACCTTGAGGTCGAGCATGTCGTTGCCCGAGGCTTCGTTCTCGTAGCTGATGATCGCCGTCTGGTCGTCGACGGTGCGGTCGATCAGGCCGAAATTCGTCGGCTCGGTGATCGGGATGGTGCCGGTCTGAGCATAATCCTGCTTGTCGGCGTCGCTGTTCCAGCGCTGGTAGGACAGGCGGACGACCTGATCAGCATCGAGATGGATGGTGCCCTTAACAAGGCCGGACCAGGCGGCAAACTCAGAGCCTGGCAATTCGCTGCCATTGGCGAGGTCGACGATATCAGAGCGTCGGAAGTTGCCGGCGGCCAGCACCTCGAAGGTCTCGTTGATGCGATGCGCCAGGATGCCAGAGACAAGCGTCCCGTTGCCGTTCGAGGTGTAGGAACCCTTGAGGCGCACGGCGCCGGTCTTGCCGTCCTTGATGAAATCGGAGGCGTCCTTGGTGGTGAAGTTGATGACGCCGCCGAAGGCGCCGGAGCCATAGAGCGTCGATGACGCCGGGCCGCGCAGCACTTCGGCTGCCTTGTAGAGCTCGGGATCGGAGAAGAACGAGCCCATGCGGTACTGTTCGTAGAATTTCCGCGCGCCGTCGACGGTGAGGATGATGCGTGCCTCGTCGCCGGAGGTCTCGGCGGCGCCGATGCCGCGGATGTTGAAGCTCTCGCCGAGCACGCGCTCGGAACCGATCATGGTGACGCCCGGGACGTCGTCGAGAATCTCGCCGATGGTGCCGGCCTGCTTCTGGTCGATATCGGCCTGGTCGACCACGGTTACCGCCTGCGGCGTATCGATCGCCACCTTGGCCTTGCCGGCCCCGACGACGATGCGTTCAAGCAACGTGACGAACTGCGAGTTGGTCCCGCCAGACTGCGCCATGGCAGCCCCTGCCCCAAAGCTCGTCCCCAACGCGACGCCGCCAAGCAAGATCGCGGCGTTACGTGCCACCAGCCCCATTTCCTTCTCCATTCAATGACGGACGCCTGGCTGCTGCCGGCGTCGGGAACATGCACTGGCTGGCAGATGCTGGCTGGCATGGCGGAGCGGGTTCAAAAACATGACTCTATCACTCCACTATTGCGTGGCTTATAAATCCTGATATTGACTGTCAAGATTTAAGTGACAGGCGCGGCGAAACGGAGCCGGCGCCACAGAGCAGTGAAAGAGGACGCCGCATCTTGCCCGAAGCCCGCCAGAAGATCTTGCCCGAGGAAATCCGCCGCCTGCGTGCGCTGCACCCCGAGATGCGGGAGCGCGATTTCGCGCGGATCCAGAAAATCTCCGAGGCGGAGCTGGTGGCGGCTTTCGTCGGCGCCGGCAGCGTGCGGCTGCGCCCCGATGTCGAGGCGTTCCTCGCCGCCGCCCCGGCGCTGGGCGAGGTGATGTGCCTGACGCGCAACGAGCACGCCGTGCACGAAAAGATCGGGGTATTCGAGAAGACCCGCTTCGGCCAGCACGCCTCGATCGTCCTGGGCGAAGAGATCGACCTGCGCATCTTCCCGACGCACTGGGCCTCGGCCTACGCCGTCGAAAAGTCGGACAAGGAAGGTGCGGTACGGCGCTCGCTGCAGTTCTTCGACGCGGCGGGCACCGCAGTGCACAAGGTGCATTGCCAGCCCGCGACAAACCTCGACGCCTATCAGGCACTGGTCGAGACCCTCAGGGCAGACGAACAGCTGCAGACGCTCGAGATCCGGGAACTCGACGACAGCGAAGTGAACACCGCCGCGGCCCAGGCCAGCGCCGCGCAACTGCGCGAGGCGTGGCAGGGGCTGACCGACACGCACCAGTTCTTCCCGATGCTCAAGCGGCTCAACCTGTCCCGGCACCAGGCGCTGAAGACTATCGATCGCGACTATGCCTGGCCGCTGGCCGCCAACGCTGCCAGCGCCATGCTGGAGCGCGCGGCGGGCAGCGGGCTGCCGATCATGGCGTTCGTCGGCAGCCGCGGCTGCATCCAGATCCACTCGGGCCCGATCGAAAAGGTGCAGGCCATGGGTCCGTGGATCAACGTCATGGACGAGACCTTCCACCTCCATCTCAGGGCCGACCAGATTGAGGAGGTATGGGCGGTGCGCAAACCCACCGCCGATGGGCACGTCACCTCGATCGAGGCGTTCGGCGCCGACAACAAGCTCATCATCCAGTTCTTCGGCCAGCGCCAGGAAGGGGTGGATGAACGCGCCGCCTGGCGCACGCTGATCGAAGGCCTGCCCCAGCTCGACCAATCCACTGCAGCCTAAGGGTTCCCCATGCGCCTCCCCCGCTTTCTGCTGACCCTCGCCGCGCTCGGTGGGCTTGCCGGCCCCACCCTGGCCGCTGAAATCACGCCGTTCGCCGACCCGTCTCGGGTGGCGGTGATCGGCGGCTCGCTGCTCGAAATCGTCTACGCGCTGGGCGAGGAAGGCAAAGTGGTGGCCCGCGATACCACCGGTATCTTCCCGCCCGAGGCGATGGGGCTGCCGGATGTCGGCTATATGCGGGCCCTGTCGCCGGAAGGCGTGCTGTCGGTGAACCCATCGGCGCTGCTGGTGGTGGATGGCAGCGGGCCGCCGGAGGCGCTCGACGTGCTCTCCAAGGGCTCGATCCCCTATGTGACGGTGCCGGAGGACTTCAGCCACCAGGGCATCCTCGCCAAGGTGCGCGCCGTCGGCGAAGCGCTCGGCGTCACCGACAAGGCCGAGGCGCTGGCGACGACGCTCGACGCCGAGCTGAAAGCAGCGGAAGCCGCGACGAGCGCGATCCCCGATGCCGAACGCAAGCGCGTGCTGTTCGTGATCTCGGTGCAGGAGGGCAAGATCCGCGCCGCCGGCTCGGGCACCGCGGCCAACGGCATCATCGCGCTCTCGGGCGGCATCAACCCGCTGGCCGAGATGCATGGCTACCAGACGCTGAGCGATGAAGCGCTGATCACCGCCAACCCCGACTTTGTGGTGATGATGCAGAATTCCGGCGCCGGAGACTTTTCCGCCGACCTCGCGGCCAATCCGGCGCTCGCAGCGTCGCCGGCACTGCAGCAGGGGCGCCTGTTGAAGGTGGACGGGGCCTTCATGCTCGGTTTCGGGCCACGTACGCCCAAGGCGATCCTGACGCTGGCGCACGAGCTTTACGGCGACCGGGTGCCACAGCCTTGACCACCACCGCAATGACGGCCGAACTCGCCAGTCCGGTTGCCGGGGATCGAACACGACTGGCGCAGCTGACGCTGGTCGGGCTGGTGCTGCTGCTGGTTGCGGCGGCAGCGCTGGCGCTGCTGACCGGCGCCTCGGACGCCTCACTGCCGCGACTGCTCTCGGCTTGGATGGCGGGCGCCACCGACGATCCGCTGGTGCTGCGCGACCAACTGGTGTTCCTCGATATCCGGCTGCCCAGGCTGCTGCTGGGCATCCTGATCGGCGCTGGCCTCGCGGTCTCCGGCGTGGTGATGCAGGGGTTGTTCCGCAACCCGCTGGCCGACCCGGGATTGGTGGGCGTGTCGTCCGGCGCCAGCCTCGGCGCGGTAGTGATGATCGTTCTCGGTGGTACGGCGCTGGCACCGCTGACGGCAATCCTCGGCATCTACAGCCTGCAGATTTCCGCCTTCGTCACCGGCCTCGTCACCACGCTGATCCTCTACCAGGTGGCGACGCGCGGCGCAGAGACGCAGATCGCCACCATGCTGCTCGCCGGCATCGCCATCGCGGCGCTCGCCAATGCGGTGATGGGGGTGATGGTGTTCCTCGCCAGCGACTCGCAGCTGCGCGACTTCACCTTCTGGAGCATGGGCTCGCTCGCCGGTTCGAACTGGCAGAAGGTCCAGGCGTCGGGACCGATCATCCTCATTGCGGTGCTCTGCTGCATGCTGCTGACGCGCGGGCTCAACGCCCTGACGCTGGGCGAGGCGACAGCGATGCACCTGGGCATCCCGGTGCAGCGGCTCAAACGCATCGCCATCGTCGCGGTGGCGGCAGCCACCGGAGCGGCCGTGGCGGTCAGCGGCGGCATCGGCTTTATCGGCATCATCGTGCCGCACCTGTTGCGGCTGGTGATCGGGCCGGACCACAAGTACCTGCTGCCGGCCTCGGCGCTGCTCGGCGCCGCCTTCCTCCTCGTCGCCGACGCGGTGGCGCGCACCATCGTCGCCCCGGCGGAGCTGCCGATCGGCATCGTCACCGCGGCGGTGGGCGGGCCGTTCTTCCTGTGGATCCTGCTGCGACGGCGGGAGCTGGCATGGTGAGCTTGGTGCTGGAAGTTCGCGGCGTTTCCGTCGCCATCGAACGGAAGCCGATCGTCGAAGGCGTCGGCGTCACGGCGCGCGCCGGCGAAGTGCTGGCAATCATCGGACCGAACGGCTCGGGCAAGACCACGCTGATGAAGGCGCTGAGCGGCGAGCTCGAACACCAGGGCGAGATCGCGCTGAACGGCCAGCCCCTGCGTACACTGCCGCCACGGGCGGCGGCGACGATGCGGGCGGTGATGCCGCAAGCCTCGGTGCTGAGCTTCCCGTTCACGGTGCGTGAAGTGGTGCGGCTGGGGCTGTCGGCGGGGCTCGGCGTGCTGCCGGCGCAACGCGAGGCGGTGGTCGAAGCGGCGCTGCGGCGAGTCGACCTCGCGGGGTTCGGCGGCCGGATGTACCAGAGCCTCTCAGGCGGCGAGCAGCAGCGGGTACAACTGGCGCGGGTGCTGTGCCAGGTGTGGCAGCCGGTATTCGAGGGGTTGCCGCGCCTGTTGCTGCTGGATGAACCGGTCTCGAGCCTCGACATCAAGCACCAGTTGCTGGTGATGGAGATCGCGCGGGGCTTTGCGGCAGCCGGCGGCGCGGTGGTGGCCATCCTCCATGACCTCAACCTCGCGGCGCTCTATGCCGACCAGGTGCTGGTGATGTCCGAAGGCCGGCGCGCCGCGTGTGGCGCTCCGGCCGAGGTGCTGGATATCGCGCTGGTGCGCGAGGTGTTTGGCTGCGAACTCACGACGCTGCAGCTCTCCAACGGCACGCCGCTCTTCGCCCCTCAGGTAGCGATGCGGCTCGCCGCGGAGTAGCGGTTCAGCCGAGGAAGAAGCGCTCGAGCTCGGGCGCGACGACTTCGGGAGCAGCGTTGTGGGTTTGACCCTCGAGGCTGCGGTGCTCGGCACTGGGCAGCAGGCCGGCAACCGAACGAGCCGAGTTGCGGATCCATTCGGGGCTGGCGCCACCATCCATCACCAGCACCGGGATGCTGACGCCATCCCATGCCCCTGATGCGAGCGGCTTGCCCGACATCCTGTCGCCCAGGACCGCAACGTCATAGGCGAGGGTGTGCGCCAGGGCTTCGAGCCCCGGCCAGGCGGGCGCCGATCGCATCTGGGCGATGGCCTCGGCGGGCGTGCCAACCACCTCGACGAGGAAATACTCGACTGCATCGCCGCGGCGGTTGGCGGCGATCAGCTCGTCAATGTGGGCCGCAAAGTCAGCCGGCGGCGGCGGACGAGTGCCATCGGTGATGAAGGGCGGCTCGTAGAGCGAGAGCTTTGTCACCTTGCCCGTGAGCTTTGCCGTGGCTTCGAGCGACAACACCGCGCCCGACGAGTGGCCGTGAATGAATGCCGTGCCGCCCAGCGCCTCGATGATGGCGTCGATATCCTCGATCTCGCGCTCCACCGCGTAGGGTGGCGTGTCGCCGCTCTTGCCCCTGCCCCGCCGATCAAAGGTGACCGTGGTGAAGCGCGGGGCGAGGAGCTTCGCCAGCGGGGCCGCGCCCGAGCCGTCGCTCAGCGCGCCGCCGACCAGAATGAGGGCTGGGCCCTGGCCCGAGCGGCTGATGGCGATACGGGTCCCGTCTTTCGAAGTGACCTCTGATGTTGCCTCGTTCGCTTCCAACTTCGCCTCCTCTGCCAACGACCCGATAGAGAGGGTTGAGGCCATGACACCCGCAAGCCCCGTCGTGACGAACATGCGTCTATTCAGCGAATATCCAGTCATGCGACCACTCCGCCTTGGTTCCCCCCGGTAACGGGTCGGTCCGCCGAGGGTTCCACACTGGAGGAGCCGGGGCCTCGGCTAGGCCCCGCTGGCGAGGGACAGTTCGCGGGTGCGGTCGACGGCGATGTAGCGCTGGATCTGCGCGACGATCTGGCTGGCATGCTCGGCCGCCAGGCGGTCGCAGAGCTCGGCGTCTTCGGCCTCGATGGCCGCGACGAGGGCGTCGTGCTCGTCGACATACTTGCGCGGCAGGTGGTCGTTGAAGCTCTTGTAGTAGTAGAGCCTGAGGATGCGGCGTCCCTCATCGAGCAGGCGGGTGAACAGCCCGGTGAAATAGGGATTGCCGCCGGCTTCGGCGATGGTGGCGTGGAAGTTGCGGTTGTGGCCGATCATGCCGAGCACGTCACCTTCACGCACCGCCCTGGCATAGGCCGCCTGGTGGACGCGCATGACCTCGAGATGGGCGCGGGTGCGGGCGCCGGCGGCGAGCCTGGTGGTCACCCGGTACATCAGGGTCAAGGCCTCGAAATACACCGGCAGGGCGCCGAAATCGATCGGCGCAACGATGGTGTTGCGGTTGGGCAGCTGGCTCACCAGCCCTTCGGCAGCCAACCGCACCAGCGCCTCGCGGACCGGGGTGCGGGACATGCCGAAGGTTTCGGCGAGCGAGACCTCGTCGAGCGGCGCGCCCGGTTCCAGCGACAGATCGAGGATCGAGGCCTTCAGCTGCTCATAGACCTTCTGGACGCCCGAACCTTTGACGCGCGGCGCAAACCCGGCCGTCTCGCGTGCGGATCCACTCATCATCCGGCTCCTGTTCGCCCCCAATTGACGAAATGTTAACGCGGCTGCATTGTGCCGACAAGGTGCATGCAAGGATGCATCTGAGGACAAGGGAGACGGAACGACATGCGTAATGTCATGAAAACCGCAGCAGGCCTCGCACTCGCCATCGTGCTCGGCGTACCAGCGATGGCGCAGGATACGCTGACCATCGGCATTATGGTCCCCACCACCGGATCGGAAGCCACCTACGGGCAGGACATGGCCAATGCCGTGAACCTCGCGATCGGCGAGATCAACGCGGCAGGCGGCGTATTGGGCAAGCAGCTGACCTCGACCATCGGCGACGACGGCTGCGACGCGCAGCTGGCAGTCAATGCCGCGAGCAAGCTGGCGGCCTCCGGCGTGGTCGGCGTCGTGGGCGGCTACTGCTCGGGCGCCACGGTGCCGACGCTCAAGATCTACGGCGACGCCAAGATCCCGCTGATCATTCCGGCGGCCAACTCGACCAAGCTGATCCCGGAGAACCCGGGCAACGCCTTCATGATCAACTCGACCGGCAATGACCAGGTGGCCAAGGCGATCGAGTACTTCAACGCCAAGGGCATCAAGAAGATCGCCATCATCAACCAGGGCGATGCCTATTCGCAGGACCTGGCTGACCTGACCAAGAAGAACTGGGAAGCGGCCGGCAACACGGTCACCAACTTCGAAGTCACCAACAAGGGCGAGCAGGACTATTCGGCGGTGGTCACCGCGATCACGGCTGCCAGCCCCGACGCGGTGTTCTGGACCGCCTATTATGCCGATGGTGGCCTGTTGATCCGCCAGCTGCGCGAGCGCGGCTACCAGGGGCTGATCGCGGTGGGCGATGGCTCCAACTCGCCGGAACTGTTCAAGATCGCCGGCCCGGCGGCCGAAGGCGTGATCGCCTTCTCCAACCCGACGGCCGAGTTCCTGCCGGAAGCCAAGGCGTTCGCCGAGGCCTACCAGAAGCAGTTCGGCGCCGCGCCGGGCCCCTACTCGACGCTCAGCTACGACGCGATGAAGCTGCTCGCCTGGGCCCTCAACACCGCCGGCACCACCGACTCGGCCAAGGTGATCGAGACGCTGCAGGGCGCCAACTTCACCGAGACCATCTCGGGCCCGATCTCGTTCACCCCCGAAAAGACCCTCGCGCGCTCCAACTTCGTGGTGCTCGAAGGCAAGGGCGGCGCCTGGACGCTGGCGCAGTAACCACCTGACCCAATCGCGGATCGGCGCTCCGGTGCCGGTCCGCTCAGGGCGAGACTGACCCAAGGGCGAGGTGGCGGGTGAGCATCTTCGACATCTTCACGAACCAGTTGCTGAACGGCATCGTGCTCGGTTCGTTTTATGCGCTGGTGGCGCTCGGCTACACCATGGTGTTCGGCGTGGTGAAGCTCTTAAACTTCGCCCATGGCGAGCTCTACATGGTGGGCGGCTTTGCCGGCTTCCTGGTGCTGTCGTTCCTCGCGCCCTATCTCGGGCCCGGCTGGCTGGGCGTCGCGGTGTCGCTGGTGCTGGCGATGATCGCCGTCGGTTTTCTCGGCGTGGTCATCGAGCGCGTCGCCTACGCGCCGATGCTGTCGGCGCCGCGCCTCTCCATCCTGATCACGGCGCTCGCGGTGTCGCTGGTGCTGCAGAACGGCATGCTGACGCTGACCAAGGGGCAGTACGTGCCCTTCGGCGCGGCGCTCGGCTTCGGCGGGGTGAAGCTCGGCAACCTCTTCATCAGCTACAACCAGATGATCCTTGTCGGCGTCGCCGCCGCGCTGATGCTGGCGCTCGAGCTGTTCGTGTCGCGCACCCAGTATGGCCGCGCCATGCGCGCCGTATCGGTCGACAAGGACATGGCCCGGCTGATGGGCATCAACGTCAATGCGGTGATCGCCATCACCTTCTTCCTCGGCTCGGCGCTCGCAGCAGCGGCCGGCTCGATGGCCGGCGCCTATTACGGGTCGCTGTGGTACTTCATGGGCTTTCTGATCGGGCTCAAGGCGTTCACCGCCGCGGTGATCGGCGGCATCGGCTCGATCCCCGGCGCCATGCTGGGCGGGCTGATCCTCGGCCTGCTCGAGAGTTTCGGCACACAGCTGCCGGGGGTGGGGAGCGAGTGGAAGGACGTGTTCTCGTTCTCCGTCCTCATTCTCGTTTTGGTGTTCAAACCGACCGGGCTGTTGGGCAAGCCCGAGCAGGAGCGCATGTGATGGCGCAATTCCCGGAACGACCAAGTGCCTGGGGCGGGTTGGCAACGCTGCTCGATACGCCACAGAAGCGCTATGCGGCGATCGCCGTCATCCTCGTCGCCATGGCCGTGGCGCCCTACATCTTCGGCTCCTACGGCACGGTGATCCTCACCAACGCGCTGCTTTATGTGCTGTTGGCGCTGGGGCTCAACATCGTCGTCGGCTATGCCGGCCTGCTCGACCTCGGCTTTGCGGCGTTCTTCGCCGTCGGCGCCTATACGGTGGGCATCACCACGCTGCATTTCGGGCTCAACTTCTGGCTGGCGCTGCCGCTGGCCGTCCTCCTCGCCATCGTCGCCGGCATCGTGATCGGGGCCCCGACCCTCAGGCTCCGCTCCGATTATCTCGCCATCGTCACGCTGGGCTTCGGCGAGATCGTGCGGATCACGGCGCGGAACCTGCGTGAAACCGGCGGCGCCAGCGGGCTGATCGGCATCGACTCGCCGTGGCTGTTCGGCTGGCACATCCGCACGCCGCTCGATTTCTACTATGTGTTCTGCGCACTCGCGATCCTCGGCGTCATCGCCTCGGTGCGGCTCGCCAACTCGCGGCTCGGGCGCGCCTGGCTCTATGTCCGGCACGACGAAGACGCAGCCGAGGCGATGGGCATCAACCGGGTGAAGGTGAAGCTCGCCGCCTATGTGGTCGGCGCCATCTACGGCTCGATCGGCGGAGCGTTCTTTGCCGCCAATCTCGGGGCGATCTCGCCCGAAAGCTTCTCGTTCCGGCAATCGGTGCTGATCCTGATGGCGGTGATCCTGGGCGGCATGGGCAAGATCCCGGGCGTCATCCTCGGCGCCTTCATCGTCATCCTCGCGCCCGAACTGCTGCGCGACTTCGGCGATCTCAGGCTGCTGATCTTCGCGGTGGGCCTGCTGCTCATCATGCTGTTCCGGCCGAGCGGCATCTGGCCGGCGAGGAGCAAGCGATGAGCCTCCTCGACCTCAAGGGCGTCAACCTCAGCTTTGCCGGATCGAAGGTGCTCGACGCAGTCGATTTCAGTGTGCCCGCCGGCCGGATCGTCAGCCTGATCGGGCCGAACGGGGCGGGCAAGACCTCGCTGTTCAACTGCATCACCGGCTTTTACAAACCGCAGCAGGGCTCGATCCGGCTCGACGGCACCGAGACGCTGCGGATGAAGCCGCATCAGGTGACGCAACTCGGCATCGCCCGCACCTTCCAGAACGTGCGGCTGTTCCGCGAGATGACGGTGCTGGAAAACGTCATGTCGGGCCAGCACAGCCGCACCCGCGCCGGAGTGATCGATGCGATCCTGCGGTTGCCCTCGCAACGGCGCGAGGAAGCCGAAATCCGGCGGATCGCCGAGGAGTGCCTGAGCTTTGTCGGCATCACCGAAGGCTGGGAGCGCGAGGCGACCACCCTGCCCTATGGCTGGCAGCGCCGCGTCGAGATCGCGCGAGCCCTGGCGACGACACCGCGGCTGTTGCTGCTCGACGAGCCGGCCGCCGGGCTGACCTCGGGCGAGAAGGAAGAGCTGATCGAGCTCATTCGCCGCATCCGCAACGAGCGGGATATCTGCATCCTCCTGATCGAACACGATACCGGGCTGGTGATGCGCCTCTCCGAGCGGGTCAGCGTGCTCGACCACGGCGTGATGATCGCCGAGGGCACGCCCAAGGAAATCCAATCCAACCAGCGGGTGATCGAAGCCTATCTCGGTGTCGAGGAGGACGCACTTGACCTCTGATGTGATGCTCAAGCTCGAAGGCATTGCCAGCGCCTATGGCAAGATCGATGCGGTCAAAGGCATCGACCTCGAGGTGAAGCGCGGGCAGATCGTGACGCTGCTCGGCGCCAACGGCGCCGGCAAGACCACGACGCTCAAGACCATCTCCGGCCTCGTCCGCGCCAAGGCCGGCCGGGTGCTGTTCGAGGGCAACGACATTACCGGCATGCCAGCGCACCAGATCGCGCGGGCCGGCGTGGTGCATGTGCCCGAGGGGCGGCATGTGCTGCGCGGCCTCAGTGTACGCGAGAACCTCGAGCTCGGCGCCTTCACGGTGAAAGACGCGACGCTCAGGAAGGATCGGCTCGAACAGGTATTCGCGCAATTCCCGATCCTCAGGACACGGGCCAACTCGGACGGTTCGTTGTTGTCGGGCGGCGAACAGCAGATGCTGGCCATCGGCCGGGCGCTGATGCATGGCCCCAAGATCCTGCTGCTCGACGAGCCCTCGATGGGCCTCGCGCCCAAGCTGGTGCTCGAGACGATGAAGATCGTGAAGCGGCTCAATGAAGCCGGCACCACTATCCTCCTCGTCGAACAGAATGCCCGGCTGGCGCTGCGGCTCGCCCATTACGGCTACGTGCTCGAGAGCGGCGTCATCCGCCTCGAGGGCGAAGCCAGGCAACTCAGTGCCGATCCCTCGATCGTCCAGGCCTATCTCGGCAGCTGAATGCACCTCCCCGAAACCTCCACAGTAAGCCCAAAGGCCACCTGACTTGACCACGACGACCAGCATCGACGTCGCCATTATCGGCGCCGGCATTATCGGCGTTTCCACCGCCTTCAAGCTGCAGGAAGCGGGGCGGACAGCCGTGCTGATCGACCGCAAGGGCATTGCCGAGGAGACCAGCCGCGGCAATGCCGGGGCGTTCGCTTTTTCCGACGTGATCCCGATGGCGACCTCGGGCGTCCTCGGCAAGCTGCCGCGCTGGCTGAGCGATCCGCTGGGCCCGTTGACCGTCCGGCCGGAGTATCTGCCGCAGATCACCCCCTGGCTGCTGCGCTTCTGGCGCGCCGGCTGGCCCGACAAGGTGGCGGCAAGCCTCAAGGCGCAGAGCGCCATGATGCGGGTTGCCAGATCCGAACTGGAAGCGCTCGTCGCCAGCGCCGGCCTCGACGGCATGATCCGCCGCGACGGGGTGCTCGAACTCTACGAGAGCGAAGACGAGCTCAAAAAGACGGCGCGGGACGACGCAGCCAAATCAGCCGAGGGCATCGAATTCCGCCATGTGCGGGGGGCCGAGCTCAGCGAACTGCAGCCGGGGCTGTCGCCGCGCATCACCTGCGCCACCTTCATTCCGAAGTGGCAGACGGTCAGCGACCCCTATGACTACGCGGTTGCGGTGGGCCAGGCGGCCATGGCGCGCGGCGCCAGTTTCCGCCAGGCCGAGGTGGTGCAGGTGCGGCCCGAGGGCGATGGCGTGGTCATCCAGCTCAGTGACGGCAGTTCGCTGCGCGCCCGGAAGGTGGTGGTGGCGGGCGGGGCGTGGTCGAAGCGGCTGACGGCGGCGCTTGGCGACGACATCCCGCTCGAGACCGAGCGCGGCTACAACACGACGCTCCCCGGCTATAGTTTTGACCTCAAGCGCCAGCTGGTGTTCGGCGGCCACGGCTTCGTTGTGACGCCGCTCGCCAGTGGCATCCGCGTCGGTGGTGCGGTCGAACTGGGCGGACTGAAGCTGGCGCCCAATTTCAAGCGCGCCGACGCCATGCTGACGAAGGCGGCAACCTTCATGCCCGGTCTTGTGACCACCGGCGGCAAGCAGTGGATGGGGTTTCGCCCGTCGCTGCCCGACAGCCTGCCGGCGATTGGGTTCTCGCGCCAATCGCGCAACATCGTCTATGCCTTCGGGCACGGCCATCTCGGCCTGACGCAATCGGCCGGTACCGGCAAGCTGGTGGCGGAACTCCTCACCGGCGCCACGCCGTCTCTCGACCTCACGCCCTTTTCTCCGCAACGCTTCTAGAACGAGCCTTTCCATGTCCCGGCATATCTTCACCTGCATCGATGGTCACACCTGCGGCAACCCTGTCCGCCTCGTCGCCGGCGGCGGCCCGCTGCTCAAGGGCAACACGATGATGGAGCGGCGCGCCGATTTCCTCGCCAACCACGATTGGATCCGCAAAGGGCTGATGTTCGAGCCGCGCGGCCACGACGTGATGTCGGGCTCGATCCTCTACCCGCCGACGCGCGAGGATTGCGACATCGCGATCCTGTTCATCGAGACCTCAGGCTGCCTCTACATGTGCGGCCACGGCACCATCGGCACGGTGACCATGGCGATCGAGAACGGGCTGATGACACCGAAGACGCCAGGCGTGGTGAACCTCGATGTGCCCGCCGGCAAGGTGGTGGCCGAGTACACCATGGATGGCGAGTATGTGGACAAGGTCCGCATCACCAACGTGCCGAGCTTCCTCCACTCCACCGACCTCGAGATCGAGGCGCCGGGGCTCGGGCAGCTCAAGGTCGACGTGGCCTATGGCGGCAATTTCTACTGCATCGTCGACGCCCAGGAGAATTTCTCCGACATCGCCGACGTCTCGGTCGGCGACCTCCTCCGCTGGAGCCCGGCGCTGCGCACGGCGATGAACGAGCGCTATGAATTCATCCATCCTGAGAACGACAACATTCGGGGCTGCACCCACATCCTGTGGACCGGCAAGCCGACCGATGCCGCCAACACCGCCCGCAACGCGGTGTTCTACGGCGACAAGGCGATCGACCGCTCGCCCTGCGGCACCGGCACTTCGGCGCGCATGGCGCAATGGTATGGCCGCGGCAAGCTCAAGGTCGGCGACGCCTTCAACCACGAGTCGATCATCGGCTCGGTGTTCAACGGCCGGGTCGAGCGCGCGGTGAAGGTGGGCAACTATGACGGGATCGTCCCCTCGATCGCCGGCTGGGCCCGCCAGACCGGCCTCAACACTATCTATATCGACGACCGCGACCCCTTCGCCCACGGCTTCTCGCTGGTGTGAGCGATGGACCGAAAGAAAGGCCCCCTCACCCGGCGCTACGCGCCGACCTCTCCCCCAAGGGAGAGGTGGTGGTCGGGCAAGATCGAGCCACAGCAACACCTCTCCCTTGGGGGAGAGGTCGGATTGCGCAGCAATCCGGGTGAGGGGGCCTTCTGAATGAAAATCACTGCCATCAAAGTCTACCAGGTCGATCTGCCGCTGCGCGAGGGCCGCTACAACTGGAGTGGCGGCAACTTCATGGAGGTGTTCGACTCGACCGTGGTGGCGGTCGAGACCGATGCCGGGATCACCGGCTATGCCGAGTGCTGCCCGCTCGGCTCGGCGTACCTCCCCTCCTACGCCAAGGGGGTGCGGGCCGGCATCGCCGAGATCGGCCCCAAGCTGATCGGGCATGACCCGACCGATCTCTGGCCGCTCAACCATCACATGGATGCGGTGCTGCGCGGCCACCCCTATGTGAAGGCGCCGATCGACATCGCCTGCTGGGACATTCTGGGGAAGGTCGCGGGGCTGCCGGTCTATAAGCTCCTGGGCGGGGCCGAGCAGGAAAGAATCGCGCTCTACCGGGCGATCAGCCAGGAAGACTCGGCGGTCATGGCCGAGAAGATCGCCGGCTATCGCGCCGAGGGCTACACCAAGTTCCAGCTCAAGGTCGGCGGCGATGCCAATGACGACATCCGGCGCATCCGGGCCTGTCGCGAAATCCTCGCCGAGACCGACATCCTCGTCGCCGACGCCAATACCGGTTGGACCATGGCCGACGCGGCGCGGGTGGTGAACGCCGTCCGTGATCTCGATGTCTATATCGAGCAGCCCTGCATGAGCTACGAGGAGAGCGTCTCGATCCGCCGCCGCACCAGCCTGCCCTTCGTGCTCGACGAGAATATCGGCACGGTCGGTGATCTGGTGAAGGGGATTTCCGAAGACGCCTTCGACGTCATCAACCTGAAGATCAGCAAGGTCGGCGGCCTCACCAAGGCGCGGCAGATGCGCGACCTCTGCGTCGCCTCGGGCATCCCGATGACCATCGAGGACACCTGGGGCGGCGACATCGTCACCGCCACCATCGCGCACCTCGCCCGCTCGACGCCGCAGAAGTTCTGCTTCACGGCGACCGACTTCAACTCCTACGTCACCGTGTCGATCGCCGATGGTGCGCCGAAGCGGGTGAACGGGTTCATGACGGCGAGCGATGCGCCGGGGCTGGGGGTGGAGCCTAAGTGGGACGTGCTCGGGCAAGCTGTGCAGGTGATTGCGTGACCCTCAGTCGGGACACGCACCGGCCTCTCCGTGATCCTCCCCCGCGTGGCGGGGGAGGGGGACCGCCGAAGGCGGTGGAGGGGGCGGCAAGACTCGCCGGCTTGGGCTCCCCCCTCCACCAGCTTCGCTGGTCCCCCTCCCCCGCCACGCGGGGGAGGATTACGGCACCGCCGGTGCCTCCTGTCGACACCCCACTCTGGATGACCAAATGAGAACTACCCGCGCAATTCATATCGTCGGCTGCCACGCCGAAGGCGAAGTCGGCGATGTGATCGTCGGCGGCGTCGCGCCGCCGCCGGGCGAGACGCTGTGGGAGCAGTCGCGCTTCATTGCGCGTGACCAGACGCTGCGCAACCTGGTGCTGAACGAGCCGCGCGGCGGGGTGTTCCGGCACGTCAACCTGCTGGTGCCACCGAAGGATCCGCGGGCGCAGATGGGCTTCATCATCATGGAGCCGGAGGACACGCCGCCGATGTCGGGTTCGAACTCGATCTGCGTCGCGACCGTGCTGCTCGATACCGGCATCATCCCGATGACCGAGCCGGAAACCCGGCTGGTGCTGGAAGCGCCGGGCGGTATCGTCGAGGTGGTTGCCGAGTGCCGGAACGGCAAGGCGGAACGGATCACCGTGACGAACGTCCCGAGCTTTGCCGATAAGCTTGGCGCAACACTCGAGGTCGAGGGCGTCGGCACACTCACCGTCGATACTGCCTATGGCGGCGACAGCTTCGTCATCGTCGATGCCGAGGCGCTGGGCTTCCGCATCGCCCCCGACGAAGCCCGCGAGCTCGCCGAAACCGGCATCCGCATCACCCGCGCCGCCAACGAGCAGCTCGGCTTCACCCATCCGACCAACCCGGACTGGACGCATTTCTCGTTCTGCCAGATCGCCGCGCCGCTCGAGCGGCGCGACGGGATGCTGACCGCTGCCAATGCGGTCGCCATCCAGCCCGGCAAGATCGACCGTTCGCCTACCGGCACCGGCGCCTCGGCCCGCATGGCGGTGCTGCGCGCCAAGGGCGAGATGCAGGTCGGGGACCGCTACCTGGCGCGCTCGATCATCGGTTCGGAGTTTCTCGGCCGGATCGAGCGGGACACCATGCTCGGCGGCCGGCCGGCGATCATCCCGTCGATCTCCGGCCGCGCCTGGATCACCGGCACCCGCACCGAGATGCTCGACCCCTCCGACCCCTGGCAGGGCGGCTACCGGCTCTCCGACACCTGGCCGCGGATCGGCAAGTGACCACTACTATCGCATATGACGAGCTCGTCGCCCTGCTGCGTCAGGTGTTCCTCAGGCACGCCTGCTCCGAGACGGTGGCGAGCATCCTCGCCGAGAACATGGCAGGCGCCGAGCGCGACGGCGCACATAGCCACGGCATCTTCCGCATCAAGGGCAACCTCGCCTCGCTCGATACCGGCTGGGTCGATGGCAAGGCCGTGCCGGTGCTCGAGGACGTGGCGCCCGGCATGTTGCGGGCCGATGGCCGCAACGGCTTCTCACTGCCGGTGCTGGAGCTGGCGCGCGAAGCGCTGGTCAAGAAGGCGCGGGCCAACGGCATCGCCGTGCTCAGCGTGCGCAAGGCGCACCACTTCAGCGCCGTGTGGCCGGATATCGAGCCGTTTGCGCGTCAGGGATTTCTTGCCCTCGCCATGATCAACTCGATGGCATCGGTGGTGCCGCATGGCGGCCACCGCAAAGTCTACGGCACCAACCCGTTCGGCTTTGCTGCACCGCGTGAGGGCACCGATCCGCTGGTGTTCGACCAGGCCTCGAGCGCCATGGCCAATGGCGACGTGCAGATCGCCCGGCGCGAAGGCCGGCAACTGCCGCCCGGCACCGGCGTCGACCGGCACGGCAACCCGACCACCGACCCCGCCGCCATCCTCGATGGCGGTGCGCTGCTGCCGTTCGGCGGACACAAGGGCTCGTCGATCGCCATGATGATGGAAATCATGGGCGCGGCGCTGGCCGGCGGCGACTATTCGTTCGAAATCGACTGGAGCGCCCATCCGGGCGCTGCCACGCCGCATGGCGGCCAGACCTACATCCTGATCGACCCACAGCGCGGCGCGGTGAACAGCTTTGCCGACCGGCTCGAAGTGCTGATCGCCGAAATCCACGACGCCGGCCAATCGCGCCTTCCGGGCGACCGCCGTTACGCTACCCGCCGCAAGAGCCTCGCCAACGGCATCGCCGTGGACGAAGCGGCGCTGGAGGAAATCCGAGCGCTGGCAGCGGGCTGAGAAGGGGTCTCTCAGTCCGCCGTGGCGTCGGCCGGCTGGCCTTCCACCGCCTCCGGGAGCACGGCATCGAGGTGCAGCGCCATGCCGAGCTCGGCGTCCTGCGGTTTGCCGGCGGTGATGCCGGCGAGGATCCGCTCGTGGTCGGCAATCACCTGCGCCATGCGCCCTTCCTGCGACAGGGTCAGCCGCCGGTAGCGATCGACCTGCACCTTGACCTGCAGCACCTGGCGCCAGATGCCCGGAAAGCCGCTGATCTCGGCGATCTTGGCATGGAAGGCTTCGTCGGCGCGGTGAAAGCCGCTACGGTCATTGGCTTCCGCCGCTTCGCGCTGCTGCTCGACAATGGTGGCCAGCGCCAGCAGCTGGCTCCGCGTCGCCTTCTCTGCCGCCAGCCGCACCGAAGCTGTTTCCAGCGCTTTGCGGATCACCATGGCCTCGGGCAGGTCGTCGTACGGAATGCGGGCGACGAAGGTGCCCGACTGGGGAAAAATCTCGACCAGGCGCTCGTCGGCGAGCCGTTGAATGGCCTCCCGCACCGGGGTTCGGCTGACCCCATAGCGGGCCGCCACTTCCTTCTCGCTGATCGGGTCGCCGGGCTTCAGCCGCAGCGACACAATGTCCTCACGAAGGTTCTGATATACTAGTCGCCAAGCAGAGGCAGAGCCGCCGCCTGCGATGCGAGAGGGACTGGCACGCCGCCGTTGCCGGCCCGATTCCTTGGGCAAATCCATACAGCAGAACCGTTAATTTCCGGGCGTTTGAAAGCCACGAGCTGAACCTTAGCACGCGCCATCCCGTGAATACGAGATGTGAGAGCCGTTGACTTAGATACTAATATATCAATAGCCTATGCAAGAAGGTTGTGGCTGAAGCCCGATCAGGAGGAGAAGATCATGAAGGCTATGAACCGAATGGCTGTATCGGCCATGGCGCTGGTTACCGCATCGCTGATGCCGCTGGCGGCGTTCGCCGGCGAGGTCGAGTTCTGGAGCCCGTTCACCGGGCCGGACGGCAACGCCATCGACGCGCTGGTGAAAGAGTTCAACGCCGGCGCGGGGGCTGCGGCGGGCGTCAGCGTCAACCTGCTGATCATTCCGTGGGACGATTACTACACCAAGCTCTCGGTCTCGATGGCGTCGCGCACCGCGCCGGACCTCGCGGTGATGCACTCGCACCAGATCGCCGGCTTCGTGAAGCAGGGCGCGCTCGAGGCCTACACCCCGGAGGAAATCGCCGCTGCCGGCCTCGCCGAGGCCGATTACATCCCGCAGCTGTGGACCGCCGGCGTCGTCGCCGACAAGCGCTATGGCGTGCCGATCGACGCCTTCCCGCGCCACATCTACTACAACAAGACCTTGTTCGCTGAGGCCGGGCTCGACCCGAACAACCCACCCAAGACCGGCGCCGAACTGCTCGATGCCACGACCAAGCTGCAGGCGCTGGGCAATGGCGTGCAGGGGATGTTCTTCCAGCTCAACGGCTCGGGCGCGGTGCGCAACTTCTACAGCTTCTACTGGCAGTACCAGGACGATCTCTACAACGCCGACATGACCGACGTGGCCGATGGCTTCGCCGAGACGGCGAAGAAATCGCTGTCGACGCTGAAGGCCTTTATCGATGCGGGCGTCTCGCCCAAGGAGATCATCGCCGACAGCGCGGCGCAGTTCGCCCAGAACAAGATCGGTATATCGCTGACCCAGATCACCGACCTGCCGGTCTACCAGACGGCGGCGGCCGACCAGGGGCTGAGCTTCGGCGTCGCGCCGCTGCCGACCTTCGGCGACAAGCCGGCGACCTTTGCGCTCGGGCATAACTTCGTGATCCCGCGCGGCACCCCGCCGGAAGCCCGCACCGATGCGCTGGTGTTCGTCAAATGGATCGGCGACAACAGCCTCGCCTGGGCCAAGACCGGCAAGATGCCGGCCAAGCTGACGACGCTCAACAGCGATGAGTTCAAGGCGCTGCCCGAGCAGAGCCTCATCGCCACCTCGCTCGACTATGTCCACTTCCCGCCAGCGCTCTCAGTGCAGCCGCAGGTCGACCGCGTCGTGCAGACGGCGGCCGAAGCGTTCTATGCCGGCCAGGTCGATGTCGACCAGGCGGTGACCATGATGGTCGACGGCATCCGCCAGGAACTGGCCAAGAAGTAACGGGCCCCTCCCTGCCCGTCAGGGCGATCGGCCAATGCCGATCGCCCTAATCCCCCGACCAACTTGAAGGGCCGTAATGTCCCGCCTCCGCTCGACCCTGTTCCCATATCTGCTGGCGGGACCCTACATCGCCCTGTTCGCGGTGTTCGTCGCCTATCCGGTCGGCCGGGCGCTTTACATGAGCCTGTTCGACTGGGGCATTTTCGGCCCCAACGCCTTTGTCGGCCTCGACAATTACACCTCGCTGGTCGGCGACAGCCGGTTCTGGAGTTCGTTCTGGATCACCAGCGGTTTTGCCGCGATGTATGTGCCGATGATCACGGTGATCTCGCTGGTGCTGGCCGTGATGCTGCACCGCAAGCTCCCCGGCATCGGCATCTTCCGCACCGCCTTTTTCCTCCCCATCGTGATCAACGTCGCGGTTGCCGCCATCGCCTTCAACTGGCTGTTCGAGCCCAATATCGGCACCATCGACAAGGTGCTGAATTTCTTCGGCCTGCCCGGCCAGAACCTCCTGCAGATCCCCGGCTGGTCGCTGTTCGTCATCAGCCTCGTGACGCTGTGGATCAATGTGGGGTTCATGGTGATCATCCTGCTCGCCGGGCTCGAGAACATTCCCGACGAGCTCTATGAGGCGGCGCGGCTCGATGGCTCCACCGCCCTGCAGGACCTGGTGCTGATCACCGTGCCGCTGCTGCGGCCGATCCTCCTGATCGTCGTCGTGCTCTCGATCGTCCAGGCGTTCCAGATCTTCGGCGAAGTGCTGATCATGACCCAGGGCGGGCCGTTCGGCTCGACCACGGTGCTCACCATGCTGCTCTACGAGGAGGGGTTCGAGCGCTTTGCGCTGGGCCGCGCGGCGGCGATCGGCGTCGTCATCACCATCATCATCGCGACGCTGAGCTTTATCCAGTTCCGCTTCTTCCGGCGGGAGGTCTGAGCCATGCAGCAGCGCAAAGGCTCACAGGCCACCCGCTGGATCGTCCTCGCCGTGCTCGCGGCGCTGTGGTTCCTGCCGCTGGTTTCGCTGGTGCTGTTCTCGTTCGCGCCGGCCAGCGAAGTGCTGAAGGGGGTGTTCATCCCCACCCAGTGGACGCTCGACAACTACACCAAGGTGCTCACCGAAACGCAGCGCGGGGTGAGCGTGCCGACCGGCATATGGAACAGCACGGTGATCATGGTGCTGCAGGTGGTCGGCATCCTGCTGCTCGACGTGCCCGCCGCCTATGCCTTTGCCCGCACCAAGTTCATCGGCCGCAACGTGCTGTTCGCCCTGGTGCTGCTGTCGATGATGATGCCGGGCATCCTCGAGGTGATCTCGCTTTACGACCTGATGGCCAATATCGGGCTGGTGAACACGCTCTGGGGGGTGATCCTGCCCGGCCTGCCGCGGGTCATCGGCATCTTCATCCTGCGCCAGTTCTTCATGCAGGTGCCGCGTGAGCTGGACGAGGCGGCGCGCATCGACGGCGCCACCGATTTTCAGGTGTTTCTAAAGATCATGGTGCCGCTGGCCATGCCCTCGATCATCACCGTCACGGTGATCACCGCGCTCTACAGCTGGAACAATTTCCTCTGGCCGCTGATCGTCACCAATACCCCCGAGGCGATGCCGGTGCCGGTGGTGATCGCCTATCTCAGCGCCGATACCAGCGCCGTGCTCAACTACACGGTGATCCTCGCCGCTGCCTTCGTCACCTCTTTGCCGATGATCCTGCTGTTCCTCGTGGGCCAGCGCTGGATCGTCAGCGGAATGCGCCCAACCTCGGGCATCAAATAAAGTCTCAGGAGTTCTTCATGCCGACGATCAAGGTCGACCCACGGCCGCTGCACGCCATTTCACCGCGCCTCTACATGCAGTTCATGGAGCCACTCGGCACCACCGACTCCTCGGTCGAGGCCTGCTGGGATGCGCTGACCGATCGCTGGCGCCCGGATTTCATCGAGGTGGTGCGCGATCTCGCCCCGAGCTCGATCCGCTGGGGCGGTATCCTCACCAGCTTCTGGAAATGGCGCGAAAGCGTCGGCCCGCGCGCTTCACGCCAGGACATGGTCAACTACCTGTGGGGCGGCTGGGAAAAGAATGTCGTCGGCGTCGACGAATTCCTCGAGTTCTGCGCGACGGTATCGGCCGAGCCGATCATGGCGATCAACTTCGCCGCCGACGGCCGCCCGGAATACATCAACACCGAGCTGGGCGAACACCGCTCGGGTGATGCCACAGAGGCGGCCGATCTCGTCAGTTACTGCAACGACCCCGATAATGCCGAGCGCATCGCCAATGGCCGCAAGGCGCCGTGGGCGATCCACACGTGGCAGATCGGCAACGAGACCTCCTACCCCAAGGCCGGCGAACGGTTCACCAGCGCCGAAAACGCCCGCAACTATGTCGAGTTCGCCAAAGCCATGAAGGCGCGCGACCCCTCGATCCAGTTGATCGGCTGGGGCGACATGGAGCGCGACACCGGCAAGTGGTGGGCCAACGAGCTGGTGCAGGAAGGCGGCGACCTGGTCGACATGGTCGCCATCCATATGATGCACCAGAACCCCGGCGACGAGCGGACGGTGCTGCACGGCCGCGATTACCGCAAGGATTACGGCGCGACCTGGGAGGCGCTCGACGGCATGTACAAAAAAGTCGAGGACAAGCTGCTCGGCGCCCGCGCGACGCTTAGGGATCTCGGCACGACGGCGAAGCTCGCCATCACCGAAGGGCACCTGTCGATCCAGCCGCACAACAAATCCGAGATGCTGCGCGAGTGGATCTCCGGGCTCTACCACGCGCGCTGCATGGCGCTGTTCGAGCGCCATTCCGATATCATCGATATCTCGACCCTGGCCGATTTCGCCGGCACCAGCTGGACGGTGAACGCCGTGCTGCTGGGCTCGCCGCGCGAGCAACCCTACCTGCTGCCGGTCGGCCACATCATGCGGCTGTTCCGCCGCAACTCGGGCACGCATGGGGTGGCAATCGCTTCGGACGACAAGGCAATCGAAGTGTCGGCCAGCCGCTCGGGCAACACGCTCTACGTGCACGTCGTCAACACCAGCCTCGACCATGCGGCCGACGTGAACCTCGACCTCGGCGGGGTGACACCGAAGGCGGTCCGCGCCCACCGCATCAACCCCGAACTCGACACGGCGATCGACAGCACCGCACTCGAGGTGTTCGCGGTGACCACCACCAACGAGCCGGCGGCTGGGAAACTGCACGTGCCCAAGGCCTCGGTGACGGCGTACGAGATCGAACTCTAGCCGTCGTCGTTGTCGAGCCGCCGCTGGTGAAGCGGCAGCTCGACAGGGAACGGCGACCCGCGTCGAGGACCCGACGCGGGTCGCTCCAGGCGGAGCTTACCAGCCCGGCAGAGCCAGCTGCTGCGCCTGTTTCTTCACGTCCTCGTCGTAGAGCGCGGCGCCGTCAGCGGCCGAGCGGATGCCGGAGCCGACTTCCACGGTGATCTGCGGCAGGTTCGGCCCCTTGACCGGCGAGAGGAACTCCAGTGCCGGCGCCGTTGCTCCGTCGGTCTCGAAATAGGGCAAGAGGTCGCTGACCACCGGCGGCACGTCGGCCGGGATAGTGCAGCCCTTTACGAGATAGGGGCCGGTCGCGCCGATCGCCGCGGTCTGGGCATCGCAGCCGGCAGTGCTGGCGACGAACTCGACGAAGCGCTTGGCCTCCGCCAGGTGCGAGGTGGTCGAGGTGATGTAGAGCCCGTTCGGCATCCAGGTGGTGAGCCCGTTCTTCGTCGCGTCATCGCCCGGCAGCGCGAAGAAGCCGACATCGTTGACGAGGTCCGGATAGGTCGTGGCGATGGTGCCGACGGTGATCGAGAGCATCGGATATTGCGCGCCCTCGCCTTCGGCCACCATGCGCAACCCATCCTCGAAGATGGCCGAGGCGAAATCCTCGTTGAGGTAGCCGGCTTTGAACACCTCCTCCTGCCGCTCAAAGCCTTTCAGGGCGGGAGCGGTGGCGTACTTGGCCTGATTGGCGGTGTAGCGCTCGGCAAAATCCGGCTCGGCCGCCTGCAGGTTGTAGTAATCGCCGAGCATGAAGAGCTGCGCCGTCCACGGAGTACCGAAGGTCTGGATGACCGCGGGGATGCCGGCTGCCTTGAGCTTTTCGTTATTGGCCATGAACTCGGCCCAGGTCTTGGGCACGGTGAGCCCCAGCTTCTCGAACACCTTGCGGTTGTAGAGCACGCCGCCGCCGAAGGCGGTGCCGATCGGCACGCCGTAGACGCGACCGTCCTCAGTGACCACCGACTTGAATGAATCGAGGATCGCGGCCTGGTATGGCTCGTCGGTCAGATCGACGAAACGCTCTTTCGGGTTGAGCGCATGAAACAGCGAGCCGGCATTGTACCAGAGGAGATCCGTCATATCGCCGGTCGAGAGGCGGGTCTTGACGAGGTTGTCGCCATCGCCGCCGGTGGGGATCAGTTCCACGTCGATATTGATGTCGGGGTTTGCCGCCTCGAACACCTCGATGAGCTTGTTGGCCGTGGCCACTTCGTTCGGGTTGTTGAAATGGCTCAAGGTCAGGTTCACCGTCTGGGCCGAGGCCCACCCGGTTACTAGCCCAGTCAGCGCCGTCGCCAGGACAGCGGCGCGCAGATGAATTGCCGTGCGTTTGTTCACTTTCGTTCCTCCCTCAGTTTCCACCCGTCTCCCGCTGGGCAGTCGGCTAAAGGACCACGGCGCCTCGCCACGCGTCTTGCAGCATTCAGCCGCAAAGCTTGAACGAACCCGCGATTTGCGTCCAACGAAGGGGCTTGTTGCGCTGCGGCAGGTGCGGCTAGGTTCGTTGAATGAATCCCGGATCGCCGTTTGCGGCGCACTACACTATCGAGCAATCGACCGTACAGCTCTCGGCCGGCCGGCCCGTCAGGGCGCAGCGGCTGGAGGTGATCGAGGATGTGCCGCCGCACGACCACGCCTACCACGAGATCTGCATCGTCACCTCGGGCGGCGCTACGCACCGGACCAAAAATGGCCGCGCCCCCTTGGCGCGCGGCGATGTCGTCGTCGTGCCGCCGGGCGAAGTGCACGCCTTCGAGCGGGTCGAGCGGATCGAGGTGATCAACGCCTATTACCTCAGCGAATGGCTGATGGGCGATCTCGGCCTGTTATGGACCGAGCCCGGAGCGGTGCCGCTGTTTCTCTCGACCACGCTGATGCGCGCGCAGATCGTCGACACCGTGCAGATGCGGCTCGACGCCGCCGATTTCGAGCTGGTTGCCGCGGAACTCTCGCAGATCGAAGCCGAGGGGAACCGTGCTGCACCATCGCCGCTGTTCCTCCGCTGTGCGCTGCAGAAGGCAGTGGCGACGATGGCGAGAGCCTGGATGCGGCACGACCCGACCTCGGCCACCCTCACCTTCCGGCCCGAGGTGTGGACCGCGATGGAGGCCATCGATCGGGCTGCCGGCGCCGGCACCCCCTATTCGGTGGCCCGCAGCGCCAGGGCGGCGGGGCTCTCGGTCGACCACTTCTCGGCGCTGTTCCGCGCCTCGACCGGCTATGGGCCGACGGATTTCTTCCAGCGGCGACGCATCCACCGCTCGTGCACGCTGCTGCTCAACCCGCGCCCCAGCATCACCGAGATCGCCGCCGAACTCGGCTATTCCGACGCCCCGCATTTCTGCCGGCTGTTCAAGCGCTACCAGGGCATGACGCCCTCGGCGTATCGGACGATTTACAATGTGTGAGCCGGGTTCTTCACGTTGTTGGCTACAAGCCGCTCCGCAAACTCGGTGTCATCCCAGCGAAAGCTGGGACCCATTTCACAGCCCGCACCAGGGGAGAGTTGGGTCCCAGCTTTCGCTGGGATGACAGCCGGCGGGGAGGCGATCCAGTACCCTAGCCCACCCATAGAAGGGCACCAGAGGGCCCCGTACTGACGCTCGGCAAGCGCCCCAAACTCGGTGTCATCCCTGCGAAAGCTGGGACCCAACTCGCCGCAGCGCAGGTGGATGAATGGGTCCCTGCTTTCGCAGGGATGACAGCCGGTGGGTGGGGCGATGCAGCGGTCTGGCTCATCCATGACGGCACCAGAAGGCCCCCATCAGTGAGGCGCTCCGCTCTAGAGCGCACCAGCCTCCCCCAGCAGCCAATCAACCATGGCGTCCCGCAGCGGCAGCGCCTCACCAGGGTCGAACCGCCGCGGATCGGGACCGAAGATCCCGAACAGCGGGTGCGCGGGGTCATGCCGCTGCGCCCCCATCTCGTTGCCACCCGGGTCGATGCTGGGCGCTTCGGCCAGTGCCGGCAGCAGGTCGAGCCGCACCCGATCAGGCCACAGCGCACTGAGCAGCGTGGTCTCGAAGCGGGCGGCATGGTCCGGCGCGAGGGCCAGGCCAGTGGCCATGCTGACCGCCAGCGCCCGAACTCGCATGCCTCCGCCCGAACACGCCCATTCCGCCTCCAGCCCGCGGAGCATCTCGATCTGCTCGCCCGCGAAGTGACCGCTGAGGATCACCACGGCGCCGACCTCGAATGCCCCGAGGCGCCGGAGCGTCTGCCGCAGCAAGGGCCGGATCTCGTCGGCTGCGGCCATGATCGTCCAGGGATAGTCGCCATGCCCGCCGCCGGTGCCGTAGTAGAGCGGCGGCAGCACCAGCCCACCGCCGCGCTGCGCCGCCAACAGGCACAGCCCATGCGCAGTGAGCCCGTCGAGACCGACCGGCAGATGCGCGCCGTGCCACTCGTAAGTCCCGAGCGGCAGATAGACGAGCGATCGCTGCGCCAGCCCCTCGCGGATTTCGCTCGGCAGCAGCAGCTCGAATTGAACGGAAGCCGGGTCCGCGCTCATTGGTAGTAGTTCCGCGGCCAGCTATGGGCGCTCAGTTGCGCCAGCAATTCCTCGGGAAACGGCGCGCCATCGGCATAGGCGATGTTGGCGTCCACCTCGGCCGGGCTGTGCATCCCGGGGATGACGGTCGAGACCTCCGGCGCACTGAGGCTGAAGCGCATGGCGGCCTCGGCCAGGGTCGCACAATAGGGCGCGCAGAGCTGCTTCAGCCGTTCGACCCGCGCCAGTGTTTCAGCGAAACGGTCGCCGCGAAACAGCTGGTGCGGCACCGATCCCGCACGCCAGCCGGCGTAGGTCGCGGCAGTCCAGCTGCCGGTCAGCGAACCGGAATCGAGCGGCACCCGGGCGATGAAGGCCGACGGATGATCCGGCGCGGCGGGAAATAACCGATCCCGCGGGCGCTGCTCGAACAGGTTGAAGATCACCTGCTGCGAACTGACGAGGCCGAGGCGCGCCAGGTCAATGCCGTCATCGGGCCGGTAATCGCGCAGCGACACGCCGATCTGGTCGAGCTTGCCCTCGAGCCGCAGCGCATTGAGCGTCTCCAGCCAATCGAGCTCGGTGACGCCATCCGCCACCCAGCAATGGAGCTGCAGCAGGTCGAGGCGCTCGACCTGCAGACGCCGCAGTGACGCTTCGACGGCAGCGCGCAGATGCCAGGCCGGGTAGCGGCCGCGCATCAGTGGGCGATCCTCATTGGGGCTCGGCCAGACGGTCGGCTGCACCTTGGTCGCCACATAGATCCGGCCCTGCCGCCATTGCCGGACCGCCTCCCCCACCACCGTTTCGGAGCGGCCCTTGCCATACATCTCGGCCGTGTCGACGAAGTTGATGCCGCGCTCGAAGGCGTGGTGCAGCGTGCGGATCGACTCCGCATCGCTCGCCCCGCCCCAGTCGCCGCCGATCTGCCAGGCGCCGAAGCCGATCTCGCTGACCTGCCAGCCGGTGCCGCCGAACGCCCGGTAGCGCATCGCTAGCCGACCCGCGGGAACAGCTCGCTATCGAGCAGATCGCCGGCCGCAAACCCCTGCTCGTCGGTGACGATATGCGGCTTGCCATCGTAGCGCGTGCCATCGGGCATATAGATGATGGCGAAGGCTTCGCGCGTGCCGTCGGACTTGTTGGGGCCAGCATAGTGGAAGGTCAGCCCGTTGTGAAAGGTGGCGCTCCCCGCCTTCAACGGCCGCGGCACCGGCTTCACCGGCCTCAAGTGCGGGGCGTGGTCGAACAGGTCCTGCGGATCGCTGAGATCGACGGCCGGCTGGGGCCCCAGCGAATGGGTGCCCTCGACGAAGGCCATGCAGCCATTATGGGTCGTCGCATCCTTGAGCGCGATCCAGATCGTCGTCTGGTGCCAGCGGTCGACATGCGGCCAGTACACCGCATCCTGATGCCAGGGCGTGCGGTTGTTGCCCTTCATCGGTTCCTTGAACAGTGCCTGGTCGTGCCAGAGCCGCATAGGGCGTCCCTCAAGGCGCATCGCGATACGACCGAGCGCGGCGGACAGCGTGAACCGGGCAACATCGGGGTGGCGTTGCCAAAGATTCACCTTTTGATTGAAGATCTTCTCATAGGTCGCCTGCGCCCCGGTCCGCGGCCGATCGGGCGCCTCGTTGGTCTCTACCGCCACCGCATTCACCACGGCCCCCCGCATCGCCTCGAGCACCGGGCCGGTGATCACATCGTCCAGTTGAATGAACCCGTCCCGGCGATACTGGTCGATCTGCTCCTGGGTGAGCGGGTAGTCGGGAACGCTGAGCGTATCGTGCACCTTTGTCTCCTCGGGTCCGGCTGTGTGCCGTGTTGTCTGAGGGGATAGTCGCACTGGCGTCTGGAGCTGTCTTGGATCGATCGGAGGTGGGAGTTGAATGAAGCCGGGATGGACGGCGGCCCTGGGGTGGCAGGCGGTCTTCGGCGCGAGCGGAGACCTCGAAATCGAGGTGAATGGTGCAGCAGGAGAGGATTGAACCCGGCGAGAGTTTCGTCTGAGCCCCGGAAATCGGGCACTTTCCGAGCATCAGTGCACCCCGGTGTGTACCACCCCTGTAGCCACACCCGGTTCGGCTCTATTGCTCCGCCGCCTCCGCCGCACGGGTCAACTCCACCATCTCGCCGTGTTGCTCCAACCATACTGCTTCGATGCTGGCGAACGCCTGCTGCATGGAGCCGATATGGGACCTGAGGGCCTTTAGGCTCTCATCCGCATCCGCGCACGCTGACTTCCATTCGGGAAGGCTATCGGGGTTCCGCAGGGGCGCGAGATTTGAGCACCTGCTCGCCACCTGTTCCGATTGCTGGAGTAGCCCACTGGCTCCACTCGCAAACGACTGCTTGGCCGCCTCAACCCGCCCATACGCCGCTGACGCCTCCACCTCAGTTTGGCTGATAGCGACAGACAATTGGCTCCGGGCAACGGAGGCTTCATCACCGCCAATGATACCCCGCTCTTTCGCAAGGCCCCGACGCATACGATCCGTGGCGTCCCTGAAAGCGGCCTCGGTGGGGGCGAACCTCGCCAGCCGGTCCACGGTCTCCGCCGCGAACTTCTTTGCCGCCACGCTGAAAGCCCGAAGCTCTCTAAGAGCCTTGTCCTCCGCTTGGGATTGGCGAACGATTTCGGCGGATAGGGCTAGGCCAGTGAGCGCCGTTCGGTAGTCGTCCACGGCACCACTGCGGAGGCGGAGGTCCATTCCTTTGCCGGTGAGCACCAGTTCTTCCCCCGAGACGGTGACTGAGACGGTGGCGGACTCTCCGAGGAACTGTTCGGCGGTGAGTGTCAGTACCGCGGAAGGTCCGTCTGCCGCTCCGTTGAGAGAAGCAGTCCGGGTCTCCACGGTGCCCTTGTCCGTCACCAAGCTCTGCTCAAAGCGGCCTGTCACGTGCCCGTCGCTTGTCTCCACGAGTTGCACCAGTACGGCACCCATGTCCGACCGGGCGACGTAGCTCCCCGTCAGGCCACCGGCCTTCGCGCCTCCGATCATCGCTAGGCAGACCAGAAGCAAGACCGCCAGATACCGCATCGCGTGTTCCTCGTATCCAGATCGCGTTGGTGGCAGTTCGGTTGACCACAGGGGGTTTGATGTTGTGGTGCCGGAGCACTTGGTTTAGCTGAACTTACTCAAAATCGTATTTGCATGCTGCTTGGGGGAAGCAATTGGGCAAGGATGACATAATCAACCTACTGCAGACGAACGGACTGCAAATACAATCGATTGACCGCATGAGCAACGATCTCGGGTGGTCAATACGCTGTGCGGGCGGCGAGATCGTTCAGTGCTATGACAGCGGAAAGGTGGTCGCCCAGGGAAAGAACCAAGGCGGCATCAAGGCGCTCCTCGGCCAACCCCTAGCCGTACCGATTGGCAACGGATTACCCGTCGCGGCTCCCGCCAATGGAGCAGCAGGACCGCGCGATGTGTTTGTAGTTTATGGGCATGACGACCCGGCGAAAACCGAGTTGGAGGCGATGCTACGGCGATGGGGTTTGAACCCGCTGATCCTCGATCAACTGACTTCTGGCGGTCAGACAATCATTGAAAAGTTGGAAGGTGCGGCAGGTAGGGCGAGCTTCGCAGTCGTGCTTGCCACACCCGATGATGAAGGCCATCGCGAGGGGCACCCCGAGGAGAAGGCTTTTAGGGCACGGCAGAACGTGGTCCTCGAACTTGGAATGATGCTCACTAAGCTCGGTCGAGATCGGGTGGCAGTCTTGATGAAGCAGCAAGAGAATATGGAGCGGCCCAGCGATATCCAAGGGTTGATCTACATTCCGTTCAAGGATGACGTGAGGGAGGCGGCGCTGCCGCTTGCGAAGGAGATAAACGCCAAGGGCATTCAGATCGACCTGAACCGAGTGTGATCGGGGCTGTGGTTCCAAGATGGAGACGATAGTTGGATTGGGTTTCGCTGGTCCTCTCACTGTTCGGGTTTGGGCAGGGTCGCGCAGACCGGATTGCTGACCGAAGAGCCGAAGCCTTCCGACTTACGGCGGAGGTGGCAGGGGACGTGGAGAGGGCGTTGGACCTCATAGACACCGAGACCGCGAGGCTGCTCGCTAGGTGCGCCCAAGTGTGCCCCGACGAACCTGCTGCGGCGGAAAGCTGCTCAAGCTCGATGGCGAAGATCAAGGCCGACGCTCAGCAGTTGCAGACCCTTGCCGACACCGTGAAGGACCACGTTATCGCCCAGCGCGGGCTGGCAGAATGGGACCGGCTCATCCGCGACCTGAACGAGTGGGGGGCGACCGCTTCCCGTCTGGTCCCTTGGATTGAGGGCGTTGTGGGTCGCTTTGATGCGGTCCTAGACGGGCGTGAACGGGGGCTCCAATGAGGGAAATTGCCCTCCAACATTTGCCTTTCTATGCCGAGGTGCTCTCAGCCTCGGCGACTTGCACGGCGCTTTCCTCGACCTCCTCAAGCTCGGGGTTAAGGTATTTGGCGTAGGTAGAGCGGAGGTAGGTCAGCGCATCCTCGCGGTTCACGCTCGCCTGCAACCGGTCCTGCACGAACCGCATCCGCCCCTTGCTCTCTGCGAACAGTTCCGCCCAAGACTTCACCCACACCTCAACGAGGCCGTCGTCCGTCTGCGCAACCTGCCCGCGCGGCTTGTCCTTCTGGCGTGCTTCGGTCTGAGCGAACTCGTCCAGATCATTGGAGACTACCCAGAAGGTCCACCGGGTGTTGATGTGGCGGAACCGCTCGTCCTTCGCCACGGTGTAGGCGTAACTCTTGGCCTGCATGATCTCGGCCCCGCCGATCTTCTTCGACGGGCGCTTGAGCTCAACGACAAGGTGCTCCCTCTCGTCGGCCCGGTTGGTGGGCACAGACCGCGATAGCATCAAATCTACTATGCCGACCTTGCCATCGATGCGCTTCACGGGCTCGTCGATGACGGTGTCGGCCCCAATCAGTTGCCGGTGCTTGCGGAGAACTTCGGTCAGCGACTGGTCGTCTACGGTGAGGTTGAACTCCTCGCCGAACACCCATGTGTTCCCTTCGGCCAGGATGCGGTGAAGTTGGCTGCGCTCCTTGACGTGCGGCTTGGTGTCGGGGTCGAAGATCAACGCTTCAAGCCCAGTGAGGAATCTCATCCGGTCAGTCACCAAGCGAGAGGCCGTGATAATGTTCCCGAGGTCGGCGTCGCGGAGCAGCTGCGATAACTCCTGCTGCTTCTTTATGGGCAGCTGTAGGACCTCGGTGAAAATGTGTTGTAGCTCCTCCGGTCCCCTCTCGACGGCGTGGCGGAGCATCCTCAGCTGGAACGCCTTCGTACGGCTGTCTTGATCCGAGAAGGTGGGAAGCTGCCGGTTCAGGTTGAGCGCAAGAATATCGAAGACCTGCCGCTCAGCCACCTCCACAACGCTTTCGGCGGGCTCCCGGTACGGGTAGACATTCTGTTCCTTCCACTTCTCGATTTCCGAGCGGGACTGCTCCGTGTCGAGGTCCTTGAAGTAGCCCTTCGTGAGGTCCGCGGCTTCGTCGTAGGCCGACTTTAGTGCCGGGGTGAAGTCAGCTAGGTCAATCTGGCCGGTGGTTTGAAGCTCGTCGAAAAGCCCAGACCGTAGGTAGGCGGAGAACTGATGCCCCGGACTGTGAAAAGTCGGTGTCAGGCGCTGGAACGGGAAACCCTCGTCCCCACACAGAAAGACCCAGCGTTCCGCCGACGACTTCCACTCGATCAGATGTAACTTGACGCCATACGTGCGCCCCTCGTGGGTCACTTCGTTCAGCGTGAACTCCGCGCGGTTCTCGATCAGGCTCTCTGGGTCTAGTTTCGCGCGGTCAACAAAAACGGCAACGTCCCTGTAGTCGGTCAGATAGAGCGCGAACAGTTCAGAGAACGGCTGGACGGCTTGGTCCGCTTCAAGCGAGCGGAAGGATCGGTCGAGTTCCGTAATCCGCACCTCCACGCCTGTGGAAATGCCCCGGCCCAACTCCTCTGGCTCGGACACACGCACATCAGTCAGATCGTCGCGGATGATGGTGATGGTGAACCGAAGAACGCGACCGTCTTCTGCCCGGTAGACGCTGGTCCACTGGGCAACTCGCCCGATTGCCAGTGCCTTGAAGCGCCCCTTACCCTCCTTGCCATGAAGGATGCGGCCTCGCTTCCGCGAGCGGTTGCCGTGTGCCTTCCACGACCCGCCGAGCCTACCGAACAGCGCCTCCGCCTCATCGAAGGAGATGCCGTGCCCGTTGTCAGTGACGGTGACCGCCTCAAGCCCCAGCGGCCCGCGCTCAAGCCCCACGTCGACGCGCGTAGCGTCCGCGTCGAGGCCGTTCCACACCAACTCCGCAACTGCGGGGATCGGCTTTGCGCTGGCGAGCTTATTTATGTGGTCCTTCTCGACCACCACTTGGTAGTGCCTGTCTGCCATGGCGTTGCCCCCCGTAAGGGCACTCTACCGAACCACCAAAGGGAGCGAAAGCCACCCACTTGGTGCTCCGCTGAGGCCCCCAAAAGTTGGCCAAAAATGCGAGGTGTCGATCTCGACAGGCGTGGCAACCGCGCACCCCCCGCACCATCCCCGCACCTCACACCTAGTGCGCTTCGCTGTCCTACGGCTTCTTTGATCGGCGGCGCTCAAGCTGGACGCCCCAGCGGTTCCCCGCCATGCCACCGAACAGCGTCACGATAGTGACCACGATCCACCACCCGGCCATGGCACCGCCGAACGCCGCGATGCCAAGCGGGGGCACAAGGATCAAGGCAACGCCGAACCCGAGGCCAACCCCTGCCGCAGTCCACTTCCGCTCGGGCGTCTTGGTGACGTAGGCGACAGACGCACGCCAGAGCCGGAGGGAGATCTCGGTGAATGCTTCCAACGCCATGCGCAGTGCCCCTTGGTGAACCGGCCCCGCGCCCGAACAGGGGGGACTATGCACCCTGAGGCCGTCACCGGCCCCATACCAAATTCCCCGCTCAATCCGTCGCTGCCAATCCCCGGTTTCCGGGCATCTTCGACCACGCTTGACGCCATACCGAAATCAAGTGGTTCCGTTGTGGTGCAGGACGCGAACGTCCCGCGCGGCCAGAGCAGCCATTACCCAGTTGCGGATCGATAGGGGCGAAGGTGCACCCAGCAGCGGGGGAGCTCGAACGTACTGGTGGGTCGCATGCGCGTTACGTGACGGCGGACCTTGCGGGGTTTTTGCGCAAGCTGCCATAGTCGGATGGACGCAGGGGGGCCGCCCGTCATGAAGGTCAACGTCGTCTATGCGCATCCGGCGGTCGGCAGCTACCAGGCGTCGCTGCACCAGCGGATCCTGCGGACGCTCAACGCCAGGGGCGACGAGGTCATTGATTTCGACCTTTACGCGATGAAGTTCGACCCGACGATGGGGGAGGAGGAGTGGCGCGGGCACGACGAGCCGCCACAGCCGCCACCGCAGGACCTGAAGGTCTATATCGACGCGCTGCAATGGGCCGACGCCTGCGTCTTCTGCTTTCCCACCTGGTGGTTGGGCATGCCGGCGATCCTCAAGGGTTATTTCGATCGCGTATGGCGTCCGGGCGTGGCCTTTGAACAGCCGCCGGGTGGAGGTCTCATCAAGCCGGCTCTGCGGAATCTCACTCGAATGGGCGTGGTCACCACCTGCGGCGCGCCCTGGTTCTACAACAAGCTGTTGATGCAGGATCCGGCGAGAAAGGTGCTGCTGCGCGGGTTGAAAGCCACCTGCGGCGGCCTTGGCGTGAAGCACCTCTATCTCGCGCAACACTCCGTCTACGACATCTCGCCGGAGGCGCGGGAAAAGTTCGCGCAGAAGGTCGAGCAGCGGTTCGCTCAGTTCTAGAGCGCGGGCCGATCCGATATTGTCGATAGGTTCAACGGGAAAGAATGGTGCTGCAAGAGAGGATTGAACTCTCGACCTCTCCCTTACCAAGGGAGTGCTCTACCACTGAGCTACTGCAGCGAACGCATGGGCGTGGGGCGAGGCCCCCGGCGGCGTGGGGCGGTTACTGCCACAGGGCTTTGGCTGGTGCAAGCGCAAAAAGCTTGCAAACGGGCTACAGCAGCGAACGTGGCTTTGCTGCTAGGGTGGCGCGTGAAATCGAGTGACGTGAAGGCAAGGCTGGACGTGGCTGACGACGCGGCGAAGCGCGAGCAAAGATTGGCCGCAAAGCTTCGGGAGAACCTGAAGCGGCGGAAAGAACAAGCGCGGGCCCGGGCGGCGGGCACCGGCAAATCTCTACCCGAGACGGAATCGAACGACACGGCCGATGTGGCCGCGTTGAAGCCGCTTGGTGACTCGGATAGCTAAGAGCGCTTTCAGGAAAAGTTGCAGACTTTTCCGGTTCGAAAGCGCGACAAATAGGGATTTGGAGCTTTTCGCCGTTTCACAGAAACGGTGAGATGCTCCAAGCAAGGGGCAGAACGCTCCGCAGTCGGGAAGACAACATGGATCGCATTCGTCTGGTGGGTGGCAATGAGTTGAGGGGCGAGATCCCCATCTCGGGCGCCAAGAACGCGGCGTTGCCGCTGATGATCGCGTCGCTGCTGACCAAAGACCCACTGGTGCTGGAGAACGTGCCGCGGCTGGCGGACGTCAACCAGCTCGAAAAAATCCTCGAGAATCACGGCGTCGATATCGCCGTGCATGGCCGCAAGGCGCCGACGCTGGAAGGCCAGCGGATGACGCTGCAGGCGGCCGAGATCGTCGACACCACGGCGCCGTACGAGCTGGTCTCGACCATGCGCGCGAGCTTCTGGGTGATCGGGCCGCTGCTGGCGCGGGCGCATGAGGCGCGGGTGTCGCTGCCGGGCGGCTGCGCCATCGGCACGCGGCCGGTAGACCTGTTCCTCGCGGGCCTGAAGGAACTGGGCGCCGAGATCGAAATCGATGAAGGCTATGTGGTGGCGCGCGCCCCCAAGGGCGGCTTGCGCGGCGCCCGCGTGGTGTTCCCCAAGGTGACGGTGGGTGCGACGCACGTGCTGCTGATGGCGGCGACGCTGGCGAAGGGCACCACGGTGCTCGAGAACGCCGCGATGGAGCCCGAGATCAGCGATGTCGCCGAGTGCCTGGTGAAGATGGGCGCGAAGATTTCCGGCATCGGCACGCGGACGCTGACCATCGAGGGCGTCGACGAGTTGCATGGGGCGACCCATGCCGTGGTGGCGGACCGGATCGAGACCGGTACCTATGCCATGGCGGCGGCGATGACCGGCGGTGACGTGCTGCTGAAGCATGCGCGGGCCGAGCACCTGCAGGCGGCGCTCGATACGCTGGCGCTCGCAGGGGTAGAGATCAGCTCGGAAGCGGACGGCATCCGGGTCAGGCGCAACGGCAACGGCATCCAGGCGGTGCATGCCGAGACGCAGCCGTTCCCGGGCTTTCCGACGGACCTGCAGGCGCAGTTCATGGCGCTGATGACCATGGCCAACGGCACCTCGCAGATCCGCGAGACCATTTTCGAGAACCGCTACATGCATGTGGCCGAGCTCGCCCGCTTCGGCGCCGACATCAAGGTCGATGGCCAGGTGGCGACAGTGACCGGCGTGCCGCAGCTCAAAGGCGCGCAGGTGATGGCGACCGACCTTCGCGCCTCGGTGTCGCTGGTGATCGCCGGGCTCGCGGCGCGCGGCGAGACGGTGGTCAACCGGATTTACCACCTCGACCGCGGGTTTGAGCGGCTCGAGGACAAGCTGAGCGCGGTTGGCGCGGAGATCGAGCGGGTTACGGGGTGACGTAGCGGACTCGGGTCGGGGGGTGGTCGGCCATTGTGGCTCCCCGCGCCTTTTTAGCCGAATGAGTGTCTGCCGATAGCGCAGCATGGCGACAACCGTGATCAACAGCACGATCACGCCGAGCGCGGTCAGCTCAGCGGGTCACATCGAATGTCCCGGCGCCCTCTTCAGCATCACCTTGCGAATGAGCCGGATGAAATGCGTCGCCGGCACGGCCTGGCCGATGAACTGCGCCCAGCCCGGCATGCCGGCGAACGGGAACATGAAGCCGGAGAGGAGGATCGAGGGCAGGATGGTGAAAAAGCTCAGCTGCATCGCCTGCATCTGGCTCTTGGCCGCCGTCGAGATCAAAAAGCCCAGCGCCAGGTTCACCACGATGAACAGGTTGAAGCCGAGGAAGAACGCCCAGACGCTGCCCTCGAACGGCACCCCGAAGACGAGGCTCGCTGCCGCGAGAAACACCGCGGTCTGCACATAGCCGACGAACACATAGGGCAGGATCTTGCCCAGCATCACCTCGAGCGGCTTTACCGGCGTCGCGATCAGCATCTCCATGGTGCCGCGCTCGGTCTCCTTGACGATCGCCACCGCGGTGATCATCACCATGGTCATCGACAGGATGATGGCCAGCAGCCCCGGCACGATATTGGTCGAGGTCTTGCCTTCCGGGTTATACTCCCGGTGCACCACCATCGAGAACGGCGCCGACCCCGCCTGCTGCGCCAGGGGTCCGGTCAGCGTCTCGCCGATCGCCACGTTGACGATCCCCGACAGCGCCGCCACTGCCCCGCCGGTCGCCGATGGGTCCGACGCGTCGGCTGCCACCAGAATCTCCGGCTTGTTGCCGCGCACCACGTCGCGCTCAAAATCCTCGGGGATCACCACGACGAAGTTGGCTTCACCCCGGCGCAGCGCCTCTTCGCCCTCGCCGATCCCGGAGACCGCGCCTTTGAAGGCGAAGTAGGACGAGTTCTGCATCCCCGCGATCACCGCCCGGCTCAACGGCCCGTTATCGCCCATCTCCACCAGCGTCGGCAGGTTGCGCGGGTCGGCGTTGATGGCAAAGCCGAACAGGAACAGCTGGATGATCGGCAACCCGATCATCATGCCGAAGGTGATGCGGTCGCGCCGCATCTGGATGAATTCCTTGTAGAGCACGGCGCCGAAGCGCTTGAGCGAGAAGCCGAGGTTCATGCCGCCTGCTTTCCCGCCGGCGCGGCGCCGCTATCACCAGCGAAATTGTCGCGTGCCCCCGTCATCAGGTAGATGAAGGCCTCCTCGAGCCCGGCAACCTGCAGGCTCCAGCGATGCGTGCCTTCCGCTTTGAGCCGCTCGACCGTCGATTCCAGCGCCGCCTTGTCGGTGCCCGAGACGTGCAGCACCGTGCCGAAGCGCGCCACCTGCACTACGCCGGGCTCCTTGAGCAGCCGGTCCTCGAGTTTGGCCAGCTCGGGCCCTTCCACCCGCCACGTCTCGAGCCCCACCATTTCGGGAATCTTGCCCGAGGGCCCGTCGATCAACTTCTTGCCGTAGGCGATGTAAGTGATGAAGTCGCACTGCACGGCCTCGTCCATGTAGTGGGTCGAGACCAGCACGGTGACACCCATGGCGGAAAGCCGGCGGATCTCGTCCCAGAAATCGCGCCGTGCCTTGGGGTCGACGCCGGCGGTGGGTTCATCGAGCAGCAGCAGTTTCGGCTCATGCAGCAGGCACGCCGCCAGCGCCAGCCGCTGCTTCCAGCCGCCCGACAGTGAGCCGGCCAGCTGCCTCGAGCGGTCGGCGAGCCCGAGATCGGCCAGCGCCTGGTCGACCCGTTGTTTCCTTCGGTCGAGCCGGTACATGCGCGCCACGAAATCGAGGTTCTCGCGGATCGAGAGGTCCTCGTAATACGAGAACTTCTGCGTCATGTAGCCGACCTGCTCCTTGATCTGCTCGGCTTGTTTCCGCACATCGAAACCGAGGCAGGTGCCCTCACCCTCATCCGGCGTCAGCAGCCCGCAGAGCATGCGAATGGTGGTGGTCTTGCCTGAGCCGTTCGGCCCCAGAAACCCGTAAATCGCGCCCTTCGGCACCTGGATGTCGAAATGGTCGACCACCCGCTTCGGCCCGAAATTCTTGGTTAGCCCATGCACATCGATGACCAGCGGCTCGCTCATGGCAGCACGGTGACCGGCTGGCCCGGCTGCAGCTTTGCCGCATCATCAAGCCGCGCTTGACGAGATAGACGAGCCGGCTGCGCTCCTCGGTCGAATAGATCACCGGTGGCGTCGTTCGCGCCTGCTCGCGATATGCACCACGGTCGCTGCCATATCGGCGCAGCCATCGCAGGTGACGGTCACTGCCTGCCCGACGGAAAGGCTCGACCGCGCCGTCTCTGGTACGAAGAACCGCGCCTCAAGCGCCTTGTCCGGCAGAATGGAGGCAATCGGGGTCCCCACGGCCGCCACTTCGCCCACGGCATAATAGAGTTTTTCAATGACGCCTGCGGCCGGCGCATGCACTTGCCGTTCGGGAGAAGATTTATCCGCGCCCTTGAGCATCGGCCTCTGCCGCGGCGAGATTGGCCTCCGCCGCCACCTGCTGACCTGAGCGCGCCGGCAGTTCGGCCACCGCCAGTTGCGCCTTCAATTGTTCGACGGCGCCTCGGCCGACGCCACCGCATTGCTGTCCACCTCGACCTTGGCCGCCGAAACCGTGCCCGCTTTTTCAAGCTGCTCGCTGCGCGTGAGATTTGTCCTCTTTCGCGCCAGCCCCAGATCCGCCTCGGCCTTGCTCAGCGAAGCGCGGATGACATCGAGTTCTTCGCTGCGGCTGCCGGTCTCGAGATTTTCGAGCGTCGCCCGCGCCGCCGCCACGCGCGCCTCGGCCGCCGACAGCAGGGCTCGCTGCTGGCTCTGATCGAGCACGAGCAGGTCGCCTGCGCCTCACCGACTGGCCTTCGGCCACCGCGATTTCCGTGATCCGTCCTGCGCTCACCGGCGCGACATAGACATAGTCGGCCCTGATATAGCCGGTGAAGCCAGTGGGCCCGGCATCGTGCGCGAAGAAGGCGAGAACGGCCGCCAACAGACCGCCGAAAAGTCGCTCATGGCGTCTCCTTCGCCCGCAGGCGAAATGCCGTGAAACAGGATATCGAGGTGGTTTTCCACCAGCCGGTCGAGCGTCAGCCCTCTTTTCCGCCGCATGCTGAAACTTCGCTCAGCGCCACATGGGCCACGATGGGCCTGACAATGGAGCGCACGGTCATTTCCGGATCGATTTTCGCAACTGCCCCGAAGCGACGCCGCGCGCCACCAGCGCCGTCAGCGCCGGGATCACCTTGCCCAGCACCTCGCGGCGATAGAGTTCGGCAATGGCCGGAAAATTCATGATCTCGCGCAGGATCAGCCGCGGCACCGCGAGATTATTGGGATCAGAGCAGATTTTGCAGCGTATGCACCAGCATGGCGATGGGCAGGCGCGGATCGCCTTCGAACTGGGCCATATCCGGCACCGCCCGCTCTGCAATCGGGCCACCCGCCGCACCAGCCCTTCGAGCAGCGCTTCCTTGGATGGAAAGTAGAGATAGACCGTGCCCTTGCTCAGCCCGGCGCGCTTGGCGATGTCCTCGACCCGGGTCGAGGCGAAGCCCTTCTCGATGAACAGCTCCAGCGCCGCATCCAGCACCTCGTCCGGCCGCGCCTCTGCACGCCGGCGGAACTTCTTGTCGGTGGTGTTCATGAGGATGATTATAACTGACTGACTGGTCAGTTATCAAGTAAATTGCACCAATCACCGACTTCTTCCTCGCCCTTGCGGAGGGCCAGATTTTCTGCGTTCAGCAGAAAATCAGGGAGAGGTAATTTTCCTCCGCAGAGGAGCGAGTGCGTTAAGACTCCCGTACTTTCATCCGCCCTTCGGGCACCTTCTCCCACAAGAGAGGGGGTCGCGGGAGCCACCTGCGCTCATATGCGATTGCCCCCTCGGCGCTTAGCTTGTAGATCGTCTGTCGGGCCCCCACTTGCTGGTCAATTCCACCGTTTCCGGACCCCCAACACATGACCGATCTCAAGCTTCTGGCGCTTGATAGCGAAGACCTCGACGTGATTTCGGCGACCACGCAGGACGCCATCGTGCGCGTCGGCGATATGGGTTACGCCAAGGCCGACCAGCGCTTTGCGCTGCTGATGAACCGCTATGCCTGGGAAGACGGTGGAAACGCCAAGGCGGGGGTGCGGAAGCGCGCGGCTTTGCACTTCGACCGGGTGACCGGGGTGAAGGTGGCGGGGATCGACACCAATTCGCTCGAGGGCGCGCTGGAACTGCTGACCATCCGCTTCACCGAGAACGCGGCGCCGAGCGGCTGGGTCGACCTGGCGTTTGCCGGCGGCGGCACGGTGCGGCTGGAAGTGGAAGTGCTGGAAGCGCGGCTGCAGGATCTGGGCGCCGCCTGGGCGGCGAAGGTCAAACCCGAGCACGTCGACTAATGCCAGTTATTCTGGACAGCCGGGATGCCGGCTTTGCCGAAGCTTTCGAGACACTGCTGAATTCGAAGCGCGAAGCTTCGGAGGAAGTGGGCAACGCGGTGGCCACGATCCTCGCGGACGTGAAGGCACGCGGCGACGCGGCGGTGATCGAGTACACTGAAAAGTTCGACAAGCCGGCGCAGGCCGCGTGGGCGCTGCGGGTTACCGACGAGGAAATCGCCGACGCCAGTGCGCGAACCTCTGCCGAGGTGATTTCGGCGCTGACGGTGGCGCATGAGCGCATCCGCGCGCACCACGAAAAGCAGAAGCCGCTGGACCACGTCTACCAGGATCACCTCGGGGTGACGCTGGGGACGATCTGGACGCCGGTCGAGGCAGTGGGCATTTACGTGCCGGGCGGCACGGCGGCCTACCCCTCGTCGGTGCTGATGAACGCCGTGCCGGCCAAGGTTGCCGGCGCCAGCCGCATCGCCATGGTGGTGCCGATGCCGGGCGGCGAGGCCAATGATGCGGTGCTGGCGGCGGCGAAGATCGCCGGCGTGACCGAGATTTACCGGATCGGCGGAGCGCAGGCGATCGGCGCCTTGGCCTACGGCACGGCGACCATCGCCCCGGTCAGTAAGATCGTCGGGCCGGGCAATGCCTATGTGGCGGCGGCCAAGCGCCAGGTGTTCGGCACGGTGGGCATCGACATGATCGCCGGGCCGTCGGAAGTGCTGGTCATCGCCGATTCTTCCGCCAACCCGGCCTGGGTGGCGGCGGACCTGCTGGCGCAGGCCGAGCATGGCGGCGGGGCGCAATCGATCCTCATCACCACCGACCCCAGGCTGGCCGATGTTGTCGAGGACGAAGTGTGGCGGCAGATCGAGCTGTTGCCGCGGGCCGAGATCACCCGCGCCGGCTGGGAAGAGTTCGGCGCGATCATCACCGTCGCCTCGATGGCGGAAGCGGTGGAGCTCGCCAACCGCATCGCGTCCGAGCACGTGGAACTGGCGATCGAGGATCCGCAGGCGCTGCTCCCCAAAATCCGCAATGCTGGTGCCATCTTTCTCGGGCATCACACGCCCGAGGCGATCGGCGATTATGTGGGCGGTTCGAACCATGTGCTGCCGACCGCCCGCTCGGCGCGCTATGCGTCCGGCCTGGGGGTGCTCGATTTCATGAAACGGACCTCGGTACTCGGGTGCGACCCAGCCTCGCTGGCGGAACTGGCTCCATCAGCCCGGACGCTGGCGATAACCGAGGGGCTCGGGGCGCATGAGCGCTCGATCGCCATAAGGCTCAATCGCTAGATGGCGCTGACGCCGCGACAGTTCGATCCGAAAAGCGATCGCATCGTCGCCGTGACGCTGGACCCCAACACCATCACCTCGGTCGACCCCGACGAGGTGCATGAGTGGCGCATCGCCATCTACGACCTGGTCGAGGAGAACGTCTTCGCCCCGGCGCGGGTGAAGGCGACCGGGCCTTACGCGCTGCACGTCTCGATCATCTCGAACTACATCGTGCTCGATGTGCGCAACCCCGACACCTATGAGCCGATCGCCGCGCACTATCTGTCGCTGACGCCGTTCCGGCGGCTGATCCGCGACTATTTCCGCATTCGCGAAAGCTATTACGACGCGATCAAGACCGGCTCGACCTACCAGATCGAAACCGTCGACATGGCGCGGCGCGGCCTGCACAACGAGGCGGCGGAGCTGCTGCGCACCCGGCTCGACAACAAGCTGGAGATGGACCTCAACACCGCACGTCGGCTGTTCACGCTGATCTGCGCGGTGCAGCCCTTCGCCAGCCGGATCGACGAGCGCGAGTCGAACCTGCCGACAGTGCTGTTCGTCTGCTCGATGAACTCGGTGCGCTCGCCGATCGCCGCGGCGCTGGCGCGGCGGTTCTTTCCCGGCCGGCTGATCGTCCGCTCGGCCGGGGTGCGCTCGGGCAAGGCCGATGGGTTCGTGCACGAAGTGATGGAAGAAATCGGCATCGATATGAGCGTGCATACTCCGCACACCATGGACGAGCTGGTGGCCAACCATTTCGACCTCGTCATCACGCTGTCGACCGACGCGCCCGAGGCGGTCGAACGGCGTGGGCTGGAGATGGGGGCGATCGAGCACTGGCCGATGCCGGACCCCACCGAGACCGAGGGCAACCGCGAAGCGGTGCTCAGCGCCTATCGCACCCTGCGCGATACACTGCAGCAGCGGGTGCGCGAACGGCTCGACAAGCTGGTGGCGGCGCCGGCGAAGGTGGGGTGAGCGGGCTGACTGATAGAGACGGCCCCCTCCCGACCTCCCCCATAAAGGGGGAGGTGAAGAGTCGAGGCTCTGTCTATGATCGTACCGAGTGAACCGGCAGGGCACCTCCCCCTTCATGGGGGAGGATGGGAGGGGGCCGTCTGCCTGCAGTCAGCGCGCAAACGTCACCCACTTCTCAAATCGTACCGCATTCCCCATATCAACAGAGCATCCCCACCTGCGGGTGGTTCACAAACCGGGCGACATCCAGTATAGGTGGCGCCCAATTCAAGCCCCCGACATTGCCAGTAACGTGTTTCGCGGGGCCGTCTCAGGAGAGAGAATGGCTAAGGAAGAAGTGCTCGAATTTCCGGGCGTGATCACGGAACTGCTGCCGAATGCGACTTTTCGCGTGAAGCTGGAGAATGAGCACGAGATCATCGCCCATACGGCGGGCCGGCTGCGCAAGAACCGCATCCGTGTGCTGGCGGGCGACAAGGTGCTGGTCGAAATGACCCCCTACGACCTGACCAAGGGCCGGATCAACTACCGCTTCAGGTAAGATCCGGAAGTGCGGCGGGTGACACTGCCGCGCTGCTGATGGAGACAGTATGGCTAAGGAAGAAGTGCTCGAATTTCCGGGAGTGGTCACCGAACTGCTGCCCAACGCGACGTTTCGGGTGAAACTGGAAAACGAGCACGAGATCATCGCCCATACTGCCGGCCGCATGCGCAAGAATCGCATCCGTGTGTTGGCGGGTGACAAGGTGTTGTGCGAAATGACACCTTACGATCTGACCAAGGGCCGGATCACCTACCGCTTCAAATAGGGCACCCAATGGCCAGCCGTCCCGAGCTTATCCTCGCGTCCGCCTCGCCGCGGCGCCTCGCGCTGCTCAACCAGATCGGCATCGAGCCGGAACATCTGGTGCCGGCGCATATCGATGAGACGCCGGAAAAAGGCGAGCTGCCGCGCAAGCTCGCGCAGCGCCTCGCCGACCAGAAGGCGATCACCGCGCAGCACAAGGCCAAGACCACCGGCATCGCGGGTAACGCGCTGGTGCTGGCGGCAGATACCGTGGTGGCCGTGGGCCGCCGCATCCTGCCCAAGGCCGAGACGATGGAAGAAGCCTCGGAGTGCCTGCGCGTGCTCTCGGGCCGCTCGCACCGGGTGTTCACCGCCGTCACCATGCTGACGCCGTCGGGCCAGATGCGCAAACGCCTGGTCGAAACCCGCATCCGCTTCAAGCGGCTCTCGGCCCGCGAGATCGAAAGCTACCTCGCCAGCGCCGAATGGCGCGACAAGGCCGGCGGCTACGCCATCCAGGGCATCGCCGGGGCGTTCGTCCTGAAGCTTCAGGGCTCCTACTCGGCGGTGGTCGGGCTGCCACTCAACGAGACGGTGGGGCTGTTGGCGGGTGAAGGCTATCCGGTGCATTTCAACTGGCTCAACCAGTCGAACCTGACAGCGGTTTAAGAGTTCTATAGTGGTCGCGCTTCCGAACCGGAAAACCGCTTCGCACTTTTCCTGGAAACGCTCCGAATGACCGCCGAGATCATCAAGCTGAAGCCGACGCGGCCCTGCCCGATCTGTGGCAAACCGTCGAGCCAGCAACACCATCCGTTCTGCTCGGGCCGTTGCCAGGACATCGACCTCAATCGCTGGCTCAGCGGGAGCTATGTGATCCCGGCCGAGCCGGTGGAGGTGGATGAGGAGGATGGGGTTCCCAAGATCGATGAGGCGGAAGACGAGGAGTAGGGTCCGCAAAACGACCTCCTCTCTTGCAAAATCTAAGGCTTAGCCAAACGGCTAAACCTAAGATTTTGCTTTCTCCCCCGCCAAGGGGGAGATGTTCGGTGGCTTCCATTTGCATCGGCGCATCAGTCGGGACTCTCCCCCTTGGCGGGGGAGAAAGCGAAAACTTGGGTTTAGCGCAGCTAGGCCCTTAGTTTTCGCCAGAGAGGGGGTCGCGATCTCTCAGCACGATCCGCAGCTTCTCGTACACCCCGCCGAGGTTCTCCAGCACGTCGTTGTTCCAGAACCGCAGCGTGCGAAAGCCTGCCGCCCGAAAGTGCTCGTCGCGCACCAGATCCGCAGCAGAGCCGCTGTGCTGGCCACCATCGAGTTCGATGATCAGCCTGGCCTCAAGGCAGACGAAGTCGAGGATGTAGCCGTCGAGCGGCACCTGGCGCTTGAACTTCAAGCCATCGAGTTGCCCGGCGCGGAGCACGGACCAGAGTTTGCGTTCGGCGTCGGTGCTGTCGGTGCGGAGGGATTTGGCGAAGGCGCGGTGCCGAGGCGGGACTGGTTGGCGCATCCTTCACGTCCCCCTCTCTTGCGATTTCTAAGGCTTAGCCAAACGGCTAAACCTAAGAAATCGCTTTCTCCCCCGCCAAGGGGGAGATGCCCGACTGATGATCCGGCGTCTGCCGCCTCCACCCCTCACGGCATCAGTTGCCCGCCGTTCACGTCGATGATCTGGCCGGTGATGTAGCCGGACATCGAGTCCGAAGCCAAAAACACATAGGCGCCGACGCAATCTTCGGCCGTGCCCAGCCGCTGCATCGGGATCTGTGCGGCGGCGTTGTCCTTGACCGATTGCGGGGTCTTGTCGTGGAACGGGGTGATGATGAAGCCCGGGGCGACGACGTTGACGCGGATGTGGTCGGGGGCGAACTCGCGGGCCGCGTTGCGGGTGATCGAGTGCACCGCGGCCTTGGCCGAGGCGTAGACGGCCGAGCCACCAAAGCCGCCGAAGCGACCGGCCACCGAGCCGGTATTGATGATCGAACCGCCGCCGGCGGCCTTCAGGTGCGGATAGGCGGCCTTGGTGACAGCCAGCACCGAGCGGACATTGAGGTTATAGACCCGGTCGTAGGTCGCATCGTCGAAGGCGGCGTTGGTGACGCGATCGAGAATCGCGCCGGCATTGTTGATCAGGATATCGAGCCCGCCGAGCCCGGCCGCCGCATCGGCGACGATTCGGGCGGCCGAGGCCGAGTTGCTCACGTCACCGAGCACCACCACCGCCTTGCCGCTCGCGGCGCGGATCTCGGCGGCGACGGCTTCGGCGGCTTCGGCATTCTTGTTGCCGTGCACGGCGACGGCGGCGCCCAGACGCGCCAGTTCCTTGGCGACTGCGGCCCCGATGCCGGTGGACGACCCGGTGATGAGGGCGCGCTTGCCCCTGATATCCTCAAGCATGGTGGCTCCTCTTTTTGAATCGGCGGCAGACTAGCCGTGCGGCCGGCAGCAAGCCACCGGAATGGTGCAGAAACGATACCCGGGACCGGGCTTCCATGCCCGGTTTCCAAGGCGGGTTTTCCACATTGAGGAAGATGGCAAAACCCGCTTGCGCACCCCGACAATGCCCCCTATAAACCGCCCGACTTAGCGCCCTCGGGCGCCACGGTTGCCCGGGTAGCTCAGTTGGTAGAGCAGCGGATTGAAAATCCGCGTGTCACTGGTTCGATTCCGGTCCCGGGCACCACTTTCCTCCAAAGACAGCATCGACTTATCAACGCCGAGCCCACGGCTCAGCGTGGAGAGATGGCGTAGCGCGTTGCCGTCTTGCCGCTCCAGGCGAGGCGGCGCCTGCCCGCTGCGGCGCCAGTAACGAGTCGTACGGCCACAGGTCCCGACGGATCGGTTACGGCAACCTCGCCATCCGGCAGGTCGACGACGATCTCGCCGTCGCGCCCGGCCAGTATGGCTGCCGACGTCAGCCTGCCCTCCTGCCACGAAACGCTCGCCCGGTGCCCGCCACGGCAGCGGATGTCGCGGATGCTGCCTGCCGACCAGCTCGGCGGCAGCGTCTTTAACAGGCTGATGGCGCCTTCGTGGCTTTGCACCACCAGTTCGGTAAGCCCGGCCACGGCGCCGAAATTGCCGTCGATCTGGAACACGTTGCCCTCCGGCCAACCGTCATGCGGGTGGAGGACGAGCAGAGCGCGCGAGGTCAGATGGTCGAGCAGCCCGCTGATAGAGCGCTCGGCCAAATCGCGATCCCTGAGACGCGCCGCGAGGCAGAGCACCCAGGCCTGGCTCCAGCCGGTATAGCCGGTGCCGTTGTCGAGGCGGAGCGCCAGGGCGCGGCGCACCGCTTCGAACGTCTCGGGCGTACCGGTCTCGGTGATGCGGATGCCGGGATAGAGGCCGTAGAGGTGGGAGAGATGGCGGTGCCCCAGCTCGGCCGGGGTCTTGTCGTCGTCCCACTCGAGCAGGTTGCCGGCCGCGCCGATCACCGGCAGGCGCAGGCGACCGAGCGCCGCGTGCGCCCGCACTGCAAGTGGATCGGTGGGGTCGGCGAGCCCGACGAAATTCTCGAGCGTCTCGCGGATCAGTTCCTGATCCATCGCCGTGCCCGCGGTAATGGCGACCTTGGCGTCGCCGACGACAAAGCTGTGCTCGGGCGAGGTCGAGGGGCTGGCCACGAGACCATCGGCGCCGTCGTCGACCAGCATGTCGAGGGCGAACTCGGTCGCGGCGCGGAACACCGGCAGCGCCGTCTCCGCCGCAAATCCCTCCCCCGCGCTACCGTGGTCGAGATGGTGCTGCAGGTGCGCCGCCATCCAGTAGAGGCCGGCCGGCCAGTTCGACCATTGCGGGATGCCGGGCACCGGCGCGGTGAAGCGCCAGAGATCGGCATTGTGATGGGCGGTCGCCCCGGCCGCGCCATAGTAGCGCCGGGCGGTGACGGCGCCGGCTTCGGCAAGCTCGCGAGTGAGCTTGAACATCGGGGTGTGGAGGTCACCGAGACCAGTGGCCTCGGCCGGCCAGTAGTTCATCTGGGTGTTGATGTTGATGGTGTAGTTGCTCGACCATGCCGGGCGCACGTCGACATTCCAGATGCCCTGCAGGTTGCTCGCTTCGGTGCCGGGCCGCGAGCTCGAGATCATCAGGTAGCGGCCGAAATGGAACAGCAGCTCGGCCCGTTCCGCCACGGGACCTGAGGCGCTGAGGTCGAGGTCGACGCGATCGAAGAAGCGCCGATAATCGTCGCGGTGGCGCTGTCGGAGCTCGCTTGGACCGGTCTCGAGGGCCGCTGCGACGCGCGCCCGGGCCTCCAACACCAGGGCCGCGAAATCGGCGCTGGGCCGCTGATCGTGGCCGCGATAGCCCGAGGCGGCGGAGGCGATGAGGCGGAGGCCGCCGGTTTGCCTGTCGCGCTCAACTGCGGCGACGACGGCATAGCCCATGCCGGTGGCGACGGTGTCATCGGCCGCAGGCGCAGCCGCGTCGTAACGGATCGGCTCCTCACTCGGCACGTAGTTGGGAACGACATGCGCAGCCACCCGGGCGGTGGCCACCAGCCACCTGATGCCATGCTCCTCGGACAGCGAGATGTGCGTGTCGGGGTGTGGCGAAACGAACGCCATGCCCACCCTGTCGAGCGCCAGCACTCCCTGCCCCGTGGCAGTCGCCACCAGCACACCATCGGGATGGGAGACGAAGCTCTGGAGCCGAACCGCGCCGTAGCTGCTGTGGGCCACGGCCTCGGCGAGATCGAGGCGGCGGGTGTAGGCGGTCGCATCGGCATCGGCATAGGTGAGCTCGATGGCGCCGAGCGGCTGGTAGGATTGGGTCCAGGCCTTGCCCTGCAGCGCTCGCCCCAACTCGTCGGCCTTGAGGTAATCGCGGCGGCGGATCGCCTCGCGCAGTTCGGGCATCAGCCGAGCTGGACCCTCGTCGGCTGCGGGCTGCAGCGGCCCGCCGGACCACACCGTATCGAGGTTGAGGGCGAAGCGTTCGGTGCCGACGCCGCCGCCGAGCGTCGCCCCGAGCCAGCCATTGCCGATGAGGAAGCTGTCGATGAACCCGGCCGCGGGGGTATCGAGGTCAAGGCAATAGCGTGGCATGGTCGGGTCCTCGGAAGCGCGAAGGGGTTGGATCAGCGGGGGCGCTGGGCGTCTGGCAGGCGGCGGGTCGAGCCGCGGAGGATAATGTCGCAGTTGAGCGTGATGGTGTGCGGCGCGTGGCTGAGGCCGCGATCCGACAGGCGCGAGGCCATGATGGAGGTGATGGTCTCGGCGATCTTGGCCACCGGCTGAGCCACCGCGGTAATGCCGGTTTCATGCAGCTGGAACAGCGGCACGTCGTCGAAGCTGACCAGCGAGATGTCGTCGGGAACCCGCAAGCCGTGCTCCCGAAGCAGCCGCAGCGCGCCGACCGCCATGTTGTAGTTGCAGCAATAGAGTGCGGTGGGCGGTTCGGGGAGCGAGAGCAGGCGCAGCATGCCGGAATAGGCTTCGGTCTCGTACCAATGCGAATCGAGCACATAGTCGGGGTTGATCTCGATGCCGCGGCCGAGCAGCGCCTGGCGATAGCCTTCGAAGCGCTCGCCGCCGGTCCAGTCGCCGATATTGCCTGTCAGCACAGCAATGCGGGTGTGACCGATATCGAGCAGGTGCGTGACAGCGCGAAAACTCGCGGCGCGGTTTTCGACCAGTACCCGATCCACCGGCAGGCCCGGCCAGCCATTGTCGTAAAAGATCACCGGCGTGCCGTTGCCGATGAGCTCGAGGATGCGCTCATCGACGTCGTTGCGGCCATCCATGATCAGGCAATCGACCCGATGGGTGACGAAGAAATCGAGCGCATCGCCAATCGATGCCGGGTTGGCATCATGGCAATAGCTCAACAGCGCCCGGCCGGCGCGACGCATCGACCGGCTCAGATGCTCGAGCACCGGCGCGTGGAACTCCGACAGCGAGGGCACCATGAAGCCGACCGTGTTGGTGAGGTCGGCCTTCATGGCGGCGGCAATGGCGTTGCGGCGATAGCCGAGTTCGCCGATTGCCTGTTCGATCTGCTCGCGATTGCCGCGGCGCACCGGGTGGCCGTTGAGGTAGCGCGACACGGTACCGATGGCGACGCCGGCGCGGTCGGCGACCTCGACGATGGTGGCGTGGCGCCGCCGGCCGCTCTCGGTGTCGTCGGTGTCGCTCAAACCGTTCCCTCAAAGACCAGCGCGGCGTGGATGCGAAGGCTCGGGAGCCGCACTTCCACGCGATCGCCACCATTGGTGAACGGCACGTCTTCCCCCGTCAGAGCGTCATAGACGCGGGCTGGCGTACGCGGCAAGCGCACCGAGGCCGTCACCGGCCCAAGCGTCGGAATATCCTCGATCATTTCCATGACGCGGGTATGGCCTTCGCCGGCCGGCACCGCCTTGCCGCGGATCTGCGGCGCCCCATAGAGCAGGTGGAGGACATGGCGCTGCTGCGCCGCCTGCTGCGTCAACGTCGCCCGACCGGACGACGGCAGGTCGGTGACGATGGCGCGGCTGGGCAGCAGCCGGTCGATCAGCCCGCGCACCAGGTACTTGTACAGCGGCTGACCCATGGCGTGGTACATCTGGAAGATCGGGTAGGCGATGTAGCCGATGCCGCCCTTTACCGTCACCGCTGCCCCCAGCGAGGCCGCCGCGGGATCATCGGGAGCGTGCTGGTGCGAGCTGAAATGCTTGTAGCTGCGGTTGAAGTAGGAGGGGCCGATTTCGGCCAGCACCTCGGCGCCCTCGGCTGTGATCGCCTCCCCGACCCCATACATGACGAAGGGTGAGGCGGTGAGGCCGGCGTCGAGTCCGGAGGCAGCGCGGACATAGGACGGCTCGAATGCCACCTGACCGGCGCTGCGGATGCCGGCGTCGACAGCAAAACTGCCATCGGGGTTGATCGCCGACCTGCCGGACAGGATCAGCTTGCCGCCATTGTCGGCATAGGCCTTGAGCGCGGCCGCGAGCCCGGCATCGACCGGGATTTCGTCGGGCAGGATGATCAGCTTGTAGTTCTCGAACGGCGTTGCCGGGTCGATCACGTCGAACGGGAGCTTCAGCTCCTGCAGCATCTGCGCCGCGCCGTCGTCGCTCAGGTTGTTGCGCGCCCCGACCGGGTGGAAATACTCGGCGGTGAGGATCGCCACGTCCGAGACCTGACGGGCGCCCTCGAGATAGGGCTCGAGCTTTTCGATCCGCGCATAGGCCGGGCCGATCGAGGCGTAGGTGTCGGGGTTGATCGAGCCGTCGGGGTGCAACTGGTCGCCGACGAGGCACTTGACCCCCAGCGCCACCATCTGCGCTGCCTCGAATTCCAGCGCATCGGGGTGCTTGAAGCCGCCGAACTCGCCCCAGCTGGTGTGGAACTTGCCGGTATGGGCCACCATGTCGAGGCCGAGCGTTGCCGCATAGCGGGCGCTCGAGGGGAAATGGTCATAGCCCCAGCCGCCGGTCGGCAGGCTTTCGAGCTCGAGATGGGTGTAGGTGGAAAAGCGCTGCGGGCCCTGCTTGTGGATATGGCCGCAATTGTAGAAGACGCGCAGCCCGGGGAATTCGGCATTGAGCGCCGCGCTGGTCTCGGCGCGAAACCGCTCGTTGACCGCCTCATCGTTCTTCAGCCGGTCCGCCGGGTTCTCGGGGTCGAGCCCCTGCTCGGCCATGCTGGCGAGGCACTCGGCACAGACGCAATCTGGGGTGAGCACGATGTCGAAGAAGAGGCCCGGCGTCTCGTAGTTGCGGGCCACTTCGCGCGCCTGCTCGAGCAGCTCGGCGCGATAGGCCGGGTGGTTGAGGCAGAGCGTGTGCCAGCCGGCGGTCAACTGATCGGGGTCGAAGCGGTTCTCGGTGGCGCTGCGCACCCGCCATTCGGGGTGGATGCGGGCGTTGCGCTCGTCCCACTGCACCGAGATGTAGATCGGCGCCTCGATATCGGCGGCGGTCAGCGCCTTGACCATGTCGCCCATCAGGTCGGGCCGCATCAGGTTGGGGTGCGGCGCGCCGACCTTGGTGGGGTAGTACGACCAGCCATGGTGGCACTTGGCGAAGATGGTGATCGAGTTGACATGCGCCGCCTTCAGCGTCGCCACGAAATCCTCGGGGTCGAAGGCCGAGCCGATCCCCGGAATGTGCTCGGAAGTGTGGAAATCGAGGTGGATCTGGCGATAGCGGAGCGGCTTGTTCGTGGCGGGCATGACTAATCCTTGGCGCCGGTGCGGGTTTCAGCCCCGGCGGCGAATTGACGTTGGAAGATGAGGAAGACAACCAACGGAACCACGGTGGTGACGATGGCCGCCACCGATTGGAGGTCCCAGTTGAGTTCATAGGTGCCGTTGACGCGGGCGAGGATCACCGGCAGCGGCACGTTGGTCCTGAGATAGAGCAAGGGCAGCAGCAGGGCGTTCCAGGTCCACAGGAATTGCAGGATGCCGGTGGCGAACACCGAGCTCAGGCTGTTGGGCAGGACGATGTACCAGAAGGTCTGCAGCGGCCCGGCGCCATCGATGCGCGAGGCCTCGACCACCTCGGTCGGGAAATCCTCGAGGAAGTTCTTCACGAGGAAGATCGACCAGGCGAAGCTCAGCCCGATGTAAGGGATGAGCACGGCGAGGAAATTGTCGATCAACCCCAGTTCGCGCCACAGCTGGAACAGCGGGATGATCACCACCTGCTGGGGCAGGACGAAGGCGTTGATGATGATGATCAGCAGCAGGCGGCGGAACGGGAATTTCAGGAAGTGGAAGGCGTAGGCCGCGGCGGGCGTCAGCAGCATGGTCCCGACGGTGGCGAGCACCGCGAGGATGGCCGTGGTGACGAAGGCCGGGGCGAGCGGATAGGCCTCCCACACCCGCTGCCAGGCGCTGAGCGTGAGGGTGAAGCTGTCGATACGCCACCAGCCGCGCGACGTCTCGGCCAGGGGACGGATCGAGGTCATCACGATGCCGATGATCGGGATGATCCAGATGAAGCCGAAGACACCAAGCACGATGGTGGGCCAGCGGGGGGCGCGTCCGATCATCTTGCACCTGCCGTTCGCTGGATGATGGCGGGAATGGAAACGACGAGCACGGCCACCAGCAGCACCACGGTCGCCGCGGCGCCGTAGCCGAGTTTGAACTGGGTCATCGACTCCCGGTACATGAAATAGCCCACCGTTTCGGTGCTGCGCACCGGACCACCGCCGGTGAGGATGTAGATGATGTCGAAGGCCCGGAGCGCGCCAAGCAGGTTGATGAACACGGCCACCCGTACGCCAGGCAGCGACAGCGGCATCATGATGTTGCGCATCACCTGCCAATGGTTGGCGCCATCGATATAGGCCGCCTCGAACAGGGTCTTGGGGATCGACTGCACCGAGGCGAAGCAGAGCATCAGCGGCAGGCCGACGCCGCCCCAGGATGCGGCGATGATCAACACCCAGAGCGCAGTGCGCGGGTCGCCCAGCCAGGGCTGCGCGAAGCCGGGTTGGAACAAGCCGATCACCGCATTGAGCAGGCCACCGGCGTCGGGGCGCAGGATGCCGATCCACATGTAGCCGGCCACCGCCTCGGAAATTCCGAACGCGGCGAAAATCATCACCCGGAAGGGCAGCGTCTGGCGCGGCGCGAAAGCGCTCACCATGGCCAGCATCCAGCCCAGCCCCACCGAGATGATGGTGGTCGAGATGGTGAAGGTCAGGGTGGTCAAGAGCGTGTTGCGGAACGCCGGATCGGTGAACAGCTTCACGTAGTTGCCCACACCGATGAATTTCGGTTTGGCGAGGCCCTTGATGTCGAAGAAGCTGAGCCGGATCGTATCGATCAGCGGGAACACCACCGCGATCCCGAACAGGATCAGCACCGGGGTGATCAGCAGCCAGGCTGCCGGCCAGTCCCTGACCCTCCGCTTCGCGGCAAGCAGATTGCTCTGCTCGCCGCGAAGCCGGGAGGGAACGCCGGGACGCGAGCCCGCCGTCTGGGGGGCTACGGAGTCCTGCATATCAATAGAGTTCCATCGCTTTGGCCTCGATCGCCGCGGTCACCGCGTCGATCGTCGCGTCGGACGGATCCTGCAGGAACTTCTGCAGCTGCACGCGATATTCGTCGACCAGGTCGCCGGGGAGCAGGTCGCCGAGCACGAACTGCACCTTGGACTGCGCCACGGCCGCGGTCGCGATCTGCTGCACCGGACCGAGCAGGGACGGGTCGGCGTTCTTGCTGGGCGAGGCATAGCCGTAGGAGGCAAGGATATCGGCAGCGTCCTTGCTGACCATGTAGACGGCGAAGGCGTCGGCCGCCGCCGGATTGGCGCCATTGGCGGTGACCGCCACTTCCTTGGCATCGACGCTCGAGGTGTCGTCATGGCCGAGGCCGAGCGAGGGGAACTGGAAGATCGAGTAGTCGACGCCTTCGTTGAGCTTGTAGTCGTTGCGGGCCCGGGCGTTCATCCACATGCCGATCATCAGGTAGTTGGAGGCATCGGCAGTGAAGATCTGGTCGGCCGAGTAGTCCCAGTCACCGGCGAACATCTGCTCCGGGGTGCCGCAGCAGCCGGCCTTGAGCAGCTCGGCATACTTCTTGAGCGTCGTCTTGACGATATCGTCGGTCCAGCCGATCTCGTGGGCGGCAAGTTTCGAAGCCGCCTCGACGCCACCGGTGCGCAGCAGCAGCGTTTCGAACCATTCGCCATGCGCCCAGTATTTGGCGGGCATGGCGATCGGCGCGGCAAAGCCGGCAGCCTTGAGCTTGTCGATCGAAGCGAGGAACTCTTCCCAGGTCTTGGGAGGCTCGACGCCGGCCTTTTCGAGGTGGGCCTTCTTGTACCAGATGGCCGAGCGATCGCCGTAGGTGTAGTTCACCCCATAGGTGACGCCAGCAGTAGAGCCGAGATCCTTCCAGGATTGGTCGAGCACGGCGTCGAGCCCGGCCGAGGCCCAGAGATCATCGATCGGACGCAGGATACCGGCATCGACCAGCTCGGCGCGGAAGGCCGGCCAGGTGTTGATGATGATATCGACCTTTTCGCCGCCGAGCAGCGCCGTGCGCATCGGACCGCGCATGTCGCCCTGCCCCGTCACCACCAGTTCGCGGACGGCGACGCCGGGGTTCTTGGCGGTGAAATCGGCTTCGAGCTTCTGCCACATCTCGGCATCGGTGCCGCCTTGCCACTGCAAGATGACGAGCTCGCCGCTCAAATCCTGCGCCAGCGCCGGCACTGCCGCCAAGACGATGGCGAGGCTTGCCCCGGCCAGCACGGCGCGACGGCGGATTCTGGACGTGAGTTTATGCATGTTCATTGGTTCCTCCTCCTTGATTGCCGGCCTTGGGCCGTTCCTCCATCAAGTAAGTTGAAACGTTATCATCTAAGTTGCATGTCACAAGCCGGTGAGGACGCTCACAGCTGAAAAATCCTTCTAACATGTCAGTGCCGCGACCTCGGTTGGCAGCACCAAACGGGCATCGCCCCGCGGGTGCCATGACCCGCGAGGTTCTGCAGACCGCAGTCGCAAAGCGACCGACGGCTAGGCGGCGATCTCGATCACCGCCTTGATAAGTCCACGCTTCTGCGTGGCCCAGAGCGCAATGTCGCGCGCCGCATCAGTCAGCGTCGTGCGATGCGTGATGAGCTTATCGATGGGGACGCGACCGGACGCGATCGCGGCGATCACCCGCTGGAAATCCTCCGACGTGGCATTGCGACTGCCCAGCAGCGACATCTCCTTGCGATGAAAATCGGGGTCCTCGAAGCTGATCGGGCTCTTCACTACGCTGACCAGGACATAGGTTCCGCCATGCGCGACGAAATCGAAGCCGTTCTGCATCGAGCGGGCGTTGCCGGTCGCATCGAACACGATGTCGAAACCGTCTCCCCCGGTCTGTGCGGCGGCGGCCTCCCTGGCCCCGTCGCCCGCCGCGATCGTTTGAGCCCCGACGATCGCCTCGGCGGCCGCGAGTCGCTCCGGATCGAGATCCATCATGGTGACCTCAGCGCCCGAGAGGCTGGAGAAAAGCCCCACGCCAAGACCGATGGGACCCGCGCCGATCACCAGCGCACGCTGTCCTGCCCGCGCGTTCGAACGGCGGACTGCATGCGCCCCGATGGCGAGGAACTCGACTGTTGCGCAGGCATCGACGCTCAAGCCTGCCGCCTTGACCAGGTTCGACGCGGGCAGGCTGAGCAGCGAGGCCATGCCGCCATCGCGATGCACGCCGAGCACGGCGATCCGCACGCAGCAATTCGGTTTGCCGGCGCGGCAGGCGATGCAGCTGCCGCAGGAAATGTAGGGGTTGACCACGCAGATCTCGCCGGGAGCGAAACCGGACCCGGCCGGCGCCTCCAGCACCTCGACCGCCAACTCATGTCCCATGACGCGCGGATACTCGAGGAAAGGGTGCTTGCCCTCATAGATGTGGTAGTCGGTGCCGCAGATCCCCACCCTGAGCGGGCGCACCAGCGCTTCGCCTTCGCCGCGGTGTGGGGTTGACCGGGTCTCGAGCTCGAGCATTCCGGGCTGGCGGCAGACAAGCGCATGCATATTCAAACTGCTTTCGACTGTAGGTGGCGGAAGAAGAGATGCGAGAGCCGGGTCCCGGGGAGACCGAGGGCCCGGCTCTCGCGGCGCGTCACTGGAACTGGGACATGGTGTCCTTGGTCACCAGTGCGGCGCCCGAGTCGATGAGGAGTGGGACCTCATCGCCGCGGATGGCCTTGACCAAAGCATCGACGCCGAGCTCGGCCATCTTCGCCGGGAACTGCGCGACGGTCGCGTCTTCGATGCCTGCGGTCAGGGCTTCCGCTTCTCCGCAGCAGAAATCGAAGCCCACCAGGACGATCGCGTCGCTTGCGATGCCGGTGTTCTTGATGGCCTGCGCGGCTCCTGCGGCTGGAGGGCCGCAAGCAGCATAGATCGCCTTCAGATCAGGATTGGCGGTGAGCAGATCCTGGGCGACGTTGATCCCGAGTTCCTCGGTGCAGTTGGTGCCGGCACGCCCGACCACCTTGACCTCAACTCCCTTGAGGCCCTCGAGCATGCCATTGACGCGATCATCCAGCGCCGGAACGCCAGGGACGCCTTCGAGAATGCCGAGCGTGTCGCCGGCCTTGAGCACCGACTTGAGGTACTGGCCGGCGATCACGCCGGCGGCATAGTTGTCGGTGGTGGCGAGCGAGGTTCGCCCCTTCCAGTCGGGGATGTTGTTGTCCATCAGGACGATCTTCACGCCCTGGGAAATCGCCTTGTCGAGCGCCGGCGCCACGGTCGGATCAACCGGGGTCAGGGCAATCCCCTGCACACCCTGGGTGACCATCGATTCGATCTGGGCGATCTGGCCCTCGATATCGGTGGCCGAGGTGCCTTGCCCGTAGATGATCTCGACACCCGGATTGGCCGCGGCGTAAGCCTTGGCCGCATCTTCCATGGTGGCGAAGAACGGCACCGGGAACTTGGTGATGAACCCGAGCTTCACGTTGTCCTGCGCCATGGCAGGCCCGGCAATCGCCGCGGCGAGCGCCAGCCCTCCCAGCAGTCGTTTGAGCTTCATAGTTTCCTCCCATTCCGACCGCGTTGGCGGTCGCTCTCCTCGATCCCCCTCGGAATCGATCCCCGAGCGCCTGCACCGGCGCCCTAGAGCGCTTTCAGGAAAAGTTGCAGACTTTTCCGGTTCGAAAGCGCTCCAAAATCAATGACTTAGATCGTTTCACCGTTTCACTTGAACGGTGAAACGATCTAGGCCTCCGCTCCGACGATGAGCGAGACCAGTTCGTGTTGATTTGCCTTGCTTGGCTTGAGTTCGCCGACCTTGCGCCCTTGCCGCAGCACCACGGCGCGGTCGGCCAGTTCGACGACATGTTCCATGTTGTGGGTGATGAGGATCACCGCGTTGCCCTCGTCGCGCAGCTGCGCGATGAGGTCGAGGACCTTGCGCGCCTCGCGCAGCCCGAGCGCCGCGGTCGGCTCGTCCAGCATCACCACCTTGCGGGCAAACACGGTTGCTCGCGCCACCGCGATCGCCTGGCGCTGCCCACCCGACATCAGCGCCACAGGTGCGTCGAAGCGGGGCAACCGGACCTTCAGCCGGTCAATCACCGCCGCCGCCTCCCGGTCCATCGCCCGGCGCCTCAGCAGCCGCATGCCGCGTGGCAGCCAGGAGGGGAAAGACAGCTCCCGCCCGCAGTAAAAGTTCTGCGCCGGGGTCAGGTTGTCGAACAGCGCCAGGTCCTGGTAGACGGTCTCGATGCCGGCGCTGCGGGCGGCCGCCGGGTTGTGGATGGCGGTCCGCTGGCCATCGAGCAGGATTTCGCCGCCATCCAGGCCGTGGACGCCGCTGATGCATTTGACCAGCGTTGATTTGCCGGCGCCATTATCGCCGAGCAACGCCAGCACCTCGCCGCGATACGCCTCGAGGCTCACGCCCTTTAAGGCGTGCACGGCGCCGAAGCGCTTTTCGGCATTGTTGACGGCCAGAACCGGCGAGGCGGAATGGACCGGCGAGGCGGACGCGGCGGCGCTCATGACGCCCTCCCCGACTGCATGACGCGCACCCGCGCTTCCAGATGGTTGCGCAGCACGTCCGCCTCGACGGCCAGTACGATGATCGCCCCGATGGCAATCATCTGAAAGAACACATCGACATTGAGCAGGTTGAGGGCGTTGCGGATGACCCCGATCATCACCGCGCCGACCAGGGCATGCCCGATATGGCCGCGCCCGCCGAGGAAACTGGCGCCACCGATGATCACCGCCGCGATGGTGTCGAGCTCGAGCAGGTTCCCGTAAAGCGGTGAGGCGGCTTCGGTGCGGCCCGCCAAGACGATGGCGCCGACGCCCGCACAGAGGCCCGAGATGACGTAGACCGAGACCAGCACCCACTTGACCGGGATGCCCATCTGCACCGCTGCCTCGGGTTTGCCGCCCACCGCATAGATCCAGCGCCCCCACACCATGGCGCGGGCCATCAGCAGGACCAGCGCGGCGACGCCGAACACCACGAAGAACGAGTTGGGAATGCCCAATGTCGAACCGCCGCCGATGAACGCGATCTCGATCGGCATGCCGCGCATCGTGGTGTGCCCGGTGGCGAACTCCAGCGCCAGGCCGCGGGCGATACTGAGCGTTGCGAGCGTGATGATGAAGGGGTGTGGCAGCCGGCCGAAGACATAGACAATGCCGTTGATGGCTCCCACCGCCCCACCGGCGATAAGCATCGCGGCCATCACCAGCGGACCGGAATCGGCAACCCGGAAAACCAGCCCACCGATCACCGTCGCCAGCGCCAGGTTGGCGCCGACCGAAAGATCGATGCCGCGGGTCAGGATCACCAGGTGCTGCCCGATCGCCACAATGGCGATCACCGCGGTCTGCGCCAGGATGTTGCCGAGATTGACCGGCTTGAGGAAGTTGGGCGTCGCAAGACTGATGCCGACCACCAGCAGGATCAGGATCAGCAGCGGACCGATGCCGAGCAGCTTCAACGCGACGCCAAGCGCCGCGCCGTCGGCGAGCGGCCGGGTACGTACCTCAGCCGGCTCCGCATCTGGTCCTTGTTTCACCAGCACACGCCCCTCCCTCGTGTTTCTTATGTACAAAAAACTTCTATTTCGGGACATCGTCAAATTGTTTTTTATCAGTTACAGAACAGAACAGACGGAGAGCGATGTGAAGACGGATACGCTGTTCAAACGGGCCTTCAACGACGCCCTGCTGTTGACCTCGCGGCTGCGCGACGGTGATCCGATACCGTCTGAAACGATGCTCGCGGCCGAGCTGGGCGTCAGCCGCACCACGGTGCGCAAGATCCTCGCGACGCTGACCGAGCAGGGCGTGGTGGCCGGTACGGGACGGTCGCGCTTTGCGCGTGCCTCAGCCGGCGAGGTGCAGCCCTTCCCCGAAGCCGAGACGGTTCCGACCTCGGTGCAAGTCGAGAAACAGTTCATGGAATGGATGCTGCGCGGCGATGCCAAAGCCGGGGCCCTGATCAACGAGCTCGACCTGGCGCGTCAGTTCAAGGTTGCGACCACGGTGATCCGCGAGTTTCTGAACAGCTTCCAGCGCTTCGGGCTGATTGAGCGGCGGCCGAGCGGTGGCTGGGTGTTGCAGGGCTTCACCCATAGCTTCGCACTGGAGCTGTTCGAGATCCGCGAGATGTTCGAACTGCGGTCAGCCCGGGAGTTCAGCAGCCTGCCGGGGAGCTCGCCGCTGTGGCACGAACTGCGCCGGTTGCGGCAGGAGCATATCGACCTGTTGAGCGAGATCGAGACCCGCTTCCAGGACTTTTCCGACCTCGACAGCCGCTTTCACCGGCTGGTGAACACGGCGGTGCCGAACCGCTTCATCGACGGCTTCTTCGACATCATCACGCTGATTTTCCACTACCACTACCAGTGGAACAAGAAGGACGAGCGGGAGCGCAACGAGGTGGCGATCCGCGAGCACCTTGCCTACATCGATGCACTGCTGAGCCGATCGCGGAGCGCGGTCGCCACCGCCTGCCGCAGGCACCTGGCATCGGCCAGGCAAACGCTGATCCGCTCGACTTCGGATACCGGAAGCGTGGCGTAGCACCGGGAACTCCTGTGGCTGCCCCTGCCGGCTAGCGCGAAGGCCAATCCTCCACTGGCCTGAGGCGGGCCATCAGCACCACATCAACAGGCACGGCAGCCTTCAGGCGCGCCTTCAGCTTCCGCCCCTCCTCGACAAACCCAAAGCCGCGATAGAGCGATATTGCCCGCAGGTTGTCTGAGTGGACGCTGAGTTCGATACGCAGGAATCTCTCCGCATCGGCGGCCGCCACGGTCGCGGCCAGCAACCGCCTGCCAAGGCCGGCGCCGCGCCACTGCGCCATGACTCCCATACCCAGTTCGCCCAGGTGACTCTCGTGCTCGCCGCGTCCGCGGACGATGTCGCACCAACCCACAATGCTCCCCTGGTCGCTGAGCGCGACGAATTGCGGGTTTCGGGTCTGGATATTGCCGCGAACGAAGCTCGCGACATCGTCCAGTGGTGGCGCCTGGTTGCCCCTCAGAAAGCTGCTTTCCCGCGCCACGGCGTCAAGCGCCGCATGAAAGCCTGGAATGTCCGCTTCGGTGATTGGCCTGACCCGCGTCATCTGGTCTCCGGTCTCACGGGCACCCCGGCCCGCTGCCAGACTCTCCCGTGATTTAAGCTACTCGGCAGCCGGCAAGGCGCAACACGACAGTGAACTCGCCGCGTTCACCTGCCACGCCCTGGGGACAACCCTTCAGCCTTTGACGGCGCCGCCGGTCAGCCCCGAGATCACGTAGCGTTGCGCCAACAGGAAGAAGGCGATGGCGGGGAGGATCGAGAGGGTGAGGAACGCCAGGATGCGCGGCCAGTCAGAACCGTACTGGCCTTGGAACTGCATGATCCCCAGCGGCCAGGTATAGTTGGCGTCGGAGTTGAGCACGATCAGCGGCAAAAGGAAGCTGTTCCAGCTGCCGACAAAATTGAACACCCCGACCGTAGCGATGATCGGCAGGCAGAGCGGTAGCGTCACATACCAGTAGATGCGGATATAGCCGCAGTTGTCCATGCGCGCCGCGTCGATCAGCTCCTTGGGCAGTTCCTTGAAGAAGTTATAGAACAGCAGCACCGAGAACGAGATGGAGAACGCCACCTGCGCGATGATGATGCCCAGGTGGCTGTCGAGCAGCCCCAGGTCGCGCATCTTGATGAACAGCGGCAGGATGGCGGTAGCCGACGGAAACAGCAGCCCCAGCATCAGGTAGCTCATCAGGAACCGGCTGCCGAAGAACTTGATATGGGCGAAGGCGAAGGCGGTCATCGAAGCGAGCAGTGTCGACAGCACCACCGAGCCCAGCGCGACGAGCAGCGAGTTGAGCAACGAGGGCACATAGCGCGGCCCGCCGATGATCTCGGCGAAGCGCGCCGGATCCCAGCTCTGCGGCAACCCGAACGGATTGACGCGCAGCTCGCCGATCTCTTTGAAGCCGCCGAGGGCGGTGGTGTAGAACGGCACGATCACGAAGGCGGCGACCACCAGCAGCGTGATCCACTGAAAGGCCGAAATGGCCGGACGACGTTTCCTCGATGCCGTGGCCATCAGTTCTGCTCCACCCTGAAGAGAATACGCCGGTAGGCGAGCGCCACGATTACGCAGGCGATGAACAGCAGCACGCTCACCGCGCCGCCAAAGCCCAGTTTCATGCGCAGGATGCCGAACTGGTAGAGGAAGGTCACGATGGTGTGGCTCGAATGCGAGGGGCCGCCATTGGTGAGCGGGATGATGATGTCGAACAGCTGCAGCGCGCCGGTGATGGCGAAGAACACCGACACCACGATGGCCGAGCGGATCATCGGGATCTTGATGTGGCGCACGATCTGCCACTTCTTGACGCCATCGAGCCGCGCCGCCTCGACCACCTCGTTGGGGATCGACTGCAGGCCGGCGATGAAGATCATCATGTGAAAGCCGAAATACTTCCAGGTGATGACCAGCATGATGGCCGGGATCACCCAGAACTTGTCGGCCAGGACGAACGGCATCTTGGTGCCGAGCGCGTCGCCGAGGATCGGCAAGAGCCCGTAATTGCCGTCATAGACGAACTTCCAGATCAGCCCCGCCGCCACCTCGGCCAGCATGAAGGGCAAAAAGAAGATCGTCCGCAAAATGTTGATGCTGACCGAGCGCTCGGACAGGGCAATGGCGCACCACATGGCGAGCGGCAGTTGGATCAGCAGCGAGACGGCCACCACGATCAGGCTGTTGCGCACCGCGGTGCCGAAATTGCGATGGTTGATCACGTCGGCATAGTTTTCAAAGCCGACGAAATTGGTGATAGGCCCGTAGCCGTTCCACTGGAAGAACGAGAAGGTTCCCGCATCGACCATCGGCAAGACGACGAACACGGTGAACAGGATCAGCGAGGGTGGCAGGAAAATCAGCAGCGGAACCAGGCTCTTGCGATCCATGTAGCGGCGCCGGCGGACGGCGACGCCTGTTCCCGCGGCAACTCCGGTCGTAATGCTTGCCATACTGGCTTCCCTTCGAGGCAGATGCGGTCGGCGGGGCAATCGTTGCCCCGCCGACCTTAGGCCAACGCCTTAATTGGCCGCGTCGTCCACGGCTTCCTTGACCTGCTGGGCGGCGTCCTCGGCGCTGATCGCGTTGGCGGCGAGATCCGCCGACACATCGTTCACCACGCCACCGACCGCCGGCCCGAGGGCCTGGTCGAAGAACAGCGCATGCCAGTGGGCCTTGTTGATATCCTGCGCCACCAGCACCTTGAACGGGTTGGTCATGCCGTCGGCCGCCCCGTTGACGATCGGGATGTAGTAGCCGGCATTGGCAAAGCGGGACTGCACCGGCTTGGCGTTGTACCACTCGATGAACTTGACCGCGTCGTCGGAGGCGTTCTTGGAGAACAGGTAGCCAGACAGGCCGCCCAGCGTATCGGTCGGGTCGCCCTTGCCTCCATCAATGGTCGGGAACGGCAGAATGCCGAGCTGGTCATCCGGGATACCCTGCTTGGTCGCCGAGTTGTCCTTCATGGCGCCGTAGTCCCAGTCGCCCATCAGGTGCATCGCAGCCTTGCCGTCGCCGAAATAGCCCGAGGCATCGCCATAGGTGGCGGCCTGGAAGCCCTCCTGCCAGGGATCGAGTTGAGCCAGCTGCAGGAAGAACTGCCCGGCCTTGACGAAGTCCTCGCCGGCAAAGCCGTCGCCCTCGCCGCGCGCCGCGGCGTTGAAGCCGTCCTGCCCGGCGAGGCGCACCACCAGCTTGCTCCACCAGAAGTGAGCCGGCCACTTGTCCTTGCCACCCATCGCCAGCGGGGTGATGCCGGCATCCTTGAACTTCTGCACGGCAGCGAGGAACCCATCCCAGGTCTTGAGGCTCTCGGGGTCGACGCCGGCCTGGGTGAACAGTGCCTTGTTGTACCACAGCACCACTTCGGCCACGTCGCGGGCGATACCGTAGATATGGCCGTCAGGCGCGGTGAAGGCCGCAACGCCTGCCGTACCCTGGGCATCCTTGGCCTCCTGAGACAGGACGCCCTCGATCGGCCGCAGCACGCCGGCCTTGGCCTGCTCGTAGAACACCCCACCGCCCCATGAGTGGAACACATCGGGCGCATCGGCAGACTGCAGCAGCGTGGTCAGCTTGGCCTTGAACGCCTCGTTCTCGAGGAACGGCAGCTCGATCTTCACGCCCGGATTGGCGGCCTCGTACTCTGCCACCGCCTCAGTCATCAGCTTCACCTCGTCCGGGATGGACGCGATGTTCAGATACTTCACCACTGTTTGAGCCTGCACCGGCGCGAGCGCCATCAGGCCGAGCATTGCGGCAAGCGCAATTCGCTTCATGGGTTTCCTCCTCCTTTGGGCAGCCGGGGGGCGCTCTCTGGCGCAGTCGGCCGCAGCGGCAGACGCGGTCCCTACCGCAATCACCACTTGCTACTTTCTAAGCATCCCTTATTAAAGGAAGCAAGAGGCACGTACCTCAGCTCTGCAGAAACAGCTCAATCTGCGGATTGACGCTTGAGGACCGCCTGTTTTTCGGTACTCTGCCGCTGAGTGCCGGGTTTTCGACGATCGTGCCATCAGCGCCTTTTGTACGGGTTGCAAAGCAATTGACTGACCAGATGCCCGGGGCGAGTTCGTGGCCGTAAAGATCGCTGATCCGCTGCTGATGCGGGAAATCAACAAGTACCACGTGCTGGAGACGATCCGGTGCCATGGCCAGATTTCGCGGGTCGAGATCTCCGAACGCACCCTGCTCAGCGGCACTACGGTGTCGGCGATCACCGGCGCGCTGATCGAGGAGGGGCTGATCGAGGCCATCCACACCACGCCGACCAACGAGACCCTACGCGGCCGCCCACGGGTGCTGCTCGGGCTGGTGCGTGACGCGGCCTTTGTCATCGGCGTGCGTATTTCCCAGGCGCTGACCACCGCAACCCTGATCGATTTCCGCGGCGAGACGGTCGCCTCGGTGCAACTGCCGGTGCGGCTGGCCCGCCAGCCCGCCGAGGTGATCGTCGACCTGATCGAGGACGCCATGGAGGAGTGCATCGGCAAGTCGGGGGTGGATCGCAGCCGCATCAAGGGCATCGGCATCGGCATCCCCGGTATCGTCGACCCCCGCTCCGGCCGCAGCTACGCCAGCTCGGTGTTCGGCGAGCGGGAAATCCCCATCGGGACGCTTTTGGGCGAGCGCACCGGCCTGCCGGTGAAACTCGAAAAGCCAGCAAACCTCCTCGCCTTGGCCGAGAGCTGGTTCGGCTACGCCCAGAGCGTCCGCAGCTTCGGCGTCGTGGTGCTGGACCAGACGGCGAGCCTCGGGCTGTGGCTCGAGGACGACCTGCAGCGCGGCTCCAGCAAGCTGGGACCGGCCTTCGGCCACACCAAGGTCGGCAATGAGGGGATGCCGTGCGAATGCGGCCAGCGTGATTGCCTCAACGCCTATGTAGGCGATGTCGCCATGCGCCGGCTGGCGCGACAGGAGCTGGGCGAGGCGCTGGACGCCGCCGCCTCGTACGACCTGCTCGACCACCTCGCAGGGCTTGCCCAGGCGGGCGATGCAAGGGGGCAGCGCCTCATCGAGCGGCAGGCCGAAAAGCTCGGCATCGGGCTCTCCCACATCATCAACCTGGTCAACCCGGCCAAGATCATCGTCGCGGTGGAGTCGCAGCGCTATGGCGAAGCCATTGCGCCGATGGTGCGCGCCACGGCGCAGGCCAACAGCTTTCTCACTCACTTCAATTCCACCGAGCTGATCTTCCACACCCTGGATGACCAGCTCTGGGCCCGGGGGGCCGCAGCACTGATGCTGCGCGACATCTACAGCGCCCCGTGGAACGCAGCATAACTGGAGGAAACATTTCCATGAGCAAGTCAGCCCTGATCGTGTGGGGAGGCTGGGATGGCCATACGCCGGAGCAGAGCGCGCGCCTCGTCGGCGGCATGCTCGAGAGCCATGGCTTCGCGGTCACCCTCGAGAACACCACCGAGGCGTTTGCCGATGACGGCCTTAGCCAGTTCGACCTGATCGTGCCGGTCATCACGATGTCGCGGATCGAGCGCGAGGAACTGACGAACCTCCTCGCCGCCGTGCGCGGCGGCACCGGCCTTGCCGGGTTTCACGGGCTGATGTGCGACAGCTTCCGTAACGAGCCGGACTATCAGTTCATGACCGGCGGCCAGTGGGTGGCCCACCCCGGCAACATCATCGACTACACGATCAACGTCACGCGCGGCGATGACCCGATCATGGCCGGGATCGGCGATTTTCCCTACCGGTCGGAGCAGTACTACATGCACTTCGACCCCAGCGTGGAGGTGCTTGCCACCACCACCTTCTCGGGTGAGCAGTTCGAGGAGATCGACGGAGTGGTGATGCCGGTGGTGTGGAAGCGCCGCTTTGGCAAGGGCCGGGTGTTCTATTCGTCGCTCGGCCATGTGGTGGGAGAATTCGAGGTGCCGCAGATGCGCACCATCTTCGAGCGCGGCGCCCTCTGGGCAGCGCGTTAGCAGGCAAGCAGGGAGGGAACCGTGGCTGAACTTCAGCTCAGAGGCATCAACAAGAGTTTCGGCGCGGTGACCGTGATCCACGACGTCGATCTCGACATTGGGGATGGCGAGTTCGTCGTCTTCGTCGGACCGTCCGGATGCGGCAAATCCACCCTGCTCCGGACCATTTCCGGCCTCGAGGAACCGAGCTCTGGCCAGGTGCTGATCGGCGGCGAGGACGTCACCGATTTCGACCCCTCAGAGCGGGGTGTGGCCATGGTGTTCCAGAGCTACGCGCTCTATCCGCACATGACGGTGGAACAGAACCTCGGCTTTGGCCTCAGGATGGGCGGGATGCCCGCCGACCAGGTCGCCCAGCGTGTCGCCAGTGCCGCCGGTACGCTGGAGCTGACCGAGCTGCTGCAGCGCAAGCCGCGTCAGCTGTCGGGCGGCCAGCGCCAGCGCGTTGCCATCGGCCGCGCCATCGTGCGCCAACCCAAGGCCTTCCTGTTCGACGAGCCGCTGTCCAACCTCGACGCCGAATTGCGCGTGCAGATGCGCATCGAGATCGCCAAGCTCCATCAGCAGCTCGGCGCCACCATGGTCTACGTGACGCACGACCAGGTCGAGGCGATGACGCTGGCCGACCGCATCGTGGTGCTGCGGGCCGGCAAGATCGAGCAGCAGGGCACGCCGATCGAGCTCTATGACGATCCCGACAACCTGTTCGTCGCCGGCTTCATCGGCTCACCGCGAATGAACTTTCTCGGGGGCACGGTAACCGGCATCAACGATCGTGGCGTGACGGTTTCCCTGACCGCGTTCGACGCTCCGGAACTGCAGGTCCGGTGCCGTGGCAAAGGCGTCAGCGTCGGCCAGACGGTCAGCGTCGGAATCCGGCCCGAGCACTTTACCGAGGCCCGTCCGGAGGGCGGCGCGCTGACCGCGACGGCGCAGGTGGTGGAGCAGCTTGGCGGCGTCTCCTACGTCTACGCCGTCGGGCGGGACGGGGAGACCAAGGTGACGATCCAGCAGAAGGGTCACGCCCGGATCGCCACCGGCACGCCGATCAGCGTCGGCATCGAGCCCGACGCCGCGCTGGCGTTCGACGCCAACGGGCTGCGCCTCTAGCGCCTCGCGACCGACCTGACGGCGGTGTCAGGCTGGTCTAGACTGCGCCTGCTGCGTCAGCATCGGGCGCGGTCCGCAACGAGGTATCGATGTCGCTCTCCTCTCTCGACGTCATGGGGCAACTGACCGCCATCAGGGCCTTCGATGCGGCGGCGAGGCTGGGAAGCTTCAAGCGGGCTGCAGCTGAACTCGGGGTCACCGAGAGCGCCGTCAGCCGGCTCATCCGCCAGCTCGAGCGGCGAGCCAAGGTGGAACTGTTCATTCGCGCCGGTCGCCGGATCGGCCTCAGCGACGCCGGGCAGGCCTTTGCCGATGATGTCGGCCCGGCTTTCGAGCGGTTGCGCCAGGCTTCGGCGCGGCTCGGCCGGCAGCATGTCGAACGACCGCTGGTCATCGCGGCGCCCGCCACGACGACGCTGCGATGGCTCATCCCCCGCCAGGCTGGGCTCGAAGCGGCGCTCGGCGGCAGCATCAAGCTGGTCAGCTGGGATCGCCCGCCCGATATCTCCGACCCATCGGTGTCGCTCTGGCTGTCGGTCGGCGAGCACAGTGCGGGCAGCGACGCCAGCTATGTCGACATCATGCCCGAGAGCTTTGCGCTGGTCGTCGCCGGCCAGCGTCTGACCCGGCAGCCGGATGCACGCGCGGCATTGGCGGGCTTGCCGAGGCTCGTATCGCGCACCCGCCCGGCGATCTGGGAGGATTGGCTGCGCGAGGGTGGAACGGACGCGCCCTACACCGAAATGCACGAGTTCGAGCGGATGTACTTTACCCTGCAGGCAGCCGAGGCCGGGGTCGGCAGCACCATTGCGCCGCTGGAGATCATCGGCGAGGCGCTGGCGGACGGACGCCTGGTTGCCCCGTTCGGGCGCATCATGCGCAAAGGCAGCTACCACCTCGCCTTACCACCGCGGGACCGTCGGCATCCGGCGACCGCGGCGGCGGTGAAGTGGTTCCGCCGGCAGGGTCAGTCGGGTGCCGCGGGCTTGCCGGCATGCGCTTGAGTTTTTCGCCGTAACGAAGACGAAAAGTCGTTTGTCGCGGCGCCGTTCGTCCCCTTCTCTCTCCGATCGAAGCGCGTCCCGCCTGGGACCATGCGCCAACCTGGAACGGAGCAGAAATGGGCAGGCCGATTTTCATCGATACCGACACCGCGTCCGACGACGCCGTGGCCCTGATGCTGGCATTCAGATTCCGCGGTCCGGATGTCAAAGCGCTGGGCATCGTGGCGGGCAATTGCCCGCTGGAACAGGCGACCATCAACGCGCTGTTCATCCGCGAACTCTGCGGCATGGACCTGCCGGTGCATCAGGGCGCCGACCGGCCATTGCAGCGGCCGCTCGAGACCGCGCAGTTCGTGCACGGCGAGGACGGCATGGGCGATGTCGGACTGGTGCCGACGCAGCTCGCCGACGCGCCATGGGCGCCGAGCCCGGGCCACGCCGCCGACGCGCTGATCGCGCTGGCTGAAAGCCATGAAGACGGGATCGAAGTGATCACGCTTGGCCCCCTCACCAACATCGCCATCGCGCTCGGCAAGGCGCCGTGGCTGGCGGGCCGGATCAGCCGCTGCTTAATCATGGGCGGCGCCTCGGACTATTACGGCAACATCACCCCGGTTTCGGAGTACAATATCTGGGCCGACCCAGAAGCCGCCGAGGCGGTGTTCGCCTCGGGCATGCCGATCACCATGATCGGCTGGGACATCTCGCGCAAATATGCGGTGATCGACGACCACGAGGCGGCCAGCCTCCGACAGATCGGCACGCCCACCGCCATTGTCGCGGTCGATTGCCAGGCTACCCTGCGGCGGTTCTGCCAGGAGGTCTCGGGGCTTGCCGGCTTTGACCTGCCCGACCCCATCGCGGTTGCCGTGGCCCTCGATGAGCAGGTGGTAGTCGAGAGCTTCGACGCCGCTGTCTTCGTCTCAACCGAGGACGGATTGACCCGCGGCCAGACCATCCTCGACGACCGCGCCATGACCGATCGGCCAGCCAATGTGCGGGTCATCAGCAAGGCCAGCCGCGAGCGTTTCATGGCCGTGCTGCGCGAGGGGCTGGCCTGAGCGGAGGGGCTTCGGTCTGCCGGTGTGAAAGCACCGCTCCAACAGGAGCGGTGCTTGAGAGGTTACCGATAGCGGACCTGGTTCCAGCGGTGCCCGAGCAGCGACAGGATGATGATCAGCCCGTAGAAGAACTGCACATAGAAGCCGGAGAGACCCGCTCCCACGACGCCCGACTGAATGAAGGACACCGTGAAGCTGCCGATGGCGCTGCCGATGATCGTGCCGATGCCGCCCCATGGCGCCGTGCCGCCAACGAATACCGAGGCCAGCGCAGGAAGCAGATAGCCATCACCCGAGGTCGGCCACCAGGTGTAGTTGATCATCACGGCGGCAACACCCGCGAGCGCTGCGCCTAGGCCGACGAAGGCGAAGGTCTTGAGCCGCACCAGCTTGACATTGATGCCCATCTGCTGCGCTGCGTCGGGGTTGTCGCCGACCATGTGCACATGCACGCCGAAGCGGTGCCGGTTGTAGATGAACGAGCAGATCGCCACGAACAGCAAGGCCCAGAGCACCTGCACCGGAATGCCGAAGAACTGGCCGCCGAAAATCTGGAAGGTCAGGGTCTTGGGCAGGCCCACCAGGGCGATCGACTTGCCCTCGGTGTTGATCTGGATCAGCCCGCGCAGCATGAAGTTCATGCCCAGTGTGGCAATGAGCGACGAGAGGTTGGCATAGACCACGAGCCAGCCGACGCAGAGCCCGAGGACCAGGCCGGTCAGCACCGCCGCGATAATGCCGAGAAACGGATCGTACCCTGCCTGGACCACCAGCGCGAAGACCCACCCGGCCATGCCGATGGTCGCCGGAAAGGAGAGGTCGATTTCGCCCACGGTCACCACGTAGACCAGCGGCACCACGACGAAGAGCACGACCGGCAGGCCGATGAGCACGGCGCGATACATGTTCCACTGCGAGAACACTTCCGGGTTGCCCACGAAGAAGCAGGCCAGCATCACCACCAGCACGACGAACGAACCGACGGCCGGCCGGTGGTCGCGGAGGAAGCGGCGAAGTCTGGAGCGGTCGGCGTGCTTGCCTTCGGCAACGCGGCGGACGGTGTCCGCGTCGAGGGCTTTTGCCGGCGACTGACCGTCACGATTGGCTGTATCGGTCATACTGTCCCTCCTGTGGACTGAACGCCGGCGCCGCCCGGATGGGCGAGTTCTTCCATGAAACGGACCAGGGCTTCGGCCGAGCCGAGTTCAGCTTTGGTGGCCTGCAGCGCCACGCGCCCCCGATCGAGCACGACAAAGCGATCGGAGATATCGAACACGTGGTGGATGTTGTGGCCGATGAACAGGATCGAGCGTCCTGCCGCTCGCGCCTGCCGGACGAAATGGAAAACCTTGGCCGTCTCGGTGAGTGAGAGCGCCGTCGTCGGCTCGTCGAGGATGATCAGGTCGCTTTGGTTGTACATCGCCCGGGCGATGGCGACGCCCTGGCGCTCGCCGCCGGACAGCTGCCCAACAATGGAACTGGGGCCGAAGACCTTGGAGGTGAAGCCGATCTCGCGCATCAGCCGTTCGGCCTCTTCGCGCTGCTTGCGGACTTTCAGAAAGCCAAGCGGGCCCACCAGTTCGCGGCCCATGAAGATGTTCCAGATGATGGTCTGCTGCACAGCCAGCGCTCGGTCCTGGAACACCGTCTCGATGCCCGCCTCGCGCGAGCGTCCCGCGTTCCAGTTCGAAACCGGCTCGCCGCGGACCAGAATCTCGCCGGTTGTCGGCCGAACCGCGCCGGCGAGAATCTTGATGAGTGTGGACTTACCGGCGCCATTGTCGCCGACGAGGCCAACCACCTCGCCCTGGTCGACATGAAGGTCGACGCCGCCAAGGGCGTAAACCTGCCCATAGGACTTCTTGATGTCCTTGAGCTCGATAATACGATTTTGCACGATGCCCTCGCTGCAAGTGGATAGGCCGGGGCCCGGCCGGAGCCGGACCCCTGCCGCCGGAAACTCTTAGCGAAGACCTTCCTTGGCGAGGTCCGCAACCGCTCCGTAATTCTCGGGCGTAACGAAGCCGGCGCCGGTATCGACGTTGATCGCGCCGAGGCCGTAGACGACCTGCTGGCAGAGCGACAGGATCGGCATGTAGCCTTGCAGGAACGGCTGCTGGTCGGAGGTCAGCTGGACCCAGCCATCCTTGAATGCCTCGACGATCTGCGGGCTGGTGTCGAAGCCGATGTTGATGATGTCGCCGGCGTTCTTGCCGGCCGCCTGCATATAGGTCGCGGCATTGCCGAGGGGCTGGCCGCCCGGATAGGCGATCAGCTTGACGTCCGGATTGGCGGTAATGGCGGCGGTGATCACCGGAATGCCGGTGTTCGGGTCGGTGCCGAGTTCCTGCGGCGACTGCAGCTTGACCACTTTGAGGCCGGCGGCCTCGAAGGCCTCGAGCGTTCCCAGTTCGCGTTCGGCGCGCTCGATTTGCGACCAGTCGCTCATGACGATGGCAACATCGCCGGCCTTGAGGCCGAAGCGGCGGATGGCTTCCTCGCCCAGGGCCTTGCCCTGTGGCTTCTGCTGCGCGCCGACATAGCCGCCGCCGAACTTGGCGGTGACCTCGTCGACCGGCACGTTCTGGTACATCATCTTGATGCCCGCGGCCGAGGCCTCCTCGGCAAGCGGCATGATCGCGGCATTGCCGGGGTGACCCATCATGGCAATGCCGTTCGGAGCAGCGCCGATGGCCTCACGCAGCTGCTGGATCATCTTTTCCGAGCTCCAGCCCGAGAACACATAGTCGACCTGAGCGCCGGTATCCTTGGCCGCCTGGACGGCGCCGTTGTAGACGATCGAGGCAAAGGCATCTCCCTCGGCGCCACCCGCGAAGAACCGGATCTTGACGTCGCTGCACCAGTTGTCGCGCAGCGTTTCGGCCATGGCGACACTGGTCAGGCTGGCGATGGTGACAGTTGCAAAGGCAGCAGCCGTCAGTGCCTTCAGAGCAATCCTAGTCATAGTCACGTCCTCCCTTTCGTGCTTTGCACGGGTTGCGTGCCGGCTCCCCCGCCGGCACCAGTCATCAGCTGGCGCGTCGAAGCGAGGGGTCTCCGCCCTCGTAGTTCGCCGCCAGATTCACGAAGTCTCCGCCGCGAGCCTGCTTGAGATGTTCGAGCGCCCGGACCTGGCCGGTCATTTCGAGTGCGTTGCGATAGACCGGGTCGTGCCAGCCCTCGATGTCGATCGAGCCAGACCAGCCGGCGAGACGCAGTTCGGAGATGATGTCGGTCCAGTTGCTGTCGCCGAAGCCCGGCGTGCGCATGAACACGAACTTCTGCTTGCCGAAGATGCCGTGCTCTTTGATCACGTCCCAGCGGACGGTCGCGTCCTTGCCGTGAACATGGAAGAACTTGTGCGCCCACTTGCGGATCTGCGGCAGCGGATCGATCAGGTAGACCAGCTGGTGGCAGGGCTCCCATTCGAGCCCGATATTGTCGTCCGGCGTCTCGTTGAAGATCAGCTCCCAGGCGTCGGGATTGTGGGCGATGTTCCAGTCGCCGGTCTGCCAGTTGCCATCCATGGCGCAGTTTTCGAAGGCGATCCTGACGCCCTTGTCGGCAGCGCGTTTCGCCAGTTCCGACCAGACCTTCTTGTACTGCGGCAGGCTGTCGGTCAGCGGCTTGCCCCTGATACGGCCGGTAAAGCCGGCAACCGTCGTGGCGCCGAAGTGATGGGCGTTGTCGATGCAGGCCTTCCAGCCATCGAGCGTCTGGCGGTCCATCTCCTGGTCTTCCAGCGGATTGCCGAACATGCCGAGGGTGGAGATGGTGATGTCGCGGTTGCCGATAGCATCGAGGCAGCGCTTGCCGAGCTCGGCGAGGTCCTGTCCGTTGGTGGTCTGCCAGAAGAACGGCTCGAAGCTCTCGAAGCCGAGGTCGGCGATCTCGGCGATGCGCGGCGCGGCGGTGCCGGCCGTCGCGCTGACCATGGTGCCGATGCGAATGGTTTTGGTGGGATTGGTCATCTAGGGGTCTCGATAAGAATACGCTGGCGGGTTTTGGCGCTCTCGATGGCGGCGAACACCATGGCGAGGCTGTTGACGTTGTCGCTGCCGACAGTTTCCGGTGGCGTGCCGGTCTCGATGGCGCGGAGGAAATCGGCAATGACGCTGGCATGGCCGTGGGTCTGGCTGTCCTCGGCGGGCTCCGGCACGGCGAGCTCCGCCAGTGGCCGGTGGAAGCCGTCCTCGCCTGCCACGACATGCGCCTCGAACCGGTCGGCGCCATCCCAGAGCAGCGTGCCGCGGGTGCCGATGATCCGCCACCGGCTTTCCCAGCTGGTGTTGGCGCCTTCGGCGGCCCACGACCCACGGTAGGTGAAGGTCGCGTCCCCCTCGAGTTCGAAGATGGCGTTGGCGGCGGCGCCGTGCTGGTACCACGAGCCGCGCGGGTTGCTTTCGAGGCAATAAACGGCCCGGGCATCCCGGCCCGCCATGAAGCGGGCGGCGTCAAAGGTGTGGATGGCCATGTCGAGCAGCAGCACGTTCTGCATGGCATCGCGGAAGCCGCCGAAATGCGCGCCGATGAAGAAGTCCGCATGCAGCGCCGTCAGCTCGCCGAGGGCGCCGCTGTCGATCAACCGGCGGATGCGCCGCACGCCGGCAATGTAGCGACGGTTCTGCACCACCGCGTGGATCCGGCCGGCCTTGGCGGCGCGAGCGACGAGGTCGCGGGCGTCGTCGAGGCTGGCGGCCATCGGCTTTTCCGACAGCACGTGGCAGCCATGCGCGAGCGCCGTGGCGACCACGTCATGCCGGGCGCCGGGGATCACCACGTCGAACAGCAGGTCCGGCCGGGTACCGTTGAGCAGAGCCTGGAGATCGCTTTCGACCGCCGCCTTGCCGAGGCCGAACTCCGCCGCGAGGCGATGCGCCGCGTCGGGGTTGATGTCGTTGAGGCCGACAATGGTGATGCGGTCTCGGAGCGCCGGCGTTTCGGCGATGGCCTTGAGCCAGCCTTTCGACATAGCTCCGCACCCGGCCAGAACGGCGCGAAATGACACGTGATTGCCCCTCCCCAGGGAATCCGCCGACGCCTTATCTCGGCGTGCGCGACGGCTTCGTAAACGTTTACGACGCTATATTCGCCGGCATTTCTGTGTCAAGAGAATTGCGTAAACGTTTTCGGAAGCCTCCGGCGCGCTGGGAAAAGCGAGTATTATGAAGGGCATACGCCGCCTTGCCGAACATCTGAACATTTCGATCGGTACGGTCTCCCGTGCCTTGAACGGACGTCCCGACGTCAATGAGGCAACCCGCCGCCGGGTGCTCGATGCAGCAACCGAACTCGGCTATGTGCCCAACCAGGCCGGACGCACGTTGCGCCAGGGCACGACCAATGCCGTCGGGTTCATGATGGAGTCCGGCGCCGACACCTCGGGGAACCCGGACAACTTCTTTTTCGGCGTCTTCGACGGCGTTCAGGCGGTGTTGAGCCGGCACCAGCTGGATCTGGTGGTGCTCCCCTGCGCCACCGACGAAGACCCCACCGAGTATCTGCGCCGCATGATCGCGCGCCGGCTGGTCGATGCGCTGATCATCTCAGCGACGCATCGAAAGGATCCGCGCGTCGAGCTTCTGAACAAGGCGCACGTGCCGTTCATCGCGCTCGGCCGGACGGGCACCCCCAGCGACCATCCCTGGATCGACCTCGATTTCGAAGGGGTGGCGAACCGCGCCGTGGACCGGCTGGTCGCCAAGGGCCATCGCAGCATCGCCGTTGCCGTCCCGAGCAGCGATATCAATCTTGGCGTCATTTTCCTCCAGGCTTACAAGGACGCCCTGGCCAGGCACGGCATCGCCTTCGAGCAGAGCCTCGTGATCTACACCTCGTCATCGGAACAGGGCGGGTACCAGGCGGCGCATCAGCTGATCAGCATGGCGCAGCGACCGACGGCCATCCTGCTGGTCTACGAGCTGATGGCGATCGGCTTCTACCGGGGCCTCAGGGATGCGGGGCTGAACCCAGGCCAGGACGTGGCGGTTATCGCCTTCCGGGAATCGCCGCTGTCCCGGTTTCTGTCGCCGGCGCTTACCTGTTTCAGGCTGTCGCTGCGCGACGTGGGGATTGCCTTGGGGGAGTCGCTGCTGGCCTCGATGCCGGCTTATGCCGACATCTATCCGCAGGGCATCGTGCACCGGGTCTGGCCGATGGAACTGGTTGAAGGCGACAGCGACAACGCGCGCAACGGTTGAGCGGGCCGGGGGCGTCGGCTCAGCCCTTCACTGCCCCCTGCAACAGCGCCGCCACGAATTGCCGCTGGAAGATCAGGAAGATCGCGATGGTCGGCGCAAGGATCAGCAGCGCGCCGGCGCAGAGCAGCGGCACATCGGTGCCCCACTGCCCCTGGAAGGCGCCGAGCGCCCCCGCCATGGTGCGCTGCAGCGGATCCTGCACGAGCACAACGGGTAAGAGGAACTGGTTCCAGGTCCAGAGGAACTGCAGGATGGCGAGCGACATGATTGCCGGCCGCGCCAATGGCACGTGCACCAGCCAGAACTGCTTCCACTCGCTCGCCCCGTCGATCTGAGCCGCCTCGGACAGTTCCTTGGGCGTGTTCACGAAATGCGTGCGCATCCAGTAGACGCCGAACGGCATGTAGAGCCCGATCAGCGGCAGGATGATCGCGAAGCGGGTGTTGAGCAGCCCGAGTGCCTTGATCTCGTAGTAGAGCGGGGTGATCACCGCCTCGAACGGCAGCGTCAGCCCGAGCACGAACACCAGGTAGAACCAGCGCCCGCGGCCCTTGTCGAACTTGGCGAGGCCGTAGCCCGCCATGGTGGCGAACAGCACGCTGAGCGGCACCGTGCCGATGACGATCAACAGGCTCGAGAGCAGCAGCTGATCCATCTTCGCCACTTCGAAGGCCTTGGCGAAGTTCACCCATTGCGGATTTTCCGGCCAGGCGAGCCCCGGCGGATAGCTGCCCGATGGCGCCAGCGCCGCACTGAACATCGAGAGGAACGGCAGCAGCGTCAGCAGCATCAGCACGATGATGAGCAGGCGCGCCAAGGCCGCGTCGAGCGTAAGACCCTTCATCGCCGGACCCTCGTCAGCCACTGGATCGGCAGCACGCAGACCAGCACCAGCACCATCAGGAAAATGGCGAGCGCCGAGGCGAGGCCGACCTGCCGGTGCGCGAAGGCCAGCCGGTAGATTTCGAGCCCCGGAACCGTGGTCTGGATGCCCGGTCCGCCGCCGGTGGCGATGTAGACGATGTCGAAGCTGGCCAGCGCCGCAATCACCGTGACGGTGACGCAGACGCCGAGCTCCTGCCGCAGCCCTGGCAGCGTGATGTAGATGAACTCGTCCCAGGGGCCGGCGCCATCGAGCCGGGCCGCCTCATAGAGGCTGGGGTCGATCTTAGTGATGCCGGTGACCAGCAGCATGGTGCAGAGGCCCAGCAGCACCCAGGCGCCGATAATGCCCACCGCCGGCAGGGCGAAGGTGAAATCCCCCAGCCAGCCGCGCGCCAGAGCCTCGAGCCCGATGCCGCGCAGCGCCTGGTTGACCAGCCCGGTATTGGCAAACATCCAGCTCCAGGCGATGCCGGCCGCGACCAGCGGGATCACCTGCGGCAGGAACAGGATGGTGCGGGTGGCAGTGCCGAATGGTCCGCCCAGATGCTCGCGGATCGCCGCGGCGACCGCTAGACCCAGCACAACCGGGATCAGCGTGAACCAGGCGGCGAGGAGGAAGGCGTTACTGATCACCTGCAGCAGGTCGGCGTCGGTCAGCACGATCAGGTAGTTGTTGAGCCCGACGAACCGCATCTTGCCGATGCCGTCCCAGCGCTGCAGCGAATAGAACACCGACATCGCGAGCGGCACCAGCACGAAGGCCGCGTACATGATGAAGGCGGGCGCCGCGAACAGCAGCGCCGCAATGGCAGTGCGGCGGCCGATGCCGGCGCGTCTTCGCGACTTGGCCGGGGCAGCCGCTGCGGCCCCGGCGATCTGGTTGGTTCTATCGATCAAGGTCAGCGCGACAATTCTTTTTCGTATTCGGCCTGCACGGCTTCGATCAGCCCCTTGCCGGTCTGCACGCCGCCGACCAGCTTCTGCAGTTCGGGGGTCCAGCCGGCGGCGAAGATAGCGCCGGTGGCATTGGCGATGAAGTCCATCGCGCCGTTCTCGGTGGCGACCACGTTGCCGGCGGCGAGCGTTGCCTCGGTCACCGAGCCAGGGGTCACTGCCGGAATGGGCAGATCAGCCGGGCCGCCGGGGTTGGAACCGCCGACTTCGACGTTGATCTGGCGCGCCTGTTCGTTGGTCGCCACCCAGTTGAGGAAGAAGGCGGCGCAATCCTGGTGCGCGGCCTTGGCGCCGATGCCGAAAGTCAGCGGCGCCGACATAGCGGCGTGGCGGCCGCCAGCTTCGGCCGGCGGCATCAGGAAGAAGCCGAACTTGCCGGCGAAGTTCTTGTCGAGATTGCCCGACTCCCAGTCGCCATTGAACATGAACAGGCCTTCGCCGCCGGTGAAGCGGCTCATCATCTGGAAGTACTCGATGGCGTTGGTGTCGGCGGCGAAATAGCTTGACTTCACCCAGTTCTCGAGGTGCTCGGCCGCCTTGAGGTTGGCCTCGGTGTTGATGGTGGCGCCGTCCTTCTGGAAGATCCAGTCGTTGACCGGCTCGGGCGGGCCGTAAGAGCCCATCAGGTCCTGCAGCGGGAAGGCAAGCCCGCCGGTGCCCTTGTTGAACTGCATGATCGGCACGAGGCCGGCATCCTTGGCCTTCTGCAGCAGCGCATCGAGTTCGGCCAGCGTCTTGGGCGGCTCGGTCATGCCGACCTTGGCAGCGAGCTCCTTGTTGTAGAACACGCCGGTCATCGAATAGTTGAGCCCCATGGCCCAGAGCGAGCCGGCGCCGCGCGGGCGGCCGCCCTCCTCGACACGCAACTGGATCAGCTGGCTCGGCGGAAATTTGTCCCAGCCGAATTCAGTGAAGTAGCCATCGAGATTGGCCAGCAGTTCGTTGGCAACGAGGTCGCTCATCGAGGGCAGCCGGATCAGGTCGGGCGCATTGTCCTCGGAGAGGATGCGCGGCGAGTTCTCCATCATGTTGGCGAACTGATCTTCCTTGATGTCGAAGGTCACGTTCGGGAACTGCCTGGTGAACTCCTCGGCCAGCTTGCTGGGCAGCGGGAAGCCGGTCTCGAAATAGGCGTTCATCACCACCGGGTCGGCGCCGCAGCTCGGCGCCGCCATGGCAGTGCCCGTGAGCGCGGCGGCGGTAAGGGCCGCAAGGCCAGTGGCAGTTACGGATTTCAGCTTCATGGTCATTCCTCCTCCAAGGATGCGTCCGGCTTTCGCGTTGCTCAGCTGGCGCTTCTATTTGCTAAATGGATTTAGCACGAGGTTCACGGCTCTCGTCAAGAGGCTCCGAGCAGCTGGCGCAGCGCGTCGACCAGCGCCGTGCCGCGGGTGTCGCCCGGCCCGCGCATCCAGTTGGTGATGAAAGCGAATCCAACGCGGTGCCGGGGATCGGCGAAGGCCACCTGCCCCCCCGCCCCGTCATGCCCGAAGCTTTCGGCGGTGAGGAACCGTCGTGCTTCAGAATCGAGCTGAAACCCCATGCCCCAGCGCGGATAGGGCGGCTCGGCGGGAAATACCGGGGCGCCCTCGGTCACCGTCGCGGTGGCCCGCTGCAGCACCTCGGCGGAAGCCAGCCGCACGCCGCGGGTTTCGGTGACTGCCGCCGACCAGATGGTTGCGAGGCCCTTGGCGGTGGCAATGCCGCCGGCGCCGGGAATCTCGGCCTGGTGCACGCGCCGATCGTTGAAACCGCCATCGCTGGTGACCAGCGCCGCGGGCAGCGCCCGTCCGAGGGTCATGGCGCGATAGGGCCAGTTGACCTCGCCCGCCACGGCCTTGCTGGCGTCCATCTCCCACAGCGCCGCGAGCTCGGACGCCACCTGCAGATGCGCGACATTGCCGCGCGAGCGCGGCAGGCCGATCCAGGCTTCAGCGCCGAGCGGCGCGATCGTCTCGCGGAAATAGGCGCCGGGCGACTGCCCCGTCACCCGCCGCACCAGCTCGCCGGCCAGCCAGCCATGGGTCAGCGCATGGTAGGCATAGCCCCCGCCCGGCGGCCAGAGCGGCGCCTGCGCCGCCAGCTTGGTGGTGGCGGCATGCCAATCGAGAATATCGGCGAGCTCGAAATCCTCGCGCGGCGCCGAGAGCCCGGCGCGATGGCTCAGCGCCTCGGCCACCGTCACGGCGCCCTTACCAGCGGCAGCAAATTCCGGCCAGTAGCGTGCCACCGGAGCATCGTAGTCGAGGCGCCCCGCTTCGACGAGGCGCGCCACCAGCAGCGACATCAGGCCCTTGGTGCAGGAGAACACCACCGAGGCGGTGTCCTCGTCCCAGCGCCGTCCGTCGCGTTCGTCGGCGATTCCGCCATAGAGGTTAACCACCACTTCGCCATCGACCAGGATAGCAAGTGCCGCGCCCATGCTCGGCGCCCCGTCGAACGCCGCTTCGAAAACACTGCGGATCGGCTCGTACCCCGCCGCCACCGTCCCCTGAATCGGAGCGCTCATGGCTGTGCCTCCAGTTCGAGCCTCGGCATGCCGTCGGCGTGCCGGCCGAGCTTGATCGGCAGCGGATCGGAGATCGAGCCGGCAAAGACGCCGCCCGATTGCACGTTATTGAAGGCGAGCAGCACGGCCCGGCCGGCGCGATCGGTGGCGATGCGTCCGGCATAGAGCGCCTCGGGCGCCAAGAGGCTCGCCCGCTCGATCGGATAGGGGCCGAGCACGTCCGGGATGGCCACTGACCACACGCCGCCCTGCTGCCCGGCCAGCCGGCCCGACAGCCGGGGACTGTCGCAGCAGAAGATCAGGTGCAGCGTGCCCTCGACCGTAACGATCTGCGGCACCTCGAGATGGGCGAAACCGCCATTGATGGCACTGAGCGGTGGCTGGGCCTGCCAGCTCTGCATGTCCTCGGAGACGGCGTGCCCGATCACCCCGCGCTCCATGTCGGCGCCGTGATTGGCCCGGGCGGTGATCAGCATGTGCCACTGCCCGGCCGCGTCGGCGAACACCCAGGGGTCGCGCCAGGCCTCCTCGGGCCAGCTCGACGTGCCGAGCGTTTCGTAATGCTCGGGGTCGGCGACACTGATCGGGCCGGGGAGCTTCCGCCAGTTGTAGAGATCTTCGGAAACCGCGATGCCGACGGTCTCGACATTGGCGTTGCTGGCCGGCGAGAGAAAGCGCGAGCCGGTATAGTAGAGCCGCCACAACCTGTCGGGGCCGCGCACCACGCTGCCGGTCCAGGTGGCGGTATCGTCGAAGCTGCCCGCCGGGCCGGTCTCGAGAATCTGGCCGTGGTTCTGCCAGTTGAGCAGATCGGTCGAGGTGGCGTGGCCGATCCGGGCGTTGCGATGCCTGAGGTCGGGGCTTCCCAAGGCGTGCGGCGCGTGCAGGTAGAACAGGTGATAGTCAGTACCATCGTCAGCCAGCCAGAAATCCCAGACCCAATGGTCGGGCAGTGAAAAAGCCATCGCCTTCAACCTCGCTAATTGCTAAATGGATTTAGCAGGCGGGGTGAGCGACGCCAAGTTGGCAAATCGCGTCTGCCCCTTCTATGAAGAAGCGTCCAAGCGAAACTGGAGCGATGGCGGGATTGACCAAGAAGCGCGTAACCCTCGCCGATGTTGCAAGGCTCGCCGGCCTCTCCTCGGCCGCCGCTTCGATGATCCTGACCGGCCGCCCGGACACGAGGCTCTCGGCCGAGGCGCACCGCCGCGTGCATGAAGCGGCAGCGCAACTGGGCTACCGTCCCAATCTCGCGGCGCAGGCGCTGCGCACCGACAAGACCCGGACGATTGCCTTCATCTCCGACTACGTCGCCACCACGCGCTATGCCAACGGCCTGATCCGCGGGGCGCTCGCCGCGGCGCAGGAGGCCGGCCATGTGCTGCTGCTGCTCGAAACCGGCGGCGAGCCCGATCGCGAAGTGCAGGCGATCGAGGCCGCCCTCGACCGGCAGGTGGACGGCATCATCTTCGCCGCCATGCGGGCCCGCGAGATCTTCGTGCCGACCCTGCCGACGGCAACCCCGGTGGTCATGCTGAACGGCACCAGCACGCGGTTTCCGCTTTCTGTCCTGCCGGACGAGCTGACCGGCGGTCACAGCTCGGTGGACCTGCTATACGCAGCAGGCCATCGTGACGGCATTGCCCTCGTTGGCCACAACAAGATCGCCGAGCAGGGGCTGTTCCGGTCGGAGACGGTGGGGCGGCGCATCGCGGGAATTCACGCCGCGATGCGCGAGCACGGCCTCGATTTCGCAGTGGAAGAGAGTTGCTGGGAATGGGAGCCCCATCATGGCTTCGAGCTGGCCCGCAAGGTGCTGGCGCAACGGCCTGAGATAACGGCCCTGCTCTGCCTCAACGACCGGCTCGCCTTCGGCGCCTACCAGGCATTGGCCGAGGCCGGGCGTTCCGTCCCAGGTGATATCGCCATCGTCGGCTTCGACAATGACGAGATCGCGGGCTACCTGCGTCCCGGGCTGACCACCATTGCGCTGCCGCATGAGGAGATGGGCAGGGCCTCCGTCAGGCTGCTGCTGTCGCCCGACGCCAGCGGCGAGCACCTGATCTCGATGCCGGTGGTGGTTCGCGCTTCGATCTGATCGCTCGGTCTTTTCGCAGCTTGAAATACCACTGACGGCGGAACATGGTCGGCTTCGAGGGCGCGCCGGCGCCTCGGGGAACTGCCGATGCGACCAAGCCGCCATGAGTGACTACCAAGCCAAGCCACCTCTAGGGATTGACGCTGCAGGCGCATCCGAGGAAGGCGCAACGGTCTACGAGCTGATCCGCGACGACATCATTTCGGGCCGCCTGAAAGCCAATGAGCGACTGGTGGTCGCCGACCTCGCCAGTCGTCACCGATCATCGTCCAACCCGGTGCGCGAGGCGCTGCAATTGCTGCGCGGCCAGGGGTTCGTCACCTTCGTGCCCAATCGCGGCGCGCGGGTACGAGCGATCGACCAGGACTTTGTGCGCGACATTTACGAGATCGGGGTGGCGCTCGAACCGCGCTTCGTCAGGTGGTTCGTCGGCATGGCCACCCCAACGGACATCGCCGGGCTCGAGAGCCTACAGCAGGCGATGGAAGCCAACGACTTCGCTGATCCGGTGCTGCACAGCGATCTCGACACGCAGTTCCACACCCTGATGTACGAGCGCCACTACAATCGGCTCGCGACGGAAATCTGGTGGAAGAACCGCGAGGTGCTGCGCGCCGTGACCCGCGATTACAACTTCACGCTGGCCCGCCGCTCGCAGCTGATGCGTGAGCACCGCCAGCTGATCAAGCTGATCAGGCAGGGCGACGCCGACGGAGCCGCCGCGCTGATCGAGCAACATGTCGAGGGAGCCGGCCGGCACGTGCTCGAGCAGTTGCGCGCCTCGACCGCGGCCCGGGCGGGATAGGCGCCAAACTCGCGGCGCCAGCTACACCCGCACCCGCCGCCCGTCCTCGCGGTCTTCCAGCCGGCTGGCATCGGCGCGGGCGAGGCGGTCGTTGCTCAGCTGCAGCAGATCGTTGGCCGGCGACAACTTGCCGGCGCCGGCGTCATCGGCAGAGAGCACCGAAGCCTTGAGCAACTGCGAGTACGGGTGTTCCGGGGCATCGAGCACGGTTCGCGCCGGCCCCATCTCCACCACCCTGCCCTTCTGCATGATGATCAGCCGATCCGAGATGTAATAGGCGGTCGCAAGGTCGTGGGTGATGTAGATGACCGAGACGCCGAAATCGTCACGCAGCGCCTTCAAGAGATTGACGATCGCCATGCGTAGCGACGCATCGACCATCGACACCGGCTCGTCGGCAATCAGCAGCGGCGGGTTGGGGATCAGCGCCCGGGCGATCGCGACGCGCTGCAGCTGCCCGCCCGACAACTCGTGCGGGAAGCGGCCGGCGATCTCGGCGAGGCTCAGGCCCACTTTCTGCAGCGCCCCATCCATGGCGGCCTCGATCGCCGCCTTGTCGCGCGCCCCGAGATAGCGCCGCGCCGTCGACTGCAGATAGCGGTCGACCCGCTTCAACGGGTTGAACGCCTCGAACGGGTTCTGGAACACCGGCTGCACATTGGCCATGAACTTCAGCCGATCGGCTTTGTTCTCATGGTGCACCGGCTCGCCGCGGAACAGGATGCGGCCGCTGCTCGGCCGCTCGAGCCCCAGGATCATGCGCGCCAGCGTGGTCTTGCCCGAGCCGCTCTCACCGATGATGGTGAAGATCTCGGGCTTATCGGCGGCGATGGCGAAACTGACCTGGTCGACGGCGCGAACCTCCTGCCGGCCGAGGATGCCCCCCATCTGGAAGCGCTTGGATACGTCGGCAACTTCGAGCAGCGAACTCATGCGGCTACTCCTGCGCGGCTGTGACCCGGCACCAGCGGCTCGACGTCGTTGGCGCGCCAGCAGGCGCTGCGGTGGTCGGTGCCGACCGCGACCAGCGGCGGCACTTCGGTCTTGCACTTGTCGATGGCGAGCGGACAGCGGGGGTGGAAGCGGCACCCGGCCGGTGGCGCGGCGAGGCTGGGCGGTCGCCCCTCGAGCGCCGGCCGCTGCGTCGTATCGCCGATGCGCGGCAGACTGGCGACGAGATGCGCTGAATAGGGGTGCTTGGGCGCAGTGAACAAGGTGCGGGTCGGCGCCTCCTCGACCAGACGGCCGGCATAGATGATGCCAATGCGATCGGCGATATTGGCATGCACGCTCATGTCGTGGGTGACGAAGACGATCGAAGCGCCCATCTCGGTCTGCAGGTTCTTGATCAGCGACAGCACATCCTTCTGCACCACCACATCGAGCGCCGTGGTCGGCTCGTCGGCGATGATGAAATCGGGCTTGCACACGGTGGCGAGGCCGATGGTGACGCGCTGGCGCATGCCGCCGGAGAGTTCATGCGGATAGGCATTGAGCACGGTTGGCGAGAGCTTCAAATGCCCAAGGTGCTCGACCACGCGCTGGCGGAAGGCGCTGCCCGAGAGCCCCAGCGGCCGGGCCGCGAAATCCTCGAAGATGCGGCCGATGCGACGCACCGGGTTCAGCGTGCTCATCGAGCCCTGCATGATGTAGCTGAGGTGCCGCCAGCGGATGGCATCGATCTCGGCCGGTGTCGCCACCGTGACGTCGGTCGGCGGCCCGCCGAAATCGTAAGTGGCGCTGCCCGAGACCACCCGCAGCGGCGGGCGGATGGCGGCGGCCAGCACCTTGATGAAGCTGGTCTTGCCCGATGAGCTCTCGCCGGCGATGCCGTAGACCTCGCGGCGCTTCACCTTCATGGTGATGCCGTCGACGGCGCGGACCTCGCGGTTCACGCCGAAATAGCTCATCTGGTAGTAGGCCTTGAGCGCCTCGACTTCGAGAATGTTGTCGCCCATGGCGTCAGGCTCCCATGCGGCGCAGCCGGCTGCGCGGATCGATATATTCGTTCATGCTGACGGCGAGCAGGAACAGGCCGACAAAGGTGATGACGATCAGGATCACCGGGATCACCACCCACCACCAGACGCCCACCACCATCGCCGAGTGCGAGTTGGCCCAGTAGAGCACCGTGCCGATGGTCGGGTTGTTGATGTTGGTGAAGCCCAGCACCGCCAGGGTCACCTCCATGCCGATCGACCACAGCATGTTGTTCATGAAGGTCGAGAAGACGATCGGCATCACGTAAGGCAGGTGTTCCTCGAGCAGCACCTTGCGGGTGCTCATGCCGGCGAACACCGCGTGGCGGGTGAACTCGCGATGCTTCAGCCCCAAGGCCACCGAGCGGATCAGCCGCGCATCGAACGGCCAGCCGAAGCAGGCCATGATCAGCGCCATCGTGAAGCTGTCCATGTGGTTGCGCAGCACGAAATAGAACAGCACCAGGATCGGGAAGATCGGCACGGCAACGAAGATGTCATTGATGAACATCAGCACCCGGTCGACCCAGCCGCCGAGGTAACCGGCCGCGAGCCCTACCGCGATCGAGATGATGCGGCTCAGCACCGCCACGGTGATGCCGAACAGCAGGCTGTTCTTGAACGCCGCCGAGAGCTGCCAGAACATATCCTGGCCGCGCGAATTGGTGCCGAACCAGTATTGCGCCGAGGGCGGCTGGTCGGGAATGGCGAGGTAGATCTGGGTGGGATCGACGGGCGAGAAGAAGCTGAGGGCCGCAAAGATCGCCACGATGCCGACGAGGATCAGCCCGATGGTGAATTCGGCATTGTAGCGGATGAGGTCGCGAAGGACGGCAAACATCTGGATTTACTCCGCCCGAACGCGCGGATCGAGCAGCGGGTGCAGCAAGTCCACGATGAAGATGGCGAGGGCGACTGCGGCGATCGAGATGGTGCAGACCGCCAGCACGGTCGAGTAATCGCCGGCATTGACCGCATCGACGAGGAGCGAGCCCATCCCCGGATAGTTGAACACCTGCTCGGTGATGACGGTGCCGGAGAACACCCCGCCAATGACCATGGCGAGCGCCGTCACCTGCGGCACCAGGGCGTTGCGGATCACGTAGTCACCGACAATGGTGTCGCGTCGCACACCGGCGAGTTCGGCGTAGGTCACGTAGTCCTCGGTGACGATGTTGGAGACCAGCGCCCGCATGCCGATGAACCAGCCGCCAAGGCCAACCAGGACGAGCGACAGGGCCGGCAGCAGCGAGTGCTGCAGCACCGACAGGATGAAAGGCAGCGTCCAGCCCGGCCGCACATCCATGGCGAAACCGCCGGAGATCGGCAGCACGGGCCACAGGTAGCCGAAGACGATCAGGATGATGAAGGCGACGATGTAATAGGGGATCGGCTGCAGCCCCATGGTGACGATGCCGAAGGCCTTGAGCAGGCGGCTGTTCTGGAAATAGCCGGCGAGCCCACCGGCGAGGTTGCCGACGACAAAGGTGATGGCGGTCGAGGTGAGCAACAGCCCCAGGGTCCAGGGGAGCGCCCTGAGCACCAGTTCCATTGCAGGCGTCGGAAACGCCATCAACGACGCGCCGAGGTCGCCGCGCAGCAACCGGCTCCAGAAGTTGACATATTGAGTGAGCACCGGCTGGTCGGTGCCGAACATCTCGGTCAGCGCCAGGCGGGTGGCGGCAATCGCCTCAGGCGACAGGTTGGAGCGGGCGGACAACCGGCCGAGCACCTGTTCGACGGGATCGATCGGCGACAGGTAGGTTACCACGAACATGGCCGACACGCCGAAGAATATCACCGCCAATAGCTGAACGAACCGCTTGGCGGCGAACCATAGATAGCCTTGCATAAATACTCCTCACCCCGGGGCGGCCACTTGGCCGTCCCCACCCGCGGCCGGCGCGTTTCGGTCGCGGGGGTTACTACAGATCGGGCTGACGCACGCTCGGTGACGGCAACGATCCCGCGTTCTGATGGCGCCTCGAGGGCTCGAGAGGCCACCAGAAGGCGGGAGGGAGCGCGGAAAGTGCCGCGCCCCCTCTCACCCTGGGAGAGCGGTCAGCCAGCCACGGGGCTGATCTGGGTGAAGATGTAACGCCCGTTCGACCAGTTGGTGACCGGGTTGGCGTACGGGTTCTCGGCATTGGGCCAGCCGGTCCAGAAGCGGTTCGACTGAATGGAGAACACGTTGTAGGCCATGATCGGGATGTTCGGCATCTCTTCGAGGTGCAGCTTGACGAACTCGTGGCCGTACTCGATGCCCTTGGGATCGTTGAAGTCGATCTTGCGGATGTTCTCGATGATGGTGTCGAGCCGCGGATCGGTCCAGCGCATCCAGTTACGGTCGGGCTGGGACTCGCCCGGCTTGGCGACGTAAGCCGAGTGATAGCTGTCGAGGAAGAAGCTGAGGTCGGGGTGACCGCCCCAGGTTTCCACCGCCCAGGCGATGTTGGTTTCGTAGTTGCCGACGCGCTGCCGACCCCAGGTGTCGCTGTCGACCTGGGCAGTCGCCTGCACACCGGCCTGCGACCACATCTGCGCAATCATCACGCCGAGACGGTTGATCACGCCTTCCTGCGGCACCATCACCTCGAAGGCAAACGGCTCGCCGTTCGGCATCATCCACTGGTTGCCGTTCTTGGTGAAGCCGGCTGCCGTGAGCAGTTCTTCGGCCGCCGCCACATCCTGCTTCCACCAGCCGTAACCGAAGGCGTTGCGCACGGCCGCTTCATCGGTCGGCACGGCGTCGCCGAACTGCGGACGCACCATGTCGGCAATCTGCAGGCCGATATTGGGATCGTACGGCTTGATCTTCCGGGTGCCGGTGTCGACCTCGTAGTTGATCAGGAAATCCTGCAGCGGCGCATGATAGTCGCGCGGATGCGTGCCGGTCGGCGGCACCGAGATGGCCGAGAGCGTCGCCGCGCCGCGATACGACGCCATCGACATGGCGCGCGCATCGAGCATCAGCGCCAGGGCCCAGCGCACGCGCTTGTCCTGGAACTTCTCGTTCTGGTGGTTGAAGATGATCATCGGCAGGGTCGGATCGGGATGGGCGTAGGGGAAGCCCGGGAACCAGCCCTGGATCTGCGGATCGTCCTTGACCACGGCGAAGGTGCCTTCCGGGGTCAGGTCGTGCACCATGTCGAGGTTGCCGTTGCGGATCTCGATCAGGCGGTTATCGGTGGTGATGTTGTTGCGATAGATGATGAATTTCGGCTTGGGCTCGGCGATCATGCCGAGCGCGGTGCGCTGCCAGTCTTCACGCTTCTGCCAGATGTACCAGGTGCCGTTCGGATCGAACGAGTGCAGCGTATAGGGCCCGATGCTGACCGGCGGGTTGGCGTCATAGGTGAGGATGTCCTCGACCTTTTCGTAGACGTGCTTGGGCATGATCCAGGCGGCCGTCCAGCGCACCGAGAACAGCGCATGGAAGCGCGAATTCGGCGCATTGAGCTTGAAGAGGACACTGTATTTGTCGGGCGCGGTGACTTCGGCGACCTGCGCACTGAAGGCGCCATTATAGGGGGTGCCCGGCGTCGCCTTCTGTTTTTCGACCGTGAACACCACGTCGTCGGCGGTGAACTCGACCCCGTCACTCCAGAAGATGCCCTGCTTGAGCTTGACGGTCATCTCGGTGAAGTCGGCATTGTATTGCCAGAGATCGTCAGCGAGTGAGTTGTAGACCGCGTTCTCGCTGGCCCCTTCGATGCCCGCATCGGGATCGATGAACCACAAGGTATCGGTGGTCAGGTTGTGCAGCCCGTTGCTGGTGCCGTTGCCGGCGCCGACGGCCCACAGGTTGAACCAGCTCGGATTGCGGATGATCCCTTCGGGATTGTGAACGATGACCGTCTCGCCGCGCGGGAACTGCGCCAGATCCGGTGCCGTACCTCCGGCGTCCTGCGCGAAAGCCAAACCATTGGCGGCAACGGTAAGGGCACCGACAGCGGTACCCAGCAGAAAGCTGCGTCTATCCATTTTGTTTTTTCCTCCCACGGCGGCAGCGCCTCTCGCGCTGCCATCCCGAAAGCGCTCCACCGCTTTCGGGCGCCATCCTATCCGCGAAGCCCTCCTTGTCAACTTGTGTTTCGATGTACATCGGATATTCTAATATGAATGATGACAGCGGCGAGGTCCCTATATCGCGCCACCCTGTCACGTCGGGAACAGCCGCAATCGCCAAGCCAGACATCTCAGATAGTGTATATGTTTCAGCGTACTAATAGATCAATCTGGCGTCGGGCCGGAGCATCGTCCGCCTCACGGCGGATGCTATCGCGACCACCCGCGGCCGCTTGACCCGTCTCGTATCCAGAATCGATTAATACCGGAACATACGGTACATATGACAGATCGTACCGTTTGCCCCGGTTCAGTCCTGCGTCTCAAGTCGCATGATGATCTCCTGGTCGTGATGCCCGAAGCCGCGTCCGAAGATGTTGACCCCGCCGGGACAGGTGGCGTCGGCGGCGACGCCGATGCGCAGCCGAATCGATTGGGCCGCATCGAGTTGCAGGTCGGCCAGCGACACCGACGAGATTTTCTGTCCATCGAGAAAGCTGCCGGCGCTGGTGACGCGCCAGTTGGTCAGTTCACCGTGATCGGATCCGTAGCGCGCCCAGCCGCCTCTCGGCTCGTCCTGACGATAGCGGCTGGCCCGCAGGGTCCAGCTGCCGAGCTCGACGTCATTGACCCAAATCGAGATCGCACTCGGCCAATCGGGCGAGGTTCCGGGCGCATCGGATCCAAGCTCCATGGAGAACTCGAGGGCCCGGACCGGCGGGCCGGAGCGATAAGGGAAGCGATACTCGACGAAGCCGCCGGTAAACCAGAGAAGCCCGGCCTTCACCCGTCCCGGATCGAGGAATGTATCGGGCATATCGAGCAGACCGATGACGCCATCGACGGCTCGCAAGCCGCACGGCGCGCAGACGCTGAAGCTCGTATAGAGCCCCAACGGCACCGAGGCCTGGAACAGACCGCCCGCTTCCACCCGGCAGACCCTCACTCGCAACCAGATCAGGGACGATGCTAGCACGGGCACTATGGGCCCGGCCACGGATTGCGTACAATCGGACAAAATGTCTACGCAATCCATCGCAAGTCCGGCCTTGTATGTGATCCATATCGCCTATTGAGGTAGAGACGGGCCGGAAGCAGCGGCCGATTCATATGCCCCCCTCTTGACGGAACACCTCCATGACACCGGCAAAGCCCACCTGGACCGCGGATAACGGCGACGGGACCTTCACCAATCCGCTGTTCTACGAAGAGTTCTCCGACCCCGACATCATCCGGGTCGGCAGCGTCTACTACATGACGGGCACGACGATGCATTGCATGCCGGGCCTGCCGGTGCTGCGATCCACCGATCTGGTGAACTGGACCCTCGTCTGTTACGCCTTCGACCGGCTCGACCTGGGGCCCGCCTTCCGGCTCGAGGGTGGGGAGGTCTATGGTCAGGGCATCTGGGCCCCGTGCATCCGCTACCGCGACGGCACCTTTTACATCTTCTCCAACGTCAACGGGCAGAAGACCCAGATCTTCACCGCCAGCGATCCGGCCGGCCCGTGGGTGCGCAGCGAAGCCGAGTACAACTATCACGACCTGACGGTGTTCTTCGACGATGACGGGCGCGCCTATGTGGTCTGGGGCTACCGCAACCTCAGGATCGCCGAGCTGGATCCGAGCCTGCACCGGGTCATCCCCGGCACCGAACGCGACCTGACGCCGCCCGACAGCCTGATGGGCGAAGGCGCGCATTTCTACAAGGTCGACGGCAAATACCTGATCACCAGCGCCTGGTTCGCCGGACCGATGCGCATGCCCTGCGCCCGCGCCGACAGCCTCGATGGCCCCTGGGAGATCAACCCCGCCATCTCGATCGACGAGGATTTCGGACTGGTCGAAGGCTATAAGATAAAGGGCGCCGGTATCCCCTTCACTCTCAATCCGCCGTTCGAACTGGTGCCACCCAACCCCGCCAGCAACGGTCGGCTCAACCTGCACCAGGGCGGCATCGTCGACACGCCGGACGGCGAATGGTGGGGCTGGTCGATGATGGATTACAACTCGCTCGGCCGGCTGACCTGCCTGTCGCCGATCACCTGGCAGGATGGCTGGCCCTATTTCGGCCTTCCCGGCAATCTCGGCCGTACCCCGCGCACCTGGGTGAAGCCGTCAGCCGCCCCCTCGCCTGTCGCGTTGCCCTGGCCCGAACGCAGCGACGATTTCGATGACGCCGCGCTCAATCCGCTCTGGCAGTGGAACCACGTGCCGGTCGACGACAAGTGGTCGCTCGGCGAACGCCCCGGCCACCTCAGGCTCCATACCCTGCCGGCGGCAGATTTCTGGCAGGCGCGGAACACGCTGACCCAGCGGGCGGTCGGGCCGATCTCCATCGTAACGGCCGAGCTCGACGGTTCCGGTCTGGTTCCCGGCGACGTGGCTGGTCTCGCGCTACTCGGCATGCCCTGGCGCTGGGTCGGGCTGGCGCGGACGGCGGCCGGCGATGAGATCCTCGCCTTCGACTACCAGACCGGCCGAACCATCACCGCGCCGGCAGCGGGCCCGCGCGTCTGGCTGCGCGCCGAGTGCGACTTCCTGACCGAGCTGGCCCAGCTCAGCTTTTCAACCGATGGCGAAAGCTTCACGCCCATCGGCGAGCCGGTGATCATGGTGTTCCAGCTCAAGACCTTCCAAGGCATTCGCTATGCGCTGTTCGCCTACAACGAGGTCGGACGCGAAGGCGGTCACGCCGATTTCGACCGCGTCAGCATCGACGAGCCGCATCCGCGCGGCCTGATGCAGCCGATCCCGGCCGGCGAGAGCGGGACGCTCGTCCTCGCCAACGTCCCCGAGATCGGCCTCGCCACGGCGCTGGGCACCATCATCGGCTGCACACCCGAGCCGTTCACCGTCACGCCGGTCGGTCTCGGCCGTGTCGCGCTGCGTCACGCCGGTGGCGTGCTGTCGGTGACGGCGGGCGGCGTCGTCACCGTCGGCGGCATGGCCGGTGAGGCGACGCAGTTCCAGTGGATGGAAACGCCCACCGGCGAGGTGACGCTGATGGCGCTCGCCACCAACCGCTTCCTCCGCATCGCGCCGGACGGCGGAGTCCGCGCCGACAGCCCGGGCCCGACACCGGACGGCAAGGACGGCACGCGGTTCCGCTTTGTGCGAGCCATGTGACGGACTGCGTCCTTCTGCAACATCGGATTTGCCGAGGAAATCGTCTCGCGTCGGGTGTGACCCCAGGCCCGAGGCGACTATGGTCGCGCCAGCCAAATCAAGAAGTAGCCTCATGTCCCAACTCGACACCCGCATCGCCGCCCAGATCGCCACCGAAATCGCAGCCCGCCCCGACCAGGTCCGGGCAGCCGTGGAACTGCTCGATGGCGGCGCCACGGTGCCGTTCGTCGCGCGCTACCGCAAGGAAGTGACCGGTGGACTTGATGACACCCAGCTGCGCCTCTTGGCCGAGCGGCTGACTTATCTCCGCGAACTGGAAGCCCGTCGCGCGGCGATCCTCAAATCCATCGAGGAACAGGGCAAGCTCACCGTCGAGCTGACCGCCGCCATCACTGGCGCGGCAACCAAGGCCGAGCTCGAGGACCTGTATCTGCCGTTCAAGCCCAAGCGCCGCACCAAAGCCGAGATCGCGAGGGAACGCGGCCTTGGTCCGCTCGCCGAAGCCATCCTCGCCAATCGCAGCGCCGATCCCCTGTTGCTCGCCGAGGGGTACATCACTGAAGAGGTGCCCGGCAGCAAGGAAGCGCTCGAGGGCGCCCGCGACATCGTCATCGAGGGCCTGTCGGAAAACGCCGCCCTGCTCGGCCAGCTCCGCACCTATATGCGCGACAAGGCCATGCTCAGCGCCAAAGTGCTGAAGGGCAAGGAAGAGGCCGGGGCCAAGTTCTCCGACTATTTCGACCATTCCGAACGCTGGAACAAGGTTGCCGGCCACCGGGCCCTCGCCATGATGCGCGGCCGCGACGAGGAGTTCCTCAGCCTCGAGATCGAGGTGGATGCCGACGTCACCGATCCGATCAAGCCTGCCGAGCGGTTCGTTGCTGCCGCGCTCAATGCACAAGGCAATGGCGCGGGTGACAAATGGCTCCGCGAAGTGGCTGGCTGGGCCTGGCGCACCCGCCTGCGTCTGTCGCTCTCCATCGACCTGATGGTCGAGCTGCGCGAGCGCGCTGAGCTCGAGGCCATCGGCGTTTTCGCCCGCAACCTCAAGGATTTGCTGCTGGCGGCCCCGGCCGGCGCCCGCGCCACCATGGGGCTCGACCCCGGCATTCGCACCGGCGTCAAGGTCGCGGTCATCGACGCCACCGGCAAGCTGCTCGACACCGAAACCATCTACCCCTTCCCGCCCCGCAACGACGCGCTGGGTGCGCAGGCCGCCATTAAGCGGCTGATCGAGAAGCACGGCGTTGAGCTCATCGCCATCGGCAATGGCACCGGGAGCCGCGAGACCGAAAAGCTGGTCGCCGACCTGATCGAGCGCCTGCCCGCGCCGAAGCCGACCAAGGTCATCGTCTCCGAGGCCGGCGCCTCGGTATATTCCGCGTCCGAACTGGCCGCGGCCGAGTTCCCCAATCTCGACGTGTCGCTGCGCGGCGCCGTGTCCATCGCCCGCCGCCTGCAGGACCCGCTGGCCGAACTGGTCAAGATCGAGCCCAAGGCGATCGGCGTCGGCCAGTATCAGCACGATGTCGACCAGTACCGGCTCGGCCGCTCGCTTGACGCCGTGGTCGAAGACGCCGTGAATGCGGTGGGCGTCGACCTCAACACCGCCTCCGCGCCGCTGCTCGCCCGCATCTCCGGGCTTGGCCCGTCCGTCGCCGAAGCCATCGTCACGCATCGCGACGCCAATGGTCCATTCCGCTCGCGCAAGGCGCTGCTCGAAGTGCCGCGCCTCGGCCAGCGCACCTTCGAGCAGAGCGCGGGATTCCTGCGCATCACCGGCGGCGTCGAGCCGCTCGATGCGTCTTCAGTGCACCCTGAAGCCTATGGCGTGGCCCGCCAGATCGTCGCCGCCTGCGGCCGCGATCTCCGCAGCATCATGGGCGACAAGTCGGCGCTCGCGGGCCTCGATCCGAAGCGCTTCGTCGATGACCGCTTCGGCCTGCCGACGGTGCGCGACATCCTCGCCGAACTGGAAAAGCCCGGCCGCGACCCCCGCCCCGCCTTCAAAACCGCGACCTTTGCCGACGGCGTCGACGATATCAAACACCTCAAGCCCGGCATGCTGCTGGAAGGCACCGTCACCAACGTCGCCGCCTTTGGGGCATTCGTCGATATCGGCGTGCATCAGGACGGGCTGGTGCACGTCTCCCAGCTGGCCGACAAATTCGTCAAGGATCCGCACGAGGTGGTCAAGGCCGGCGACGTGGTCAAGGTGCGCGTCGTCGAAGTCGACGTGCCGCGCAAACGCATTGGCCTCAGCATGCGCAAAGAGATCGACCCCACCGCCCCACGCGACCGCCCCCGCGACCCGCCGGTGCGCGCCAACCAGCGCGTACCGCAGCAGGCGCCGCGCAGCACTGGGTCGTTGGGGGACATGCTCAGCGAGGCGATGAAGAGGAAGAAGTAGAGCGCAGAGCCCGCACTTGCAGTCGGGGTGATGGAGCCCTGCGTTCTGGCAGGTCCTCTCCTACCCACCGGCTGTCATCCTAGCGAAAGCTGGGACCCAACTATCCGCTGGTGCGAGCGGTGAAATGGGTCCCAGCTTTCGCTGGGATGACACCGAGTTTGAGGTGATTGCCGTGGGTCGGACCGCTGGTCAGCACGTGCTTCAGCGGCGCTCCCCAAACACTGCCGCCAGATACGCCATCGTCGCAAACGGCATCACCTCGTCCACCCGGGCCAGCCGCTCGGCCGTGTAATACCCGGCCTCATGCAGCAGGTTGAACGCCCCGATGGTTTGCCCACCCACCACAATCGGCAGGTTGGCGATCGACTCGCAGCCGAACGACCCAATCAGCTGCCAGTCGGCGAAATCCACCGCGATCGCTTCGAGGCTGAGTGCGGTATAGATCTGCTGCCGGCCGATCAGCGTTTCGGTCCACTGGTTGTCGGGGATCGACTTGAAGCCGCCGACCGCATAGGCCTCAGCGTTCTGGGTGTAGAGCCGGCGCAGCCGGCCGGCCGGCACGTCGAACAGCGTGGCGGTGGTGAGCTTGCTGCCGATCGCCTCGCCGATCAGCCCGGCGACGAAATCGAACATCGGTTCAGCCGGACCGGATTGGCGGACCAGAGCCAGAAAAGCCGGCCAGTGCCTGTCGAGCGAAGCCATCACACCGTCCAGAAATCGCGTAGCGTCGAGGGGGTGTGCATGTTGCCGTAGAGATAGGCCCAGAACTCGGTGCGCCTCTCCTTGGGCACCTTCTCCCACACCGCATGGGTCGATGTATCGCCACACCAGTAGCCGTAAACGAACGGCGCCCTGAGGCCGTGGCGGAGGAAAGCGATGCGGTTCTTCGCCGTTTCGAGATCCTGGTAGCCTGCCTCGGCGATGATCGGCGCCACCTCCTCGTGCGAGCGGCCTTCGGCATGCAGCATCCAGGCGGCGTTGCAGCGGAGCGCCGCGCGCAGCCGCTCGAGTGTCATGCCGACGACGTCCTCGGGGGTGTTGATCCAGTCGAGGAAAAACCAGCCATTATCGGCGATGCCTTCGAACAGCGCACTACTGGCGGAGCTCGTCACCACCTGAGCGCCATCGAGCGGCATCTTGCCTTCGGCGACATAGCGCTGGCGCAGCGCCATGTGCACCAGGTGGCCGGGAAACGCCTCGTGGCAGGCAAGATGCTTGATGGCTGAGCGGGTGAAGGGCATCGCGAGATTGAGCCGCATCTTGCGTTCGGGAAAATCGCAATAGGCGGTGAACGGCACATCATCGAGCCGCACCGGCTCGAGCCATTCGTCGTTCATCAGGTACATCATCTCACTGGTGCGGCGGCGCGCCTCGCGCGTCACCTCGCCCATAACGGCCAGCACCTGGTCGGCCGGCACAAGGCTATCGGCTTCGAACCGCCCGACATCCTCGGCGAGCGAGCCGCCGCGATAGCCCAGTTCGTCGAGGTTCTCGCGGATGGTGCGGCGATAGCCATCGAGGATTTCGGCGCTCACCAGTTGCGTGTCGACCCGCATCTGCCGGCGCAACCGCTCGGCATAGGAGATCTGCCGGCCCTCAAAAGTGTCGAGCAGCGCCAAGAGCGAATCCACCATTTCGGTGAGGTAGGCGCGGCGCAGCTCGCTCTCCGCCTCGCCGGGAATCCGCGCCTCAAACGCCTCGAGCCGGTCGCGCGCCTCGGCGTAACTGGCGAGCGCATAGGGCTCGACCTGCGCCATCGCCACCGGGATCAGCCCCTCGCGATCAAGAAAACTCTGGGTGCGCGGCACATCGCGATAGAGCCGGTCGAGGCCGGCGGTCAGCCGCGCCAGTTCCAATCCCAGTTGCATGCTCATCGCCGTTCCTCACCCCTGATTGACATAGCAAACTAGAACACCATCAGACGGCCCGCCGCCAGTGGCACAGATCGACTTTCGTTGCATATGGGGTGCGAACCGCGGCCGGAACCGGCCCTGCTCTGCCGATAACACGCTGTTTTGCATGACATTTGAGCAGTCGACAACGTGTGCACGAATTTTGCTCGTCACCCGATTGTCATCCGCGAAGATGAGCGCTACCGTTGAGGTGTATCAGGTGGTTAGAACACATGTTCTCGATCGACGCCAACAGCATCGACAAGTCCCTGCCCGTGCCGGTCGGCACGCAGCTCTATGGCCTGTTGAGCTATGCGCTGTCGTTCGGCGGCATTGCCCATGGCACCCGCCTGCAGTCCGTCCGCCAGCTCGCCGCCGAGCTCGGCATCGCGCCGATGACCGTGGCTCAGGTCTATCAGCGGCTGCGCGATGCCGGTCTCGTCGAGATGAAGCACGGGCTCGGCGCCTTTGCCGTTTCCGACATGAAAAAGCACGGCGTCGACAACCTGCCGGTCTCCTCGCTCCGCGCCGATATCGAGGTGCTCATCGGCAAGGCCGAAAAGCTCGGCATCTCGACCCTGACGCTCAATTCGATGATCAACGCCCAATCGCTGCTGCGCCGCCCCAAGGCCGGGCTGAAGATCGTGTTCGTCGCGATCTTCGAGGGGCCGGGGCGGGATTATGTGGCGCAGCTGAAACCGGTGCTGGCGACCAACGACCAGGTGCAGCTGGTGACGCTCGACTCCCTCAGGGTCACCGAGGAGCTGCGCCGGATCAGCACCGAGGCCGATATCGTCCTCACGTTCCTCCATCGCGAGGCCGAGGTGCAGGCGCTGATCCCCGAGGCGCGGGTGCTGGGCCTCCGCTTCATCCCCTCGGTGCGCACGCGCCAGGCGCTGGCCGGGCTCGACCCGCGCACCCGCATCGCCGCCGTGACCTATTTCGAGGAATACATCGCCATCATGCGGCCGAGCGTGCGCGAGTTCGCGCCGCACGTCTCCGATATCCGCGTCACCTGGCTGTCGTCGCCGGACCTCGGCGAAGCCATCGCGCAATGCGACGCGGTGATCTTTGCCTCGGGCGCCGACCATGTGGCCGACCTGGTCCAGCCGGGGGTGCCCTGTTTCGAATACCGGCATGCGCCGGATCCCGGTGCGCTCGAGGGCGTGCTGGTGCCGCACCTCGCCGACCTCCGCCGCAGCAAGATTGCCGGCAACGAAACGGGACCTGAAAGCGGCAGCGATGCCGCCGAAAGGGGCGTCGCCGAGGGGTGAGACCAAACCAACCCCTGTCGCCTTCGAGGGTGGAACACAGCTGTTCCTGAAGGCGCCAGGGCAATGACTGCAACAAAGTTCACAGGGGAACGGGAATGAACAAACTACTGCTGCTGACCACCGCCATCGTGGCGCTGGGAGCGATGCCGGCGACCGTCACGCTGGCACAGGACAAAGCCATCGTCATCGGCACCGACGTCGATGCCGGCACGCTCGATCCGCGGCTGACGCGCGACACCACCGCCTACCGCACCGCCGACCTGATCTATGCAGGCCTCGTGCATTTGACTGCCAAGCTCGAGGCCGTCCCGGACCTGGCCGAGAGCTGGGAATCGCCCGACCCGCAGACCTACATCTTCAAGCTCCGCTCGGGCCTCACCTTCTCGGACGGCTCGCCGCTCACCGCCGATGACGTGGTCTATACCTATGAGAGCGTCATCAACCCCGATTTCAACGCCCCGGACCGGGCGCTCTACAGCCCGATCAGCGCCATCGAGGCCATCGACCCGCAGACGGTAAAATTCACCCTCTCGGCGCCCTACGCGCCGCTCTTGAGCTATCTCGACAAGGGGATCGTCTCGAAGGCGGCGGTCGAGGCCGGCAAAGACCCGGCCACCGACCCGGTCGGCGCTGGCCCGATGGTGCTCACCGCCTGGAACCGCGGCAGCGATATCGTGCTCAAGGCCAACCCGAGCTATTGGGGCGGCGCCCCTGAAGTGACCGATGTCACCGTCAAGATCATCGGCGACAACTCGGCCCGCGCCCAGGCCTTCGAGGCCGGCGATCTCGACGTGATCCAGTCGCCGCTGTCGCCCAACGACATCGCCCGGCTCAAGGCCGATGCCCGCTTCGGCAACGTCATCACCGCGGGCCTCGGCGTCACCTACATCAACTACAACGTCAAGGATCCGCTGCTGGCCGACCCCGGCATGCGGCAGGCCTTCTCGATGCTGATCGACCAGAATTCGATCGTCAACGACATCTACCAGGGCGTCGACGAGATCGCCTCCTCGATCATCCTCCCCTCCTCCTGGGCCTATTCGGCCGATATCAAGCAGCCGACCTTCAGCGTCGAAGGCGCAGTGGCCAAGTTCAACGAGCAGGGCTGGAAGGATACGGACGGCGACGGCATCCTCGACAAGGATGGCAAGAAGCTGACGGTGACGCTTTCCACCCACAGCGAAGACCCCAACCGCGTGCAGTCGGTCGAGCTGACCCAGGCGCTGATGCAGTCGGCCGGCGTCGATGCGCAGGTGCAGATCACCGACTGGCCGTCCTTCTCCACCAACTACGTGCAGAAGGGCCTGCACCAGATCGCGCTGCTCGGCTGGCTCAACATCGTCGATCCGGACCGGCTGCTGTTCGGCCAGCTGTCGACCGGCGGCTCGACCAACTGGGGCGGCTATTCCAACCCCGAGGTCGATAAGCTGCTGCAGGAGGGCCGCTCGTCGCTCGACCAGGCGGCACGCGCCACCGCCTACCAGAAGGCGGCGACCATCCTCGCCTCGGACCTCCCCTACTTCATCATCTCCGACCAGGGCTACCAGCTGTTCTACAAGCAGCCCTTCCCGGTCGAAGTGCAGGCGACCCCACGCGGCAATTTCCGCGGCCTGATCGGCATGGACGAATAAGTCCCTGCCCCTCCCCCGGCCGGCGCCCGCTGCCCAGGCGCCGGCCGGAACTTTGGTTTTCGGTTCCACGGATGCCCGACACCACCACCGGTGTCATCCTAGCGAAAGCTGGGATCCATTTCGCGGCCCGTACCAGCGGTGAGTTGGGTCCCAGCTTTCGCTGGGATGACAGCCGGTGGGTGGGGCGAAGATCGAGTGCCGAACCTAACACCGAGGATGATCACCTCATCCATGACTGCAGACGTTTGATTTTGCGCTTTTGACCTCAAAGCGCCCTAGGAGATGACATGACGTTTTCGCAGCGCCTTGGCGCCGATTTCTATGCCCGCGTCCATCGCGACATCCGCGCCCGCATGGCCGAGACCGGCGTGGACCTGCTGCTGCTCGATGCCAATGACGATGTCATCTACACCACGGGGTTTTCGCACTACACCACCGAGCGGCCGGTGGTCTTTGCCATCAGCCAGACCAGCGCCTGGCTGCTGCTGCCGCGGCTCGAACAGGGGCATGCGGCACACCAGAGCATCGCCGCCGAACCGGTGATCTATTTCGAGTTTCCCGGGGTCGACAAACCCTTCGACGTGCTGGCGCGGGCGCTCCCGGCCCAGACCGGCACCGTCGCCCACAGCTACGGCATTGCGTTCGGCCGGATCGCGCAGATCGCGGCGGCCTTCCCCAATGCGAAGGTGGTGCCCTCCAACATCGTCCAGCAGATGCGACTGAGGAAATATCCCGAGGAGATCGTGCTGCACCGCGAGGCGGCACGCATCTCCGACGAGATGGTACGCGCCGGCGTGGCGCTGATCGGCGAGGCCGTGCGCAAAGGCGGCGAGCTGCCGAGTGAGATCGCCATCGAACAGCACGTGTCGCGGCACGCCATGAACATCATGTATTCCGAGCACGAGGAGCTGATGCTGGTGCAGGGCCTCGCCTCGGGCCTCGTCTATTCCGGCATCCGCTCGAGCTTTCCGCACGGTATGCCGACCGGCAATCCGGTGAAGCTGGGCGAAAGCCTGATCCTGTCGCTCGGCTGCCGGGTCGGCGGCCGGGCGGCCGAGAGCGAGCGCACCTTCTTTATCGGCGAGCCGACAACTGAACAGCAACGGCACTACTCGGTAGCCTATGAGGCGCAGCGGATGGCCACCGCCGCGCTGCTTGCCGGCCACACCTGCGCCTCCTCGGACAACCTGGCGCTCGGCTATATCCGCGCAGAGGGCATGGCCGACAATGCCCTGCACCGGGTGGGTCACGGCATGGGCATCATGTTCCATGAATCCCCCTGGATCGAGGCCGGCGACCAGACCATCCTTGAGCCAGGGATGATCGCCTCCAGCGAGCCCTCGATCACCATCCCCGGCTTTGCCGGCTACCGCATCGCCGACACCGTGCTGGTCACGGCAGAGGGACCGGACAGCATGACGCATTATCCGCGCAAGATCGACGAGATCGTCATCGCATGAGGTGGGGGGCTCAGCATACTCACCGGCCGTGCAGTGAGGGCCTTCTCCCCTCGTGGAAGAAGGTGCCCCAAGGGCGGATGAGGGGTTCTCTCCGCGCACTCCAGTCGCTCGTCGCTTACGCTCCGATCGCGCTACACTGCGTTGCGCGTACCCCTCATCCGGCGCTGCGCGCCACCTTCTCCCACAAGGGGAGAAGGCAAACGTGCGCAGCCGCAAGGTCTGATCGCCCCCTCCACCGCCTTCGGCGGTCCCCCTCCCCCGCCACGCGGGGGAGGATCACTGAGAGTTCCGTGCACGCGACCACCCACACTCTCCGGGGGCCGCGATGCTAGCCTATGTCGTTCGCCGGCTGCTCCTGCTGATCCCGATGGCGGTCGGCATGATCGTCGTTACCTTCGGCTTGCTGCTGCTGGTGCCGGGCGATCCCGCCGCGGTGCTGCTCGGCCCCGAGGCGTCGCCTGAAATGATCGCCAACCTGAGGCGTACGCTGGGGCTCGATGACCCCTGGTATATCAGGCTCGGCGCCTATTTCTGGCAGCTGCTGCATGGCGATCTCGGCCGCTCGATCTTCCAGAGCGCGCCGGTCAGCGAGATCATCGGCGGGCGCATCGGGGCGACCATCGAACTCGCCGTGGTGGCGCTGCTGCTGGCGACCGTGATCGGCGTGACGCTGGGCGTCCTCGCCGCGGTGCGGCAGGGCTCACTGATCGACACTGCGACGATGCTGCTGGCGCAGCTCGGCGTCTCCATGCCGGTCTACTGGCTGGGGCTCTTGCTGATGCTGGCCTTTGCCGTGCAGCTCAACTGGCTGCCGGCGATCGGCCGTGGCGCGCCGATGCCCGAGGCGATCCTCGCGGCGTTGAGCGGCCGGCCGCAGGTGCTGTGGGATTCCATCCTCCACATTCTCCTCCCCGCTCTGGCGCTCGCCGCCAATTCAGCGGCGATCATCTCGCGGCTGGTGCGCACCTCGATGCTGGAAGTGCTGCGCGAGGATTTCGTTCGTACCGCCTATGCCAAGGGGTTGCGCCGGCCGCGCGTCGTGGTGCGCCATGCGCTGCGCAACGCGCTGCTGCCGGTCTTGAGCGTCATTGGCCTCCGCTTCGGGGCGCTGCTCGGCGGCGCCGTGCTGGTCGAGATGATCTTTGCCTGGCCCGGCCTTGGCCAATTGACCTTTTCGGCAGTGTCGCAGCGCGACCTGCCGCTGATCCAGGGGATCGTTTTGACCTTCGCGCTGATCTTCGCGCTGGTGAACCTCGTCGTCGACCTGCTCTACGCACTGGTCGACCCACGCGTGCGGTTGGGTTAGCGCCATGCGGATTCCCAAGCCCCTGCGTAACCCCTCGCTGGTGATCGGTGGCCTGATCATCCTCGCTCTCGTGTTCCTGGCGCTGTTCGCCCCACTGCTGGCGACGCACGGCGTCGACCAGCCCGACATGCGCAACCGCTTCTCGCTGCCCTCGGCCGCACATTGGCTGGGCACCGACAACCTGGGGCGTGACCTGTGGAGCCGGCTGATCTTCGGGGCGCGCATCTCGCTCTCCATCGGCATCATCTCGGTTACCGTCGCGGCGCTGATCGGCACCAGCGTCGGCCTGGCCGCCGGCTATTTCGGCGGCTGGGTCGATATGCTCTTGATGCGGATCACCGACGTATTCCTCGGCTTTCCCGCCGTGGTGCTGACCCTCGCCATCGTCGCGGTGCTGGGGCCGGGGATCGTCAACATTTCGGCCGCCATCATCGCCGTCACCTGGACCGAATATGCCCGGGTGGTGCGCGCCACCACACTGGTGCTGCGCGAGCAGAACTATGTGCAGGCCGCCAAGGCGCTCGGCGCCAGTTGGCCGCGTATCCTGTTCATGGAAATCCTCCCCAATACGCTGGGGCCTATTATCGTCCTCGCCTCGCTCGGGCTCGGCACCGCGGTGATCATTGAATCGGCGCTGAGCTTTCTCGGCTTCGGCCTGCCGCCGCCGACCCCGACCTGGGGCTGGACCCTTTCCTACGGCACCCGCTTCATCCGCGACGAGCCGTGGCTCTCCATCATTGCCGGGGCCACCATCATGGTGACGGTACTCGGCTTCAACCTGCTGGGAGACGGGCTGAGGGACATCCTCGATCCGCGCCAGCTCACGCGCCTGGGCGCCAACAAGTAGGACTAAGGACGACAAACGATGGTCAAGCAGATCAACAAGCTGAGGCCCAAGTTCACCACCCACGCCGATGGCAGCGATGCCGTGCTGTTCATCCACGAACTGGTCGGCGAACAGGATGGTCCCACCGTCGGCATTTCCGCCTCCATCCACGGCAACGAGAATGCCGGCTCACAGGCCATTCTCGAGCTCTATCGCACGCTCAAGGACATGCCGCTCAAGGGCCGCATCCTGCTGCTGCCGGTCGCCAACCCCAAGGCCTTCGCGGTGAACCACCGCTTCACTCCGCTCGACGAGCTGAACCTCAACCGCGAGTTCCCCGGCGACGATCGCGGCAACTACACCCAGCAGCTCGCTTTCGCCTTGGCGCGCGACTATTTCGACAAGCTCGACGCCAATATCGACCTCCACTCGGGGACCGATCGCCCGACCGTCGACTATGTCTATATCTGGAGCGACGAAGGGCTTTCGCGCGCCTTCGGCTCGAAGATCCTCTACCGCCCGACCACCGGCAAGACCGGCACGGTCTATACCGGCACCACCAAGACGGTGACCATCGACCGCCGGCCCGAGATGAAGGTGACCACCATCGAGCTCGGCGGCGGCATCGTCGACCAGGGCCCCTATGTGAAGCGCACCGTCGACGGCATGCTGAACCAGCTGCGCTATCTCGGCGTCATCGCCGGCGACGTCGTCGCACCACCCAAGCAAGTGGTGGTGACCGAGCTGGTCGGCATCCGGCCCAAGCATGGCGGCTGGCTCGAGCCGCTCAGCCCCGCCAATGGCGAGATCATCAGGGGTGGCCAGCTGCTCGGCCGGGTCGTCAGCCCGTATGATTTCGAGACCATCGAGGAGATCCCCACCCCGTTCGAGAACGGCATCATGGTGATGCAGCATTTGAGCCGCAACCTGGTCGAAGCCGGCGATTACGGCTTCATGGTCGGCAATCTCGACGGCGCGGAGCAGTAACGGGTGGCGCAGTTGGCGACGAGCACGGTCGGCGCGGCGATTGCCGTAAAAGACCTGGAGATCCGGATCCGCGGCGACCGCGGCTCCTATCCTGTCGTCGCCGACATGGCGCTGACCGTCCAGCGCGGCGAGACGCTGTGCATCGTCGGGGAATCCGGCTGCGGCAAGTCGATGACGGCCTTGTCGCTGCTGCGCCTGCTGCCCGAGGCGGCGAGCGCCAGCAAGGGCTCGATCGAGATCAATGGCGAGGATTTCCTCGCCATGTCGCAGCACCGGGTGGAGGACCTGCGCGGCGTCGAGATCGCCATGATCTTCCAGGAGCCGCTGACGGCGCTGAACCCGGTGCTGACCATCGGCGAGCAGATCGCCGAGTCGGTGCGCCGGCATAAAAAGCTCGGCCACAAGGCAGCAATGGCGCGGGCCATCGAGACGCTGCAACTGGTGCAGATGCCTGACCCCGCGCGCCGTAGCAGGCAGTTCCCGCATGAGCTGTCCGGCGGGCAGCGCCAGCGCGCGATGATCGCCCTGGCGCTGGCCTGCGACCCGAAAATCCTCGTTGCCGATGAGCCGACCACGGCGCTCGATGTCACCGTGCAGGCGCAGATCCTCGGCCTCATTTCCGACCTGCAGAAGCGGCTCGGCACCGCCCTGGTGCTGATCACCCACGATCTCGGGGTGGTGGCGGAAGTCGCCGACCGGGTGGTGGTGATGTATGCCGGCCGCCGCGTCGAGGAAGCCAGCGTCTACGACCTGTTCGAGCACCCGATCCACCCCTATACGCTGGGGCTGATGGGGGCGATCCCGCGTCCCGTCGCCGGGCGGCCGGCCACCGATCGGCTGGTCGACATCGCCGGCACCGTGCCGCCGCCCTGGGACCTGCCCAAGGGCTGCGCCTTTGCGCCGCGCTGTCCACGCGCCTCGGCGCGCTGCCTCGAGGAGCGACCGCCGCTCGAGGAAAAGCGGCCCGGTCATTTCGCCGCCTGCTGGGAGCATGTCGATGGCTGAAGCCCTTCTTGCCGTCGACGATCTCCAGGTGCATTTTCCGGTGCGATCCGGGGTGTTCCAGCGCCAGTCCGCCACCGTCAAGGCCGTGGATGGGGTGAGCTTTTCGATCGCGCGCGGCGAAACGCTGAGCCTTGTCGGCGAATCCGGCTGCGGCAAGTCGACCACCGGCCTGGCGCTACTCGGGCTGGTGAAGCCAACCGGTGGCCGAGTGCGGTTCGATGGCACCGAGATCGGCAGCTTCCGCCGCCGCGACCTCAAGGATTACCGGCGGCGAGTGCAGATCGTCTTCCAGGATCCGTTCTCCTCGCTCAACCCGCGCCGTCGGGTGCGCGACGCCATTCGGGTGGCGCTCGATATCCACGGGGTCGGCACCAGGGCCGAACGCGATGCCGAGGTGGCGCAGCTGATGGCGCGCGTCGGGTTGCGGCCCGACCAGGCCGACAATTTCCCGCACCAGTTCTCCGGCGGCCAGCGCCAGCGCATCGGCATCGCCCGGGCCCTGGCGCTGAAGCCCGATATCATCGTCTGCGACGAGCCGGTCTCGGCGCTCGACGTGTCAGTGCAGGCGCAGATCCTCAACCTCTTGGCCGACCTGCAGCGCGACCTCGGCATTGCTTACCTGTTCATCTCGCATGACCTCGGGGTGGTCGAGCACATCTCGCACCGGGTGGCGGTGATGTACCTCGGCAAGATCGTTGAGATCGCTCCCAAGGCACTGCTGTTCGCCTCGCCTACGCACCCCTACACCGAGATGCTGACCCGCGCGGCCCCGACGCTCGACCCGCGCCATCGCCACAGCTTCAGCGCCTCGAGCGACGATGTGCCGAGCGCCATCAACAAGCCGAGCGGCTGCCCATTCCACACCCGCTGCCCGCTGGCCACCGAGATTTGCCGCACCAGCGAGCCGGCTTTGACCACACGACCCGACGGGCGCCTTGCCGCCTGCCACCATAGATAGAGAGTTCCCCCCGATGCCCCAGACGACGCTTTTCACCAATGGCCGCGTGCTCGATGCTGCAGCGGGCGTGCTGCGCGATGGGCTGGCCGTGCTGGTGCGCGATGGCCGCATCGCCGAAGTCGGCGCCGGCATCGCCGGCCCGGCTGACGCGCGCGTCATCGACCTTGGCGGCCGGACCCTGATGCCCGGGCTGATCGACTGCCACGTGCATGTGGTCGCCGAAACGCTCGACCTGTGGGGCAACATGATCGCCCCCTCCTCGCTTGCCGGCCTCCGCTCGGCACGCGTCATGGAAGAAATGCTGCAGCGCGGTTTCACCACCATCCGCGATCTCGGCGGCGCCGATCACGGCCTGGTCCGAGGCATCGAGGAAGGGCTGATCGACGGGCCGCGCATCATCATCTGCGGCAAGGGTCTCACCACCACCGGCGGCCACGCCGATCTGCGCAAGCGCACCGACGACCGCCCCGGCATGATGTCGGACCGGCTGGGCTCGATGGGCTATATCGCCGATGGCGTCGACGCCGTCCGCACCGCCTGCCGCACCATGATCAAGGAGGGCGCCAACTTCATCAAGGTGATGGCCAATGGCGGCGTCTCCTCGCCGAACGACCCGATCCACTCGATCCAGTATTCGCGCGAGGAAATCCTCGCCATGGTCGAGGAGGCCGAGAATGCCGGACTCTACGTCTCAGCCCATGTCTATACCGACGCCGCCATCCGCCGCTGCGTCGAGCTCGGCGTCCACTCGCTCGAGCACTGCAACCTGATCAGCGCCGAGACGGCCAAGCTCGCCGCCGAGATGGGCTGCATCGCCGTCCCCACCCTCGTCGCCTATGACGCGCTATGGCTCGAAGGCAAGGCGCTCGGCCTCGGTCCGGCCGAGTTCGAAAAGATCGAGGTGGTGCGCTCGGGCGGCCTCAACTCCCTCGCCATCATGCGCGACGCCGGCCTCCCCATGGCCTTCGGCTCGGATCTACTGGGCGGCCTGCGCAAGTACCACTGCATGGAGTTCGAACTCCTCGCCAAGGTGCTGACCCCAGCCGAAATCATCCGCTCCGCCACCACGGTTGGGGCCGAGCTCTGCCGCATGACCGGCGAGATCGGGACGATTGCCGCCGGCGCCCATGCCGACCTGATCGTCGTCGACGGCGACCCGCTGGCGGATATCGCGCTGCTGCAAGGGGATGGCGCGCATATGCCGCTGATCATGCGGGGTGGCGAGGTGTTCAAGGATCGGGTGTGAGGGGGGTATGTGACGGCTTTGCGCCAACAGCAGTCATTCAAAGCGCGATCAGGGAAACTACGCTTGCAGCCTCGCCACGTCGGTGCGTCGATAGGGGAAATAGAAGAACCCTTCGAAGTGCGACCGGATGAACCGCACCAATGCCTTGAGGTGCGGATTGCCGAAACGGTGGCTGGGATAGAGGATGCTGATCGGCGTGCGGTCAGTTTCCCAGTCTGGAAGCAGCGAAACCAACGCCCCTGCCGCAACTTCGCCCGCGACGAAGAACTCCGGAAAACAGCCGATGCCGTAGCCCTGCACCACCGCCACCTTGGCGATCCACTGGTCGTTGGTAGAGATCGAGCCGTCCGGCAAGAGTTCGACCCGCCGATTGCCATCTGACAGCGACCACCTTGGCGGCGTTGCCCCAAGTCGCCGGTCGATGAGCTGGTGGTCCTTGAGGTCGGTCACCAGAGTCGGCGTGCCGTTACGCTCGAGGTAACCCGGCGCGGCGTAGAGGCGGCTGACCGAGTGGCCCAAGCGCACGGCAATCATATCCTTGGCGTCTTCGGGCGGCGGCACATCGGCAAACAGGATGCAGTCGAGGCCGGCGTCACGTTGGAACAGATCGACGGCGTCGTAGATCAGCAGATCGAGCTGGATGCCGGGATACTGTTCCATGAAGGCGAGGCTCAGCGGACCCATCAGGTTGGTGCCAAGGCCATCCACGGTGCCTACCCGCAGCCGTACGGACTGCGCGGCGGCCTGGCGCGCCACGGCATCTTCGGCGCGCGCCAGGGCCCGTACGAGGTCCTCAGCAAAGGGCAGGAACGTCGAACCCGCGTGGGTCAGCGTCAACCTATTGCCACTGCGATCAAACAGCTGGGTGCCCAGTTGCCCCTCAAGGCGCCGCACCTGATGGCTGAGTGTGGCCTTGGGAATGCCGGTGCGCCGCGCCGCTTCCGAAAGCGAGCCCGCACTGTGAATGCGGAAGAACGCGTGAATATCATCGATCTGCATGGCGTCCAAAATCTCGAACGGGAGTCTAGCTTTTCACGGAGATGCGCCCTCGGCAACACGGGCTAACTTGGTCGTCATTCGATTTCTGTCCAGAAAACTGAACGAGGCCTACGATGCGAAACACCCTTCTCCATGCGTTGATGAGGGTCGCCGCCGCCGCGATGCTGGCGACCCCTGCCACGGCTGCTCCTTTCATCATCGACAACGACTTTTCCGGACCCGGTGGGTCCGACCTGCAGACGGTGCTGTTCTTCCTGCACAACCCCGACCACACGCTGCTCGGTCTCACGGTGGTCACCGGAGATGACTGGATGAACACCGAAGCGGCGCATCTGCTGCGATTTCTCGAAGTCGCGGGCCGGCCAGATGTCCCGGTCCACGAAGGAGCGGTACTGCCGCTGATCAACACCCCGCAGCGCCTCTCGGGCTGGGAGGCGAGCTACGGTAAGTTGGGCTGGAAGGGCGCGTGGAACAAGCCCGAGACGGATGGCACGGCCGCCGGCTTCGATCCGACCGCAGTACCGAAGCTGGCCGAAGGAGCGCCGACCATCAAGGCGGCCGCAGCCTCGGCCGCAGCGTTCCTGATCGAGCAGGCGCACAAGTTCCCCGGGGAGATCACTATCATCGCGGCAGGGCCGCTCACCAATCTGGCGCTGGCGACGCGGCTTGATCCCGAGTTTCCCAAGCTGATCAAGAAGGTCGTCATCACTAGCGATCCTGGCGCCAATTTTAGCAGCGAGAGCGGCGAGATCGCCGGGTTCGGCGGCGAGTTCAACGTCATGTTCGATCCTGAGGCAGCCCGCATCGTTCTCACGGCGCCGTTTGCCTCGATCGTTTCGGTCGGGCCGGTGACTGAAGCTCTGACCGTTGACGACGCGCTGATCGCCGACATCGCCGCCAAAGGCACGCCGCTGGCTGCCTACCTCGCGCAGTATGCGTGGAAGGACTTACCACTGTGGGACGAGATCGCCACCGCCGTGGCGATTGATCCCAGCCTCGTTCAGGCCAGCGAAGACGTTCTGGTCAATGTCGATTTGGCTCCGGGTGCGACGTTGGGCACCCTCGTCGCCTATGCCGCCGGCAAGGGCCCCGGCCTCGGCGAACGACCCATAACGATCGCCACCAAACTCGACACCACGCGCTTCCGTCAAATGCTGCTCGACGCCATTCCAGCGAAATAGCCGACGGGTAGCGGAGAGATTTAACAATGCCGGCGACCACCGCCGCAGGTAACTCTCGCTCGGCCATGAGATCTGTTTAGCATTCACGAAGAAGCTGGCGCTTCCTTTGTCCGCTTTGGGTCAGAAACCGGCCCTTGAGGTAAGATCGACGATGGCGGGGGCGAGGCGGTGGGCGGCATCGCGAGGAAGTCGCCATGGAGACTGCCGATCAGGTTCGCCCTTGTCGGCCCGGGGCGCTGTCTTCTTCTGCTGGGCTATTGTTTAGGCTTTGGAACAGCTGCACTCCAAACCTGTCGCATACGCCCGCTGTCGTCCGGCGCCCAGACTTGGGACTGACGGCCGGCGTCGCCGAAAACCTGTCCGAACCGAACGGCATTCGATGTGGCGTGATCGACATTTTCGAACGGGCCGTACGACTTACCCTCACAGTCTACCCACCATTCACCACGGGCCCGAACGACCAAAAACCAACAAGTCTTCATCAGTCGCAATCTTTTTGCCGATCGAGGGAAACGCTGCCAAACACCGGAGCGCTTGGTCGCTAAGGGGCTTCATCACGACCACTGTGAGCAACCACCCGCCAATGGCCGGTGGGTACGGCGAATGTCGCGCCGGCAACAAGCACCGCAGGACCAATCAGAATTCGTCGAACGTCCCGAATCAGCGCAGCTCCTCGGCAATCTGCTCGACGAGGCGCTCAAGTGCGCGCGCTGCATCCTCCACAGCACCCCGGACGGGCTCGCCGGCTACAGCTTCCCGGAAGCGAGCCTGAGCTTCTTGCACCTCAGCCAGAAGGTCGTGCAGTCCGACGCCCCAGGTAGCGACATCCTCGGCCGTGGCTTTCGCTGCCAACCTGCCGTGACGATAGAAGGCAAGCTGCGCCTGCCATTTCATGATGTCTTTGGTGAAGGGGCGGGCTATTGCCCGCAGGCGCTTCCGCTCGACGATATCAGGGGGAGTCGCTCGACTGGCTATTTCGGACATGGGGCCTTTGGATAGAAGGGGGGCCGGCGCAGGAGGCCAAAGCCAAATGGGGAGCACGCTATGGGGCTCGATCCTCAGACCGTCACTTCACTTTGTTAATGAGATCGCCGCGCTAAGCGGTTCTCCACGTTGCAGCGGACCACCGCTCATTCCATGCTGGCGACCTGCGACGCCACACCCGTGGGGAGAAGCTGGCCAGCGGTGACGCCGAGCCAGCCCGCCAGCACCAGTATGGCAACGAACACAAAGTATGCCTTCAGCCACCAGCCAAGACGGGCTGCCAGCGACTTCGTCGCGCGAGATGCATGCACTTTTTCCTGTCAATCTGGAGCTGACCCTGACGCAAAGGGTATCAGATGAACCGGACGCTCTGTCCCCGTGGAGAATCCATCGGTGGGGCGGCGCCGTCGCACAGTGTGTGGCTGATTAGGCTGCTCTGAAGACAGAGGGCGCGCTGGGGGCATCGAAGTCAAACGTTAACGAAGTGAGGAGACTACTCATTTGTCCCGCTTGCTGTATTTGGCGTTCGTCGATGACGGCCCATGAGGTCTATAAGAGCGGCGGCGAACGAGATGCCTACATTCAACGAAACGCGGATCGGCACCGCGTCGTGAACTCGGAGGACAGGATGCAGGACGAAACAGGCAAGCGTGAGCTCTGGCCGGCCATCGCCAACGGCGTTCGTTGCCGGTGTCCGCGCTGCGGAATCGGTCGGCTCTACCGGGCTTATCTCAAGATTGCCGACGTTTGCCCGCACTGCGGTCTCGAACTCGGAAACGCTCGAGCCGATGATCTCCCCGCCTATATCGCGATAACGATTGTCGGCCACATTCTGGTCGTCGGGCTTTTCGAGTTTCAGGCTGGGGCGGCGGGCATCCCACCCTGGGTATACCTTCTTGGCATGTGCTTTGCCGCGATCGCCCTACCGCTAGTCCTTTTGCCCTCGATAAAGGGCGCAGTCGTTGGCCTGCAATTCGCCAACCGTATGCATGGCTTTTGAGCGTCACCAGCGCCAAGTCTGCATTGAGCCGGTGGTACCCTTGACGATCCGCAGCAAAGGCTCTGACGCTGCGTATGCTGAACGTGGGCTGGAGCCGATCCAGTTCGGTCCAGTCGACCTTGCCCCAGCCGGCCTCGCGTAGGCAGGCGAACAGGCCCGATTGAAACGTCATCAGCCCGCCCCCCTTGAGCAGTAGAGTGCCGTCGCCTCCGGGACGCGGAACTCCAGTGTCTCCAGCACCTCCTTGCTCGGCGTCGCGAGCATTCCGGTGCTCACGCGGCAGCGCCAGGCGGGGCGCCTCAGCAGCAGTGCCTATGCCTTCAGCACAATCACCTTCGTATTGACCGGCGTCTTGTCGTCAGCGGCAGACGGCCTGCCGCGGCCTCCGGGGAAGGCAGGCCGGCGCGGCCCCTGGCTGGCCAGCCCTGCCGCGCCCCCGCTACGTTGCCACCCGTCTCGCCCGGCCGCATGACGCGCGGTTGACGATGCGGCTGGCGATCAGCAGGCGGACCGGGATGTCGCGGGCCATGCGCTCGTTGATGCGGTCGTCGAGCAGCCGCACGCAGCCGGCGCCGATCTGCTGGCCGTGCCCCTTCACCGTGGTCAGTTGCGGCGAGATCTGGGTGGCGGCCGAGTAATCGCCGAAACCGATCACCGAGATATCTTCCGGGATGCGGTAGCCCAGGCGGAGCAGTTCCGAGATCACCGTCACCGCCAGCCCGTCATGGGCGCAGAAGAACGCGGTGGGGCGGAAGCCTTCAGCCTCGATGGCTCTGAGGTGCTCGGTGAAGCGCACCTCCTTTTCGAAGGTCATCTGCCGGAAGCTGACCTGCGGCAGCTGCTCCAGCACCTCGCGAACGCCGTAATAGCGCTCCATGCGGCCGCGATAGCCGGGCGTGCCCTGGACGAACGCGATGGCGGTGTGGCCCAGTTCCACCAGATAGCGCGCCACGGCCGAGCCGGCCTCATGGTCGCTGCCGCCCACGAAGTCGGCCTGCTCCAGGGGGTCGAGCCAGCCGGTGCGCACGATCGGGACGTCGAGCGCATAGACGCGGTCATAGGTATGGCGCTCGTGCGGCCCCACCATGATGGCGCCGCTGCAGGTGCGCACGAACGCCTCGACCTCCTCGGCAAGATGGGTCCAGCGCATCCGCACCTGGTAGCCCCGCCGCTGCGCCTCGGCCTGCACCCCGCTCTGGATCAGCACGTGCAGTTCGCTGTTGATCAGGTCGGTATCGTGGAAGATGAGGCCGAGCGTCCGCAGTTCCTTCGGCGCCGGCTGGCGGGCGTAGCCCAACTCGGCGGCGAGTTCCTGCACCCGCCGGCGGGTGTCCGCGCTGACCCCGCTCTTGCCCGACAGGGCGCGCGAGACGGCGAACTTGGAGAGACCCAGGCGGGCAGCGAGGCTTCCGAGCGTGACGCGTTCCAACGATTTTTCCCCGATTTTCACAGCGGTTCGGTTCGAACCTAACGCAACCTAACAGCATGTAAGAGAATTCTGAATCTCTCGCCGATCTTCAGTATGTCAGCCAAGCTGACTTAGAAAAACGTCGTAACGGCCACACATAACGCTTTACCTAACAAATCAGAGTTGCAAGCCTTTCGCAAGCTAACGGCTGCCAGGGAAGTGGCCGCAGCTTTGGGAGGAGATCTAGACATGAACGGTTTCAGCCGCAGGGCTTTTCTTGCCGGCAGCACGGCTTTCGCAGGCGCCGCACTGATCGCGCCGCAGGTGTTTGCAGAGACCCCGGAATCTGCATTTCTCAAGGCGCAGGTCGACGCTGGCACGCTGCCGCCGGTGGCCGACCGCCTGCCGGCCAATCCGCTGGTGATCACGCCGTGGGAGCAGGTCGGCCAGCAGGGCGGACAGTGGGACCACGCGCTGGTTGGCGGTGGCTCGGCCTCGATGCTGGTGCGCTACCAGGGCTATGATCCGCTGATCCGTTTCACCGCGGATTGGTCGGGCATCGAAGCCAACGTGGCCGAGAGCTATGCGGTCAACGAGGACGCGACCGTCTACACCATCACGCTGCGCAAGGGCCATAAGTGGTCGGACGGCCAGCCGTTCACCACCGCCGATGTGCAGTTCTGGTACGACGCCTATTTCACCGATGCCGAAACCAACCAGGCCGGCAACGTCTGGTGGTCGGCGGGTGGCAAGCCGGCGACCATCGAGGTGGTGGACGAGCAGACCTTCAAGGTGGTGTTCACCGCCCCCAACGGGTTCTTCCTGCAGCAGATGGCCTGGGCCGACCAGGACCAGCTGGTGCGCTGCCCCAAGCACTACCTCGAGCAGTTCCACATTCGCTACAACCCGGATGCCGACAAGCTCGCCAAGGCCGCCGGACTCGAGAGCTGGATCGCCCTGTTCCAGCAGGAGATCGGCTATCTCGACACCAATGTCTACTTCCAGAACACCAAGCGTCCCGCGCTGACGGCGTGGACCTTCACCGGGGAGGGCGGCAGCCCGCTCGGCCAGGACACGCAGACCACGATCGCGGTGCGCAACCCCTATTACCATAAGGTCGATACGGCCGGCACGCAGCTGCCCTACTTCGACAGCATCGTCTACCAGATGGTCGCCGATCCCGAAGTCCTGTTGCTCAAGACGCTGCAGGGCGAGATCGACATGATGGATCAGTACATCGCCACCCCGACCAACAAGCCGGTGCTGTTCGACGGCCAGGACGCCGGGGGCTATGGCTTCTACACGCTGAAGGAGACGGCCGCCAACGTGATGGCGTTCCAGCTCAATCTCAACCATGTCAATCCGACGCGGCGCGAGCTGTTCAACACCCTCGAGTTCCGCCAGGCCCTCTCGATCGCCGTTGACCGGCAGGCGCTGATCGATGCGGTATTCGTCGGCCAGGGCGCACCGGCGCAGGCTTCGATGCGCGCCGACGATCCGCTCTACAACGAGCAGTTGGCCAAGCAGTTCACCGAGTTCGATGCAGCCAAGGCCAACCAGATGCTGGATGGGCTGCTGCCGAACAAGGATGGCGAGGGCTACCGTCTCGACGCCGACGGGCAACGCGTCTCCATCATCTTCGAGCTCGACCAGACTCGCACCACCTTCCTCGACATGTTCGAGCTGGCGATCCCGATGTTCCAGGCAGTGGGGATCGATGCGCAGATGCGCACCATGGACCGCTCGCTCTGGGAGCAGCGCGTCCGCCGTGGCCGCGAATACGATGCGACGGCGCACCAGTTCGGCGCCAATTCCGGCATCGCCGCGATGCTCGACCCGCGCTTCTACGTGCCGATCAACAACAACTGTTTCTACGCCCAGGGCTGGGCGCTCTACTTCACCCAGCCGGACAATGCCGATGCGATCGAGCCGCCGGCCGAGGTTAAGGCGCAGCAGGAGCTTTACCGCCAGCTGGTCGCCACAGCCGAGCCGGCCAAACAGCAGGAACTGATGGCGCAGGTGCTGCAGAACGCGGCCAACCTGTTCTTCACCTTCGGTGTCAGCCTGCCGGCTGACGGCTACGGCGTCGTCAAGAACGGCATGGTCAACGTGCTGAAAGAAATGCCGAACTCGTTCGGATGGCCGACCCCCGGCCCAGCCCGCCCGGAGCAGTTCTTCAAAGCCTGACCACCGGGCATTTGACTGTTCCTCCCCGCCGGCCCGCTCCCCTAGCGGGCCGGCCCCCGACCGTCGTCTCCGAAAGGCCCGTCATGCTCGACGCCAAGGCGCATACCCACCGCAACCTGAGGACGCCCGACTGGTACAAGTCGGCAACGCGCTGGACGCAGCTGACGCTGGCCGAGGACGATCCGGTCAAGTTCGACCCGGCCTTCTGGATCGAGGTGTTCAAGCGGACCCGCTCGAACGCCACCTGCCTCAGCGCCGGCGGCTATATCGCCTACTACCCGAGCAAGGTGCCGCTGCACTATGTCAGCAAGTTCATCGGCGACAGCGACCCGTTCGGGACGCTGGTCGAGGGCGCCCGGCGGCTGGGCATGCATGTGATGGCGCGCGTCGACCCGCATGCCATCCACCAGGATGCCGCCGACGCGCATCCGGAGTGGATCGCCGTCGACCAGGACGGCAACCGGCGCCGTCACTGGGCCTTCCCCGAGGTGTGGGTGACCTGCGCCTATTCGGACTACAATTTCGGCTTCATGCCCAAGGTGCTCGAGGAGCTGACGCGCGACTACGACATCGACGCCATCTTTGCCAATCGCTGGCAGGGGCACGGCGTGTGCTACTGCGAAAGCTGCAAGACGAATTTCGGCGCCGCCTCGGGCTACGAGCTGCCGCGCCATGCCAATCCCGAGGACCCGGTGTGGATGGCATGGGCGGCGTGGCGCCGCACCCTGCTCACCCGGCTGGTCGTCGAGTGGGACGCGGCGATGAAAAAGATCAAGCCGCACACCAGCTTCATCCCGAACATGGGCTCGGTGTCGTTGATGGAGTTCGACCTCGAGGTCATCCAGCGCTATTGCCCGTTCCTGTGCGTCGACGACCAGGGCCGGCGCGGCACCGAGCCGATCTGGATGGCCGGCCGCAACGGCAAGCGCATGCGCGCCACCTTCCCGGATCGCCCGGCCATCCTCATCACCTCGATCGGCCCCGAAGAGGCCTATCGGTGGAAGGACTCGGTGACGACCGGGCCCGAGATGCAGGCCTGGATCGACAACGGCACCACCCAGGGGCTGCTCCCCTGGTTCACCAAGTTCAACGGCGTCGTCCCCGACAATCGCTGGGTCGAGCCGGTGGCCGACAGTTTCGGGCTCCACGCCGAGCTCGAGCCGGTGCTGGCCGCCATGAAGCCGGTCGCCGAGGTGGCGATCCTCGATCCGGCGACGACGTTGCGCCATCACGGCCAGGAGACCCGGGCCAGTGCCGAGGCCGATGACCTGGGGTTCTACCACGCGCTGGTCGAGGCCCGCATTCCGTTCGAAATGGTCTCCGACCAGGCGATGACATCAGGGCTGCTCGACCGCTTCAAGGTGCTGGTGCTGGCCAATTCGACCTGCCTCTCGGACGAGCAGATCAGAACGCTCGAAGCCTATGTGGCGCGCGGCGGCAGCATCGTCGCGGCGCACGAGACCTCGACCCGTACGGCACTCAACCAGCCGCGCCACGCCATCGGGCTCGGGCCACTGCTCGGCGTCAGCCTCACCGCGCCGGCGCGCGGCCCGGTCAAGAACACCTATGTGGCCCTCAATGGCCTCCATCCGATTTCGGAGGGATTCGACGGCGCCAACCGCATCATCGGCGGCACTCAGCTGCTGGCGGTCGATACCGTGGCCGATGCCGAGGTGCCGTTCCTCTATGTCCCCGATTTCCCGGACCTGCCGATGGAAGAGGTCTATCCGCGCCAGGAGCCGCGCGGCGCCGCCGTGGTGGCGCGCCGGCACCAGGGCGGCGGCCGCACCGTCTACTTCCCATGGAATGTCGGCGGCATCTTCAAAGAGGTGCTGGCGGCCGACCATGCCCGGCTGATCGGCAATGCCGTGCGCTGGGCGCTTGGCAAGCCGCTCGACGTCGAGGTCCATGGGCGCGAGGTGCTCGACCTCGCGGTTCGCGAAGACACCGACAGCACCGCGGTGGTGCTGCACAACCTCAACAACCCGATGATGATGAAGGGGCCGATCCGCAGCGTCTTCCCGGCCGGTCCGCAGGTGGTGAGCCTCGCCATCCCCGAGGGGCGACGGTTTGCCGGCGCGAAGCTGCTGGTTTCCGGCCGCGAGGCGCACGCCAGAGTCGCCGACGGCCGGGTCGAGATCGACGTGCCGTGGCTCGAGACGCTCGAAGCCGTGCACGTGACCTGGGGCTGAGCCCCCGCGATGCTGCGCTATATCCTCAAGCGGCTGATCTACATGATCCCGACCCTCGTCGGGATGTCGATCATCGCCTTCCTGATCATCCAGCTGCCGCCGGGGGACTATCTCACCTCGATGCTGGCCTCGATGTCCGACAGCGGCGTCAACGTCGACCAGGCGCAGATCGCGCGCTATCGCGAGATCTACGGCTTCGACGATCCGTTTGTCGTCCAGTACTGGAAATGGATCAGCGGCATCGTGCTGCGCGGCGACTTCGGCTACTCGTTCGAATGGAACCGGCCGGTCTGGGGGTTGATCGCCGAGCGGCTGGCGCCGACGCTGTCGGTCTCGCTGCTGGCGCTGCTGTTCGTGTGGGCCGTGTCGCTGCCCATCGGGATCTACTCGGCAATGCGGCGGCACTCGGTGGGTGACTACGCCTTTACCTTGTTCGGCTTCATCGGCCTCGCCATTCCGAACTTCATCATGGCGCTGACGCTGATGTACCTCGCCTACCGCTACATGGGGCAGACGGTGGGCGGGCTGTTCTCGCGCGAATATGTCAACGCACCGTGGAGCTGGGACAAGTTCGTCGACCTGTTGGCGCACCTGTGGATCCCCATCATCGTCATCGGCACCAACGGCACCGCGGCGCTGATCCGCATCCTCAGGGCCAACCTCACCGACGAGCTCAACAAGCCCTACGTCATCACTGCCAAGGCCAAGGGCCTGCCCGAGTACAAGGTGGTGCTGAAATACCCGGTGCGGATTGCGCTCAACCCGTTCGTCTCGGCAATCGGCTGGGTGCTGCCCGAGCTCATCTCCGGCGTCACCATCACGGCGATCGTGCTCAACCTGCCGATGATGGGACCGCTGCTGCTGCGCGCCCTGACCGTGCAGGACATGTACCTCGCCGGCTCGATCATCCTGCTGCTCGGCGTCCTGACGCTGATCGGCATGCTGATCTCGGACATCCTGCTTGCCATTCTCGACCCACGGATCCGCTTCAATTGACCCACATACATCTCGAAAGCGATGGTGCGGCGGAAACCGGTCCGGCCATCACCCCGATCCGGCGGAGCGGCGGCAAGACCGAAATCGCGGTCGCCGGCCCATGGACGCTGATCTGGCTGAAATTCGTGCGCCACAAAGTGGCGGTGGTCGCGGGGGTGCTTATCCTCGTGATGTACCTGATCGCCGCCTTCGCCGAGTTCCTCGCCCCGGCGCTGCCCGAGGCGGCCAAGCCGCAGTTCACCTATGCACCGCCACAGGACATCGCGCTGTTCGTCACCGAGGCGGATGGCAGCCTCAGCTGGATGCCGCACGTCAAGGGCTACAAGCAGACCGTCGACCCGGCTTCGCTGAAGCGGACCTTCACCATCGATGCGGACAAGATCGTGCCGATCGGCTTCTTCGTCGAAGGCCCAGGCTACAAGCTGTGGGGTCTCATCCCCATGGACGTGCACCTGATGGGGCCGCTCAAATCCGGCGATACCATGTACCTCCTGGGCACCGATAAGCTCGGCCGCGACCTGCTTACCCGGCTGATCTACGGAACGCGCGTCTCGATGTCGATCGGCCTGATCGGCGTCGCCATCAGCCTCTGCCTCGGCGTGGTCCTCGGCTCGATCTCGGGGTTTTACGGTGGCTGGGTCGACCTCGGTATCCAGCGCGTCATCGAGGTGATCTCCTCGATGCCGACTATTCCCTTATGGCTCGGTCTCGCGGCGGCGGTGCCGCTCACCTGGTCGCCGCTGCAGGTGTATTTCGTCATCACGCTGATCGTCTCGCTGTTCGGCTGGACCGGGTTGGCCCGCGAGGTACGTGGCCGCTTCTTCGCGCTCAGAAGCGACGACTTCGTCACCGCGGCGCGGCTCGACGGCTCGAGCGAACGGCGGCTGATCTTCCGGCACATCCTGCCCTCGCTCACCAGCCACATCCTCGCAGTGGTGACGCTGGCGCTGCCCACCATGATCGTCGCCGAGACGGCGTTGAGCTTTCTCGGCATTGGGCTCAAGGCGCCGGTGGTGAGCTGGGGCGTGTTGCTGCAGGAGGCGCAGAACGTGCGCACCATCGCCACCGCACCGTGGCTGCTGATCTGGCCAGCCGGCGCCGTGGTGCTGACGGTGCTTTCCTACAACTTCCTCGGCGATGGCCTGCGCGATGCGGCCGACCCGTACGAAAACTGACGAGGGCGCCATGGCAGACGACGATGTCATCCTCTCGGTCGAGAACCTCAGCATCGACTTCAACCTCAGGACCCACGTGCTGCACGCGGTGCGTGAGGTGAGCTTCGAGCTCCGTCGCGGCAAGACGCTCTGCCTCGTGGGTGAAAGCGGCTCGGGTAAATCGGTCACCGCCCGCGCATTGCTGCGCATCATTGACAAGAACGGTACCATCACCGAGGGCCGCATCCTGCTGCGCGGCGCCGGGCACGAGACCGACATCGTGCCGCTCAACGAGCGCAGCGCCGAGCTGCTCTCGATCCGCGGCGGCCGCATCGGGCTGATCTTCCAGGAGCCGATGAGCTCGCTGTCGCCGGTGCACACCATCGGCAGTCAGATCGTCGAGGCCCTGCGCCTGCACCAGGCAATGAACAAGGCCGAGGCCCGGGCCGCGACCATCGAGCTGTTGCGGCAGGTCGAAATTCCCGACCCCGACAAGATGATCGACCGCTACACCTTCGAGTTCTCGGGCGGCATGCGGCAGCGCGCCATGATCGCCATGGCGCTGGCCTGCGATCCGGACATCCTGATCGCCGACGAGCCGACCACGGCGCTCGATGTCACCACCCAGGCCGAAATCCTCGACCTGATCAAGCGGCTACAGTTGAGCCGCGGCATGGCGATGCTGCTGATCACCCACGACATGGGCGTGGTCGCCGAGGTGGCCGACGAGGTGGCGGTGATGCGCTACGGCCGGATTGTCGAGGCGGGCAGTGTCGACGAGATCTTCCACGAGGCCCGCCACGCCTATACCCGGCAGCTGCTTGCCTCGACGGTACGGCTCGAGCAGAACCCGCGCGCGCTGACCCACCCGGCCACGGCGTCCGACCCCTCGAACAAGCCGGTCCTCTCGGTGCGCGAGCTGAGCAAATTCTATGGCGGCGGTGGCGGCCTGTTCGGCGGCGCCAGTTACGCCATCCGAGCCGTCGACAATGTCAGCCTCGACCTCTCCGCAGGCGAAAATCTTGGCATCGTCGGCGAGAGCGGCTCGGGCAAGACGACGCTCGGCCGCCTGATCCTCAGAACCGTCGAGCCCACCTCCGGCGCCATTACCTACAACGACCGCGAGGGTCGCGCCGTCGACGTCACCGGGCTCAGCAAGCGCGACCTGCGCGGCTTCCATCGCGACGTGCGGCTGGTGTTCCAGGATCCGTTCGCCTCGCTCAACCCGCGCCTCACCGTCAAGGACGTGATCGGCGACCCGCTGTTCGTCGCCGGGTTGGCGCGGGGCGCGGCGCTGCAACGGCGGGTGGGCGAACTGATGGAACTGGTCGGGCTCGACCCGCAGTCGATGGAACGCTATCCGCACGCCTTTTCGGGCGGCCAGCGCCAGCGCATCGGCATCGCCCGGGCGCTGGCGCTCGAGCCGCGCGTCATCATTGCCGACGAGGCGACCGCGGCGCTCGACGTCTCGATCCGCAGCCAGATCCTCGACCTCTTGCTCGACATCCAGAAGCGGCTGAGCCTCAGCTTCATCTTCATCAGCCACGACATCTCGGTGGTCCGCTATTTCTGCGATCGGGTGGCGGTGATGCACCGCGGCAAGGTGGTGGAAATGGGCAGCGCCGAGCAAGTCTGCACCGCCCCCCATGAGGCCTATACCAGGGCCCTGATCTCGGCCGTGCCCCACCCCGATCCGCGCCACAAGCGGATGCTGCACCGTACGCGATTTACAGCCGAGGCCACACCGTGAAGTTCTCCGCCAACCTGTCCTTCCTCTATCCCGAGCTCGGCTTTCTCGAGCGCTTCGCCGCCGCGGCGCGCGATGGCTTTCCGGCGGTCGAGTATCTCGGCCCTTATGCCGAGCCCAAGCAACGGGTTGCCGAGGCGCTGGCCGCCAATGGCCTGGTGCAGGCGCTGTTCAACGTACCCTCGGGCGATTGGGCCGGCGGCGAGCGCGGCATCGCGGCACTGCCCGGCCGCAGCGACGAGTTCCGCACCGGCATCGCCACCGCGCTGGACTACGCAACGACGCTCGGCTGCGAAAAGCTCAATGTCATCGCCGGCCTCGTCGCCCCGGGCGCCGACCTCGAGGCGATGGAAGCGACGCTGGTCGACAACCTAAGATATGCCGCACCGCGTTGCGCCGAGGCCGGCATCAAGCTCCTGATCGAGCCGATCAACCTGCGCGACATCCCCCGCTTCTTCCTCTCGACCACAGCGCACGCCGAGCGGATCCTGGAGCGGGTGGGACACGACAACCTCTACATCCAGTACGACCTCTACCACATGCAGGTGATGCAGGGAGACCTGCTGCCGACCTACCAGCGGCTACGTGAGCGCATCGCCCATATCCAGCTCGCCGATACTCCCGGCCGCAACGAACCCGGCACCGGCGAGATCAACTACGGTTTCGTGCTGCCGGCGATCGAGCGGCTCGGCTACGACGGATTTTTCGGCTGCGAGTACAAGCCCAGGGCCGACACCAGCGCGGGCCTGGGCTGGATGCAGCCCTATTTGAGGAGCGCGTAATGAAGATCGGTTTCATCGGGCTCGGCGTCATGGGGCGGCCGATGGCCGGCCACCTCATCGCCACCGGCCACGAGCTGTTGCTGCACCGGGTCAAGCCCGCTTCGCAGCAGCTGGTGGACCAGGGTGGCAAGGCGCTGGCATCGGCTCGGGAAGTGGCCGAGGCCGCCGAGGTGGTGATCCTGATGCTGCCCGATACTCCCGATGTCGAGCTGGTGCTGTTCGGCAAGGATGGCGTCGCCGACGGGCTGGGCCGCGGCAAGCTGGTGATCGACATGAGCTCGATCTCGCCGGTCGCGACCAAGGATTTCGCCGCGCGGATCGAGGCGCTGGGCAGCGACTATCTCGACGCCCCGGTGTCGGGTGGCGAAGTCGGGGCGCGCAATCGCGCGCTCACCATCATGGTCGGCGGCAAGCCCGAGGTGTTCGAGCGCGCCCGGCCGCTGTTCGAGGCGATGGGCAAGAATATCACGCTGGTCGGCGAGGCCGGCGACGGACAGACCGCCAAGGTCGCCAACCAGATCATCGTCGGGCTGACCATCGAGGCGGTGGCCGAGGCGCTGAGCTTTGCGAGGAAAGCCGGGGCCGATCCCGCAAAGGTGCGCGAAGCTCTGATGGGCGGCTTTGCCGCCTCCCGCATCCTCGAGGTGCATGGCGAGCGCATGATCAAGCGCACGTTCGAGCCAGGCTTCCGGATCCGGCTGCATCGCAAGGACCTGTCGCTCGCGCTCGATGCCGCGCGGGCGCTTGACCTCAGCCTCCCCAACACGGCCGCGACGCTGCAGCTGATGAACGCCGCCATCGCACTTGGCGACGGCGACCGCGACCATTCCGGCCTGATCCGCACTCTCGAGGTCCTGGCGGGCGACACGCCCTGATCGGTCAGTAGCGCCCCTGCCCACCCCCGCGGCGGCTCACTCCGCCGTTCCAGCCGCTTTGTCTCCAAGGAGCCCCAGATGCCCACCGACAAGATCCCGCAAGTGCCCTTCGGCGCTGTCTACTTCCGCAAATCCAACCCGCCGCGCGAGGATTGGTCGCGCGACTATCGGGTGGCGCGCGAGGACGGCCTCAACGTCTTCCGGCACTGGTTCATGTGGGCTGCGATCGAGCGCAAGCCGGGCGTCTACGATTGGGACGACTACGATCGCCAGATGGACCTCGCGGCCGAGAACGGCATCAAGACGGTGATCGCCGAGCTCACCCACTCGGTGCCCGACTGGGCCTATCGCAAGTGGCACGATGCCCGACAGATCCGCATGGACGGACGGCCGCTCGCCAACCACATGGGTGTGTCGTCCTCAAGCGGCGGCTTCGCCCATAACGGCGCCGGCGCGCTGACCTTGAACTGCCCCGAGGTGAAGGCGGCGGTGGGCAATTTCCTCACTGCGCTCGCCAACCGCTACAAGGGCCACCCGGGGCTGCTCGGCTACGACGTCTGGAACGAGGTGAACTACTCGCCCGAGGTCGACTACTCGGAGTGGATGAAGGCCGACTACCGGCGCTGGCTGCAAGCCAAGTACGGCACACTCGAGGTGCTGGCCGAGGCCTGGTACCGCTACTCCTATGCCGAGTGGGACGACATCGAGCCGCCGGCCGAGGTCGCCGCCTTCGCCGAGGGTCTCGACTGGCTCGAGTTCAAGCGTGAGAACTACTATGGCCAGATGCAGTACAAGATCGACACCATTCGCGCTGTCGACCAGGACTGCCTGATCGCCGCGCATGGCGTGGGCGGCGCCATTCCCAACATGGCCGCGGGCGGCTCGGACGATTGGCTGGCGGCCAGCAAGGTCGAACTCTATGGGCTGACCTGGGTGCCGAGCCGGCGCGGCTTCAAGCCGTGGCAGAACTTCTTCGGCCCTGACATCACGCGCGCCGCAGCGCGCGGCAAGAAGTGGTGGCATGCCGAGCGGCCCGGCGGCCCGCTCTGGTTGCAGCCGCAGGTGCTCGGCCGCGACAAGGAGGATGGCCGCGTCATGGACCCCGAGGATGTCCGCACCCTCACCATGACCTCGTTCGCCGCCGGCGCCACGGGCGTACTCAACCTGCGCTACCGGCCGCTGCTCGACGGGCCGCTGTTCGGCGCTTTCGGCTCGTACGGCATGGACGGCTCGCGCACCCCGCGTTCCGACATGGCGAGCGCCATGGCCAAGTGGGCCAACGCGCCGGAGCAGCAGCCGCTGTTCGAGGCGCGGCCGGTGAAGGGCGAGGTGGCGCTGCTGGTGATCCCCGAGGCGCAGGCCTGGGACTACCTGCTCAACCACCACCACAAGCCGGAGCTCTATCGCGAGGCGATGTGGGGAGCCTATCGCGGCCTGCTCGACATCGGCATCCAGCCCGACTGGGTGCATATCGACGATATCGCTGAGGTCGACACCATCTATGCTCCCTACCCGATCATGCTGACTGCAGCGCACGCCCAGCGGCTGGCACAGTGGGTGGAGGCGGGCGGCACGCTGATCTCGGAGGCGACGCCGGGCTATTTCGGCGATCGCGGCAAGGTCGGCACAGTGCAACCGCATAACGGGCTCGACCAGGTGTTCGGGGCACGCGAGGTCGATGTCGAGTTCATGCCCGACATCGCCGACCGCATCCCCTTCTCGTTCGACGGCAGCGACGGCATCACCGGCGGCGGCTTCCTCCAGGCTTACGAGCCGACCACCGGCCGGCTGCTCGGCAGCTTCGCCGACGGCCGCAAGGCGGTGGTCGAGAACAGTTTTGGCAAGGGCCGTACGCTGCTGGTCGGCACGCACCCGGGGGCGGCCTACTTCAAGTCTGGCACGCCCGAGAACCTGAACTACTTCCGCTCGGTCTTCAGCTGGACCGGCAAGCACCGGCACGTCGACACCGGCAACCCGCAGGTCCATGCGCGGCTGCACCTGGGGCCCGACGGCGGCGCGCTGTGGCTGCTCAACCAGACCCGCTCGCCACAACCGGTCACCCTGACGCTGGGCGCCGCGCATGCCGACCTGAAACCCGTCGGCAGCTACTGGGGCGACGCCGGCGGCACTGCCACGGTGATCCCGCCGCGCGATGTCCTGGTGCTGAAGCTGGGCCGCTGAGGCCGGTGCGGTTACGGCCGGGCGACGGCTCCGGCGAATGACAAAACGACACGGGCCGGGCATTACGCCCGGCCCGTGTCGTATTCTCCTGGGCACCCTCCGGGCTCACGCCTTCAGCACGATCACCTTGGTATTGACTGGCGTCTTGTCATAGAGGTCGAGCATGTCCTGGGTGAGGAGGCCAATACAGCCGCTCGAAACGCCGGTGCCGATCGTTTCCGGTACACTGGTGCTGTAGAGCGTGTAGAGGGTGTAGACGCCGTTCTGGTAGAGATAGAGCGCCCGCGCGCCGAGCGGATTGTCGAGGCCCGGCTTCATGCCGCCGGCATATTTGGCTGCTTCCGGTTGGCGCTCGATCATTTCCTTGGGCGGCGTCCAGATCGGCCACTCGGCCTTGCGCCCGATATAGGCGTCACCGCTCCACAAAAAGCCGGCGCGCCCGACACTGACGCCATAGCGGGTAGCATTTCCATCGCCTTCGATGCGGTAGACATAGTGGTTGCGCGGGTCGACGATGATCGTTCCGGCCACTTCCTTGCTGTCGTAGCGCACGGTGCGGCGGAAGTATTTGGGGTTGATCTTGCTGACCTTGACCGCCGGGATCGGGAACCGCTCGTTGGGCCGCGGCCCGTAGACCCGCTCCGCTTCCGCGACGCTCATGCCGGCGGGGGAGCAAGCGGCAAGCGCCAGCGCGCCGAGGCTGGCGGTGGCCCCGAACAGAAACGCGCGACGACCGTAACGCCCTGCCCGATCGCCCCGCTCACCCTGGCGCGCAGAAATCCCATCGTCTTCGATCACGGTATGTACCCTCCCAACCCCGACCAACGATCACCCGGCTGCTGAACGCGCCGCAGATGAGACTGGTCTCACCCCGTTCAAATAGCAAACGCAGTCACGCGTGCCCCTTGTCGCCACGCGCACCAGCTGGGCGTCAGAAACCCAGCGGCGCCAGGCGCTCCATGTTGCTTGCCGAACCACGGCTCCCGGCCAGCAAGAGCGAACCAGAACTTTGTCGGCAATGCGGCGCGGGGAATGGCTAGTGGTGGAATCTCTGTGCGGTTACGAGTTACCGACGACCAAGCGAAACGGATCGCGCCGCCGCTTGTTACCTTGGAATTCCTGCATCGTCCTGAGCGCGCCCGATGACGGACCATCGGAAGCAACGGCGACCCGGCCGCCCTCCCCAATCCTACGGCATGAGCAGCCGCCACGTTCCCTCGGATACCACCTCGGCCACGCCGTCGACCACCTTGATGGCGGTGTCGTCGTCCATGGCATAGGTCGGGACCGGGATCCCCGAGGCCCAGTTTGCAATGTTGGCCAGCGTGGTGTCGGGCATCTCCGGGTTATCGAGGTGCGGATAGAGGGTGAAATCGACGAGGCCCAGCGCTCGCTCGGCCCCCTGCCACATGTCGGAGCCGTCGGGCACGAACTGCTGGTCGAACTCGGCGTCGCAATTGTAGGGGGTCACCGCAATACTGCCGGCGCTGACCCCGACATAGACCGTATCGGTGAGCGACGGCAGCATCGCCGCCAGGCCCGACTGGCGCAGCCAGTATGTGAGGTAGAGCACGTTGCCGCCCCAGACCAACAGGGCGTCGGCATCCTCGACCATCGGCATCCAGTTCTCGGGTCGGATGGTCGGCAGCGCGGTGAGCTCCAGTACGCCCAGCGACTTCCACCCCAGCCCGGCCAGCGGATTGGGGGGCTGGCCGCAGATTGCCCGCCAGGCACCGCCGGCGCCGCCCGGGAAGGGGTAGATGGCGGTCGGAATGATGAGGGCCGAGCTCTCGGCGATCGGCTTGCCGAGGAGCTCAACCAGGGCGGCCGAGATGCTCGGGTTGCTCACGCCCCCGGAGGTCAGAAGAAACTTCATCGGGAGCTCCCTCTCCAGCGCCCGGCGGCAACGCCTCGAACAGCGTTACCGCGGAGCGTGGGCAAACTTGCGCGGCGGGGCCAGGCAGCTGCCCGGCCCTGCCGCCGGCGTTCTAGAGGCCGCCGCCACCGTGGATCTTCCGCACCTTCTCCGCCGCGTCCTTGGCCGCCTGCTCGACCGTCATCGTGCCGGTGAGCGCATTCTGCATCATGTCGGGGACGATGATGTTCATGATTTCAGGGGCTTCCGGCAGCGCCGGGAACGGGATGCCGTTGGGGAGCATCGAGGTGGTGACGTCGAGGAACTTGATGGTGTCGAGCCGCTGTTTCATCCACTCGGTCTTGAAGCCGTTGACGTTGCCCGGGTTGGAACCGGCCCAGGCGAGCTTCAATGACCATTCGGGGCTGGTCCACATGCAGATCAGCGCCTTGGCCGCGGGCTCATCCACCTTGCCGCCATCGACGAATTCCGACTTGAGGATGTGGATGTTGGAGCCGCCGAACACCACGGCGCGCTTGCCGGTCGGGCCGGTCGGAATGAGGCCGTAGCGCATGTTCTCGAGCACGCTGTCGGCGACTGCCTTGTCCGAGCCGGTTGCCTTGCCGGCGAGTTCGACCATCCGGGCATATTCGGAGGGGTGCGAGATCATCATCGCCAGCTGGCCCGAGATGAACGGCGCCTGGTTCTCGCCCTGGGTGTTGGTCAGCGCCGAAACCGGAACCGATTTGTCCCGCACATACATGTCGTAGGAGGCCTGCAGCGAGCGGATGCTCTCGGGACTGTCGAGCCGCACCTCGCCATAGGTCGGGTTGGGATCGGCCTCGTCGAAGACACCGCCGCCATAGCCCCAGAGCTGCGGCATGTAGCGATAGGGCGTGTTGCCGGCGTTCTGCTTGGCGACGAGGCCATAGCCCGAGATGCCCAGCTTGTCGTGGATCTGTTTGGAATAGCTGACCACGTCGTCCCAGGTGGCCGGCGGATTTTCCGGATCGAGCCCCGCCCGCTTGAAGATATCGGCATTCCAGATGAACGCCATCGTCTCGTTATTGGTGGGAATGCCGTAGATCTTGCCGTCCCAGGTCACCGCCTTCATGGCGCCAGGCCAGAAGTCCTCGGGCTGGTAGCCGACATCCTCGGGCTTGAGCTCTTCGAGATAGCCCTTGGAGGCGAACTCGGTACCACCGAGGATCTGCAGCCGGATCGCCATCGGCGCCGAATTGCCGAGCAGCGCCGTGCGGAACTTGTCGAGCAGCTCGTTATAGGTGATGCCCTGCTCGGTCAGCTCGATGCCCGGGTAGGTGGCGCGGAACGCCGCGAAGAAATCGCGGTAGTTGTCGTGCATGATCTGCGGATCGGCTTCGAACATGCCCTGGTACCAGAAGGTCAGCTTGCCCGTGTAGTCGGTCGGGGTGACCGAGTTGCAGTGGCCGACCGTGTCGAACGTCTCGGTGCCAGCGATCGAGCGCACATATTCGGGCGACCACTTGCTGATGTCGATGCCTGCCCCCAGGGCCGTCGAGGCCATGAGACTGGTCGCCAGCGCGGCCGACAGCATGCCGCGCAGAAGCGCACGGCCAATTCCGTGTTCTGACATGAATTTCCTCCCTCCACCCGCGGCCGGCGCCCCTCGCGTCGGTCGAGAATGTCTGCCCGGCAACCCGCCGGTTACGCGAATTAACGCCCGGATTTCGACACAGGCAATCAGAATTTTGCAAAATCTTGCGTCTCTCTCTGGAAATCCTACGAGAAACCGGCAAAGCTGCCCCTGAGACCAAACGTCGGAATCGATTGAGAGATGAGCGCATACAAGGCCCGGCCACCCGTGGGCATCGACCCAACCGGAGTGTCGGAAGAAGGGGCTGCGGTTTACGAGTTGATCCGCGACGACATCATCTCGGGCCGGCTGGAAGCGAACTCCCGGCTCGTGGTGGCGGAGCTGTCGGAACGGCACAACTCACCGGCCAATGCGGTGCGCGAGGCGCTGCAGTTATTGCGCTCGCAGGGCTTCGTGCTGATCGTCCACAACAAGAGCGCCCGAGTGCGCCCGATCGACCAGGATTTCGTCCGCGACGTTTATGAGATCGGCGTCCTGATCGAACCTTCGATGGTGCGCTGGTTCGTCGACATGGCAACCCCCGCCGATATCGCCGAGCTCGAGGACATCCAGCGCCAGATCGAGGCCAACAACTTCGCCGATCCGATCCTCCACAGCGAGCTCGACACGCGGTTCCACACCGTGATGTACGAGCGGCACTACAACCATCTCGCCGCTGAACTGTGGTGGCGACACCGCGAAGTGCTGCGCGCCATCGGACATCGCTACAGCTTCACACTCTCCCGCCGCGCCCAGGTGATCCGCGACCACCGCGAACTGATCCGGCTGGTGAAGGCGGGCGATGCGGCGAACGCCGCGACGCTGATCGCGCTGCATGTCGATGGGGCGGGCCGGCATGTGCTCGAGCAGATGCGGGCCGCGAGCTCAGCGCGCGCCGGCTGAGGCAGTTTTCGCGCGCGAGCGGCGTGCACAATTGGTTTGAGGGAGCCATTTCATCATGAAAATCACCGGCGTGCGGCCTTGGTTGGTCAAGGCCACGAGCTCGTACTGGGGCGAGTACCTGTTCGTCGAAGTGACGACCGACGAGGGCATTTCGGGCTGGGGCGAGATCACCTCGACCACCAAGATCGCCAACCGGGCGCTCGCTGCCATCCTCAAGCAGGTGAGCGGCCAGATCGAGGGCGAAGACCCGAGCCGGATCGAACGGCTGTGGCACAAGCTGTTCCGCAGCTTCACCTATATGGGCAGCCGCGGCGCCGCTTGCGAATGCGTCAGCGCCATCGACATCGCGCTCTGGGATATCCGCGGCAAGGTGCTGGGGCTGCCGGTCTATGAGCTGCTCGGCGGCTCGGTGCGCGACGAGATCTCGCTCTATACCCACCCTGACCAAAGTAAGTTCACCTCGGACGCTGCGGTGGTGGCCGAGATCACCGATATCGTCAAATCCGGCCACACGGCGCTGAAGTTCGACCCCTTCCCCTACCAGGGCGATCGCGAGCGCCGCGACGGCTACCTCGACGGCATGCTGTCGCGCGCCGACGAGAAGAAGGCAGCCGACCTAACGGCGCTGATCCGCCAGACCGCCGGCCCGCAGGTCGAAATCCTGATCGACGCGCATGGCCGCTTCGATGTGCCGACCGCCATCCGGCTCTGCCGCACGCTCGAGGAGGCCGGCCAGATCGACTGGTTCGAGGAGCCGGTGCCGCCCGAGAGCTATGGCGCCCTGCAGCAGGTGCGCGAGAAGGTGAATGCCGCCATCTCGGTGGGCGAGCGCGCCCACACCAAGTGGGATTTCGTGCCGATCCTCGAGCAGAAACTTGCCGACTACATCATGCCCGATGTCACCTGGACCGGCGGCATCACCGAGATGAAGAAGATCGCCATCCTCGCCGAGGGCTATTACGTGCCGATCTCGCCGCATGATGCGGGCGGGCCGATCAATGTGCTCGCCGGCGCCCATGTGATGATGACGGTGCCTAATTTCTACCGGCTCGAGACCTCGCGCTGGGACCTCTCCGGCTACAACGAGCTGATGCACACAAGGCTCGACAATTCGAACGGCGCGCTGAAGCTGCCGCGCGTCCCCGGCCTCGGCATCGAAATGAACCGCGACTACCTCGAAGCCAACGAAATCAAGACGGCTTAGGACGGGGCACATAGATCGAACCCGCCTAGCAGTTGGGCTCGATCCTCACCTCACCCGCCGGCTGTCATCCCAGCGAAAGCTGGGACCCATCTCACAGCCTGCGCCTATGGAGAGTTGGATCCCAGCTTTCGCTGGGATGACACCGCGGGTGGTCCAGTCATCCGAGAAATTTCCGGCGCTCCAGGACAAGCGCCGTTCCAGATCCCCCCGAAGGAAACACCCATGAAAATCACCGGCATCGAAACCGTCGTCGTCAACGCCGTGCACCGCAACTGGATCTTCGTGAAGGTGCTGACCGACCAGCCGGGCCTGTGGGGCTGGGGCGAGGCGACGCTCGAATGGAAGACCCGGGCAGTGAAGGGCACCATCGATGACCTCTTGCCATTCCTGATCGGAGAGGACCCGATGCGGATCGAGCACCTGGTCAACACCATGACCCGGTTCAGCTTCTGGCCGCTCGGTTCGATCGGCCTCACGGCCGTCTCCGGCATCGAGCAGGCGCTGTGGGACATCAAGGGCAAGGCGCTGGGTGTGCCGGTGTGGCAGTTGCTGGGCGGCCGGGTGCGCGACAGCGTGCGCGTCTACACCCATTTGAGGCGCGGCGACAGCTCGGCGCGCGTCCCCAACACCGATATCTCGCGCTTCTGCGATGCGGTGCAGGAAACGGTCGAGATGGGCTACAACGCCATCAAGCTCGGCTTCGTCCCCTATACCGGGTACGATGCTCCCCTGCCCGCCGTGCGCCATGTCGAAAAGCTGGCTGCGGCGGTGCGCGAGCGGGTCGGCGACGGCGTCGAGATCATGACCGATTTCCACGGCCGCCCGGATTCGCTCGATGCCGCCATCGCCTACATCAAGGCGATCGAGCCGATCAAACCGCTGTTCTGCGAGGAAGTGATCCAGCCCGGCGATAGCGCCGGGATGGCCGACATCGCTCGCCGGGTCGATTGCCCATTGGCCACCGGCGAGCGGCTGTTCACGCCGCGCGAATTCCTCGAGGTGGCCCAGACTCGCGCCGTTGCCTATATCCAGCCCGACCTCGCCCACTGCATGGGCTTTACCGGCGGCCGCAAGATCGCGGCCATCGCCGAGGCGGCGCATATGGGGGTCTGCCCGCACAACCCGATGGGCCCGGTGGCCGGCGCCGTAGCGCTGCAGTTCGACGCCGCCACCACCAACTTCGTCATCCAGGAAGAGGCGGTCGGGATCGTCCCCTGGTTTGAGGAGATCTGCTCGAGCTACCCGCTCAACCTGGTGAATGGCGCCTGGCCAATTCCCGAGGCCCCTGGCCTCGGCATCGAGATCGACGAAAAGGCCGCCGCCCGCTACCCGTTCGCGCAGGAGGTGATCCCGGCGACGGAGTCGGTGCTCGCCGATGGCCGGATCGCCAACTGGTAGGTCATCCCGGGCGAAACGTCCTGCCAGGCCGAGGGGTGTTCAGCGCTGCTTGAACGCCCGGTCGAAGTTGGCGACCAGTGGGCTCAGGAGATAATCGAGGGCGGTTCGCTGCTCGGTGGTGACCAGCACGGTGGCGCCCATGCCGGCATGGAGCGCAATCTCGGGGTGATCGGCCAGGTCCTTGGGGTCGACCTCGATCATCGCCTTGTAGAAGACCGCCAGGGTCCGCTCGTCGGTGATGCGATCGGCAGAGACCTGCAGCACGGCGCCGCGGATCAGCGGCGATACGTGCTGCTTGAACGACGAGAAGCGCAGTTCGGCGGGCATCCCCGCCCGCAGCTCGCTGATATCCTCGACGCGGATCCGCGCTTCGACGACCAGCGTCGCCTTCTCCGGCACGATCTCGAGCAAGACCTGACCCGGTTGGACCACGGCGCCGGCGGCATGGACAGCGAGACCGACGATCCGACCGTCCGCCGGCGCTCGAATGATGGATCGCTCCAGGCGGGACTGCGCATCCTGCAGCCTGGGGACGATTTCGAGGATCTTGGATTGCGTTGTCGCCAGCGCTTCGGCCACTTCGCTCTGCCGGTCGCGCCCCAGCTGATTGATCTGCTGCTCGATTTCCGCGATTTTCTGGTCGTTGCTGGAGTCTTCGGCAGCAACCGCGCCCAGCCGGCCCTGCACGTCGGCCATGCTGCGCTCGAGATCGCTGACCCGGCCGCGGGTGGCCAGCCCATCTTTCAGCAGCTTGTCGAGGCGTTCGCGTTCGGCGGTCAGGGAGGCAAGCTGCTCCTCATAGGACAGCCGGGTCGACGTGCTGCCCTTGGCCTGTTCCCGCAACTGATCAACACGCCGCAGCAGGATATCCCGCGCGCCGAGCAGCGAGTCGTTGCGGGCGCTGAACTCGTCGCGCTGGCTGGCGATCGTCTGCAGCACGTAGGGCGCGTCGCTGGCGAGCAGTTCATCCGGAAACGTGATCTCGCTGCTGCCGTTCAGCTCGGCGGTGAGCCGCGCCTCCATGGCCCGGGCCAGCGCCAGTTGCTGGAAGTAGATGTCGTACTGGGCGCGCGCGGTGGTGTCGTCGAGCGTCATCAGCGTGGCGCCTGCGTGAACGAAGGCGCCGTCGGAAATACCGATGGATCCGACAATGCCGCCCTCGAGGTGCTGCACGGGCTTGCGGCTGCCCTCGACGGTGACAATTCCGTCGGCGACGACCGCGGCGTTGAGTGGAGCCAGGGCGGCCCAGCCACCGAGAACGCCGAAGAACAGCGCGAGGATCAGCACGCCGGCAATGATCGGCCCGGCGGCGGACTCCGAGACGGCCGGAGCCGGTGGGCGGCCACTCCCGGCGATGGTCAGCGACGCACTCATGCCGGCACCTGCGAGCCACGCGGCATGACGGCAGTCTTGGCTCGGTCATTGAGCACGGCGATCACCTCGTCACGCTTGCCGAAGAGCTCGATGACGCCGTCGCGCAGATAGAGGATCTTGTTGACCGCGCCGAGTGTCGAGGGTCGGTGCGAAACGATGATCACCGTGGAGCCCAGTTCGCGCAGGCGCGCCATGCACTCGGCCAGCGCCGCATCGCCATCGGAATCGAGGTTGGAGCTCGGCTCATCCAGCACGACCAGGCTCGGCATGCCGAACACGGCGCGCGCCAGGGCGATCCGCTGCCGGTAGCCGCCCGAAAGCGCCGCGCCGCCCTCCCCGATCTGCGTATTGTAGCCTTCGGGCAGGCGGAGGATCATCTCATGCACACCAGCGAGCTGCGCCGCCTTGACGATCTCGGCATCGGCTTCGGCATCGGTGCGCAACCGGCCGATATTGGCCGCAACGGTGTCGGAGAACAGCTCGATATCCTGTGGCAGGTAGCCGACATGCTGGCCAAGCTGCTCGCGCGGCCAGGTCAGCACATCGGCGCCATCGAGCCGCACGGCGCCGCCGGTGGGGCGGAGCACGCCTACAATGTGACGCACCAGCGTGGATTTGCCGGCCCCCGATGGCCCGATCAGCCCCATCGCGTCGCCGGGATCGAGCTGGAAACTGACGTTGCGCAAGGCGACCCGCGGCGTATTGGGCGGCACGAAGGTCAGCGCCTCGACCGCCAGCGCGCCGGTCGGACGGGGCAAGGACATGGCCGCGGCGCGTTGTGGCACCGCATCCAGCATGTCGCGCACCCTGACATAGCTGGCTTTGGCGGCCACAAGACCGCGCCAGGCGCCCACCAGTTGCTCAACCGGCTGCAGCGCCCGACCGAGCAGCAAGGTCGCCGCAAACAGCGTACCGATGGAGGTCATCCGCTCGAGCGCCAGATAGGCTCCGAGCCCCAGCATCAGGGACTGCATCGCGAGGCGGACGAAGCGAATGAGGCTCGACATGGCAGCGGCGCGGTCGCTGGCGACCGACTGGCGGTCAAGCAGCCGCAGGCGATCGTCCGACCAGCGGCCAAGCAGCCCCTTCATCATCCCCATCGAGTCGAGGACTTCGGCATTGCGGAGGCTGGCCTCGGTGAAACCATAGTTGCGCGCGGCAGCTTCGTTGGCTTCACGCAGCGGCTCGCGCGTCAGCCACTCGTTGGCCAGCGCCAGGAGGATCAGCACGGCACAGGCGCCGAGCGCGAAAAAGCCCAGGGCCGGGTGCAACAGGAAGATGATCAGCACGTAGATCGGCGCCCAGGGCAGGTCGAATGCTGCGTGGATACCGGATCCGGTGAGGGCCTGACGAAAAGCGTCGAGATCCCGCAATGGCCGGCCCTTGTTTTCCGGCTGGCGCACCGACGCCTCGATGACCCGGGTGGCGAGCAGCCGATCGAGACGCACCGAGGCGCGCGTCAGGACCAGGGCCCGCACCGCGTCAAGCCCGGCCAGCGCGCCAAGGGCAACCAGCAACGCAAGGGTGAGCATGATCAGGGTGGCGACGCTGCCGCTGGTCATGACGCGATCATAGACCTGCAGCATGTAAAGCGGCGAGGCGAGGTAAAGCAGGTTGACCGCTAAGCTGAACAGCCCGGCGGCAACGAAATAGCCGTTGAGCTGGGTCAACAGGAGGCGGGTGTCGCTTGGCTTGGACATGAAACTATCCGTTCCGACCAGTCATCGATACGCCGCGATGCCCAGTCTTACCCATTCTCGAGTTACCCGCCATCGCGCGATGGCAATGGCGTTAACCCGGGGCGTTGGCATGCGGCCGATGGGGAGGCCCAGCTGTTGGTTGGGCCATTCCGCTGTGCAGCCGCCGGCAGTGCCGCCGATTGCACCAGGCGCATCAAAGGTTGAACTCCGTGCTTGTCAGGTTGTGCGTGCCCAGGAGTTCGATCTCGAAATCAGCCACGCCGTCACCGTTTACGTCGCCGTGGACATAGGTATTGCCGCCGGACTGATGCCAGGTGACGCTGTTGGCCACGACACCGGTGTTCTGCGCCGCGACGAACGTGAAGGCCTGATCAGTCGCGAGAGCGGTGTTGGCGTCGATCTCGATCAATCGGATCTTGTCGGTGCCCACCACGAAGCCAGTTATGACGTCCCGGTTGCCGGCGCCAACGGTGCTATCGCCGATCGCGGTGTAGACGAAAGTGTCGATGCCAGCACCGCCGTTCAAGGCGTCCGCGCCCGCGCCACCCACCAGCGTATCATTGTCGGCATCGCCATTCAGGATGTCGTTGCCAACGCCACCGACGAGCAGGTCGTTGCCGCTGCCGCCATTGATGGTGTCAATGCCGCCATTACCGAACAGCATGTCGTTGCCATTCGTTGCATCAAATGTCTCACCGGTGGAGGATGAGGCGACGACGTCGAGTGAGTTTGTCCCGGTCAGGGGCGAGGTGCTGTCGATATTGAGCGCATAAGTGGCGGTTCCGAGCTGGTAGCCGAGGTACGTCCCGCCGTTGGTAAAGACCAGACTATCGACGTCAACTTGCGTCGCACCGCTGAATTGGCCGGTAACGGTGATCGAGGAGTCGTTGTAGGTGATGAGCAGGTCGTTGCCGACGCGCTCGAACCCAAGTGTCGTGAACAAGGTGGCAGAGTTGGCGGTGGTGATCTGGATGAGATCGGTGCCGCCACCAGTGGTTTCGTCTACACGATCGTTGCCGTTGCCGGACGAGGCAAAGACGTAAGTGTCGTTATTGTTGCCGCCCGCCATCTGATCGTTGCCAGCGCCGCCGTTCAGCGTATCGGTGCCGGCGCTGCCGATCAGAGCGTCACTGCCGACGTCGCCGTTCAGACTGTCGTTGCCGTTGTGGCCATAGACGATGTCCACGACGTTTCCGCTGCCGTTGAAGGTGTCCCCGCCGGTTCCGTAGACCACGACGTGGGCATTGAATGTCGCGCCGCCCACGCTCACTGTGAAGCTGGTGTCGGTTCCGTCGTCCACGCCATTGTTGCCAACGTAGAAATTGCCGGTGGTGTTCGACGTCGCGTTGCCGTCGACGACATCCATCCCATAGAGCCCCCCGGTATTGGAGAGGGTGTAGGTGAAGGCGCCGCCGTCGACATCACCGGTGGCAACGAAGGTGCCGATCAGGCCATGCGCATTGAGCGTCGTACCGTTGTCGGCACTGGATCCGCCCGAGGCGAGGATGAAATCGAGCCCGGTGGGCGCGTCATTAGCACCGGTCAGGCTGAAGGTCAGGGTCTGCGTGGTGGTGCCGCCGTGACCATCGGAGACGATGAAGGTGAAAGCCTCTGACGGGTTGTTGCCGGTCTGCAGGGCGTCGAAGGCAGGCTTGGCGGTATAGGAGTAGGTGCCGTTGCTGGAGACCGTGAGATCGCCATAAGTGCCGTGCGCCACGACGCCGCCGGCCGTCACGGTGATGGCGGAGCCATCGGTCGGCCCCTGGATGCTGGAGATGGTCAGAGGCGTATCACCATCCGGATCGGCGGCGGCCGACGCCGCGACCAGATTGCCGTTGGCGACGACGGTGCCGGCATTGTTCGCCAGCGTGTCGGCAACTGCCTGCACGACATTCGAAGCCGTTGGAGTGTCGTTGGAGCCATTGATGGTGATCTGGGCGGTCGCGGTGTCGGTGCCGCCATGCCCGTCCGAAATGCCGTAAGTAAAGCTCAGAGTGGCAGATTCGCCCGTGCCGAGCCCCTGGAAGGCATCGCCCGCAGTGGTCCAGAGGTTGACCGCTCCGGTGGCCATCACTGCCAGATGCGCTACACCGGTCGTCGTGGTGATCATGAACCGCGCCGCCTCACCGGCGCCTGCCGCTTCGGAGGTGATGACCGGTGTGGAGAGCTGGAGGTCGGTCTCGTTCACGGCTACGCCGGTCACACTCGTCACGCTCACCCCATCACCGTCAGGATCGCTGTCCGCCGGAGCATTTGTCAGCACGTTGCCGACGGCGAGCGGCACGGAAGAGGTGCCGCCACTGATGCCATTCTCCGTCGTTGTGAAACTGTCAGGCTTCGCGTCGGGAGCCTCGTTCGGCGCCGTTACGGAAATGACCGAATGGGCGATATTGCTCGAGGCGATGCCATCGCTGACGGTAACCGTGATGTCGCGGTCGGTGATGTCAGGGTGGCTCTCGCCATTGCTGAAGCGGAGCTGCTGCAGTACGGCCTGGTACTGAGCCAGTGTGCCAATCCCGGTTAGGGTGAGGACGCCGGTGCTCGAGTTGTAGCTCGATGCCGAGATCCCGGCAGGCGGACTCCCTGCGATCGACAACAGGTCACCGGTCTTGTGGTTGGTGACGGTTATCGTGGCCGAGGTCAGCTCAGTGTTGTCGACATCGGCAATGGTTACACCGCTGTCGACAATCGCCGTCGCTGCACCGGCGGCCGAGGTCGCGGCATAACCGGTACCAGCGGCGCTGGCATCGAGGTCAAGGGTGGGGG
>NZ_CAXUPH020000005.1:0-167500 GCF_964252795.1 Devosia sp. LjRoot16
TCAGGGGAGAAGGTGGCGCGCAGCGCCGGATGAGGGGTGAAGCGGCTCAATACGCGCTTGCTGAGAAACTGAACCCCTCACCCTAGTTCCGCTACGGACCTGGCGGTCCTAGCTGCACTACCCTCTCCCCTCAGGGGCGAGGGGCGCTCGAGCCGAACCATCGAGGTGCCGGACTCCGGCGAGTCTCAGGCCGGCGGCTCCAGCACGCGGACGTCGAACGTCTCCGCCTCTTCCTCCATGAAGCGCAGGAACTGCAGGCCCTCGCGCTCGATCTCGGCGACGTCCTTTTTCCTGAGCTGGTGGTAGGGCGTGACGGTGAGCACCGCGGCGCCCTTCTTGCTGTCGATGCCCCAGCCGGCCGACATCAGGCCGTCGACCAGCACCCCAGGTTTGACGTTGTTGACGAAGTCGCCACGCAGTTCGTCGCCTTGGACGAGGAAACGGCGGCGGTTGTCGTAGCCGAGGATGGCGTTTTCGTAGAGCGGCAGGAAGCGGACTGGGGAGGGCGTATCGGCGTCGGGACGCGGCGCGTCGGGCAGGTCGAACAGTTCGCGGCCATCGGGGGTGGTGAAGCTGACCAGCGCGGGGCGCAGCGCTTCGAACACCTCGCCGAGCTTGGTGAGGCGCGACCAGCTCTGCATGTCGGCGACGCTAGCCGGGCCATAGGCGGCGAGGTAGCGGCGCACCAGGGTTTCGCGGGCGATCGGGCGCTCATAGGGCGCCGGCAGCCAGTTGCCGATGCGGGTGATGACCGGCGAATGGCCGGAGCCCCAGATTCGGGTCGGCGGGATCTGGATCAGCGTATCGGTCGATTGCAGCAGCATGGTCATGGCCAGCGGTTCGCCAACGGGGAAGCGCTCGCTGAGGCGCTTGCCGAGCTGGCCGGCGGTCATCGGTTCGGCGTCGAGCAGCTTTCGCGCTAGTTCCAATACGGCGGCTTCGTCATTGCCGCCGAAACGCTTCTTGAAATTGCTGAGCCAGACGGAGCGGAGGAAGGGCTGCATCTCTGCCCGGATGCCGATCAGGTCGTCGACGGTGTGAAGATGCAGCGTGCCGCGCATGGTGGTGGCGCGGGCCAGCGTGCGGTCGACGATCAGCGCGGTCAGCGCCTGGTGGGTAAAGCCCTCGAGCCGCGACCAGAGCCCGATATAGGGGTCGTGGGTCTGCTGCGCCTGCATGCCGAGCAGCCAGGCAATGGTGTCGGTGATACCCATGTCGCTGCGCTCGAGCAGCATCTGACGCGCCAGGGTGGCGCGGTTGAGCTGGCGGTCGGTCAGGGCGTTCGTCATCTGCACCTCCTCGGTATGGGCATAAACTAGCCGGAGCGTACTGACAGGGCTTGTCAGCAGCTTGCACCGGCAGGCGAGCGCTCCGATAGTCGCGGGCATGATTGCCATTCTCGCATTGCTCCTCGCCTGCCAATTGGCCGGTGAAATCCTGGCGCGCTCGCTGGCTCTGCCGATGCCGGGCCCGGTGGTCGGGCTGATCCTCCTCGCCGTCGTGCTGCTGGCGTGGGTACAGCGGCGGCCCGACCTCAAGGGCACGCTGCTCGACAAGGTCACCACCTTCCTCGTTGGGGGGCTGGGGCTGCTGTTCGTGCCGACCGGTGTCGGGGTAGTGCAGCAGCTGGGGCTGCTCGGCGACTATGGTGTGGGGATCATCCTGACGCTGATCATTTCGGCGGTGCTCACCATGCTGGCGACGGTCGGGGCGTTCCTTGCGGTGAAGCGCTGGACCGGGAGGCGGCCATGAACGATCCGTTCGCGCTCTGGGTCTATCTCAGCTCGACGCCGCTGCTGTGGCTGACGGTGACGCTCTGCGTCTGGGTCGGGGCGGACTGGCTGGCGCTGAAATCGGGCCGCAACCCGCTGGTCAATCCGGTGCTGCTGTCGATCATCGCAGTCGGTGCGGTACTGCTCGCCACCGGCACACCCTATGGGCGCTATTTCGAGGGCGCGCAGTTCGTGCATTTCCTGCTCGGCCCGGCGATCGTCGCCATCGCCGTGCCGCTGGTCAGCAACCGCAAGATCGTGATGGAGAACCTGTTGCCGCTGCTTGGCGCGCTGCTGGCAGGCTCGGTAACGGCGATCGTCTCGGTGGTACTCTTGGGCCGGCTGTTCGGGCTGCCGCCGGATGTGCTCCTGGCGCTGGTGCCGAAATCGGTGACGGCAGGCGTCGCCATGGGCATTGCCGAGCAGATCGGCGGCTCACCCTCGCTCACCGCCGTGCTGGTGGTGCTGACCGGGGTCACCGGCGCGGTGCTGGTGACGCCGATCATGAACGCCCTAGAGATCACCGACTACGCGGCGCGCGGCTTTTCGGTCGGGCTCGCCTCGCACGGCATCGGCACGGCGCGCGCCTTCGCCGTCGATCCGGTGGCAGGCACGTTCGCAGGCATCGCCATGGGGCTCAACGCGGTGCTGACCTCGGTGCTGGCGCCAGTACTGACGGCGTGGCTGGTGTAGCTATTGGCCCGGCGGTCTTGCCCTCCCTCACCGGGTGTCATCCCAGCGAAAGCTGGGATCCATCCATCCGCTGGCGCGGGCTGTGAGTTGGGTCCAGCTTTCGCTGGGATGACACTGAGTGAGTGGAGAAAGCGGTGCAACCCGATGGGGCTGTGCTCCCGGATCACACCCAGTCGGGGACGCTGTCCAGGGCGATCAGCTCGGCGATCGACTTGCGTGGGCGGATGACGTGCCACTTGTCGCCGTCGACGAGCACCTCGGGCACCAGCGGGCGCGAGTTGTAGGTCGAGGCCATCACCGCGCCATAGGCGCCGGCCGACATCACGGCGAGCAGGTCGCCTTCCTTGACGCCCGCCATCTTCCTATCCTGGGCGATGAAATCGCCAGTCTCGCAGACCGGGCCGACCACATCGGCGGTGATCTGCGCCAGGTTGGAATGCACCACCGGCTGGATGTCGTGATGCGCCTCGTAGAGGGTAGGGCGGATCAGGTCGTTCATCGCCGCATCGACGATGACGAAGGTCTTGCCGCCTTCCTTCACGTACTCGACTTTGGTGACGAGAATGCCGGCATTGCCGACGATCAGCCGGCCGGGCTCCAGCACCAGCGATACGCCGAGCGGGCCGATATGCTTCCTGACGATCTCGGCATAGGCGGGCGGAGCCGGCGGCGCGTCTTCGTCGTGGTGGTAGGGGATGCCGAGGCCGCCGCCGACATCGGCGTGGCGGATATCGTGGCCGGCGGCCTTCAGGTCGCGCACCAGTTCGGCGAGCAGCGCGAAGGCGTTATCGAACGGCGTCATGTCGGTGATCTGGCTGCCGATATGCATATCGACGCCGACGGCGCGCACGCCCGGCAGCGCGGCGATGCGGGCATAGACCTCGCGGGCCCGCGCAAACGGGATGCCGAACTTGTTTTCGGCCTTGCCGGTCGAGATCTTCTTGTGCGTGCCGGCATCGACATCGGGGTTGATGCGCACCGAAACCGGCGCGGTCATGCCCATGGAGACGGCGACATCGCTCAGCCGCTCCAGCTCCGGTTCGCTCTCGAGGTTGAAGCACTTGATGCCGACTTCGAGCGCCCGGCGCATCTCGGCGAAGGTCTTGCCGACGCCGGAGAAGACGATTCGATTGGCCGGCACCCCGGCGGCAATGGCGCGCTCGAGTTCGCCGCCCGACACCACGTCGGCGCCGGCGCCCTCCTTGGCGATGAGCTTGATCACCGCCTGGTTGGAGTTGGCCTTCATGGCATAGGCGACCAGCGTGTCGATGCCCTTGAAGGCATCGCGCATCACCTGCACGTGGCGGCGCAGCGTCGCGGCCGAATAGACGTAGAAGGGCGTGCCCACCTTGCCGGCGAGGGCGGTGAGGTCGACCTCCTCGGCGTACAGCCGGTCGTCGCGATACTGGAAGTGATGCACCAAGGTCCTGCGCCCCTACGAAATCCGGGCGAAGCTCTAGGCGAAAACGCCGGGCAGCGGAAGCGAGACTTCTCTATGGGGCCGATCAAGAAGCGCGATGCGCCGCACCGGCCGGCGCGGGCCAGTGGTGGTCGATCCGTTCTGCGATCAGCCGCTGCAGGGCCCACAGGTTGCGGTCGTGGATGCCGTATTCGGCGAGCTTCTGCACTGTCGAGAGCACATACTCGGCCATCGAGCCCTTCCAGCCATGCGCCTGCGCCAGCCGGTCGGCACGCTCCGCCAAGGTGAGGCCGCCGACATAGCGGGTGCTGTTGCGGTTGATCGCAAACGCCAGGGCAGTGAGTGGACCCTCGGCGGTGGCGACCTTGATCCAGCGGCCGGGAAAGGCGTTGGGCACCATGCTCATTTCGCGGCGCACCAGCTTGTCCATGTTGGCTTTGATGGTGCCGGCCGGGATGCGGAAGGCAACGCTGCGGCAGCTGCCGCCGCGATCGAGGCACATCATCAGGCCCGGCTGCTTGGGGTTGCCTCGCCAGCGCTGGTCGAACAGGCAAAAGCTGCGGTGCCAGCCGCTGGCGACGGCGATGCGCTGCTGGTCGAACTCGGTGGCCGGATTCCAGATCAGCGAGCTCAGCGCGAAGATCCAGAACTCGCCTTCGGGCGCCGTATCGATGATCCGCGCGACTTCCGCATCGTAGTCGGCCTCGGTCGCTGGGCGAATGCCCGGGTAGGTCGGCTGGCCCGGATCCTCGATCACCGGGATGCGGGCGACATGGTCAGCGGTGAGGTGCAGGGGGCGGGGCTGGCGCGGCATTGCCGGAGCCTACTCCACTCCGCCATCGCCGTGACCACCGGATTTCTTCACACTGACCGGTTCGGACTTCACGCCGGTGAGGATTTCCTTCCAGCGGGCGGCCTGCAGCGCGACGTTTTCCGGCGCGGTGCCGCCGTAGCTTTTCCGGGCGGCGACCGAGCTCTCGACGCTCAGCACCTTATGGATGCGGCTGTCGATGCGGTGGTCGATGAACTTGAAATCCTCGATGGTGAGGCCGTCCAGCGTCATGCCCTTCTGCTCGGCCAGCGCCACGATCTGCCCGGTGATATGATGGGCCTCGCGGAACGGGATATTGGCCTGCTTGACCAGCCAGTCGGCGATATCGGTGGCGGTGGAGAAGCCGGCATTGGCCGAAGCGCGCATCTTCTCGCGATTGGCCTTCAGATCCTCGACCATGCCGGTCATCGCGGCGAGCGACAGCGACAGCGAGTCGAGCGCGTCGAAGGCGACTTCCTTGTCTTCCTGCATGTCCTTGGAATAGGCGAGCGGCAGGCCCTTCATGACGATCAGCAGCGAGGTCAGCGCACCCATGATGCGGCCGACCTTGGCGCGGATCAGCTCGGCCGCGTCGGGGTTGCGCTTCTGGGGCATGATCGAGGAGCCGGTGGTGAACTTGTCGGAAAGCTTGACGAAGCCGAACTGCGACGACGACCAGATCACCAGTTCCTCGGCGAAGCGGCTGAGGTGCATGGCGCAGAGGCTGGCGGCCGAGAGCGTTTCGAGGATGAAATCGCGATCGGAGACGGCGTCGAGCGAATTGGCGGTGGGGCGATCGAAGCCGAGCGCCCGGGCGGTCATGTCGCGATCGATCGGATAGGGGGTGCCGGCGAGGGCGGCCGAGCCGAGCGGGCTCTCGTTGAGGCGCTTGCGCGCATCCTCGAAGCGGCCGTAGTCGCGGCCGAGCATTTCCACATAGGCAAGCAGGTGATGGCCGAACGTCACCGGCTGGGCGTTCTGCAGGTGGGTGAAGCCGGGCATGATGGTCGCGACTTCCTCCTCGGCTCGCTTCACCAGCGCCAGCTGCAGGGTTTTGACCTGCGCCAAGAGCGTATCGATGGCGTCGCGGACATAAAGGCGGAAATCGGTGGCTACCTGGTCGTTGCGCGAGCGGGCGGTGTGGAGGCGCCCCGCGGCATCGCCGATCACGTCCTTCAGGCGGCTCTCGACATTCATGTGAATGTCCTCGAGCGAACGCGAGAACGTGAATTTGTTTGTCTCGATCTCGTCGAGCACGGTCTTTAGGCCGGTGATGATCGCGTCGCGATCCGCCTGGGTCAGGATGCCCACTTCCGCCAGCATGGTGGCGTGTGCGATAGAGCCGGCGATGTCCTGCTTGTAGAGTCGCTGATCGAAGCCGATGGAGGCGTTGATCTCTTCCATGATGGCGTCGGGCCCGGTCGCAAAACGGCCGCCCCACATGCGATTGCTCATCTCAACTCCAACGGTAGACCTATGACCGACCAAAGCCCCGCCCCGACCCGGAGATTGCGCCCCAGGCGGGTGCTGCTCGTCGCCCTGATCAGTGCGGCGGTAGCACTAGTCCTTACCCTCGTGGTTGGCAACTTCATGCCGGCGCAGGCGACGCAGTGCGATCCGCAGGTGATCAAGGGGCAGAAGATCGACGCGGCGGCGATCGGCATGCTGGCAGCGCTCAACGGCACCGGCGAAGGGCGCGGCTATGCCGATATGGCGTTCAAGGATGCAGCGGGTGCGCCGACCACGATCGGCAGCTTTGCCGGCAAGAAGCTGCTGGTGAATTTCTGGGCCAGCTGGTGCGTGCCGTGCCGCGAGGAAATGCCCGCGCTCGACGCCATTGCGACGAAGTACAATTCAGAGCAGTTCATGGTGCTGCCGATCAACCTCGATGTCGGCGAGAGCGGGCTCGAGAAGGCGAAGAAATTCCTCGCCGACGAGGGGCTCAAGAACCTGCCGCTCTATGCGGATTCCACCTTCGATGCATTCAAGCGGCTGCAGCAGCAGGCGGTGGCGATCGGGCTGCCGGCAACGCTCCTGCTCGACGAAAAGGGCTGCGAGCTGGCGGTGCTGCAAGGGCCGGCCGAGTGGGATTCGCCTGACGGTCACAACGTCATCGACACGCTGATCGGGACCTGACCCGCATGCGCCGGATCCTCTGCGTCGGTGCCCTGACCATGGACACCATTTTCCGGCTGGATCGCCTGCCGGACGGGCCGGGCAAAGTCATTCCGCTCGATGCGGTCGAGGTCGCCGAAGGCATGGCGGCGGCGCAGGCGGCGAGCATCGTGCGGCTCGGCGGCAAGGCGGCGCTCTGGGCTTCGGCCGGCAACGACGCCACCGGCGATCGGCTGGTGCAGCAGATCTCGGGCGAAGGCGTCGACTGTTCGCGGGTGCGGCGCGTCGCCGGTTCGCGCTCGGGCTTTTCCTCGATTTTCATGGATCGCAGCGGCAGTACGATGATCGTGCCGCGCTACGATCCCACGCTGATGGCGCCGCCCGAGGCCGCCCCTGATCTTCGTGGTATCGACGCGGTGATGACCGACGTGCGCTGGCCGGGCGCGGCGGCGCTGGCGCTCGGTGCGGCGAAGGCGGCGGGCGTCCCTGGTATCCTCGATGCCGATATGGCGGCGCGCGACGTGCTCGACGGCTTGTTGCCGCTGGCGACGCATGTGGTGGCATCAGAGAGCGCGGCAAAGCTGGTGACCGGGGCGGACACCGCAGAGCAGGCGGCCGGGTGGCTCGCAGTCAGCCATGGCGGCTTCGTCGCGGTCACCGCCGGCGCCGATGGCTGCTGGTGGAGCGAGGGGGACGGGATCCGCCATTCGCCGGCACCGAAAATCGAAGCGATCGATACGCTGGCGGCGGGCGATGTGTTCCATGCCGGGTTTGCCGTCGGGCTGCTCGAGGGCTGGCCGATGCGCAACGTCATCGCTTTTGCTTCGGCGGCCGCGGCGATCAAGTGCACCCGGTTCGGCGGCCGGCTCGGCGCGCCGTCGCGCGCCGAGGTCGAGGCGTTTCTGGTGAAAGCGCGCTGAGTTAAGCCGCGTTCGCCGCCTGCCGCATCGGCTTGGCGTCGGCTTTGCGGATCACCCGGCAGGGGTTACCCGCGGCGAGCACGCCGGCGGGGATGTCGCGGGTGACGACGCTGCCGGCGCCGATGGTGGTGCCGTCGCCGATGCTGACGCCGCCGACGATGATGGTGCCGGCGCCGATCCAGCAGTGCTTGCCGATGCTGATCGGCTTGTTGATGCACTGGGCGCCGATCAGCTTACCGGTCTTGGGATCGCGGCGCTCACGCTCGTGCGGGTCAACCGGGTGGCCGGCGGTCAGGAACATCACCCGCGGTGCAATGGCGGTGCCGTCGCCGATGCGCACTTCGGCGCCGTCGAGGAAGACGCATTCGAAGTTGATGAACACACCCTCGCCGATATGGATGTGCTTGCCGTATTCCCAGGTGACGGGGCTCAACACGAAACTGTCGCCGAAGCTGCCGAGCTGGTCGCGGAACATCGCGGTGCGGTTGGCCATGTCCCAGTTGGGGACGGCGTTGAGGCGGTCGAGTTTCTTCCTTGCTTCGACCTGCATTTCGATCAGGTCCCAGTCCGGCCCTTCATAGAGCTCGCCCGATACCATCTTCTCGTAGCCCGTCTTGCTCATTGGGGCCAATCTCCTGTTCAGCGTGTCCCCCCGCTGAAAGCGGTCGCTTCTGCCCCGATGGGACAGACCCCGCAAGCGCACAGTTTGCAGAATTGCGCGCCGCTTCGCCCCGTCCGTTCAGACGGGGTTCAGGGATCGGATGTCGGGAGACGGGGTGCTGAACAGTCGTTCAGGCGGTGCGATCGATGATGCGGCCGACAAACGCGTCGGAGCGCTGCTCCATATCGGTGAGGGCCCGCTCGAGGTCGGCGCCAGTGGAGGCGGAGCCTTCGTTGATCTGCTTGAGCAGCATCTGGTGTTCGAGATCGGCGCGCTTTTTGGCGACGAGCACCTGCGCCACGCCGAGGGTGTCGGCCTCGCGGAAGGCCATGCGATAGATCGATGTGTCGAGGTTCATCACACCCCTCCGGCTGGTCAGGCGATTTTGTCGACCTTGGTCCCCTGGCCGGGCGGTGGAGCAGAGCGCGCCACGCTGTCGACCATCTGGATCAGCGACATCTCCATCTCGTGCGATTTCTTCAGCACGGCGATGGCAATGGATTGCTGCGTCCCGGCGGAGCGCGCGGCAAGCAGCTGCGATGTCAGATCCATGTCCATCCCCGGGGTTTTATGACCGGGGCGTAAACGAAACCTTCCCGAAGCTGTGTCGGAATGGTGCGATCGTGAATCAATCGTTTACGGATCAGCGCCCGCCGAACAGCGCCACGTCGCGTCGCTTCAGCGGCACGCAGAGCGCCGCGCCGACGATCAATCCGCCGACATGGGCGGACCAGGCGACCGGGCTGCTGCCGCCGAAGAACAGGTAGAACAGCTGCACCGCCGCCCAGGCGCCGAGCATCCAGAGCGCCGGCAGCGGCAGCGGGATCGGGATGGTGAGGCCCAGCAGCACATAGACCCGGGCATGCGGGTAGAGGACGATATAGGCGCCCATGACGCCGGCAACGGCGCCCGAGGCGCCGATCAGCCAGGTGTAGGTACCCATGGCGAAGAGGATATAGATCACGCCGGAGAGCGCGGCACAGGCGAGGTAGAACGCCGCGAACTTCACATGCCCCAGCGCATCCTCGATATTGTCGCCGAACACCCAAAGGAACAGCATGTTGCTGCCCAGGTGCAGCCAGTCGGCATGAAAGAACGCATAGGTGATGAGCGTCAGCCCGTCGGGCAGGTAGGCCAGCCGGTCCGGCGCCTCGGGCTGCAGGAAATAGGCCGGGACTGCGGCATAGCTCAGCGCGAACTGGTCGAAACTGAGCCCGCTGCCATGCGCCAGCTGGATCAGGAACACCAGGACATTCAGCCCGATGATGCCATAGGTGACATAGGGGAACCTGATGTGCCGGACTGGGTTGCGGTCGTGCAGCGGAATGAACATCAGCCGCGCGATTGCCCCTCGTGGCCGAACTTGCCAGGCGTCCACAGCACGTCGCTGTCGCCGTTGGCGTTGGCCACCCGCGCCATGACGAACAGCAGGTCCGACAGGCGGTTGAGATAGACCATGACGGCGTTGTTGACGTCGGGTTCGGCCGCAATCAACTCGACCACCAGGCGTTCGGCGCGACGGGTGACGGTGCGGCCCAGATGCAGCGCGACGGCGAGCGGCGTGCCACCGGGGAGGACGAAGCTCTGGAGCGGCTTCAGGCCTTCATTGTAGTGGTCGATCTGCTCTTCGATCCATTCGGTCTGCTGCGCGGTGATGCGCAATGAGGGCGGTGCGCCGGCCGGATCGGCGCCTGGGGTGGCGAGGTCGGAGCCGAGGTCGAACAGGTCGTTCTGCACGCGCGCCAGCAGCCGGTCGAGCTTGGGCATCGAGCCGGTATGGAGCCGCGCCATGCCGATGAAGCTGTTGGCCTCGTCGACGGTGCCGAAGCACTCGACGCGGAGGTCCGCCTTGGAGCGGCGCGGGCCGCGCACCAGGCCGGTGGTGCCGTCATCGCCGGTTTTGGTGTAGATCTTGTTGAGCTTGACCATGTCGTTCCGCCGCGAGTCAGTGGCGTCGAAACTAGCTCAGCGGGAATGGCGCGCGAAGCGCTTTCGGTCAGCTCCCCCGACCGAAGAAGTATAAGGCGCCCAGGATCACCACGATGGCCACGGCCTGGGCGATGACGCGGGCGCGCATCAGCTTCTGGCTGAGGTTGTGGTCGCCGCCGCGGAACATGTTCCACAGCCCCATGAACAGGATGATGGCGACCGCGCCGAGCGCGACGATGGTGATGATGCCGGTGATGTTCATAATGTCCTCGCGAGGAAGCGGCTGAGGCCCTCGCCCAGTCGGTCATAGATGGCACGAATGCGACGGCTGGTGAACAGTTCGCGATGCGTGGTCAACCACACTTCCAAGGGCGGCGGGCGGAAATCGGGCAATAGCGGCACCATGCCGCGCGTCTCGGCCACCAGCAGCTGCTGCGCGAAACCGACGCCGAGACCGGCCTTGACCAGTTCCCAGGCATTGGTCTGGCTGTCGGTGCGGACGATGAAATCGCTGCGCTTCAGTTCGAACCCCATGCGCCGGGCGGCGCCGATCAGCAGTTCGGAGCGATCGAAGCCGATCAGATCGTGCTCGACCAGCTGCTCGGGCCGTTCCGGGCGTCCGCGCCTCAGGATGTAGCTTTCGTGGGCGCAGGTGACGATCGGGCTTTCGCCGAGCTTGCGGGTGATCAGCTCGAGCTGGGTGGGCCGGAACATGCGGACGGCGATATCGGCCTCGCGCAGCAACAGGTTTTCGGCCGAATCCGACGGCACCAGCTCGATCGCCACCTGCGGGAAGCTCTGGCGCAGGTCGAGGAGGAACGGCGGCAGCACGTAGTGGCACATCACGGTGCTGGAAGTGATGCGGACCGAGCCAGTGAGCGCGGCGCTCGCCCCCTCGGCGATCAGCGTTGCCTCGGCCAATGCCTGCTGCGCCGCCAGCACCGGCTCGTAGAGCTTGAGCGCCGTATCGGTGGCGTGAAAGCCAGTGAGCGTCCGCTCGAACAGGCTCATCCCCAATGCCTGCTCCAGCGCCTCGACATGACGGCCCAGCGTCGGCTGGCTGAGGCCGAGGGCGCGCGCGGCAGCCGAGAGCGAACCGTGCTCGACGACGGCGCCAAAGCTGCGCCACAGCGACCAGTCGGGATCGGGCATGGTCAAGGTGTCTCCAGGCCATTCAATTCTGTATGGCAAGGTAACGATCTTGTCCAATTCATCAACGCCGGTGTTGCGCCTACCTTGCTCCTCACCAGCAAGGAGCCAAGCAAATGAGCACGCAGAAAGTCATCGTCATCGGCATCAACGGTCATGTTGGCCACCACATCGCCAAGGCCTTCGTCGCCGCCGGGTGGGAGGTCGCCGGGTTTGGGCGGTCCAACAAGCAGCCGATAGCAGGGGTGCGCTTCATCAGGGGCGACGCCGAGGATGTGGAAGCGATGCGTGCAGCGATCGGCGATACCGAGGTGGTGGTCAACGCGCTGAACCTGCCCTACCACCAGTGGGATCAGGGCCGGATGGAAGCACAGAACCAGCGGGTGATCACCGCGCTCGGCAAGAGCGGCAAGACCCTGCTGTTCCCCGGCAATATCTATAACTACGCCGCCACCGACCGGACCGTGATGCCCCAGCTCAAGCAGCGCCCGCAGACGCCGCGCGGCGAGATCCGGGTGCGGGTCGAGGCATTGTATGAAGCGGCGGCGAAGCGCGGCGACATCCAGGCGATTATCCTCCGCGCCGGGGATTTCTATGGGCCGGAGAGTTCGTTCGATTGGTTCGACCTCGCCATGCTGCGCGAGGCGAAAAAAGGCAAGTTCGCGATGATGGGCGTGCCCAGCGTCGGCCACTCCTGGGCCTATCTGCCGGATGTCGGCCGGGCCTTCGAGAAGCTCGCCTGGCACCGTAAGGAGTTCGGCGCCTTCGAGAATTTCCATTTCGCCGGCAACTATGTGACGCCCGAGCAGATGGCTGCAGCCGCCGTGGCCGCGGCGCCGGTGAAGCTCAAGGTCGGCACGTTCCCGCGCGTGCTGTTCAACGTCGTGGGTCTCGTCGATCCGCTGATGCGGGCGGTCAGCAAGATGAGTTACCTGTGGGAGAACCCGATGGAGCTCAAGGACGCGCGCCTCGACGCCATCCTCGGCCCGGATTTTGCTACGCCGTTCGACGCGGCAGTGGCGGCGACGGTGGCGCCGTTCTTTGCGGCGGAGAAGCTGGCGGCTTAGGTTGCCGAGGCTGGTGGTTGTGGACCCCCACCCCTGAGGGGGCGGGAGACCCTCACACCAGCATCGCGGTTCCATCGTCTCCCTCCCCCTTGCGGGGATCAAGGGTGGGGGCAGCTCGCACCGGCTGAGCGGCTAGAACCCCAGTTCCTGGCGAATCTCTTCCGCCGTCCGACCCGCGTCACGCAGGCTCCGCAGCGATGTGGAGCCTTTCGATTTGCTGAGCTTTTTACCTTCGGTATCGAGGATCAGCTTGTGGAAGGTATAGAGCGGCGAGGTGAGGCCGAGCAGCATCTGCAGGAGCACGTGGATATCGGTCGAGGGCTCCATGTCGCGGCCGCGGGTGACATGGGTGACGCCCTGGGCGTCGTCGTCGATCACCACACTGAGGTGATAACTGGTCGGCGTGCCTTTGCGCTGCAGCACCACATCGCCCCAGCGCTCCGGCCGGGCATAGCGGATCTGCGGTCGATCCGCCGGGGTGGGGCCGGCGACGCTGTAGGTCAGCATGCCGGTGAGCGCCATGGCGTCGTCGGTCCTGAGCCGCCAGTTCGCCGTACGCCCTTCGGCAAAACGCTGTTTCACTTCGGCTGCCGACAGGTGCCGGCAGGTGCCGGGATAAAGCGGCGCGCCATCGGGGTCGGCGCCGCTCGACTGTGCGGCCAGCTCGGTGCGCGAGCAGAAGCAGGGATAGAGCAGGTCACGCGCCCTGAGCCGGTCGGCCGCAGCGGCATAGACGACGAAGCGGTCGGACTGCCGCAGCACCGGCTGTTCCCAGGAGAGGCCGAGCCAGGCGAGGTCCTCGAAGATCGCCGCGGTGAATTCCGGCTTGCTTCGGGTTATGTCGGTGTCTTCGATGCGCAGGAGGAACCGGCCACCGAGGACTTCGGCCCATACCGAGGCGAACAGCGCCGAATAGGCGTGCCCCAGATGCAGCAAGCCATTGGGGCTCGGGGCGAAGCGGAGGACGGGTCTGAGCATGACAAACTGCTAGCACGTAAGGATATTTCTTTGACAGACCGTCTCGATACGCCGGAGGCGCTGCAGCGCCAGCTGGGCGCCCTGATTGAGCTAGATCCGCGCCTCGGAGGCGTTGCCGAGCGCGCCGGCGCATTCGAAATCCGCCGCTCGCCGGGCGGCTTCGAAGGGTTGGCGCGGATCGTCACCGGCCAGCAGGTTTCGACCGCCAGCGCCGATGCGATCTGGGGCCGCTTCGCCCAGCTCGAAGGGGCGCTCGACCCGGTCGGCTATCTGAAGCTCAGTGAGGAAGCCGTCCGGGGCGCCGGGCAATCGGGCGGCAAGTACCGGACGCTGCGCGGGCTGGCCGAGGCGATCGCGGCGGGCAGTGTCGACTTCGCACATCTCGCGGAACTGCCGGCCGACGCGGCGATCGCCGCGCTGACCAAACTCAAGGGGATCGGGCCGTGGACTGCCGAGATTTATCTGATGTTTTCGGCGGCCCATCCGGACATCTTTCCCGCCGGCGACGTCGCGTTGCAGCGGGCGGCCGAGTGGGCGTTCGGGCTTGACGGCAAGCCGCCGGTGAAGGACTTGATCGAGATGGCGCGGCGCTGGTCGCCCTATCGGTCCACCGCCGCATTGCTGCTCTGGCGCTACTATCGCGCCGTGCGGAACAAGGAAGGATTGTCGATCTGATGGCCAAGCTCTCCGGCCCGATGCTGCCGCCCAAAAGCGGCGGCGCTCCGAAGCAGGCAGTGATTTTGCTGCACGGCTATGGCGCCGACGGCAGCGACCTGATCGGGCTCGGCCACCACTGGGGGCCGCTGCTGCCCGATGCATTGTTCATTGCGCCGAACGCGCCGACGCCCTGTGCCGGCAACCCATTCGGTTTCGAGTGGTTCCCGCTGGCGGTGGATCGGATCGCCGGCCGCATCGAGGGGGCAAAGAACGCCGCGCCCGTGATCATCGAGTTTCTCACCGATCTCTGGACGCAGACCGACATCAAGCCGGCCGACACCTTCCTCGTCGGCTTCTCGCAAGGGGCGATGATGGCGCTGCATGTCGGCACGGCGTTGCCGCGTCCGATCAAGGGTATCGTGGCGTTCTCTGGCGCTTTCGTTCCTGCCGAGGGGTTCCCGGCGATCGACAAAGCGCCGGTGGCGCTGATCCATGGCGATCTCGACCAGGTGGTCGATCCAGGGCTCAGCCGGCAGGCGGCGACCGAGCTGACGGCCGCCGGATTCGATGTAACGCTGCACATTTCGTCGGGCACGGCGCATGGCATCGCGCCGGACGGGCTCGATTTCGCCACGTCCTTCATGCTGGCGCAAACCGCCTGAATCGACTGATCGAATCGCGCTTCACAGGGGTGTCACAGTCGGCATAGAATATTGCTGATCATGACTGGCCGCGATTCCCGATCTGGGGGCGACAAGTGACGGTACATGTGTCGCTTGAGAATAGCCCCGCACTGGTGCTGAACGCCGATTTCAGGCCCCTCAGCTATTATCCCTTGTCGCTTTGGTCCTGGCAGGACGCGATCAAGGCGATTTTTCTTGATCGAGTCCACGTCGTCTCCAACTACGACCGGGTGATCAAGTCGCCGAGCTTCGAGATGCTGCTGCCCAGCGTCGTCTCGCTCAAGGATTACGTGCGGCCGGCGCGGCATCCTGCGTTCACCCGCTTCAACGTGTTCCTGCGCGACAAATTCCAGTGCCAATATTGCGGCGCCCGGGACGAACTCACCTTCGACCACGTGATCCCGCGTTCCAAGGGCGGCCGTACCACCTGGGAGAACGTCGTCGCGGCCTGCGCGCCGTGCAATCTCAGGAAAGCCAACCGGTTGCCGCGCGAGATCAAGATGTTCCCGATGCAGGAGCCGTTCCAGCCGACCGTGCACGACCTGCACAATAACGGCCGGGCTTTCCCGCCCAACCACCTGCACACCAGCTGGCTCGACTACCTCTACTGGGACATCGAACTGGAGCCGTGAGGCTGGACGCCGACTTCCGGCCGTGCAGCCGAACCGTATCAGCATCAACACCATCGTCTTCGCGTTCGGCATGGCGCGCGAAGCGTCACGCCGCGTTGGCTGAACCTGGCCACCGGCTTGCTTGACACCCACTGCCATCACGCCGTATCTAACCAATCAGTTAGCTAACCGATCAGTTAGGAATGGACGTGCAGCCGGACCAGCTCAGCCTCACGCTTTCGGCCATCGCCGACCCCACCCGCCGGGCCATCCTGATGCGGCTGATGGATGGGGAAGCGTCGGTCAAGGAGATCGCGGCGCCGTTCGAGATGAGCATCCCGGCGATCTGCAAGCATCTCAAGGTGCTGGAAGGCGCGGGCCTGATCAGCCGTGGACGTAACGCCCAGCTGCGGCCCTGCCGGCTCGAGGCGCAGCCGCTGCGCGAGGCCGTCGGCTGGATCGAGGAGTTCGCAAGCTTCTGGGATACGAGCCTCAACCGGCTCGACGGGCTGCTCGAGCGGCTGCAGGCGACCGATGCAACGGGCAAGAAGAACTGAGGCGCGCCATGACCAGTGACACAGCTTTGGACCCGCTCACCCAGCGCGAGTTCGTCATCAGCCGCCGCCTCAAGGCACCGCGCCGGCTGGTCTGGCGCACCTTCGAGGACCCGGACCTGCTTGCCCAGTGGTGGGGCCCGGAAAATTTCACCTCCACTGTCACCAAGCTCGAGTTCCGTGCCGGTGGCGAGTGGCACGTCACCATGCGGCGGCCCGACGGCGGTGAGCATCCGGTGCGCTACCAGTTCGTCGAGATCCTCGCGCCAGAACGCATCGTCTACCGGCCGTGGCGCCCGCCCGAAGCGGTCAATCCGCCGCCGAGCTATCTGGCCACCCTCACGTTCGAAGCGCTCGGTAACGAGACGATCTTCACCATGCGCGCCGAGTTCGACAGCGCCGCACACCTCGCCGTCGCGATCGAGGGCGGTTTCTTCGAGGGCACCAACCAGGCCTTCGACAAGCTTGAGCGGCAGCTCGCGACGTACTGATTGGGGAAGAACCATCATGCTGAGGCGCGCCCTCGTGATCCTCGCCTTTGTCGCTGCGGCCCTCGTCGCAGCGCCTGTCATTGCCCAAACCGCAGGAGACATTCCGATGAGCACCCCCAGCAGCACGGGCAAGGTCCCGGTCGGCGGCGCCGAGATTTACTACGAGATCCACGGTGACGGTCCGCCGCTGGTGCTGCTGCATGGCGGCGTCGACCCGTCCCAGACGTTTGGTGCGCCGCTCGCCGCGATGGCGAAGACCCACAAGGTGATCGCCATCCACATGCGCGGCCACGGCTTCAGTACGGACACCGACGTGCCCTGGTCCTCCGAACTGATGGCCGACGACGTTGCGGCTGTGCTTCAGCACCTCGGCATCGGCAAGGCGCGCTTCATGGGCTATTCGCTCGGCGCCGGCGTCGCGCTGCAGGTGGCGTTCCGGCACCCGGAGCTGGTCGAGAAGCTGGTGTCGGTCTCGGTGGATTACCGCACCAACGACGACTATCCCGAAGTCCGCGAGGCCTTCCGGCAATTGCCGGCCCACGCGGCGGAGTACGGACAGCAACTCGCCAGTTCACCCCTCGGAGAGCTCTATCCCGACGTCGACTGGGAGCGGGTGTTTCGCAAGTCCGGCGAAATGAACGAGCCCGAGTACGACTGGACCGAGGGGGTCAAGGCGATGACGGCCCCGACGCTGCTGGTGTTCGCGGACGCGGATTCGATCCGGCCCGAGCACATGGTGGCGTTCTGGAAGCTGCTTGGTGGCGGCCAGCGCGACGCGGGGTTCGACGGCTCCCAGCGCCCGGCCAGCCGGCTTGCTATCCTCCCGGGCACCACGCACTACAACCTGATCCAGTCACCGCTCCTCACCGAGGTCGCAACGGCCTTCCTCACGCAGTAGCGGCAGGGCTCTGGTCTCTAGTTGGTCGCGCTTTTGAACCGGAAAAGTCTGCAACTTTTCCTGAAAGCGCTCTATGCCTTCCGGCCCTTGAGCAGCACCGTGCCGAGCAGCAGCACGATCGCTGCCGAGATCAGCGTGTTGGCGCCAGCCAGCGTTACGCCGAACAGGCTGAACTGGATCTTGTCGCAGGGGACGACGCGGGCGGCGTTGATATTGGTGAGGTCGGAGAAGCTGACATCGACGCCGGTGCCGGTGCAGGCGGTGGGGCCGGGCCAGAAGCCGTATTCGACGCCGGCGTGATAGCCGGCGAGATAGGTCGACCAGACGAAGGTCAGGAGCACCAGGACGATCCCGACATACCACACGGCGCGCGGCAGCCGGTGCCACAGGATCAGCACCAGCGCGAGCAGCGGCAGGCCCCAATAGTAGGGCATGCGCTGCTCGAGGCAGAGCTCGCACGGCACCAGCCCGCCAAACAGCTGCGAGCCCCAGGCGCCGGCAATGGTCGCGAGGCCGAGGACGAAGGCGATCGTCGCGAGCAGGCGGGGACGGTCGGTGGCGAGGCTGGTGGTCACGATGACGCTCCTATTCGGATGCGCGCCATATTCTCGGGAGCGGGCTCCGAGTCAACTTAAGCCCGCTCACGAGATCGTCACTCGCCGCCCGGTCCGCTGAGGCCGAGCGAAGCCATGACGGCGCGCGCATTGTCGGGCGCATGCTCCTTGTCGGTCGAGACGAAGAAGGCGAACACATCGCGCGGCGGCGGGCTCGCTTCGGCAGCAGTGACATAGGGCGCATCGGCAACCGGCTTGCCCTCGGCCCACGCCTTCAGCCAGCCGGCGCGGACGTCGCGCTCGGCAACCGAATAGCTCTCTTTTCCCGGTGCGCCCTGCAGCCGGGCATAGGAGAAATCGGCGGTCTGGTCGATGTAGGACCATTCCGCGGTATCGGCGACGACGAGGGCGACGTTGTGGGCCCGCAACTGGGCGATGAAGCGTGGATCGGCGAAACTTTCGTGCCGCACTTCGATGGCGTGGCGAACCCTGACGATGCCGGTGGCGTCGAGATAAGGCGGGTTCTTGCCGTAGTCGGTCTTTCCGGCCAGAGCGACCAGCGCTTCCGGCGACTGCGGTAAGAGAGCGAGGAAGGCCTCCATCCGATCGGGGTCGTATTTGCTGTTGCCCGGCAGCTGCCAGCAGAACGGCCCGAGTTTCTTGCCCAGCGCCATGACACCGGAGGCAAAGAAGTTGGCGAGCGGGAGCTCGACATCCTTCAGCCGCTTGATGTGGGTGACCAGCTGGTGGCCCTTCACGCTGAAGACGAAGCTATCAGGGGTCTGGCTGGCCCAGTTCTCAAAGCTCGCGGCCTTCTGGTGCGAATAGAAGGTGGCGTTGATCTCGATATTGCCGAGCCGGGCGCTCGACCAGGCGAGCTCGTCCTTCTGCTTCAGCCCGTCGGGGTAATAGCTCTTGCGCCAGGCCTCGAACACCCAGCCGGCCGTGCCGAGCCTGATCGTTCCCGCCATCGAATCCTCCGCGCCAAAAGTGATCGCCACTCTGCGTCGGCCCTGATTGTCAGTCCAGAGCACTGTGACCTACTCTCACGCCGAGAAAAACGGGGGTATGAAATGGGTCGGATACTGCTGTTGACGGGCATGGTGATGGCATTGGCGAGCCCGGCGGCCATGGCGCAAAGTATTGGCGGCGACTACGCCGTCGAGGGCACCAATCTCGATGGTTCGAGCTATGGTGGCACGGCCAAGATCGTCCTCACCAGCGAGACGACCTGCGAGATTTATTGGACAACTGGGCCATCAACGTCACAAGGCATCTGTATGCGCAACGGCAATGCCTTTTCGGCCGGCTACGTGATGGGCGAAGCGATCGGGCTGGTGATTTACCAGGTGATGGAAGATGGCACGATGGACGGGCTGTGGACCATTGCCGGACAGGCCGGCACGGGCACCGAGAAGCTGACGCCGCAATAGGTGAGAGGGCAGCCTGCATCAAGCTGATTGGTGCCCCCCGCCGGACTCGCATATCAGGCGGCGGCCTTTGAAATCATTCGGCTTTTTTCTTTATTCCCGCACCGGCATCCAAGGTGCGGGGAATGTTGTTCTCGGTTTGCACCATGGAATAACCCTCCATGAGCTTACTGGAGGCAGAGGTCCCGAGCACCTCGGTGTCAGCTGAGCGGGTGTAAAGTTCGGGCTGCTTCATCGTGGTCCAGCCCCACATCGCCATCAGCTCGCGAGTGGTGGCGCCGGCCTCGGCCGCAAGGGTGGCACCGAGCTTGCGAAGGCCGTGCGCGCTGCCGGGCACTTCCGCCTCGTCACACCGATCGCTGAACCAGTTGCCAAAGCTATTGCCGGTCTTAAAGGGTTGGCCGGTGCTGGAGACGAGAAAGGTGAGGTCGCCGGTCTTGGTAGCTTCGATCGCCTCGAGCATTGGCGGCAGCGCCGTGAAGGTGACGGTGACGCCGGATGAGTCGGCAGTCTTCCCCGGGCGGAAATGCACGACGCCCTTCCGGATGTGCTGGCGGCCGAGCTTCACCACGTCGGAGCGACGTAGGCCGGTAAACAGCAGCAGGCGCACGGCGAGGTTGGCCATGGTGCCGAGCGGGTGGCGCGCTTCGAACTGCCGCAGCTCGTCGATCGTCCACGGTCGGAAGCCGCCCTTCGGTGTCTTGACGCGATCGACGTTGCGGGTCGGGTCGACCTCGATCCAGCCGCGCGTCCTGGCATAGGCGAACATCGGGCGGACGGCCTTGAGGAAGCCGTTGGCGGCGTGGCCCTTGCCGGTGCTGCGCTTCTCGCGCGCGTCGATGATGGTCTGCTCGGTGATCCTCTTGATCAGCCGGTCGCCGGACTTCTCCACCATGCCGCGGAACACCGTATCGCGGCGGCGCTGCGTCACCGCGTCGAGTTCGCGAAAATGGAGGCTCTTCTTGTATTCGATGACGAGCCAGCGCAGCGTGCCCACCGTTGCCTCTGCCCGGCCGTGGGCCTGCGGGAGCGGCTCGCCGCGGCAGGCTGCCTCATAGGCGGGCTGGAACTCGGTAGTGCCGAAGTCAGGCAGGCGGATACGCGAGCCTTTGCCGACCCGGTAATAGAACACCACCGTGCCGTGGCGGTTCTTCTCGCGATGGGTGTTGGGCGGCAGCCGGGTGCGCATGCCGGGCATCAAAGGTCGATCGGACTGTCGTCGTCAACTGGTTGTGGCGCCGGCGCAGAATCTGCCGCCGGCGCCACGAGGGCATAGGGCACGATGCGGATGGTGCCATCCCGGCCGATCTCGACGACGCCCGGATAGCCGACCTGCTCGACCGCGCGCAGGGCGCGGGCGACGTCGGCCTGGGTGCATCGGGCGGGGCTGCGGCTCATGCGGCCAACTGCTCCCAGGCCCGCTCGGCCAGGTCGCGATCGAGGTGGGCGAGGAACTGTTCCTCGGCCGCCGGCCAGCTGAGGGCTTTGATGCGCGTCGGGAGGCCCCTGGGCGGATTGCCGTAGGGGCAGGGGCCGTTGGCGGCGTCGATGAAGCTCAGCCATTCGATGGCCGCAGCGTGGCGGTCGGCTTCGTGGATGGCGGCGCGGACGTCCATTGACGGTTCGGGCAGGCCGAGGGCGCTGCGGATGGCTGCATCGGCTTCGCCCTTGATCGCCTCGACGTGGCGGACGAAGCCGGGGAGCCGCTGCTCGAGCGCCTGCTGGAACGGCCGGGTCAGATCGCCCAGCAGGTACTCATGGCCGTCGTGCAGCAGCGGGTGGATGGCCTGGCGGCGCAGCTCGGGGTGCTGGCGCACGAAGATCTCGCGCACCAGCACCGAGTGCTGCGCGTCAGTGACCGGCAGCTCGGTGTTGCCAGCCCAGCGGTTGAGCCGCGCCAGCGTGTGCGCCATGGCGCGCGGGGTGATGCGGGTTAGGTCGGGGGCGTCGAGATCGACGAGCCCGGTTGGGGTAGCGATGAGGATGCTCACTTTGCCACCTTGGCGAAGTGATTGGCGTAGGCGCCAACCGCCTTCCAGTACGCCGCCATAGGCCCCTTGTTCTTCCGCCACGACTCCTGGGCGCGCAAACGGGCGTCAATAGCTAGATCGGTGAGTAACCCCCGGACAACCTCCCGCGCGTCTGGCGGCAGGTCGAGAAGACGCTGAGTTGCTGGGAGCGCGAGAACCGGGTTTCGTACCTCTCGTCGCAGGGACCGATCTGTCATCACGCCACCTGTCCGGACTGGCCAGCCACCACCATGGCGCCGATGGCATAGGCGAGGTTGACCAGGTGAGTGTTGGGCGGGGCTTTGCGGAGCAAGTGCCGGTCGGCGATGGCGCTGGCGGCGTCGATGTGGGCGGCGATCTCGCGACCGGAGAAGCCGGCTTGCTGCAGCGCAGCGACGGCGCTCTCGCTGCGGCCGACCTGGCGGACCATGATGGTGGCCATCCGCTCAACGATATCGGCCTTGGGCGCAGGGCCGGAGGCTTCGTCGGCGACCTCGCGGACGAAGACGCGGTTGGCCAGCTGGCGAGCGACGGGGCCGAGCTGGACCTGCTCGTGAACGGAAAAGCCGTCGATCAGCAGCGTGGCTTCGGTGCAGCCATCGGGGTGCTCGGCGTTGAGCCGCAGCATGGCGTCGGCCAGCTCGCGCGTGCGGCGGTCGGTGGTTTCGACGATGCGGGAAACGTCGGGGTAAGTCGGCCGGGGCAGGGTTGCGGCGCCGGCGTGGTCTGATGCGAACATCGTGCGCTCCATCGGTAAGAGATGAAGCGAGAGTAATGCGAGATATTTTACGCGTCAATTACGTGTGCGAGAAATCTCTCTTATCGATGGAATTCAGGCTTTCTGACGGTATCTCCCGAAATCCTCTTGCGCTCGCTGCTCGCGGGCGACGCGCGCCAGTTCTACGGTGACCACGCGGCGACCGATCGGCCAAAGCGAGATGCCGGCCAGCTTGAAGGCCTGAAGCCCGAATGGAATGCCAATGAGCGTGATGCAGAACAGAATGCCGAGCAGGACGTAGGAGATGCACAGCACCAGGCCAAACGTGACGGCCCACAGCACGTTGAAAATGAAGCCGACTGTCCCTGTGAAGGCCGTCCCAGCATCAAGTTCGCGACCGTCGAGCTCGCGCACGTGAACCACTTCACGCCCGAAGGGCCAAGCCGAGAGTTTGGCCATTTCGATGGCGGACCGCGTCAGCGGTAGGCCGATGATCGAGATTGCGAAGACGACCGCACCGAGCAGCCAGAACAAGGCGGTAATGGCACCGCCGAAGATGAACCAGATAACGTTTCCTGCGAACCGCATGCGCCGAGCCCCCTCTGTGCGCGAGACGAAAAACTAGGCGCCGTAGAGATCCACGTCACTCATCACCTTGTGAACGGTGACCCCTGGCCTGATGATGAAGTCGATTGTCGCCGGCGGATTGTACTGCTGCGCCCGGATCGTCGTGCCGGTGATCTTCACCAAGCGTTTGACGAATGCCCGGCTGTCGCCATTGTTAGAGTCCGGCTCCTGGATGACGACATAGTCGCCGCCCAGGGGCTTCCTGTGCGGGTGCACAAAGATGATGTCGCCCGGCTCGAATTTCGGGCTCATCGAGTCGCCCTCGACATAGAGCGCGTAGACGCCCGGAGCCCCGATCAGGCCGTACGGGCGCCGGGCATAGTCGACGACATCGGTCGTCAGCTGGAACGCACCCTTGCCGAGTTCGGAGCCCGCGGCGGTGCCGAGGACCGGCACGTCCTTGGCGCCGTCGAACCGGCCGCCAAACTGATCTGCTGGACGAACTTCGGTCGGTTGCCTTGCCACTTCAGCTGCTACGGTGACGCTGTCGACCGTACCGTTCAACAGCCACTGCTCGGTGGTCTGCAGAACATGCGCCAGCTTGGCGATGGTGTCGCTGCGCGGGTTGACGCTCTTGCCGGTACGGATCATCCGGATCGTCGCATCGCTGCCGGTCGCCGCGATGGATGCGGCGCGTTCGGAAATACCAAGCGCTTCAAGGCGCTGCTGTATGCGTTCGGCTAAAGTTTCAGGCATGCGAGAAATATATCCTGTTTACGCGGGATATGCCTCAGAGAAATATCTCTTGACGACGCGAGATATGCCTCGCATAAATCTCGCATGCTCACTCTGTGCGACAAGCTGATCCGAACCGCCGATGCGTACTGCGCCCACGTGCGCCGCAGTCGTTCGCGCATCTCAACCATCATCTTCGGCGATGGGCTGCGGCTCGATGGGATTGCCCAAGGCAAGGACATCCAGACCCGCAACTACGAGAAGGCGATGCTGTGGTTCGCCTCGAACTGGCCCGAAGCGCTGGCTTGGCCAGAGGGCGTCGAGCGCCCCCAGTTCGAAGCTCCAGCAGTGCAGGGTGCCGAGACCGCGGGAGCGGCAGCATGAGCGCGCCGCGGTATCGCTGGAGCATCGGCGACTGGATTGCGGCAACCTGGCTGGCGGCTGCCGGCGTGGTGCTGGCCGTGATGGATTTCGCTGAGCATGCCGGGTGGCTGGCATGAGCGCTTCAGTTCTCATGATTTCGTCGGCGGGGTGTTTCCTCCTCCCTCGCCTCGTCGACGTGACTGGGGAGGGGAGCGGCAACCGTCGCCTCCCCTCCCGCCTTCTCCAGCTCAGCGCGGGCCGCTCGGTAATCCTGGAGGGCAACCTGCAGGCGCGCTGTCACTGGAATGCGGATCGCTTTCATTGGGCCGTTCTGACTCGCCGGGTTTTTGGCGTCACGGCGTGCAGCACAGGAGTTTTACGCCATGCGTGAGGCCCGGCAGCTTTCGGCGGGTGACTATGCGGGGCTGAAGAGCGCCTTTCGGCAACTCGTCGGCAAGTTCGGCAAGCAGGACCACGCCGCCTCGGTGACGCGGGTCCGCCAGCAGGACATTTCGCGCTACGGCTCGACCGACGAAGACGATGCCGAGCGCTTCGCGCCGATCGACGTGATTGCCGATCTCGAGAGCGAGGTGGGGCCCGTGGTGACGCGCGAACTGGCGCGGATGAACAACCACGTGCTGGTGCCGCTGCCGGCGATCAATGCCAGCCGCGGGCCGCTCGGGCGGATCACCGCCGAGGCGCTGAAGGAAGTCAGCGACGTGTTCTCGAAGATGGGCCAGGCGCTGGCCGATGAGACGCTGACCAGCGTCGAGGGTGCGCAACTCGACACCGAGATCGACGAGGCGATCGAGAAGCTGCTTGCGCTCAAGGCGCAGATCGACTTCGAGGCGGGGAGGGCAGGGCGATGAGCCGGGCTCCGATCCTTGAGCTGAAGCAAGACGGCCCTGCGCTCTACACATGCCGGTGCGGCAGTAGCGCTTCCTACGTCGAGGCTAGCGGCAGGCCCGGTTATGGGCGGGTGCAGTGCACCAAGTGCGGCATGCGCACCGAAGGCGGCGAAGCGCTGGCGCTGGCCGCCGAGCACTGGAACCGGTTCTGCGGAGGCGAGCAATGACCTCGCTCATTCGCTACGAGGCGGCGCGCGAGGCGCTGGCGGAGGCGCTGCGGGTCGACGAGGTGCTCGACGTGCGCAACGTCGCCGAGCAGATGCGGCTCTATGGCCGGCAGGCCAAGGACCGCAAGATCATCGCCGACGCCACCTCGCTGCAGCTGCGCGCCGAGCGCAAGCTCGGGGTGCTGCTGATCAGCGCCAAGGAAACCGGGCAACTGGGCATTGGCCGCCCGGCTAAATCCAACCTCGGGCCGCAGGCCAGCGACAGCGACGACGCCGAGAATGGTGCCGAGTCGGTACCGTTTACTCGCGCGACGCTGGCTGAAGTCGGAGTCGACAAGAAGCTCTCGGCCAAGGCGCAGCAATGGGCCCGGCTCGGCGATGCCGAGTTCGAGGCGCGGCTGGCCGAGGTGCGCGACAAGATCGAGAGCGGTGGCGCGGTTGTCGTCAACCCGTTGAAAGATCTGAGCACAGCGCAGAAGAAGGCCTCGCGGGTGACGCGCGAGGCGGAGCTGGGCCGCAAGCAGATGGCGCTGCCCGAAGCGAAATTCGGGGTGATCCTGACGGATGACGAATGGGAGCACCGCGCCTGGTCGGACGCCGGCCTCGGCAAGGCGCCGGCGAACCACTACCCGGTTTCCAGCCTCGACGAGCTGAAGAAGCGGGACGTTGTCAGCCTCGCCGCTCCCGACTGCGCGCTGCTCATGTGGTCGACGGCGCCACACCTGGCGCAGGCGATCGAGCTGATGGCGCACCGTGGATTCGAGTACAAGACCTGCAGCATCTGGAAGAAGATCTATCCGGGTGACGGCCACGGAACTGGCTACTGGTTCTGGATCGATCACGAGATACTGCTGGTAGGAACGCGCGGCAATCCGCCAGCGCCGGCGCCCGGCACGCAGTGGCGTTCGGTGATCGAGGCGCCGGTTGGCCGGCACTCGGAAAAGCCCGAGATCTTCTATGAGCTGATCGAGGCCTATTTCCCGACGCTGCCCAAGATCGAACTCAACGCCCGCGAGAAGCGCGAGGGCTGGGCTCGGTGGGGGTATGAGGCGCCGGCGGATGAGAATTCGGCGGAAGCGCCGAACGGAAAGGTGGGCGGGTTTCCAGTCCCTGCAGCGCCTTTGTCTCGCGGAGGAACTGGGGGCGAGGAAGGCGACCAGACAAGCCAACCCGAGAACGTCGTCGGTGTTGCGGACGCGACAGCCGGAGAGACGGCAACCAAATTCCGTTTCACGCCGGCCGACGACTCCGTGCTGCGCGCCGCCTATGCGCTGCCGATCGAGCAGTTCGACCTGACGATCGTCGCCGCCACCATCGGCTGCAGCAAGGAACAGGCGAAGAAGCGCGCCAGCTACCTGAAGCTCGGCAGCCGCGAGCGGCAGCGGGCGAAGGCCAGCGAATACACCGCCGGCCAGCATGCACGGGGTGAGATCTGATGGGTCATCACCGGCCACCTCGCATTCACGTCGCCGATATCGCGGTCGGGCTGATCCTCGATCCGAACGGGGCGCACGAGCTCGAGGTGGCGGCACCGCACAACATCGTTTCGATGCGCTTCACGCGCGACCAGGTCGACCAGCTGGAACAAGCGATCGTCCGGTTCAAGCGGCGGGTGACCTTCGAGGACGGCCGCTCGGGCCCTGACCTGACGGCGCGGCGGTTCATCGCCTTGGAGGACAGCTGATGGACCTGCGCGACGAGGTCGAATTTCTGCGCGAGGAAAATCGGCAGCTGAAGGAACGGCTGGGGCTGAGCCCCGACAACCAGTTCTTCCTCGAGGCCCGCTACCGCCTCAGGCTGCAGCCGCAGGTGGCGCGTGTACTGGCGGCGCTGATGGGCAGCCCGATGGTCAGCAAGGGCGAGCTGCTCGAGGCGATGTGCGACGGCTGGGAAGAGCGCGAACTCAAGAACGTCGATGTTCGCATCTTCCATCTACGCAAGGCGCTGAGGCCGCACGGCGTCGAGATCGAGACGATCTGGGGGCAGGGCTACCGCCTGGTGCCTGAAATGAAGACGCGGGTCCGTCAACTCCTCGGCTTGGCGGAGGCGGCGTGATGTTCATCGACGCCTTCACCGGCGAGGAAACCGGCCCGATCACCCGGGCCAAGACCGACCGCAGCTACGTGGTGCGGCTCGACCATCCGCCGCTCGACATGCTGTCGGGGTGCTCGTGGCGGTTCCTGCTGCAGCTCGCGGCGCGGCGCTGGAACGTCGATGGCGAGCAGCTGGCTGGCCCGAGCCGTGACCAACTGGTTTGCGCAGCGCGGCACCACGCGATGTGGCTGCTGCGCACCCACACCCGGATGACCCTGCCGAGGATCGGCAAGCTGTTCGGCGGGCGCGACCACACCACGGTGATTTCGGGGATCGACGCACACATCGAGCGCGTCGCCGGCGTGCGGCCGTCGCCCTTCGTCTGGACCCACCAGGCGGTGCGCCGCTACTCGCGCCTGCTGGTCGACGGCAAGACCGTCGCAGCAGCCGACAAGGCGCTGGGGCTGGGCCTGACCGACCGCTGGCGCTGCCCTCGGCGCCGCGAGCTGATGCGGCAAGCCATGGGGCTCAGCCGGCAGCGGCTGGTGCTGAGCGCACTGCGGCGCAAGGCCGAGGTGCGGCCATGATCGAGCCGGTGGTCATCCAATGCGAAGTGATCGAGCCGCGAGTGCTGAGCCTGCTCGTCGTCGACAAGGCGCGGGTGACGGCCTGGTTGCCGCGCAGCGCCATCGGTTTCGAGGGCGATGCGCGGGTCGGGGCGAAGCTGCGGATCTCGATGTCGCGCGAACTGGCGATCGAGAAGGGGCTGCTGGCGGCCGAGGCCGAGGGGCAGGGGGTATTGCTGTGAAAGGGCAAGCGATGAACGCGAAAGCTGAGGCAGTCGAACAGTTTGCGACGATCGAGGGGCGGGTGCTGGCGGCGGCGCTGAAGCCGCTCTGCTTCGTCGTCGAGCGCCGCACGACCTACCCGATACTGAGCATGGTCAAGCTGGTGCTCAGCGGTTCGGCGCTGACGGTCAGTGCTACCGATCTCGATATCGAGATCAGCACGACGCTCGATGTGAACGACAGCGCCGGCGGCTGGCAGCTGTGTGTCAGCGCGGAATTGCTGCGCGGCATTGCTGCGGTGGCGGGGCCGGCGCTGGTGCGGCTCAATAAGTTTGAGGTGCTGGTGCCGGGAAAGAAGGCGACCGATGCGCCGGTGCCGACGACGCAGCTGCACATCACCGTCGACGATGGGGCGGCGCACTATCAGATCGAGACGGTGCTCGATGTCGATGGCTGGCCGAAGTTTGCCGGCGAGCGCGGCGAGAAGATTGAGGGGTTCGGCAACGGGCAGTTCCCTGCTGCGCTGGCCCGAGTCGAGAGCGCGATCTCGCGTGAGGAAACGCGGTACTACCTCAACGGCATCTGCTGGAGCATCACCGACACCGATTGCTGGTTCGCGGCAACCGATGGCCACCGGCTGCTGAAGTTCACCTATGCGAAGGCGGAGGGCCGGCCGAAGGCAGCACGGATCATCCCGCGAAAGACGGTAGAGCTGCTGACCCGGTTCTTCGCCGGCGCCGACGCCACGGTGTGGCAGGCCGGCGATAACAACCGGCTCGATATCGATATCGGGCGCTTCCGGGTTCGGTCTCGCCTGGTCGAGGGCGAGTTTCCCGATATCGAGCGCGTGATACCCAAGGAGCAGACCGCGGCGGTGACGGTGTCGCGGCGGAACCTCGAGGCGGGCATGTCGCGGCTGCGGGCGCTGCCGGCAGAGAACCGCTTCGGGGGCGGGCAGAAGGTGGTGTTCCGCCACGATGACGAAACGGGTGGCCTGGTGCTCGAGGCGCGCCACCCGCAGATCGGCGTGGCCCGCACCACTGTCGCGGCCGACTGGCCGGACGACATACCGAGCTTTGCGTTCAACAGCGGCTACTTCGCCCAGATGCTCAAGGTCTGCGACGGCGCGGTGCAGATCGGGGTGAAGGATGCGGCCGGCCCGGTGCGGATGATCGATGCGGACGACACGATGACCCGCATCATCATGCCGATGAAGGTCTGAGCGATGAACGCGATCTCGCCGGGGGCGTGGGACCTCGACAACCGCATGACCGTGGTGCTGTTCGCCGGGATGGGTGGCGGATGCGATGGCCTCGAGCAGGCGGGATTCCACGTGCACCTCGCCATCAACCACGACCCGGTTGCGGTGGCCGTGCATGAGCGTCGGCACCCGCATACCCGGCACCTGCGCTGCGATGTGTTCGAGGCGGATCCGCGCGAGGTGACGCAGGGCAGGGGCGTGCGGATCCTGCACGCCTCCCCCGACTGCACGCATTTCTCGGTGGCCAAGGGCTCGAAGCCGGTATCGAAGCGCCGCAGGTCGCTGGCCTGGGTGGTCTGCCGCTGGGCCGGCACCGTGAGGCCCGAAGTGATCACCATGGAGAACGTCCAGGAGATCACCACCTGGGGGCCGCTGATAGCCAAGCGCGACCCGGCGACGGGGCGGGTGATGCGGCTCGATGGCAGCGTTGCTGCGAAGGGCGAGCGCGTGCCGGTGGCCGAGCAGTGGCTGATTCCGGACAAGCGGCACGCCGGCAGGATCTGGCGGGCGTGGAAGCGTCACATGGCGGGGCTCGGCTTCAGTTTCGAGCACCGGACGCTGGTCTGTGCCGATTTCGGAATCCCGACGATCCGCAAGCGTTTCTTCGGCGTGGCGCGCTGCGACGGTGGCGAGATCGCCTGGCCGGTGCGGACGCATGCGCCGCGCGATAAGGCCAAGGCGCTGGGGCTGAAGCCTTGGGTGGGCGCTCATACCATCATCGACTGGTCGCTGCCGGTGAAATCGATCTTCGGGCGGAAGAAGCCGCTGGCCGAGGCAACGCTGCGGCGCACGGCGCGCGGGGTGATGCGCTACGTAGTGGATGCGGCGAAGCCGTTCATCGTGCCGATCACGCACTCGGGCGGTGATCGCGTGCATTCGGTCGACGCGCCGCTGCGGACGCTGACCACGGCGCACCGGGGTGAGCTGTCGGTGGTGTCGCCACACGTTGCCAAGTACCGCACTGATGCGACCGGCGCCGATATAGAGGAACCGCTGCCGACCTTCACGGCGAACAGTTTTGAGAAGCGCCCGGGCGGGGCGATTCCGTTGGGCCTGGTCGGGGCGACGATCGTCGGCGCCGGCGGCCGCGCCGCGCAGATCGAGCCGCGAGACGTCACTGACCCGCTGAACACCTCGTCGACCAAAGAGGACAGGGTTGTTGTTGCGGCCCACCTGACGAAGTTCAACCAGAATGGTGTCGGCTACGAGCCCACCGATCCGCTCGACACCGTGATGGCCGGCGCGCCGCGTCATGCTGTTGTGGCGGCCAACCTGGTGCAGCTGGCGCATGGCGACAGCGGCGGGCGCCGCGAGCAGTCGCTCGATGAGCCGGCGATGACGGTCCACGCCGGCGGCGGCAACCAGGCGCTCGTCGCGGCGAGCCTCATCTCGTCTGGCTATGGTGAGCGGCCGGGCCAGGCGCCGCGCATCCTCGACCTCGAGGAGCCTGCCGGCACGCAGGTGGATGGCAGCAAGGCGGCCCTGGTGGCCGCGTTTCTCGCGCAGCACAACAACGACAGCCGTCGCATCGGTGGGGTTCATCCCGGGCGCGATGCGCTGGAGCCTGCCGGCACCCTCACGGTCAGTCCGCAACTCGGCGTTGTCGCCGCCAGCCTGCAGCGCCAGTTCGGCGCCAGCGTGGGGGCGGACGTCGAGGAACCGGCGCCCACGGTGACGGTCGGCGGGTCGGGCAAGACGGCCATGGTGGCGGCCACGCTGGGCAACCTGCGCGGCACCAATGTCGATGGACGGCCGATCGAGGAGCCGCTGGCGACGATCTCGGCCGGGGGCTCGCACGCCCACCTGATCCTGGCGTTCCTCCAGCACTATTTCGGCAGCGGCAAGCAAGATGATGACGTGCGCCAGCCGCTCGGGGCACTGACCGGCAAGGCGCGCTACGGCCTCGTCGAGGTGATGGTCGGCAAGGTCGTCCACTACATCGACGATATCGGCATCCGCATGCTTGAGCCGGAAGAAGGCGCCGCGGCGCACGGATTCGAGAAAGGCGCGCTGCCCAGCGAGATCACGATCGACGGCAAGGTGCGGCGCCTGACTAAGACTGAGAAGTACCATCTGGTGGGCAACTCGGTGCCGCCCGAGATGGTGCGGCTGCTGGCTGTTGCCAACGCGCGGCGCGAACTGATGGTGGCGGCGGAATGAACGACGCGACCAAACAGACGATCCTCTACCTGCGCGAGCGCGCCAGCTTCTACGGGCTGCGCGCGAAAGAGCGGCACGGCACGCAGGCCTTTCGGGACCGGGCCATTTCTCGTGCCTATCGCGAGGATGCCCGGTCGCTCGAATCCGACAAAGTCGACGACGAGGCACCGGAATGAGCCTCCCCGCAAATCTTGCCGCGCTGCGCGATGAAGCGATGCGGACCAGCTGCGAGGGCTGGGCGATCCAGAAGCGCTGGGTGCTGGCGCGCGGCATCGATCGCGCCGGCCCGTGCCCGATGTGCGGCGGCACCGACCGGTTTGCCATCCACACCAAGAAGAACACTTTTAACTGCCGCGGCTGCGGCATCTCGGGCGCCGGGGTCATTGACCTGGTGATGGCGACCGAGGGCGTCGAGTTCGTCGTGGCCTGCGAGATCATCACCGGACGCAAGGCCGAGACCGAGATCGACCCGGCGCGGGCCGAGCAGCTGCGGCGCGATGCCGAGACGGCAGAGGCGAAGCGGATGGCCGAGGCCGATCGCTATCGCGAGGAAGCCCGGAAGGCTGCTTATCGGGTGTGGCAGATGGCCTATATCCCGGCCTGGGCTACCGACCCTGACGATGCGACCGAGGTGGTGCAGTACCTCCGCAAGCGCGGTGTCGACTTCGCCGGCGAGATGCGGGCTCGAGTCGAGCGGCGACTGCGGATCGGCGAGATCCGGCTGCACCCGTGGAAGGAAAAGCAGGGCGATGTGTGGGTGACGCTGCACGAGGGGCCAGTGATGGTCGCACCGGTGCAGCGCCCGGATGGTCGCTTCGGGGCGGTGCACATCACCTGGCTCGATCTCGCCCAGCCCAAGGGCAAGCTGGTGCTGCCGCCGATCGAGCAGGTCGACGGTGATGGCGTGGTCAAGACGATCGAGCGGCCGACCAAGAAGGTGCTCGGCGTGAAGAAGGGCGGTGCAATCCGGCTCTACACACCCGAAAAGCCGCGCCGGATGGTGATGGGCGAGGGGATCGAGACGACGCTGACGGCGCTCTCCCATGGCTATGAGCCGGAGACCGCCTATTGGGCCGGGGTGGACCTGCCGAACATGAGCGGCCGGGCGGCGCGCAGCGAGAGCGGCGGGCAGATCTGGGACCAGCCCGACCTCGGCGATGTCGATTGCTTCGTGCCGCCCGACTGGTGCGAGGAGCTGGTCTATCTCTGCGACAGCGACGAGGCGAGCAACCACACCGAGGAGAAGGTGATCCGCGGGCTGCGCCGCGCCTTGGCGCTGCGCCACGCGGCACGGGCCGAGGGCAAGGACGTGCCGGAGCTACAGGTGAGCTATGTGCCGCCGCTGGGGGAAGGTCGAGATCTCAACGATCTCGTGCGGGTGGGGGCGTGATGATGGTGCTCACGCCCCGACTGCGTTCGTTAGCGCTTGAGCGTGTTGGCAGCGCGCCAAGCGTTCACTGGGGCCGTCACCGGGGGCAGCGCAGCGTGCGCGATCACCGCGGCGAGACGGTCAGTATCGGTGATGCCGAAACCAGCCCAGTCCCGTACAACGACCTCCTTAACCAGCAGCATGTCGCGACCGTCGCGATACAGGACTGTGCCGTTTCTGAGGTAGGTCGCCAGCTCGGTGGCAGTGCCGCTGTAGCTGATGAGCCACGAGGAAGTCGGCTCATCGAAGATTACAGGGGTCAGGCGGCGGATGGCCGCAACAAGAGAGGCTCGTCGGGAAGAGGAGTAGAAATCCTCGTGCAGCCGTGCCTCGATTTCGAAGTTAGACATTGCAGTTTCCTTTCGCGTTGTGCGACTGCGCATCTCCCTCCAACGATTCGCTCGCTCGAACATTATAGCGCGTCTCGTCAAGCCGGCTTCGGCCCGTCCACAGGTTTGTGGGGTGCGGCATGATACCCGCACGACCGGCTCTTCGATGGCATGGTGGCAAGTGGCTGCTGGCTCCTTGGATTATCGGCTTCTTTCCACCCCACCGGATCTACGTCGAGCCATTCGGCGGCGCGGCAAGTGTTCTGCTGCGCAAGGCGCCCGCTTATGCCGAGATCTACAACGATCTCGACGAGGACGTGGTGACGCTGTTCCGGGTGCTGCGCGAGCGCGAAGCGGCGCTTGAGTTGCAGCGGCTGCTACGGCTGACACCGTTTGCCCGGCCTGAGTTCGAAGCGGCATGGCAGCCGTCCGACAATGAAATCGAACAGGCCCGTCGACTGATCATCCGCAGCTTCATGGGGTTCGGGTCGAACGCACATTCCGATAGGGGGCGCGGCCATAAGACGACTGGCTTCAGGGCCAATTCGTCGCGGTCTGGCACCACGCCGGCGCATGACTGGAAGAGCTATCCCGACGCCCTCGATGCGATGATGGCGCGGCTCCAGGGCGTGACGATCGAGCGTCGGCCGGCGCAGCAGGTGATGGCTTCGCACGACTGGGCAGACACGCTGCACTATGTCGATCCGCCCTACATGCACGCCACCAGGTCGAAAAAGAATCCCTACGACGCCAAGCATCAGTATCGGCACGAGATGTCGGACGGCGACCACGCCGATCTGCTGAAGTTTCTCGGCACGCTCAAGGGCATGGTCGTCCTGTCGGGCTACCCACACCCGCTCTACGACGCCGCCCTCGCTGGCTGGCCGCGGTTCGAGCGGGAGTCGCTGGCGGACGGCGCGCGGCCCCGCATCGAGGTTGTCTGGATCAACCCTGCCTGCGCGGCAGCCCTCGCGGCGCAGCGCCGGCAGTCCGACATGTTCGAGGCGGCCGAATGACCGACTCCTCGGACGATACCCCCAGCGATCGCGTCAAGAAGGCCATGGCCGGCAAGAAGCCGGTGACCGAGGCACCGTTCAAGGTGATCGAGGGTGGCAAGGGCAAGGCCCGGAAGCCGCGCGCCAAGAAGGCCGGCGCCGATGATCCGCCGGCGCATGACCAGATGCCCGATGGGCCGCAGGATGGTGACGAGCTGCCGCCCGATGGCGTTGGCCCGGAGGAAATGGAGAAGGCGCGCCACTGTCGCGACTTCGACCAGAACGACCGCGACAACGGGCGCCGGCTGCTGATCTGGTTCGGCGACAACCTGGCCTATGTCACCGGCATGGGCTGGCTGACCTGGCGCGAGACGCACTGGCAGCGCGACGAGGGCGAGCTCGGCGCGCGGCTGCTGGCGCAGAACCTCGTCGATAAGATCAAGCTCGAGGCGATCGTGATCGAGGCCTCGCCGGCGCAGCAGCGGCTGCTCGAGGCAGCGGCCGCGGCGCGGAAGAAGCCGGCAACCGCGCAGACGCCCGAGGACATCGCGCTGCAGATGCGCGCGGGCAAGATCCTCGAGGCGCTGTCGAAGCGAAGATCGGAGCGGCGGAAGTTCGCCGTGGGCTCGGGCAACTCGGGGAAGACCGAGGCGATGCTGAAGCAGGCGGCGAGCCTCAAATCGATCGAGGCGACGGCGCTCGATGCCGACCACAAGCAGTTCAACCTGCTCAACGGCACGCTGCGCTTCGTTCGGCTGGAAAACCCCGATTCCGATCCGGCGTCGCCGACCTTCCATTGGGAGGCGAAGTTCGAGGGTCATAACCGTGGGGACATGCTGACCAAGCGAGCAGCAGTGGCTTATGACGCGGCTGCGACCTGCCCGGAGTTCGACCGGTTCCTGCTGACGACGCAGCCCGACCAAGTGATGCGGCTGTTTCTCCAGGTGTTCCACGCCTATGCGCTGCTGCTCGGTGGCAATGACGAGCAGCGCCTGGTGTTCCACTTCGGCACCGGCGCCAACGGCAAATCGGCATTCCTCGAGGCGCTCGGCCGGCTGGCCGACATGTATCGCGCCGTGGTGTCGCCCGACACCATCACCGGCGAACAGCAGCGCGACGGCAGCAAGGCCAACAGCGATATCGCCCGGCTGCACTCGAGCCGCTTCGTGACAATCGAGGAACTGCCGCGCGGCACGCCGCTCAAGGAAAACCTGATCAAGGCGCTGACCGGTGGCACCAGGATGGTGGCGCGGTTTCTGCAGAAGGAAATCTTCGAGTTCGACCCGGTGTTCACCGCGGTGCTCTCGGGCAACGACATGCCCAATGTCTCGGGCACGGATTACGGCATCTGGCGCCGGTTGCTGCTGGTGCACTGGGGGGTGACCATCCCCGAGGGCGAGCGGCTGCCGTTCGGCGTGCTGATGGCAAAGTTCGACGCTGAGCGCGCCGGGATCCTCAACTGGCTGATCGCTGGCGCGCTGCGCTACCTCAACGAAGGGCTGCAGCCGTTCATCCCGGCAAGCGTCACCGCCTTCACCGAGGACTATCGCGAGGAACGCGACCATGTCGGCGTGTTCGTCACGGGTTGCGTGATCAACGCTGAGGGCATGTCGGTGCCGGCCGGCGACATGTTCAAGGCCTATAGCGACTGGTGCGAGGCCAACGGGCTGAAGCCGTGGACGCAGACCGCGTTCGGCACGCGGCTCGGCGCACTGGGCATCAAGAAGGAGCGCGGTCGGAAGATCCGCTACCTCGATGTGATGCTCGGCGACATCCCGAGAGCGAGCACCCAGCACTTCTAGCGCCGCTTTTGCGCTCGCCCCCAACCCCCTCCGAGTGAAGAGAAAACGGAAGTCGCAACTGTCGCCCCGCGCAAGCGCGGGCCGCAGACAGTTGCGAGAGTTAAGCGAGGGTTGGAATGAAACTGTCGCGCCGGTGTTTCAAGCGATATTTCAATGGGTTAGCGCGATTGTGCGACAGTTGCGACAGTTCCCCGCGCGTATACTGCTGGAGGGGTGTGGGTGGTGCGCTCTATCGGCGGGTGGCGATGCTCGGGTGTCAGCTTTTGCGCTTATGGCACAAGGGGAACTGTCGCAACCCTCGCAACTGTCGCAAACCCTTGCCGCACCATCGCTTTCGGCAACCGACAACTGTCGCTCAACTATCGCTAACCCTCGCAAGAGGGAGAAGGGGTACCGGAAATGGATAAGAGGCCGGCCGAGGTCGCCAGGCAGGGCATGGATATCGAGCAGCTCGTCACCTGGGCGTTGCGGGAGCAGGGGCTGGGCTGGAGCGCCGCCTCAGGGCAAGACAATGGCTGGATGGTGCTCGGCACGCGCGTCGACACCTCGGGCTACGGCGCTCCGCCGCCCTCGGCCGCCCTTTGGACCGACGACGATGCGATGCTGGTGCGCCAGGCAATCGACGCGCTGCCGGCGGAGATAGGCGCCCTGGTGCTGCTCAACGGGCGGACGGGGATGCGGCCCGACTGGTGCGAGGAGGGCGAGGGGCAGTGGGTGCAGGAACGCGACGGTCGAGGGCGGCCCTTGTGGGATTGGGCCGACCAGGTGAACCGCACCGGCGAAAAGCGGGCGCGGATGGTGTTCGAGGGCACGCGGGCCGAGCTGGTGCGCTTCCACCGGGCGGAATACACGGCATGGCGCGAGGGATTGGTGGCCCTGGTGGCGCCGCTGAACAAGGTGATGGCCTCGCACGAGGCCATCGGGCCGTTCGTTTCGGCACGTCCTTGGGATGAGGTGAGGCCGGCGATTCTGCATGCGGTGGCCAGCTGAGACGGTCGCAATTGACAAAACGCAGCTATTTGCGGCATGTGTGATGCATCCCAATAGGGAATCAGACGCGCTGCCCTCACCCGGTGGCGCGTTTCGTTTTCAGCGGCCGGAAATGGTGACGAGAAGGAACCGTTTCTCCAATGCTCTCCCTTTCCTTCGCAGTCGACACTTCGTCACTGGCGGCCGAAATGCCCCAGTGGGCGCAGGTCCGCATCCCTTCGATCACCCGCAACGCCCTGAACGACACCGCTGAGGACGCGGTGCGGGCCGAGCAGGACAAGGTGCGTGGCGTGTTCGATCGGCCGACGCCGTACACCGAGCGGGCCGTGGTTTTCCCCCGTCACCTCAGGGCGACGAAGGAGCGCCTCGAGGCAACGATCATCCTCAGGGATGACAGCGCCGGCGGCACTCCGCCCTCGAAGTATCTGTTCCCAGAGGTGCAGGGTGGGGCGCGGCCGGCAAAACCCTTGGAGCGCAGGCTGCGCCAGATGGGCCTGATGCGGCCCGACGAGTTCGCCACCATAGCTATCGGCTACAAGCGCAACGCCTATGGGAACATCCCTGGGCCGACCATCACTGCGATCCTCTCGCAGCTGAGTGCCTATGCCGAGGTGGGGTTCAAGATGAATGAGACCGCAAGGTCTCGGAAGCGGGCAGGGGCCAAGCGCAAGGCCCGCTACTTCATACCCCATGAGGGCTCGGGCCTGCGGCGTGGCATCTATGAGCGGGTAGGCAACCGCATCCGTGCGGTGATGATCTTCGTGCGGCAGCCTACCTATCGCAAGCGCTACGACTTCGGTCAGGCCACGATGGCAAAGGCCGACCGGGTGTTCGCTGCCTACTGGCAGCGCCACTTCTACACCGAGCTGCAGAAGGCCACGGGCCAGCGCTGAGGTCGATGGGTCCTTCCAGCGATCGACCCAGCCTGCGGGGAATTCGACCCTCGACCTATCGCCAGTCTGACAGGGTTTTGAGAGCCTAAAGTCAGTTCTCAAGTGGAGCCTAAAGAGCCCTAAATATGGAGATGTCGAAGGGTGATTTCGCTGGTGAGGTCGGCGTGACGCCTGGCCGCATCAGCCAATACATCGCTGCCGGCATCATCGGGCCCGATGCGCTGGTAGGTGAAGGGCGCAGTGCCCGGATCCGCGTCGAGTTGGCGAAGCAGCAGATTGCGGCGCGGCGCCATGTTGGGCAGGGGCTCGGCAACGGACTGCTGACCAGGCTGGACCAAGCGGAGCCGACCGGCGACGTGCCTGCGCCGGTGCTGAAGACCGACGATCCGGCGAAGCTGATCCAGCTGGAGCGGCTCGAGCAGGAGAAGCGGCGGAATCGGCGGGAGACGATCGAAGAGGCGGCGACGCTCGGGCGGCTGGTGCCGGCCGACGACATGCAGCGGGAGATCGCGCGGACGGCTCAGAAGGTGGTGAACACCTTCGCCGGCATGGCGCCCGATATTGCCAATGCGATTGCCGCGAAGTTCGGGCTGCCGCAGCGCGACGTGCTGCACCTGGTCAAGCAGGTGATGAACGACAAGCGGGCGACCGCGGCGCAGCTCGAGCGCAACGCCGCCGGCGAGATGCCGGCAACCGTCGAGACGGTCATCCAGTGAGCGAGCTAACCGTCGAGGTCGCGAACGCCGAGCGCCTGGCGGCGCTGACGCTCGCCGAAGTGCTGCAGCCGCCGCCGCCAGTCGACTTCGTCAGCTGGGCCGAGCGCAACATCGTTTTCTCCAAGCGGGAGGGACCATTCGAGGGGCCGTATAACCGGAACCTCTTCGGCTACTTCGACGAGATCCTGCGGGCGCTGTCGCCCGACGACCCGTGTCGGGTGGTGACGATCAAGAAGTCGGCGCAACTGGGCGGCACGGTGCTGGCCAACATCTTCTGCGGCGGATCCATGGACATGGACCCGGGCGACTTCCTGTTCGTGCACCCGACCGAGGACAACGCGTCCCGCTGGTCGAAGATGAAGCTGGTGCCGTTCATCAAGTCGACGACGGCGCTGACCGCGATCTTCCCGCAGCGAGCTCGCGATGGCTCCGACTCGGTGCTCTACAAGGAACGCCGGGACGGCCGCGGCGCCATCCTGATCTCGGGTGCCAACTCGCCGGCCTCGCTCAGCCAAGTGTCGATGGCGCGCCAGGTACAGGATGACCTGGCGAAATGGGAGATGAACGCCGCCGGCGACCCGGAGACGCAGGCCGATAGCCGGTCGCGTGCCTACGAGTTTGCCAAGATCCTGAAGGTCTCGACGCCGCTCGTCGAACCGGGGTGTCGGATATCGAAGAACTTCGAGCTCGGCAGCCAGGAGAAGCTCTATCTGCCATGCCCGGACCCGGACTGCGGGCACATGCAGCCGCTCGAATGGGAGAACATGCTGGCGGGGCTCGACGAGGTGCACCCCGAGGACGCGCATTTCACCTGCATCGACTGCGGGGGGGAGATCAGTCATCACCACCTGCCGGACATGCGCCGGCGGGGCGAGTGGCGGGCGAGCAACCCGGGCGCCATGCGGGTGCACCGGTCTTTCGAGATCTGGTCGGCTTACTCGCCGCTGCAAAGCTGGGAGCAGATCGCCCGAGAGTGGATCAAGGCGAAGGGCGATCCGAAGTCCGAACAGACGTTCCTGAACGACGCGATCGGGCGGGCCTACAAGACGACCGGCGAGGCGCCGCCCTGGGAAGCGCTACGCGATCGTGGCGCCCAGTCCGAGCGGCCGATCGGGCGCATCCCCGCCGGCTTTCCGGTGCTGTGTTGCGGTGTCGACTGCCAGATTGACCGCGTCGAGTGGCAGCTGGTGGCGCGCGGGCCGAACAAGCGGCGGGCCATCGTGATGCACGGGGTGATCCCGGGGCACATCTCGTCGGTCGAGGCGCAGGACGCGCTCGACGCGCTGCTGAAGCAAGGGTTCCTCAACGCCGCGGGGCGCTCGATCGCCATCGATGTGCTGGCGATCGACGGCAATGCCTGGACTGAGGATGTCTGGGGCTGGGCGAAGAAGCACCCGAGCTCGCGGGTGATCATGGTGCGCGGCGTGGCGTCGGAATCGGCGCCGCTGCTGGTGCGGGTGAAGAAGGAAACCAACCGCGCCGGAAAGCGGCTTCCCTACAGCAAGCGGTTCTACAACTTCGCCACCTCGGTGCTGAAGATGGGGCTTTACCGCGATCTGTTGAAGACCGACCCGCTGGTGCGCGGCTATGTCGACCTGCCGCGCGGCCTCGACGATGAGTTCTACCGCCAGCTGACGGCCGAAAGCCGGAAGCCGACGAAAACCAAGCAGGGCTTCATTCGCTGGGAGTGGGTGAAGGACCCAAACCAGGCCAACGAAGGCCTCGACACCAACCTGCAGGCCGAGGCCGCATGGATCCGCATCGCCGGACCCAGCCGCGAGCTGCTCGATGCCATCTGGGACCGTTACTTCACCGAGCGCGAAACCGCGCCGCCGGAAGTGCAGCTCGACTTCGAAGACCTGATGCAATCGACGGCAGCAGCGCCGCCGGTGAACCTGCCGCCAGTTGCGCCGGCTCCTGCCGCGCGCCGAAAGGTGCGGAAGATGAGGATCAACTGATGGCTGGAATCACGCTCGCGATCGCCGAGGCGAAGCTGGCTGTTTGGCTGGCGGCCGAAGAGGCGCTGGCGACGTCGCAGAGCTACGAGATCGAGGTTGAGGGCAACAGGCGGCAGTTGTCCCGGGCTGATCTTGGGCAGGTCGCGAAACGCATCGACTACTGGAACGGTTGGGTTGTCCGCCTCGGCGGGCTGGCCACGGGCCGCAGTCGCACGAGGACGATCATCAACTGATGAAACCCGCAACGCGAAAGAGCCTCAGGGGCCGGCTGGCCTTGTCCCTGAACGGCGTAGCCATGGCCATCGGCGGGCTTGCCGGCGCGCGAAACGACAGCGGCTATGAGGCTGCCCGCCGCTCGACCAGGCGCACCCGGAACTGGCGCGCCGGCGAGGGTAGCCCGGCGGCGGATATCCTGCCGGATCTCGGCATCCTCCGGGGCCGGTCGCGCGACCTCGAGCGGAACAACCCGATCGCGCTGGGCGCCATCAACACGAAGGTCAACGGCGTCGTCGGCGCCGGCCTCCGCCTCCGCTCGGTGCTCGACGCCAAGGTGTTGGGCATCGCGGCGGAAGACCGGGCCGAGATCCAGTACCAGATCGAGCGGGAGTGGGACCTGTTCTGCCGGGAGGCCGATTTCACCGGACTGATGCACTTCGATGACCAGCAGCGGCTGATCTTCCACTCGGCGCGTGTCAGCGGCGATCTCGGGATCGCCCGGCGGTACCGGAAACGCCCGGGTGAGACCTATGGCACGCGCATCGTGCTGGTCGAGGCCGACCGGATCTCGAACCCGAACCGGGCGACCGATACGGCAGAGGTTCAGGGCGGCGTGAAGCTCGCCGCCGACGGCGAAGTGCTCGGCTGCTACATCACCGATCGGCACCCGGGCGAGCGCTCGGCGCAGCCGCTGCGCTGGAACTACATGCCGCGCCGCGGCAGCAGCGGGTTGCTGCAGTTCATCCTCGCCGCCGAGATCACCCGGCCCGGCCAGGTGCGCGGCGTGCCGATGTTCGCCGCGGTCGAGGAGTCGCTGAAACAGCTCGGCGACTACAGCGCTGCCGAACTGAAGGCGGCCATCAACGACGCCTACCTGTTCGCCTTCGAGAAACTGGCCACGGTCGTCGATGACGACGGCCAGCCGATCGTCATGGCCCCGGAAGGCGGTGTGCCCGATGAGGCCGGCGAGCTGACGCTCGAAGACCTGGCGATTACCACGCTGGCGCCGGGCAGCGACGTGCAGGTGAAGAAGCCGGAGCGCCCGAACACCGCGTTCAACGGCTTTTTCGAGGCCTTCTGCAAGCAGATCGGCGTTGCCCTGGGTATCCCGATGGAAGTGCTGCTCGCGCACTTCTCGTCGTCGTTTTCGGCGGCCCGCGGCGCGCTCGAGGTGGCCTACAAGGGGTTCATGGTCGACCAGGCCTGGTTCATCCGGACGGTGCTCGACCCGATCCGCGAATGGCAGTTCACCGAGATGGTGGCCTCGGGCCGCTTCGATGCTCCGGGCTTCTTCGATGACCCGATCAAGCGGGCGGCGTGGCTCGGCCGCGTGTGGATCGGGCCGACCCGGATCCAGATCAACCCGCAGGTCGAGGCCAACGCCGACAAGACCGACATCGAGATGAACGTGAAGAGCCGCGAGCAGGTGATGACCGAGCGCACCGGCGGGGACTTCGACACCAAGAGCGCGCAGATCCTGCACGAGCGCGAAGTGCTTGGCGCCGGCGAGGCGGCTGCGGCGCCGCAACAGAAAGACGAGCGCAACAACGACGGCACCGACAAAGACGACGACAGCAAGGATGAGGACGAATGACCAATCCCTGGCTGGCACGGTTCGCCAATGAGCCGGCGCTCGTCGCGCCGCACCTGCGCGACCGGTTCGAGAGCAGCCTGGTTTCGCTCGCCGCCCTGCAGCACGCGGAGATCGCCGCGGCTAAGGGCGAAGGCGACGAGTTCTGGACCGAGCTGGGTGCGTGGGGCAGCAAGCGGCTTCGTCCGTACATCGTCCGCAACGGCGTGCTGATGATCCCGGTGAAGGGGGTGCTGCTCAACGGCTTCCCCTACCAGTTTTTCGATTATGCCACCGGCTATGAGTACATCTGGAAGGCCTTCGAGCGCGGGGTTTCCGACCCGGAGGTGACCGGCATCGCGCTGATCATCGATTCCCCCGGCGGCATGGTCGCCGGCAATTTCGACCTGGTCGATCGCATCTTCGCGGCGCGTGGCAGCAAGCCGATCCGAGCCTTTGCAGCTGAGAGCAGCTATTCGGCGGCCTACTCGATCGCCTCGGCGGCCGACAGGATCGTCGTGGCCCGCACCGGCGGCGTGGGGTCGATCGGCGTCGTCACCTCGCATGTAGATGTGTCGAAGGCGCTCGACGAGGCCGGCTACAAGGTGACGTTCATCTTCGCCGGCCAGCACAAGGTCGACGGCAACCCCTATGAGGCACTGCCCGACGACGTGAAGGCCCGCATCCAGGCGCGTGTCGATGAACTCTATGGCGTGTTCGTCGATACCGTGGCTCGCAACCGAAACCTCGACGCGGCGGCGGTCCGCGCCACCGAGGCACTGACTTTTACCGCCACCGAAGCGATCGAAAACAAACTCGCCGACAGCATCGGCGCGCTCGACGCTGCACTGGCCGAATTCGAGGCCGACATCCTCAACACTGATGAAGGAGACGAGACCATGACCACCATCACGGTGGCCTCGGTTAAGGCCGATCATCCTGAAGTTGCCACGGCGCTGATCGCCGAGGGCAAAGAGCAGGGTGCAGCCGAAGCCAAGGCCGGGAATGCGCAGGCGGTGACCGCGGCTGTTGCCGCCGATCGCGAGCGCTGCGCGCAGATCGATGCCCTTGCGGCGCCCTATGCCGGCAACGCCAAGGTGATCGAGATCACCACGACGGCCAAGAAGGACGGCACTTCTGCCGCCGACACCGCGCTCAAGCTGATGACCTCGGGCGCAGCGGCCAATGCCGCAGTGCTGGGCGCCATCCAGCAGGATGACGCGTCGGCCGTCGCCGCCACCCCTGCCAAACCCGGCGACACCGCCCAGAAGCCCACCACGCCCGAGGGCTGGAAGGCCGAATACGAGGGCAGCACGGCGCTCCAGGCCGAGTTCCCCTCGGCTGAGGCTTACGTCGCCTTCCAGAAGAACGAAGCCAAGAACGGGGGTGCAAAGTGACCACTCTGGCTGTCGATAAGGTCCGGACCTGGCACTACGCCGGGGACCCGATCCGCGAAGAATACCCCGTCGTCGCGACGGACATCATCTACCGCGGCGCTGCCGTCGGCGAGAACGCTGCGGGCTATGCCCGCCCGCTGGTCGCCGCCGACGTGTTCCTCGGCTTCGCCGTGGCCAAGGCCGACAACGCCGCCGGCGCCGCCGGCGCCGTCAACGTCACGGTCGAGCAGAAGGGCTTCGTCACCCTGCCGATTTCCGGCCTCGCCGTGACCGCCAACGACCGGGCGGCCGTGTACGCGTCGGATGACGACACGTTCACGCTCACTGCCACCTCCAACTCTCTCATCGGCTATGTCAGCCGCTGGGTGTCGACGGGCATCGCCGTCGTCGAATTCGACGCTGCGCTCGTTCGCGCCGCGCTCCAGGCCTAAAGGGGCATCGGATGTATCCCGCTCAGAACGATAAGCTCTCGACCCGCGGCGTGAAGTCCATGCTTCTGCTGGCGCTCGAGACCGGAACTGCCGCCTGGGTGACCACCCTGGCGATGAAAACCGGCAGCGACCAGGCCAGCGAAAACTACGCCTGGCTCGGCGCGCCGCCGGCGATGCATGAGTTCGTCGGCAAGCGTCAGCTGAACGAACTCGCCGAAGTCAGCTTCGCGATCTCGAACAAGGATCACGAGGCTAATCTGCGCATCAAGTCCAAGGATATGCGCCGCGACAAGACCGGCCAGATCCAGGTGCGGGTCGACCAGCTCGCCAACCGGGTGAATGACTACCCGAGCAAGCTGCTCTCGACGCTGATCCTCAACGGCGCCTCGGCGCTCTGCTACGACGGGCAGTATTTCTTCGACACCGACCATGCCGAAGGCTCCAGCGGCACGCAGAGCAACAAGATCACCTTCGCAGCGGCGACCGGCACCACGCCGACCGTCGACGAGTTCGCGGACGCGATCGTTTCCGGCATCCAGACTATGTACGGGTTCAAGGATGACCAGGGCGAGCCGATCAACCAGGAGGCCCGTGAGTTCACCGTGATGGTGCCCGTGGTGCTGATGGGTACTGCGCTTCGAGCGGTATCGATCCTGCTCGGCACGAACGGCGGCACCGCGACCATTGCGGCGCTGAAGAACGACTTCAAGGTGAGCGTGGTGGTCAACCCGCGCCTCACCTGGACCGACACCTTCGCGATCTTCCGTACGGATGGGGCAATCAAGCCGTTCATCCTGCAGGAAGAGGAAGGCGGCGCGGACGTGGTGGCCATCGGCGACGGCTCCGAGTACGAGCAGCTCAACAAAGAGCAGATCTTCGGCGTCGATTGGGCAGGCAACGTCGGCTACGGCTACTGGCAGGGCGCGGTGCAGGTGACGTTCACCTGAGCCTGACTAGCCCCTGAACCCCTCGAAAAGGCCCGCCTCAGCAGCGGGCCTTTTCGTTTCCAGTGCAATGAAAGGACCCTCCGATGAGCAAGACCAAGCAGGAACGGCGCGAGGTCACCTTCGCCTCCGGCGCCAGCGTGCCCGGCGGCACGGTGATGTATCTCACTGGGGCGCAGGCCCATGACCGCGGCCACCTGGTGCGGCCGGTGAAGGACGGCCACAAGAACATCAAGGACAGTAAGCGGCTCGGCTTTGTCAGTGACAAGCCGGTGTTCTTCAAGGCCGGTGAGACTGTCGAACTCGAGGGCGAGATCGATCGCGGCGTGGCGCTCGCCATCGGCGAGGATCCTGCGCCCGGCACTCCCGCCAAGACGGCCAGGAAGCCCGGTCCCGAGCGCCACGCGAACGGCGACACGCCAGAGATGGCGCAACTGCGCCGACAGTTCAACGCCGCGTACGACCGCGCCCGCACCGACGCGCGCCGCGAGCTGCTCGGCGAGATCGAGAAGCGCAACGCGCTGATCGATGCCGCCGATGCCGCGGCCGAAGTCGCTGAGAAGGCAAAGGCTGCCCACGAGGCAGAGCCCGACGCCGAAAAGCGCAAGCCGCTGCAGAAGGCGCTCGATGACGCCCTCGAAGCGCAGGCCAAGGCCGACAAGCTGGTCAACGACCTGCCTGAGCTCAAGGCCTGACGGCCATGAAGTCCGTCACCTGCAACACACTGGTGTGGCTGCGCGAGCAGCCGCACGAGGCGGGAACGCGGTTCAGCGTGGTCGACAAGCCCGAAAAGCCGACCGAGGTCGACCCGCACACGGCCGATCGCTGGCGGATGAACGGCTGGCTGGTCGAACCCAGCGCCAAGGCCGCCGCGGCCAGCGAGGGCGACTGATGCCGGTCGAATCCGATGCCGATCGGGCTTCGTTCTTCGCCGATTTCAATGCGGATGAGCCCTCGCCCTTCCTCTGGGGAGTGACCCCGATGGCCATTATCGGCCATCGGGGCACAGTGCGCGTCGATAGCGACGATGGCTTCGGCGCGCTCAACAACCGCGCCACCATCCAGTGCCGGGATGTCGACATCCCGCCCGGCGGCGCCGCCGGCGACGCGGTGACGTTCCGCGGCGTTTCGCACGTCGTGAAGGCGATCCAGCCAGACGGCACCGGCCTATCGGTGTTGCTGTTGGAAGAGGTGATCTGATGGTCGATCATGCGCGCAAGCAGGTGCGAGATGCCGCCGTCAGCGACCTGACAGGGCTGCCGACCACCGGGTCGAAGGTCTTCACCTCACGAGTGGCGCCGCTAGCTGCCGGCGACATGCCGGGCCTGAAGATTGCGATCCGCGAGGAGTCGGCCGAGTGGGACACCTTTGGCAAGATGGCGCGCACTGGCCGCCTGATCGTTGAAGGCTGGCTGCAGGGTGGCGATGACATTGAGGACGAGCTCGATCGTGTCGCGGCCGAGGTCGAAGCCAAGATCTACGCCGACAGTGGAACGCCGGCATTGTCTGCATTGCTGCAGAACATCGGGACGCCGATCAGCTCGATCGACCTGCCTGAGCCGCCCGAGGGCACCGCTCGCCGCACCGGCGTGATCCGCATGCTCTTTCCCGTCGTCTATCGGACGGCCACCGACGACCCCACCAGCATCGTTTAACAGGAGACACCTCGATGACCACCATCAAGGGTAATTCCGGCGTCGTGAAAGTCGCCGCGAATGCCATTGCCGAACTTACCGGCTTCACCATCACCGAGACCGGCGGTACCGCCGAGGACACCTCGCTCGGCGATACCGCGCGTACCTATCTCCCGGACGGCCTGCCCACCTGGACGGCGACGGTCAACGGCCACTGGTTTCTCGGCGACACCAACGGACAGGATCTGATCATCATCGGCGCCGTCCTGTCGCTGAGTTTCAACCCGGCTGGCACTGCTGCCGCCACCAAGAAGCTCGACGGCACCGGCATCGTCACCCAGGTGCAGCACGGCGAGATCGGTAACGGCCAGGTGGTGCCGTTCTCGGCTCAGTTCCAGGGCACCGGTCCGCTGGTGAGGGGAGCCAACGCATGAGCGTCCTCGATCGCATCAAGGCGCAGGGCGCGCGGACCGGCATTGCGGATGTCAAAGTGCCAGAATGGGGAGAGTCCCCCGATAAGCCGCTGGTCATCTACTACCGCAAGCCGACGCTGAACGACGCGGCAGAGGCGCTAAAGGCAGCTCCGGGCAACCCGATCCGCCAGAATGTCGACGTGTTCTGCATGATCGCCCAGAACGCCGACGGCTCGCCGATGTTCAAGCGCATCGACGGCGTCGACCTGATGCAGGCGGCCGACCCCGACGTGTTCGGCCGGCTGATGCGCGAGATGGGCATCATCCGCACCGAGACGCCCGACGACATAGAAAAAAACTGACCGCCGATCCCCTGCTGATGAACATCTTTCGGCTGGCGGATCGGCTGAAGCAAACCCCTGAACAGATCCGGCACGGGTTCACCCTGTCGGATTTTCACGCCTTCCTGGTCTACGACCAGATGACGAGGGACGCCCCATGAGCCCACGCGTAGAGGCCATCATTACCGCGCAGAACAAGTCGCATGCGGCGTTCGGCGAGGTGGTGAAGGACGCCAATACGGCAGCCGACGCCGTGGTTTCGAGCGGGCGGCGCGCCAACTCGGCGCTGTCGACCCAGAACTCAAACATCGTCGCGATGGGCAAGAGTTCTGGAGCTGCCGCCAGAAACGCTGCCAACCTGGCCTACCAGTGGAACGACGTGGCGGTTTCGCTCGCGTCCGGACAGGCAGTCTGGATGGTGGCTGTTCAGCAGGGCGCGCAAATGGCCCAGATCTACGGAGCAGAGGAGGGTGGGCTGGGTCGCGCCTTGAAGGAGAGCACGAACCTCGCCGTTGGGCTGGTCACGAAGTTCTGGCCGGTCGCTGCAGTCGTTGCGGCGGGGTCGGCGGCGATCGCCGGCATGACGTCCGCCATCAACGACGCTGGCGGTGCCCAAATGGGTTTCGGCGACGTGGCGATGGCGACGTGGCAGGTGTTCTCGGAGGGCGTCTTCAACCTGGTGCAGCCAGCGCTCGCAGCAGTCGGCGGCTGGTTCGGCGACATGTGGAATGCCGCATGGCCGGTGATCAAGGATCTCGGCAATGGCATCATCGCGACCTTCATCGGTGCGTTCGATGCGTCGAAGGCCGTGTGGTCGGCGTTTCCGGCCGTGATGGGCGATATCACGATCACCACGGCAAACAATGTCATCGGCGGCGTCGAGGCGATGATCAACGGCGCGATCGGACTGCTGAACGACTTCAAGTCGTCGATGGGGTTTGCCGGCGACATTGGCGACGTCAAGTTGTCGGGGGTATCGAACCCTTTCGAAGGTGCAACCTCCGGGCTCGCCGCAGACGTGGTGGCGTCGTTCCAGGGGGCCTTCGACGTCGACTATCTCGGCGGGCTGTTCGACGCGATCAAGACCAAGGCGATCGCGCTGGCATCGGCAACCGACGAAGTCGGCAAGGCTGCCAAGTCCGCCGGCGCGGACATGAAGCCGTTTAGCAGCGGGTTGGAAGCGGCGAACGACAATGCCGCCAGGCTGGGCGAGACCCTCGCCGGCGGTCTGACGCAGGGTGTGCTGAGCATCTGGCAGGCGTTCAAGTCGGGCGAGAACGTGCTCGAGGCGATCGGCAACCAGCTGCTCAGCCTGGTCGATACTCTGTTGAGCAACACCGTGCAGAGCTTCTTCAGCACCTTGTTCGGCGGCTTCAAGCCTTTCGGCGGGCCATCGCTGAACCCTGGCACCGGGCTGCCGGGCCTTTATGCGAACGGTGGCGTGTTCCCGACCGGCATTAGCGGCTACTCCAATCAGGTCGTTGACCGTCCGACGATGTTTGCGTTTGCGAACGGCGCGGGGCTGATGGGCGAGGCCGGTGCGGAAGCCATCCTGCCGCTCAGGCGCGGTGCCGGCGGCCGGCTGGGCGTTGAAAGCAGTGGCGGAGGCGGGACGGTCAATAACTTCTACATCGACGCTCAGGGAGCAGAGATCGGCGTCGAGCAGAAGATCGTCCAGGCCATCAAGACGATGGTGCCGGGCATGATCGACAGCCAGGCGCCGGCGGCCGTTGCGAGAAAACAGATGAACAGGTCGCTGCGCTGATGCCCGACATCATTACGATGCCGGACGCGCTTTACGCGTTCTCGGAGCTCGCCTTCAACCTGGTGACGGTCAACACCGCTTCCGGCCCATCGGCGTTCAACCCGATCGCGTCGGTCAACGGGCCGAGCGCGGAATACTGGGAGGTCGAGATGACCTTCGTGCCGCTGACCGGCGACGATCTCGATGAGATGGAGCGCTTCATTTCGGCCAATCGCGGCGGCAAGGTGCTGGTCCGGATCTATGACAAGCGCCGCGCTGCATTCGGCGGTCGGTCACAACCTCGGGGTGCGGGCGGTGCAGGGCCGGTGATCAATGTGGCGGCCGACGTCGCCGGCGGCGCTGAGACGGTTACGTTCAAGAACCTGACCCCGAGCCGGGCCGTGGCGCTGAAGGCCATGGACCAGTTTCGGGTGGGGGAAAACCTGTACCGCATTCAGGACAGCGGCGCTTCGGACGTTGGCGGCGAGGGTACCTTCAGTTTTCGTCCGGCGGCTCGCCACGGCTGGGCAGAGGATGACCCGGTTGCTCTCGTGCTGCCGACCGGCCTGTTTCGGATGGTCGGCGGAGAAACCGGGTTCGGCATCGGCAACTCGCCTCGCCTGATCTCACGGCCGCTGACGCTGAACTTCCGTGAGGATCCTGACTTCGATGCTTAGTCATGAAATGGCGCAGGCGCTAAGCTCGCCGAACCGCGATCTGTGCTGGCTGGCATGGTTCGAGCGGGCGACTACGCCGCTCTATTGCTGGAGCGGCATGCACCCGATCGCCTGGGACGGGCAGACTTGGCTCGGCGTAGGGCATCTCTACAGCGTCTCGACGATCGACAAGGGCGATGCGCTTAGTTGGCGGCAGCAGCAGTTCACGTTGAACGGGCTAGACCCGCAGGTGCTGGCCGGCATGGACGAGACCGTTCGGGGCCGGCAGGCGAAGCTCTGGCTGGCCTCGCGCAACGCGTCGGGACAGATCATCCGTGATCCCCTACTGGTGGCGCAGATGGAGCAGGATACGCTGCAGCGCGAGGTAAACGTTGCCGACGGCACCATCAAACTGACGCTCAACTGCTTCGAGGCCCTGCCGCGGTTCGACAAACCTACCGGAAAGAAGTGGAGCCACGAAAGCCAGCTCGAGCGCTTCGCCGGCGACACCGGCTTCTACTACACCCAGAAGATTGCCCGCACCGGGCAGCCGATCGACTGGCGTCTCGGCTGATGCAGGCCGTTGCGAACGCCATCGCCCGGGCGCGGTCTGGGCTCGACTGGTCGTATCCCTGCCTCATCTGGATCGCGGACTATGTGCGCGATGCCACGGGCACCGACTACGCTTTCGACTGGCGCGCGGTGCAGTGGGACGAGACGACAGCCAAACGGGCGCTGGCGAGGCTCGCCGCTGGGGGGAATGGGTCAACGGCAGTCGAGCGCGCCATCGACGTCATGGCGCGAGCGCTCGGCTGGGCCGAAGTGGATGGCAACCGCCAGGGTGCTGTGCTGATCGGGGTGTTCGATGCCGATGACGGTGTCGGCGTGCCGGCGATCTTCGATGGTGAGAACCGTTGGATCATCTCGAATGACGGCGAGGGCGTGACCGTCACCGGCGTGCTGCCGAAGCGGATGTGGGAGATCGTGCCTTGAAACGGATCCTTCTTGCCCTGCTGCTGCTGCTCGCCTCGGCGACCGCCGCGCAGGCCGACCCGATCACGGCCGCGATCACCGGCATTGCCACCTGGTACGCCTCGATCGGCGTCGTGGGGCAGCTGCTGGTGCAGGTTGGCGTTGGGCTGGCGCTCAGTGCTGCGTCCTATGGCCTCTCCTACCTGCTCGGGGCAGCCGGTCAGCGGCAGACCCAGGCACAGCAGGAGCAGCCCGGTGTGCAACTGCCGGAGTTCGACGCGCTGCTCGAGGTCGGGAGGATCTACGGCACATCGACGCTCGCCGGCGGGGTGTTCTTCCACAAGACGATCGCCAGCGCCGGAGCGTCGGCGCCGGATCGATGGCTATTTGGCTTGACCCTCTCCGAAGGGGTGTGCGACGCGCTGGTGAGCATCTCGATCAATGGTACCGAATGCTTCTTCGGCGCCAATGGCGATGCGCTCACGGCGCCGTGGTTCGACGGGTCGATCCCCTATGCCCGCGCCTCGTTCCGCACCGGCGCCGATACCCAGGCCATCGACCCGATTATCCTCGCGCGGTTTGCAACCCCGCCTGACGACTTCTATCCGGGTGATGCCGGCCGGGTCGCGAAGTGGGCCGAGTTCCGCCAGCGGGGCGTCTGCACCATCGTGCTTGATATGGACTACGGCAACAGCGCCGATCACCACACCGAGCTGTGGGGCGTCGCCGGCGTGCCGCAGCTGCTGATCCGCGTGCGCGGCCTTCGCCTCTACGATCGAACCGATCCGGCACAGGATCCGAACAACCCGGCCACGTGGACGTGGAGCGACACCGCCACGATCGTCATCGAGGACTATCTCTGCACGGATCTCGGCGGGCAGGTGACCCGGCCGGAGATCAGTGCAGCCGCGGCAACCGAGAGCATCTCGATCGACCGCGAATACGTTCCTACGCTTGCCGGCAGCGAGCAGGCGGGCCGGATCAACGGCCTGGTGCGGTCGAGCGAGAGCCCAATCGATGTGCTCGCCGCGATGGCGCAGCAGAACCGGGCGACGATATCCAAGAGCGAAGGGCAGTACACCATCCGCGCCGATCGCGCCGCTGTGGCAGTCGCGACCATCCACAAGGGGCAGTGGGTGAGGCAGGGCTCGATCTCGATGCAGAACGAGGTCGATACCCGCTCTGCAATCTCGGGCGTCGTGGCGCAGTTCTTCCCGGCCGTCCGCTACGGACAGCAGGCCGAAACGGCATATCCCGGTTCGGCGCTGAACGACGAGACGGCAGAGCGGCAGAGCTACCGGTTCTGCGACAGCGCTCCAGGGGCGCAGCGCCTCGCCTTCGCGACTATGACCGAGAATGGCCTCGGGAGCACGATCTCCGGCGCCTTCGATATCTCGGTGCTGGTGGCCAGCGGCAAGGCTAACCGCCAGCTCGAGCTCGGCGACGTCGTCAACTGGGACGCCGACGAGCCATATGCCGACATGAACGGTCTCTATCGGGTCGACGGCCTGTCAATCAACTCCGACTTCACGGTTTCGCTCAGCCTCTCCGGCACGAGCGCGGAAGTGATCAACGGGTGGAACACTGGCTTGGAAACGCCGCTGGCGGAAGCCGCCTAACACACTAGGGATATCATGGCTCAGAACCCCATCCGGACCGCTGCGGCGGCCAACGGCGGCCTAGTCGTCGGCACTTTGCTCGAGGCCGTGGTCAAGCGTTTCGGCTTTGTGCTGAACGTCGGCGAGGTCCTTGCCGACTTCGACTTCGACGTTGGCGAACCGCCGCTGCTGATCCAGTACGCGACCACGGGGTACAGCTACTATCTCGACACCACCGACACGACGACGCCGGATGATGGGCTGACGTGCCTCGTTTCGGGGAATGGCCTTCGGTACCACATCGAGGACTCGGCCGCGATCTCGCGGAACTCGATCCTGGGCGTCGTCACCACGGCACCAGGCGCCCTCGTCAGCGGCGATGTCTACCGGGTCGGCATCGGCGCGACCGGAGCATTTGCCGGGCACGATGACGATCTCGCGATTTACACGCGCCGCGGTTGGGTCTTCGCGGCTCCGGAGATCGGTCTCACGGTGTTCAATGAGGACACCGGGACCAACCAGCAATTCACCGCCTCGGGCTGGACCGGATTTGCGGCCGACTACGCAGACCGGTCAGTCCCGCCTCGCGCGCTACTCATGGCTGCCGGTATCGCAGTCGAGAGCACGCTGAACACGCCTCCAGGCTCGCCTTCGCCCAACACCTTCTGGCTTGTGGGGGCTGTTCCCGCCGGCGCCTTTGTCGGCCATGCCGGCGATATCGCGTTCTTCGAGAGCGCGGCATGGGCGTTCGTCGACGCCTATGAGGGTGCGAGTGTGTTCCACAAGGCCTTCGGGTTTGAGGTGCACTACATCTCGGGGGCATGGCTCGGCGGAGCGGGATCGGACTTCCAGGAGTTCAATACGGCAGGTGGTCCATTCACCTGGACGAAGCCGTCAAAAGGCAATGTGGCGCTAATCGAGTGCTGGGCGGCCGGCGGCTCTGGTGGCCGGGGTGGCGTATCGTCGAATACGGGCAGCGGTGGTGGCGGCGGCGCCTATGTACAACGCCTAATGAAGCTCTCCGATCTCGCCGCGACGGTAAACGTCACGGTCGGCGGGGGAGGGGCGGCCCGAACCAACAACAATCAGGTAGGGGTGGCAGGTGGAAACAGTTCGTTCGGCTCTCACGTCGTCGCCTATGGCGGGGCTGGCGGCGGTTACTCAGGGGGGCCAACGCTTGGGGGGGGCGGAGGTGGTGGCACCAGGTCCGCCGCGGTGGCCGGTGTCGGCGGGAATCCATCTGGTGGGCTGGTCGCATTTGGCGGCGGAGCTGGTGGCACTGGATCGGCAGGCGGTGGCGACTCTGTCTATGGCGGCGGAGGTGGGGGCGCCGGCGCTGGCGCCAGTGCTGGCGCTGGCGGCTCCTCCGTATATGGAGGTGCCGGCGGCGGTGGATCCGACCCTGGTCTGGGCGGTACGTCGCTATTTGGTGGCAACGGAGGCGCAGCCGGTGGAGGAGGATCGGGAAATGCGGGGGCCGGCTCCCAACCTGGCGGTGGGGGTGGTGGGTCCTGGTCCGGAAACTCCGGCAAAGGTGGCGATGGCCGCGTAAGGATCACGGTGTGGTGAGGGCAGCACGATGATCCCGATCCGTCGCTTCATCTCTCGCGCGAAGCCGTCATGCGCGCGGCTGATCTCCTCAGCGTTCCCGCGCTTCTTCCTGCTGCTCGAAAGCGGCGACCACCTGCTGCTCGAGAGCGGCGACAAGATCATTTTGGGGTAGGCAGATGGCTGACCAGAAACTATCACAGCTCCCGGCGGCCACGGATACGGTGAACGCCATGTTCTATGGGGTGCAGGGCGGCACTCCCAAGAAATTCGCTGCCGATCTGATGGGCGGCGGCGAAAGTGTTCAATGGCCGGAGGTACTGCGCAGCACGAACCGCGTCCCGAGAGGCTCGTTCATCCGCGGCGTGGATGGATGGGGTGCGAATTTCAGCACGGATGGTGCTATCGCCGTTTTCGGGTTCGATCCCACATCATCGCCGTCATCGAACCTCCCCGCCTATTTCAACCGATCGAAGGTACAACTTGGCTGCAATGTGACCGCAAAATCGGCCAGCGTCGGATCACCCAGGCGCATCGCTGTCGATCCGACGAAGAAGCACAAGGTCACGGTCGCGGCCATGGGGTACGGCTCGGTCGATCCGCTCCCATCATCGATCCAAGTTCACTGCTTCAACAGCAGCGGCCAGTTCATTTCTACCTTGACCGTCAACATCAACGTCGTACTCGCGCCGACACTGCCCAACGGCTACTACCACGCGACGATCAACGAACTGGGTGGATCAGCTCCCGCCTTCCCCGCCGGCACAGTCAGCGCTTTGCCGCAAGTTGGGTTTGTGTCGACCGCTAGTCAGGGGCTTCAGGTCTACATGATGGCGATGATCGCTGAAGACGAATTGCCCTGCGCAATCGGAACCGCAATCGCTAATAGTGGGGGAGGCACGCACGAGGCCGCTTCCGATGGCACCCATCTGTACATCATCAGCCACGGCATGAACGAGATCGCCAAGATGGACGGCGACCTCAAGAAGGTGTCGACCCTTACTATTGGTGACTATCCACATGACATTGTCGTGGTTGGAACCAACCTCTGGGTCTGCAACCACGATGCCGCCACCCTACAGCGGATCGCTTTGGGGAGCTTCACCGTATCCAACACCTACGCGATCACGGGTTCAAAGAACGGCTTCGGCCTGGGAACCGATGGCACGCGGCTCTGGCTCGCCGCAGGCACCAACGCCCAAGGATGCGCGCTCTACGAGGTCAACGTGTCGACTGGGGCGATGACGCTGGTGTCGACGGATCTGAATACTGGCGCTGCCAACCTGCCGGTCCGGTACCTTGCCGGTTCGCTGTGGACCATTCACGAGGGCAACAGCCAAGTGAAGCGGATTAACCCGACTGGCGGAGCTACGCTCGCGACCATCAACTGTAGCATAGGTGAAATCTACGGTCTGGGAAGCGGGAACGGGTACGTCTTTGCCTGTGGATCCGATGGAGTCGCCGTGATTGATCCTGCCACAAACACTGTTGTTCAGACGCATCGCTTCCGGTTGCTAAATCGGGGAATGTCGAACGTCGAGGTATCGGGGCGATACGCCTTTGCTTGCGCGTCGAACGGCGCGATTATCATAGACGTGGCGCTTAACCAGAACCGCGAATTGTTGCTTGAGGGCGGCGACTGCAAATGGGCTCGGGCTCTGCCATCCGGCCGCGTTGTCATTGGCGCCTATGCGGCGCCATGGATGTTCATCCTGGGATGACAAATCTAGGCGAGCGCAGAACAAAGCGTTCGATCTGGAAACTCCGGCAAAGGTGTTAGCACCACGACCCAAAAGCTGGGGCCCTGGTCGATGGCAGTTCTACTGATGGGCGCCGCGGTGTGGCTAAGGGAAGGCAGATCGGGTGCCCATGCCGCCGATCATGGGGCTACCGTCTGATCGCCAGGTAGTTGGTGACCCCAAACAGGGCCTCATCACTGTCCCTGTACTTCGAGACATCGATCAAGCCAGAAGGGCCGAGGCGCCAGATCGAGTAAGCCGGCGAGAGCAGTCGCCAGAAGTCCAAAAAAAACGTCTTTGAGGCGACATTGGGCCCGCCGAACTCGAACTGGATCATGCGAACTCGCGGCAGGAGCTTCTCGGCGGCCTGGAGCACCGTAAATTCATGGCCCTCGATGTCCATTTTGAGGAGGTCGACAGTTTCAATTTGGCGAGTTTCAAGGAGTCTTTCGAGGCTAATCGTCTCGACGGTTGCAACCATCTCGTGTTCGATCTTCTGATGATGCAGTTCGCGCTTATGCAAGCTGGCGAGGCCGCTGCCCAGATGGTTCGAGTAAAGCTCTGCAGTGCCATTCGAGGATGACAGTGCGAGTTGGACGACTTCAACTCGGCCATCTTTGAAACGGTCGCGGAGCTTCACGCAGTTCCCTGCATCGGGCTCGACAACTACTAGGCGCTTGACGTCAACCCGGTCCAGTATGGCCGCGGACCAGTCGCCGACGTTTCCACCGACGTCGATCACGACAGATGTCGGTGCCAAGAGTTTCGCGGCAGCGGCCGCCTCCTGGTCGACCGTGAAGCTACCCCACCCCTTGCCTTGGTGTTTCTGAGCGAATCGCTCGATGCCCCTCAGGATCGTCTGCGGCAGCATAGTGGCACCTCGCGCCAGGTAACTCTGTCAGCCTTCTACCGTAACTAACTTCCCCTCGAAAGACCGGAGATTTCCCCATGAACCCGAACGTGCCCCGCGGCGCGGCGGTCCTGCTCGACTATATCGGCGGGCTGGAGACGGCCCGGAAGGGCGCTGCCGCCTACAACACCGTCATCGGCCACATCGACGAGAAGGGGAAGCTACCCAAGCCCGTCACGTCGATGACGCTCGAGGAACTTCTCGCCGAGCAGCTGCGCTGGGTGCGGAACCTGAAGCAGAAGAGCGGCGCGGCCGGCCGGTACCAAATCATCCGGAAGACACTGAAAAGCCTGGTCAAGGAACTGAAGCTGCCGCTGACGGCTAAGTTCTCGCCGGACCTTCAGGATGCCATGGGCCTGGCGCTGCTTGAGCGCCGCGGCTATGGGCGTTTCGTCGACGGCGCCTTCCCGCTGAAGAGCTTCGGCAACGAACTGGCGGAAGAATGGGCCAGCCTGCCGGTGCTGTCGACGATCAAGATCGGCGGCAAGAAGCCCCGCACCGTGCGGCGCGGCCAGAGCTACTACGCCGGCGACGGCATCAACCAGTCGCTGGACGATGCCGCGGCCTTCGAGAGCGTGCTCGCCGAGGCCCTGAACGAGCGCGACCGCAAGCCGGCGCCCAAGCCGTCAACTGGCCCGGCTGCCTTCCCGGTGAAGGGCGCGAAGAACGACGAGGTCGTCGCCCAGGTGCAGCGCCGGCTGAAGGAACTCGGCTATTCCGAGATCGGCAATGTCGATGGCGATTTCGGCGACCTGACCGAGAAGGCCATCCTCATCTTCCGGCATGACGCCAGGCTGCCGCTGAGCGGGGCGATCGACAGCTCGCTGATCACTGCGCTGATCAAGGCCAAGCCGCGCGAGATGCCGGCCGGCCGCGCCGAGGCCTCGGCGAAGGAAGTTCGCGAGGCTGCGCCCGAGGCGAAGACGAACTGGCTGACGAAAGTTGCTGGGTTCTGGAGCGCCATCGTCGGCGCCGTCATCGCCTTCCTGAACTGGGTGATCGGCAGCTTCGCCGATATCCGAGAATTCGTGCAGCCGTTCCTCGACCTGCTCGCCGGGGTGCCGGTGTGGGTCTACGCGCTCGCCTTCGCCGGCGGAGCGCTGTGGCTCTACCTCAACGGCCGGAAGGGCGAAGCGGCATCCGTCGAGGCGGTCCAGGAAGGGGCGCGGCGATGAACTGCGCTCTGCTCGATATCGGCTGCCACATCCAAGGCGCTGCCTGGGAGTGGTGGGCGCAGGTCGGCCTGCTCAACAAGCTGCTGATCGTCGGCGGCCTCGCCGGCATCATCCTCGGATCAAGCCTCGGGCTCATCCGGCTGCTGAAGGCGATCGGCGGCTGGCCGGCGGTCGTCGGTTTCGTCGCCCTGGTCTTCGGCGTGGTGCTGGCCATCCTGCCGCGCAAGCCCAAGGGCAGCGAGGCGCACGAGACCATTCCCGACGGTCACCCGGACGCCGCCTCGCCGTTCGAGTTCGGCCGCAAGAAGCGCAGGAAGCCGCGCCCGACGATCCGTCTACCGAAACTGCGGGTAGGGCGATGATCATGGTCCAGACAAAGGCCCGAGAGGTCGCAAGCCGGATCATTTCCCGATTCCGCTCCCGCGTCCTCGAGTGGGAGCACGCGGCCATCACCACGCTGTGGGGGCTGATCGTGCTCGGCAATCCCCACGTGTTCTCGGGCCGGGCATTCGCTGCCTTCGCCGGCGGCCCGGCCCTCTGGGGCTGGGTGGTGTTCCTTGCCGGAACGCTGCGCATCGCCGCCCTCTGCGTCAACGGCTACATGGCCAAGCCCACGGCCATCGTCCGCGCCGCTGGCGCGCTCACCGGCATAGCCCTGTTCGCCGTGCTGACGCTCGGCTTCCTGTTCTCATGGACCTGGCCGACCGGCCTCGCCGTCTATTCGGTGCTGGGCTTCTTCGGCCTGTTTTCTTTCTACTGGTCCATCTTCGATGTGGCCGTTCCGGATGGCCACGATGGCGACGATACCTGACGCGGCCTCCATCGACTGGGCAAACGTCGCGGCCTGGGCCGCCGGCATCACCACCGTTGCGGTATCGGTCGGCGTCGCGGCATGGGCGGCCATCCGCAAGGCGGTGCAGATCGCCGCCTCGGCGCCTCCGCAGATCCGCACCGACACGAAGATCATCACCACCGACAGCGTGGCGATGCACGAGCTCGCGGCCACGCTCGAGGCGAGCAACGCCATCCTCACCGAGAACAACGTGCTCCGCCGGGAGGAGCACAACGACCGCGAGGCCAACCGCCGAACGCTTCAGGCGAACACCGACGCCATGGAGCGGGCCGTCACGGCGCTCAACGAGGCCCGCGCCGATATCCGCGAGCTGACCCGGGAAATCGTCCGTTCATCGAACAGCAAGGGGGCAGGCCGATGAGGCATCCCATCATCACCAGCACGCTCGGCGCGGCCGTCATCCTCGTGGTGGCGGCCGCGGTGCTTTGGGCCATGCCCGTTCAGGCCGCGCAGTGCGGCAAGGCCTCCTGGTACGGCGAAGCGCATCATGGCCGGCTGATGGCCAACGGCAAGCCGTTCAACATGCACGCGCTGACCGCTGCGTCGAACACGCTGCCGCTCGGCGCCCGGGCGCTGGTCACCGCCGGCAAGCGCTCGGGCGTCGTGCGGATCACCGATAGGGGTGGGTTCGGGAAGTATGGCCGCATCATCGATCTCAGCAAGGCGGCCTTCGCCAAGCTGGCGCCGACAGGGCAGGGGATCGTGCGGGTCTGCGTCGAGTGATCCCGGGCGAATCTGCTACGCCGCGCTTCATGCAGGACTATGACCTTCCCCAGATCGTTATCGACGAGCTCATCCGGTTGTCCAAGCAGGTCGGCACGCCGATCGAGGACCGCCCCGAGTTTCAGATCCTGTGGGATGAGCGGCTGATCATGGGCGGCGACAAGAAACGCGTTCACATCACGCAGCGCGGTAAGAGCTGGCTGCAGCGGCGCGGGTTCATTCCGAGCTAGTCGGTCGGGCCCTTCACCAACCAGAACCGCTCGTTCTGCTCGAAGGGCTCAGCATCCTCCTCGAGACCAAACCAGCCAAGCCAGTAGCGGAACTCCCTCCGCTGCGCCTCGGGTTCGGCGCTGGCGAAGGTCCAGCGCTGCACGCCAGGCTCTGGCGATACGACCGCCGGCATGCCCGGCTTGGGCAGATCGTCAGCCGGCATGGCGCAGCCCTTTGAGAGTGGCGTGCCGCAGCATGCCTTCGCCGCGCAGGTGCCGCACCGTTGCCGCCAGCCCCGGCCGCAACCACGTCCCGCGCCGCTTCAGCGGGAGATCAGGGACCTCGACCGTGTTCGCCTCGACGTAGGCCCAGAAGTCCTCACGGTCCGCCGCCTTCAGCGTAATGAAGGCATCCCCCACATAGTGCAGGCCGTGCTCATCGCGCCGCGCGAGGATCGCGACCGGTGCGCCAGTTGGCGACAGGTCGGCGCCGATCACATCGAACTCGCCGATTGTGAAGGTCTTCGTCTTCAGCCAGGTGTCGGCGTCGCCGCTCTTGTAGCGGCTGCCGCGCTTCTTGCTGACGATGCCCTCGAGGCCCATGGCGTCGATGGCGGCAAACGCCTCCGGGCCGTCGGCGCCAAGCTCCTGGCTGAAGGCGAGAGATGGGGCCGGCGCGCTCTGCATGAGGCCACCCAGCATGGCGCGCCGGCTCTCCACCGGCCTGCTGCGGACGTCCTCCCCGTTCAGATGCAGCAGGTCGAATGCGACGAAGATCAAATCCTGCGGCCGCCAGCGGATGGCCGCTGGTAAGCCTGAGAAGTCGGCCGCGCCGCGGGCGTCCGGTAGATAGACCTCGCCGTCAAGGATCGCAGACGTGCACCGCAGCTGAGAAGCGGCCGCGACGATCTGCGGGTATTTGCTGGTCCAGTTCGCCCCCGAGCTGCTGAAGGCCCGAGCGGTACCCGCCTCCACGTGCAACTGGGTGCGATAACCGTCGAACTTCACCTCGTGGAACCAGCCGTCGCCGCTGGGCGGAGTGTCCACCAGGCGCGGCTTCATGGGCTGTATGTAGCGGAGGGCAGGGCGTTCAAGCAGCATGCCGGCAATTTAGTGCGGGAGCGGAAGGAATCCGAGTCGACTCGCGATCACTGATTCGTTTTGCTGGAACCGGGCGATATCCGGCGGATTGAGTCCGCGCCGCGTAGGAGTGCCCCATGGCTCAGTTATTCCAGTTTCCCATCCGCAATCCCCGCCCCATCGCAACCGCCGAGGGCGTTCTGGTCAAAGCTATCTCGGTTGTGCAGCGCGCCTCGCCTCCGGACAGCGGCGTCACCCGCGATAGGCTGCTCGACGAACTTCTCGAGGTGTTGGACGCGCCCGAGGCGATCGATGTCTACAACCGCTCAAAGCAGACCTGGTGATGCGCCGGCCGAAGGTGCCTCACAAGCCGCCGGCGCCGAGCGTCCGCGAGATCGTCGGTGCCGCCCTCGATCGGAGCCGGGCGCTGTCGGGAGAACATCCGATGACGCAGCAGGAGGTCGTCAAAGACATGATCGCCAAGCTGGATTTGCCGGCGTCTCTCAAGGCTCGACTGAAGGAGCGCCACAAGCTCGACTAGGAGCCAAGATATTCCCGTAGGCCGGCCGCCAAGGCGCGGTAGCCCGGCCAGTCGTTCTTCCCGGCCTGACCGACCCTCCATTGAAGGCTGCGCAGGAACCGCTCGTCGCGGCCCTCGATCGGAAGTAGGGGAACGACCCATTCCCCCTCGGGCTGACGAGCCGCATGGAGGATGGCATCGAGCGCCGCCTCCCGCTCATCATACGCCGCCGCCTCGCCGATCACTTCCGGTAGCGCGGAATTTGCCAAGTCCGCGGCTTCTTGGGAGGTATCGGCATAGCCGCTCCGGATGAAGTGCACGCCCCAATGGCGGTAGATCCCGACCGACCAGTTCCATGAGCCCTGGTTGTCGCGCCTTTGGTGCGCCAACGCCTCGGCCATATGCCCTCTTACGACGTCACCGGTGGGTGACGGCAGTTGAGCGCCTAGGCGCCGCATCGCAGGATCCTGGCCCGGGCTAGCGGCAACCGGAGCCCATGTGAAGCGATTGTGGGATTCGCTGTTCACAGCCCCTATCCCTCGTGGCTTGTTCTCATTTCGTTCACGGGTATATGACTCGTGGCTCCCGACGTAAAGGAGCTCGAAATGTCCACCTCAGTCAGTCCGTCCGATCAGATCAAGTCGCTTAAACGGACCTGCCCATTCTTCACCGCCCACGACATCTCGCAAGTCACCGGCTTTCGCCTCGGGACCGTGGAGCGCGCGCTCCGCGACTTGCCTCAGGAAAACTCAGACCGGATGCCGGTCTACGCGATGCGAGAAATCGCCGACTGAAAGCCGTGGACGACCTCGCCAATCTACGGCTCTCGGCCTATACGCCGAGGCAACTCGATATCGTCTGCCGGCGATGCCAGCGCATTGCCTCCGCCGGCACTGGCAAGCTGCAGCGCAGGTACGGAGACCGTCCTCTCGGCGAACTGGCGCGCCTGGTGGCGGCGGACGGAAATCCCCCGTGCGAACTCGCGAAGCTGGGGGAGGGCTGCTCTGTCCAGCCAATGGAGCCGCCCTTCGAACAGTGGGCGACACTGTCGGATGCTCGGCTCGGCAACTGGGTGGGCTGGCTGTCCTGCGACAGACGGCGCGCATCACTGAAGCCGGCGAAGGCGTGCCCGGGCGAGTTCATGGCCGACGTGCACTCGCTTCTGATGGCGCTACCGTACGACTTCCCGCTTTCAAAGTTGCCGCGACATCTGAAATGTCCCGAATGCCAGTCCGACCACGTGCTGATCAGGTGGGAGAAGATGCAGGCTCCCGCGCCGTCAGCACCAGCGGTGCATAGGTCGGCCGGAATGGGGAAGGGCGGTCTGCGGGTGGTGCGCTAGGCCGATGTAACAGCTTTCGATTAGCCCGAAGGCTGGATGCCGCCTTCGCTGGCTGTTTGCCTTTGCCCCCAATCAGCAATGGACTCCAGAAACGACGCTACTACGCCAACTTTGATGACGTGGAATGCGTGCGATCCTCCGCGCGCAACTATGCCTGCGAATCCGACTTCTAGACCTTCGTCGCCGGCAACCAGAGCGAACGCCGAACCCCCGCTCATTCCGTCCGGATTGAAGTTAAGCGGCCGATCAGGAAGGACGCGGAACAGTGATGTGTCTGACGGCTCGTCATCATCCAGCGCGCATACCACCTGGCGTCGCGCGAGACCGATGTGGTTGTTCTCGGCTACATCATAAAGCTGATCGTTGAATGGGCACCCCGTGACCAAGAACCCCAGCGGGTCGGGCGGCATCCGCTTCGGTGCAAAATTGTGAAAGCGGGAGCGAAACTCCGGGTAAGCGTCGGCCGGTTCGGTAAAGTCGAAAGCGATAAGGTCATAGGCGTCAGTATCGCCGCTTGGTGAAAAATGCCTCATGCCGCCGGAGGTAACAAACTGCCCCCCGTCCTCTGTCAACATGCCCACCCGCTGCCGATCGACCCCCACAAGTTGGTGCTGCGTGCAGAGCAATAGGTATCGACCTCTAAAACGCAGACCAGTGCCTGTTCCACGTAGGGTGATCGGGTACTTGGGATTGTCGTCGCCAATGAAGATGTTAAACGCGTACCTGCCAAGCGCCTTGTCGAGTGATCTGCCAGGTATGGCAACGCCGTTGAATAGCGCGCTTGTGCCGATGAGATGATCCATGGACAGATCCGCGCGGTCAGACATTTTTTGGGCGCCCTCTCCATTTGGCTCTAGAGGTTAGGCACGTGCCACCGAGACAGGTCCGAATCCTGTATCCCCAACCGGATAAGGTGCGGGGAGCGATCAAAATACCCCTTACGTTTCAAAGGGGGTCAAAATCCCGCACTTTGCCGTAAGTGATTGATATTAAAAAGATTTGGTGCCCCCCGCCGGACTCGAACCGGCACGCCTTTCGACAACAGATTTTGAGTCTGCCGCGTCTACCATTCCGCCAGAGGGGCACTCCAAGCGGGGACCTGCCTAGCCTAAGCCTCATGCGGCATCAAGCACCTAGAGCGTTTCATCGTCCAAACGCGACGCTGAAGCGCTCCGGTTATTGACGTTGCCGCGCTTTCGAGGCGGAAAACTCTACTACTCCGCGCCTTCGCAGGGACAGGCCGTTTTCCCGAATGCGCTTATACGATCGGCGGTACGAAGGGGTAGTCGGTGTCGCGGCGCGGCGGCGGCAGGTCTTCGTCGGGGATCTGCTGTGCGGCGGTTTCGATCTCTTCGCCGTGCGGCACTGCTTCGATGCCTTCGGCGTGCCTCAGGATCGCGGCGGCCGGGCCGGCATGGGCTTCGTCGACGCGGGCGCTGACGATCGCGCCACCGCGCTCGAGTTTCTCGGCCAGGACCTTGGCCTCGGTTTCAGGAACGCCGGCACTGGTCAGCGCGCCGATCAGGCCGCCGGTTGCCGCTCCGACGCCGGCGCCGGCGAAGGCGCCGATGGCGGTGGCAAACAGCCAGCCGGCAGCAACCACCGGGCCGAGGCCCGGAATGGAAATGATGCCAAGCCCAGCCAACAAGCCGCCGGCGGCGCCCAGTCCGGCCCCGACTTCGGCGCCGGTGGTGGCGCCTTCGCCGACCTCGTCAGGCTCGAAGTCGGGCGGGGTATTGGCGACAAAGCTGATGTCAGCGTGGGCGATGCCGGCCTCGTGCAGCGCATGTACGGCGGCGGCGGCATGCTCGTAGCTGTCGAACTGTCCGATGATGGTCTGCATCTCGACTCTCCTTGCTGGTGCTACAACGAGCAAGGAGGTGAGCGTGTTCCCTGAGGGCGCTTCTAGGCGCCCAGTGCCAGGCGAGCGAGGTAGACCGCCAGCACGCCGCTCAGCATGGCGGCAAACAGGTTCCGGCTGACGAGATAGACCAGCGCGGTGACGGCGGCGGCGATGGCTTCGGCGGCGCCGCCGGCGAGAATCGCGGGCGCAACCAGCGCGGCCAGCACGGCGCCCGGGACGTGCTTCATCCAGCTGGCAACGAAACCGGTGGTGGGCAGCCGGTTGGCAAGCAGCAGGCCGCCGGCGCGGATGGCGAAGGTCACTGCGGCCATGCCGAGGATGGCGATCAGCGCCTCAAGCGACATGGCGGCGCTCCCGGATGGTCTCGGCAAGGGCGCCGGCAAAGCTGCCGACCAGGCCGCCGACGATGATGTACCAGTTGCCCTCGATCAGCTTCGAAGTAAGGATGGCGGCGAGCGCGCCGACGATCCACGGCACCAGGTCGCCGCGGCCCCGCCACATGCCGAGCAGCAAGGCGAGGAAGGTGGCGGTGAAGGCGAAATCGAGCCCATATTTGGTGGGATCGTCGATGAACGCCCCGAGCACTCGGCCGCAGAGGGTCGAGCCCATCCAGGCGAACCAGCTGAGGACGCCGGTGCCGATGAGGAAGGCGACACTGCCGGTGCCCTTCCGGACCTCGGCCATGGTCATCGCCCATTGCTCGTCGGAGACGAAGAACATGGCGCCCAGCTGTTTGGGCAGCGACAGATGGCCGACCAGCGGCCGAAGCGTCGCTGACATCAGCAGCATGCGGAGGTTGACGATGCCGGCGGCGATGACGATCGACAGCACCGGCAGGTTTCCCGGCGTCCACATATCGAGCGCCACGAACTGGCTGGCGCCGGCAAACACCAGCCCGCTCATCAGCGCCACTTCGAGGACGCTCAACCCGGCTTGGCCGGCGAGCACGCCCCACACCACGCCGTAGGCGGCAATGGAGACGGCGACGGGCAGGAACATACGGACGCCGAGCCAGAACTGCGCGGGTCCGCTATGGGGGGCGGGGGCATGCATGGGCGGGGACGCTACATCAGGTTGGTGCGGTGGCGCGATGACATCTGGTGATCGACCCCATTCATCGCAATGATCGAGGCCGTCGATTGCAGGTCAGATGGCACGGGTCATGCCGCCATCGACAAGCAGGCTCTGGCCGGTGACGTAGGAGGCGTCGTCGGAGAGGAGGAAGGCCACGACCTTCGCCAGCTCCTGGAGTTCGCCGTAGCGACCGACCGGGATCTTCTGGCGGCGGGCTTCGACGGTGTCGTAATTGTCGAGAAAGCCGGGCAGCACGGCGTTCATGCGGATGCCATCGGCGCCGTAGCGGTCGGCATAGAGCTTGGTCCAGGCCTGCAATGCCGGGCGCAGCGCCGACGACATCGGCATCGCGAGATCCGGCGACTTACCGGCAAAGCTCGAAATGTTCACTGCCGCGCCCTTGCCGACGGCAAGGAAATGCGGCGTCACCAGCCGCATCAGGCGGACCGGGTTCAAGACGATCATATCGAAACCGTGTTGCCAGTCGTCATCGGCCATGGCGCCGATATCGCCACTGGGGACATGGCCGGCATTGTTGACCACGGCATCGATGCGGCCATGCTTCGTGATAGTGGTTTCGACGAGGCGCTGCAGGTCGGCGGGCTCGGTGAGCGAGCCGCGCACCGCGGTGGCGGAGAGCTCGGCGGCAACGGCCTCGACCTGTTCCGAGCGGGCGAACAGCACCAGCTGGTAATCGCGAGCGGCGAGCTCGCGGGCGATGGCGGCGCCGATGCCTTGGCCGGCTCCGGTGACGATGGCGATGGGTCTGGTCATGGGCGGGAGACTACACGAGGTGGCGGGCCTGGGGGATGAGAGTTGCTGATTGCAGCTATTCGCCCGGCTGATCGGGAACCAGCGCCGCGACGAGGCGCCGAGCTTGCTCCGGCGCGGTCAGGATCGGCACCATGGCGGTCAACTGGTCGATGCCGCCGACCGGGAGCTGCCGCAGCATCGGGTCGGCAATGGCGCCGCGGAGGCCGGCAGCGATCGCGTCGGCATTGATCACCTGGAACGGGCGGGTGAAGTAGGAGGCGATGCGCGGCGGCACCGCGCCGGGGATGCCATGCTCAAGTTGCAACTGTGCCAGATGCTCGGCGGCGCGGGCAATGGCGGCTTCGCGCTGCTGCCAGTCGGCTGCCTCCAGCGCCTCGGCCAGCAGCGGCTGCAGCACCGTCGCACTGTCGAGCCGGGCAAAGGCGGTACCGAACCATTTGGGGTAGGGCGCATAGCGGCGCTCGACCAGGAAGGCGATGCGCATCAGGTGCTCGACGAGGCGTGAGCCGATGACCCGGGAGCCCAATGCATCGCCAAGCTCCCCGGTACGGCCAACGAAAGCGCGTTCCTCGCCGATCGCGTCCCATTCGGTCGCGAGGCGCAGCAGCCGGACGTCGCGCGGAAAGTAGTCGAGCCGCTGCCGCAGGTCGGCGAGCTGTCCGCCATCGTCGCGGAACACCGCGCCGGCGATGAGGGTGAGCAGGCGCTGTTCGGGAAAGCTCAGCCAGTCGGCATTGGACCATGGGCCGAGAGCAGCGCCGACCTGACGGCGCAGCAGCGCCTCGAGCGTCATCAGCTCGGCGCCGTGATCCGAGGTGTGCCAGCCATCGGCGCGAACGTGACGGCCAAGGCTCTCATACCGGATGGTCCAATCCTCGAAGCGTTCGGGCAATTGCGCATCCAGCGCCGCCATCAGCACGTCGGCGTGGGCGAAGTCCGCGGCATCGAGGATGATCTGCACGGTCGGACCGTAATTGTGGTCGGCCGACATCTCGGTGTCGAAGCCCAGCACCTCGGAGCCATCACCGAGCCGAGCAGCGGCATAGCTGAGCTGCGGCAGGGCCCGGGCGATGATCGGCGCGACCAGTGATTCGTAGAAGCGGCGCGACAGCTGGAGGCCGGTGGTCATTGCTTTTGCCTTTGTCCGACATGGCCGGTCAGGAGCGCCCGGACGTTGACCGGCGCGCGGGGCGGGGCTAGAGAACCGGCGTGCGTTCATACCCCATCGTGCTCCGACCCGCCTGCATCTTCAGCTGAGATGTGAAGTGGCCCGCCTCGCGACCCGGTCGACTCGACCGGCCGCTGGTCATTTGGGGCCCAACGCCGTCGCATAATTTACGGGTTTCGGAGTTCACTCGATGAACAATCTCTCAAGGCCGCTCTGGCAGCGTTTCCTCGTCTTTCTCGTGCCGCTGATGCTCAGCAACATCCTGCAGTCGCTGTCGGGCACCATCAATAATATCTATATCGGGCAGATGATCGGGGTGGAGGCGCTGGCCGCCGTCTCGGTGTTCTTCCCGATCATGATCTTCCTCATCTCGTTCGTGATCGGCCTCGCTTCGGGCGCGGCGATCCTGATCGGCCAGGCGTGGGGCGCCAAGAACCTCCTGAAGATCAAGCAGGTCACCGGTACGACGCTGACCGTCGGTTTCCTCATGGGCCTCGTCGTCGCGGTGTTCGGCGGCTTTTTCGCGCAGAACCTGATGGAACTGCTCGGGGCGCCCGCCGACATCGTCGCCGAAGCGACGGCCTATGGCCGGATCGTCTTGATCGGCATGCCCGGGTTCTTCCTGTTCCTGATCATCACCTCGACGCTGCGCGGCGTCGGCGACACGGTAACGCCGCTGCTGACGCTGATCTTCTCGATCGGGGTGGGGCTCGTCGTCACGCCGGCGCTGATCCAGGGCTGGTTCGGCCTGCCGCAGATCGGCGTGCTCGCCGCGGCGGTGGCGTTCATCGCCGGCTTCGTCGTGGTGCTGATCTTTCTGTTCTTCTACCTCAACTACAAGAAGAGCCCGATGGCGCCCGACGCCGAGTTGATCCGGCATCTGAAGGTGGATTTCCAGCTGCTCGGGCTGATCCTCAAGCTCGGTATCCCGGCCGGCGTCGCCATGGTGGTGTCGTCGATCTCGGCCATCGTCATTGTCGGCATCATCAACCGCTTCGGCTCGGACGCCACGGCGGCCTATGGCGCGGTCAACCAGGTGCTGAGCTATGTGCAGTTCCCGGCCATGTCGATCGGCATCGCCGCTTCGATCTTTGCCGCCCAGGCGATCGGGGCGCGGCGCTTCGACGAGGTGGAGAAGGTGACCCGCACGGCGCTGTTGATGAACCTCATCGTCACCGGGGCGCTGGTGACGATCGCCTACCTCTTCTCGCAGCACCTGGTGCGGCTGTTCATCACCGACGAAGCGGTGGTGCAGGTCGCCGAGCGGCTGCTGCACATCGTGTTGTGGAGCTGCCTGGTGTTCGGCTGGGGCTCGGTGTTCTCGGCGGTGATGCGTGCTTCGGGCGATGTATGGATCCCGATGGCGCTGTCGCTGGCAGCGATCATCCTGGTCGAAGTGCCGGCGGCGCTGACGCTCAGCCACTTCTTCGGGCTCGAGGGCGTATGGTGGGGCTACTGCATGAGCTTCACGGCGCTGCTCACCTTCCAGGCCACCTATTATCTCGGCTGGTGGCGGAAGAAGGAAATCACGGCGCTGGTCTAGGGACGGATAGCACGTCCCAGGCGGCCATCGCGCCGTCGATGACACGCTCAAGGGCGGCGCCGCCGGCGCCGTCTCTCGCCTGCAGGGCCAGCCCGTTCAGCACCGTGGTGTAGAACTGCGCCATGGCGTCAGCATCGGCGCCATCTGGCACATCGCCATCAACCATCCCCTTCCGGATCCGCGCCGCGAACGAGCCGGTCGAGGCGTTGCGCAGCATGGCCAGATGCGCCCGGACCTCGGCGTTCTGCGGTGGGCCGACGGCGGCGGCGAGCACGATCATGCACCCCGATGGGATGTTCGGATCGGTGTAGGTCTCCGCATTGGATCGCAGCAGCGACTCAATCGCTCCGCGCGCCGTGGGCACGTCCCCCAGGGTTGGCCCGTAGGTGCGCACGTAAAGGTCGAGCGCCTCGTAGAACAGCTGCTCCTTGGAGCCGAAGGCGGCATAGAGGCTCGGCTTGCCGACGCCCAGCGCCTCGGTCAGGTCGTTGACCGAGGTGCCCTCATAGCCGCGCTCCCAGAACAGGCGCATTGCCTGGTCCAGTGCCTGGTCTCGATCGAACTCGCGGGGACGGCCTGCCAAAATCGGGTTTCCGGATGATTGTCTACCGATCAGTATAAAATTCTTGACGCTGCATCGCAACCGTCATAGCCAATTGTGTACCGATCGGTAGAAAATGGAGATCCGATATGACTGACCTCGAACTTTCCGGCCGCGTGGCCCTTGTCACCGGCGGCAGCCGCGGCATCGGCGCAGCCACCGTGCTGGCGCTCGCAGAGGCCGGCGCCGACGTTGCCTTCACCTTCGAGCGCAACGGCGAGAAGGCCGGCGAGATCGAACGAGAGGTCACCGCCCTCGGCCGGCGCGCCATCGCCATGCAGGTGGATTCGGCCGACCCCGAGGCGGTGATGGCCGCCGTCGACCGCACCGCCCGAGAACTGGGGCGCATCGATATCCTCGTCAACAATGCCGGCGTCGGCACTGGCGGGCCGTTCGGCGATGTCACGGTGGAGAACTTCGACCGGCTGTTCTCGATCCACGCCCGGGCGCCGTTCTTCGCGACGCAGGCGGCGGTGAAACACATGAGCGAGGGCGGGCGGATCATCTCGATCGGCACCAATATGGCGACCCGCGTGGCCGGGCCGGGGCTCAGCCTCTATGTGACGAGCAAATCGGCGCTGGGCGGCATGACCCGGGCACTGGCGCGCGAGCTGGGGCCGCTGGGGATCACCATCAACACCGTCGATCCGGGCTCGACCGATACCGACATGAACCCGGCGGACGGGCCGATGGCGCCGTCGCAGATGGGGCTCAATGCGCTCGGCCGCTTCGGCGCCGCCGAGGATATCGCGGCGGCGGTAGTGCATCTTGCCGGCCCCGGCGGGCGGAGCATCACCGGCACCTCGATCCTCGTCGACAGCGGCTTCAACGCCTAGAACGCCATCGCGCTGGCCTACTGGAAAATCACCGCTTGACTTAGAGTGCACTCGAACTCCTAGCCTCGTCTCTCGTCGTGGCAAGGAAGGCAGAGATGAAGATCGGTCAACTGGTCGAGCGTTCGGGACTCACCGCCCATACGATCCGCTATTACGAGCGGATCGGGCTGTTGCCCTATGCCGACCGGGACCAGTCGGGCCAGCGCGATTACGATGCGTCGATCCTCAGCTGGATCGAATTTCTCGGCCGCCTCAAGGCGACCGGGATGCCGATCCGGGAAATGCTGCATTACGCAGCTTTGCGTGACCAGGGTCCCGCAACCGAGGCGGCGCGTCGCGAACTGCTGGAGCGGCACCGCGAGAAGGTGCGGGCCCAGCTGGCCGAACTCTCCGAGAGCCTCCTTGTCCTCGACGCCAAGATCGCCGGCTATGCCGGCATATCGAAGAGGATGAAGGAATATGACGCACTCCCAGAACGCCGCAAGCGACCGGCAACCGTCAGGCGGGCAGCCGCCCGCTGATAGCCGCTTGGCGACGCGAACCCTCGGGCCGCTGACTGTTTCGACCGTCGGGCTGGGCTGCATGGCGATGAGCCATGCCTATGGCGGCCAGGACGAAGCCGATGCCGTCCGCACGCTGCATCGCGCCGTGGAACTGGGCGTCACGCTGTTCGACACCGCCGAGGTCTACGGGCCGTTCACCAACGAAATCCTGGTCGGCAAGGCGCTGCAACCATTTGGCGACAAGGTGGTGATCGCCACCAAGTTCGGGTTCAAGATCGACCCCAGCAAGTCGGACATCGGCGCCATGGCCGGTGTCGATGGGCGGCCCGAGCATGCCCGCGAAGTGGCCGAGGCGTCGCTCAAGCGCCTGGGCGTCGAAGCTATCGACCTGTTCTACCTGCACCGCGTCGACCCTCAGGTGCCGATCGAGGATACGGTGGGCGCCATGGCCGAGCTGGTGCGGCAGGGCAAGGTCCGGGCGCTTGGGCTGTCCGAAACCAGCGCCGATACCCTGCGCCGGGCGCATGCCGTGCATCCGATCGCGGCGCTGCAAAGCGAATACTCGCTGTGGACGCGCGATCCCGAGGGCGACATCCTCGACACCTGCCGTGAGCTTGGGATCGGCTTCGTGCCATTCAGTCCGCTGGGCCGCGGCTTCCTGACCGGCACGATCCAGAAGCCGGAAGATCTCGGCGCCACCGATTTCCGGCGCAGCCTGCCGCGCTTCAGCGAGGCGAACATGGCGGCCAATGCCCGCCTGGTGCAACTGCTCGAAGCGATGGCGGCAGAGAAGGGCGTGACGGCGGCGCAGCTGGCGCTCGCCTGGGTGATCCACCAGGGCGATTTTATCGTGCCGATTCCCGGAGCACGGCGGATCGCGCATCTCGAGCAGAACGTCGCCGCGGCGGGCATCACGCTCTCGGCGGAGGAGCTGAAGACGCTCGGCGAACTGCTGGCGGCCGAGAAGTTCTCGGGCAAGCGCTATGGCGACAGCGGCGCCTGGGTGGCCAAGCGCTAGTCGAGCCCAACCACAGATGTCATCCCCGCGTAGGCGGGGACCCAGAGCGATGCTTCAACAACAGCGGGTGTAGAGCATCCCACTGGGTTCCCGCCTTCGCGGGAATGACGCCGGTGGGAAGGTGAAGATCTTGGCGTTGTAGGTCCAGGCCCTACCGCGTCTTACCCCAGCGTTCGAGCCAATCGACGCCGAAAGTTACCATCTCGGCGGCGGGGACGAACACTGAGTTCGCCTCGCCGACCTTGCCCCGCTTGCCGCGGCCGGTGGCGAGGAATTGTTCGACGATGGTGGCGAAATAGCCCTCGGGCAACCCGTCCGGCGGATCGCCGGTGTCGAACTCCTCGAACCAGCGCCAGACCGTTTCGCCGTCGACGAGGATCGGGGCCTCGTAGCGCAGGATGCGCTTGTTGGGGAAATTGGCGAGGTGCTCGGCATGGTGCAGCAGCGTCATGGTGTCGAGCGGGGCGCCCAGCATCAGCACCTTGCCCTCGGCTTCGACCAGTTTGCCGAGCGGCGATTGCGGGCCATAGCCATAGTCGAGCGCATGGTCGGCGGTGAACCACTCGGCCTCGCCGCCGAGCGCCGCCATCGAGGCGCCAGGGCTGCCGCTGCGCAGCGCGCCGGGCGTGGTGCGGAGCGCCTCGGGCCAATAGCCATTGTCGCGGATGGAGCGGGAGCGCTCGGGATCGAAGGCGGCGATATGCCGGCGCATCGACGGGTCGTCGCGCAGCTCGTCCTCGAGCTGCCAGTCGCAATAGCCGAGGATGGTGCCGGCCGGACCGATCACGTCGCGCAGCGCGTCGATGATATCGTCGGGGCCGTTCACCAGCTTGCCGACCTGGCGCAGCGCGGCATGCACCAGCACGGCATCGCCATCGGCGAGGCCGATGGCGCTCAGGTTGTCAGCGAGGCTGGAGCGGGTTGCAACCCCAACCGTCACCTGGCGGCGCCGGCGTAGCGCCGCTCCGGCGGGTGCTGGTCAGTGGCGTCGTCGTGCAACCCGTCATACTCGAGCCGGGCGCTCTGCACTTCGCCCTGATGCTCCTCGGCCCAGGCCCAGAGCGAGCTGATCGGCCCCTGCAGGCTCTGGCCGAGCGGGGTCAGCTGGTACTCAACCCGCGGCGGGATCTCGGGATAGACCGTGCGGGTGACGAGGCCGTCGCGCTCGAGGTTACGCAGCGTCAAAGTCAGCATGCGCTGCGAGATGCCGCCGATGGTGTGGCGCAGCTCGTTGAAGCGCATGGTCTTCTTGCCGAGATAGCCAACGATCATGACGCTCCACTTGTCGCCGATGCGATTGAGGATGTCGGCCATGGCGTTGCAGGTCTCGCTCCGGCCGGGAATGGGTTTCATCTGGTGCCTCCAACGGGCAAAATCACTTTAGGCACAAATATAGACACGGTTACTCCTTGTGACTAGGGGTGCGCAGCGCATGTGGGCCGTTGCCTTGGAACAGTGAAATGCTCTAGGGGAGCGTAGAACGTTCAACACGAAGGAGATAACGATGGGGCGGATCGAAGAACTGGTCGACCGGATGACGCTCGAGGAGCAGGTGAGCCTGTTATCGGGTGAGGATTTCTGGTCGCTGCCGGCAATCGATCGGCTCGGTATCGGCAAGCTCCGCGTCACCGACGGGCCGAACGGAGCGCGCGGCGGCGGCTCGCTGATCGGCGGGGTGAAGTCGGCGGCCTTCCCGGTGGGGATCGCGCTCGGCGCCAGCTGGAACGTCCGGCTGCTCACCGAGATCGGCACGGCTTTGGCCGAGGAGGTGAAATCGAAGGGGGCGCATGTGAGCCTCGCGCCGACGGTGAACCTCCATCGCTCGGTCAGTAACGGGCGCAATTTCGAGTGCTACTCGGAAGATCCGATCCTCACCGCCAGCCTGGCGGTCGGCTATATCGAAGGGCTGCAGGGGCAGGGCGTTTCGGCGACGATCAAGCATTTCGCCGGCAACGAATCGGAGATCGAGCGCACCACCATCAGCTCCGAGATCGACGAGCGGACGCTGCGCGAACTCTATCTCGTGCCGTTCGAATGGGCGGTGAAGCGCGCCGGCACCTGGGGCATCATGAGCTCCTACAACAAGCTCAACGGCACCTTCACCAGCGAGAACCCCTGGCTGCTCGACCAGGTGCTGCGCCGGGAATGGCACTATGACGGCGTGGTGATGTCGGATTGGTTCGGCTCGCACTCCACCGCGCCGACGGTCAATGCCGGGCTCGACCTCGAAATGCCGGGGCCGCCGCGCGACCGTGGCGAGAAGCTGGTGGCGGCGGTGGAAGCCGGCGAAGTCAGCCGCGAGACGCTGCGGGCCCGCGTCCTCGACGTGCTCCGGTTGATGGAGCGGACCGGCGCGCTCGATGATCACAGCGAGTGGGCGGAGCAGGCCGACGACCGCGCCGAGCACCGGGCGCTGATCCGTCGCGCCGGCGCCGAAGGCGCAGTGCTGCTGAAGAACGCCGGCGATCTGCTGCCGCTCAGCGGGTTGGGCAAGCTTGCGGTAATCGGGCCCAACGCCAAAGTGGCGCAGATCATGGGCGGCGGCAGCGCGCAGCTCAATCCGCACTATCGCGTCTCGCCGTGGGACGGCCTGGTTGCTGCATTGGGCGAGGCGCGTCTCAGCTATGCGGCGGGATCGACCAACCACCGGTTCGAACCGCTGCTGCGCGGTGGGTTCACGGCCGAGTATTTCGCCAACGAGACACTTGCCGACGCGCCGGTGTTCACCGAGACGCTGGAGGAAGCGCAGGCCTTCTGGATCGGCCGGGTTGGCGGCGGCAAGGTCGATCCGCTGCATTTCTCGGCCCGGCTCACCGGGCGGTTCACGCCTGAGGCAAGCGGCGAGCACCGGGTCGGCATCTACAGCGCCGGCTTCTCGCGGGTGCTGGTCGACGGCAAGCTGGTCGCCGATGCTTGGACGAACTGGAGCAAAGGCCGCACCTTCTTCGAGGAAGGCTGCGACGAGGTGGTGGGTACCATCAATCTGGAAGCCGGGCGCAGCTACGAGGTGGTGATCGAGTTCGCCACCAAGCCGTTCGCGACGCTGGGGCTTGCGGCCTTCGCCGCCGGCATCGGCTTGCCGCTCGGCGATGCAGCGATCGCCGAGGCGGTCGAGGCGGCGCGCGACGCCGAAGTGGCGCTGGTGTTCGTCGGGCGCAACGGCGAGTGGGACACCGAGGGCAGCGACCTCGACTCGATCACCTTGCCCGGCCGGCAGGACGAGCTGATCGCCGCCGTGGCGGTGGTGAACCCGCGCACCGTGGTGGTGCTGCAGTCCGGCGGGCCGGTGGAGATGCCGTGGCTCGGCGAGGTCGCGGCAGTGCTCGAGGCCTGGTATCCGGGGCAGGAGGCCGGCAACGCCATTGCCGACGTGCTGACCGGCGCAGCCGAGCCGGGTGGCCGGCTGCCGCAGAGCTTTCCGGTCAAGTGGGCGGACAATCCGACCAATTCGCAGGATCGCGAAATCTATCCCGGCCTCGACGGCAAGGTGCGTTACGAGGAAGGCGTGTTCATCGGCTATCGCCACTACGATCGCCACGGCATCGCGCCGCTGTTCCCGTTTGGCTTCGGGCTTGGCTACAGCAGCTTTGCGGTGTCGGAACTCGAACTGGATGCCTCTGGGTTCGAAGCGGATGGCCGGGTGAGCGTTTCGGTGACGGTCGAGAACACCGGTCGCCGGGCCGGCTCCGAGGTGGTGCAGGTTTATGTGTCGGCCCCGGATGCGACGGTGTCACGGCCGGCCAAGGAGCTGAAGGCATTCGAGAAAGTGCATCTGGGCCCCGGCGAGCGGCAGCGGCTGACGCTGCAACTCGATGACCGGGCCTTCGCCTACTATCGCACCGAGGCGCAGCACTGGCTGGTGGAGCCGGGGCGGTATGTGATCCGGGTGGCGCGGCATGCGGCGGATGTGGGGCTGTCGGCAGAGGTGGTGCGGCGGGATCGGTTGCTGCTGCCGGTGTGAATGACGGCGAGGCCGGTGCGCTTGGCCACCCCCACCCAGCTTCGCTACGGCTCCGCCTAGCTGCGCTACCCTCCCCACAAGGGGGAGGGAGAGCAGAAGCCGCAATCTCAGTATGCGTCTCCCTCCCCCTTGTGGGGAGGGATCAAGGGTGGGGGAGCCCCACGCTCAGACTCAAGCCGCCTTGCTGAACTGCGCTGCGTGCATGCCGACATAGAAATCGAGGTTCTCGTCGGCCAGCCCGAGGCCATCCATCACCGCGGCCATGAAGCTCACCGGCGAGGTGCCGCCGGCGGTGACGACGCGGCCGTCGGTCACGGCCGCGGGCGTGTCGCGATAGAGCGACTTCCCCTGATAGCCGGTGAAATCGAGATAGCGGTCGCCATTGCTAGTGTGGCGAATGCCGTCGAGCAGTCCGGCTTTGGCGCCGGCCACCGTGCCGTCGCAGATCAGCCCGATGAGCTTGCCCTGCTGTTTGGCCGCGGTCAGCAGCGGCGCCAGGTCGGGGGCCTCGGGCGACTGCCAGATGGTGCCGCCACAGACGATGATCGCGTCATAGTCGGCCACGTCGATCGCCTCGAGCGCCAGTTCGGGAGTGACCGTCATGTTGCCCGACGAGGTCACCGGCTTGCCGCCGGGGGTCGCGTACTTGGTTTCCACCTTGTAGAAGCTGTGCGCCACGGCGTTGAGCAGGGCGGTCTCCCAGTCGGCGAAGCCTTCGGTCAGGATGGTGAGGATGGTGGTCATTTCGTCTCTCCTTGGTTTTCGATGCGAGAAGGCTAACCGCGCCCGGCACCCGATTTTGTCAGCAGCGATGCACAGCTAATGGCCAAGCGCTCGGAACGGCTGCTCAACCTGATGCAGGCGCTGCGGCGGCGGCGCCGCCCGGTGACGGGGGCGGTGCTGGCCCATGAGATGGGCGTGTCGCTGCGCTCGGTCTATCGTGACATCGAGACGCTGAAATCGATGGGGGCGGCGATCGACGGCGAGGCCGGGGTCGGTTTCCAGCTGCGCGCCGAGCACTTCCTGCCGCCGCTGATGTTCACCGACGAGGAGATCGAGGCGCTGGTGCTGGGCCTGCGCGGGTTGATCTACGGCCCCGATGGCGAGATGGCGGCGACGGCGCGCGATGCTTCGAGCAAGATCGAGGCGGTGCTGCCGAGGGCCAAGCGCGACGAGATGCTGTCGGTGGGGTTGTTCGTCATTCCGCCACGCACGGTCGACGAAGCCAACCCGCTGGGGCGGCTGCGGCGGGCGTTGCGCGAGGAAAAGCAGGTCTGGCTCGGCTATCGCGACAAGGGCGGCGCCACCAGCGAGCGCACCGTCTATCCGGTGGCACTGGGCTATTTCGAGGGCTATCAGACACTGGTGGCCTGGTGCACGCTCCGGCACGACTTCCGTAACTTCCGGGTCGACAGCATCAGCGCGCTGGAGGTGCTGGAGGCGTCAATGCCGGAGCCGCGCCGTACGCTGTTCCACCGCTGGTCGAGTGCCCTGAATCTGCCCGACTTAACGTAGAAGGAACCGCCGTGCTTCAAAATCATTTGAGCGGGCCCCGGCGGCGGTTGAGCGACACGGGCCGGATTGCTAGAACGCTGCCAATTCCGAGACGGTCTGCATCTGGAGGCGCCTTGCTCGCGCATCTTCGCCGGCGCATCGCCGCCAGCCTGTTGGTCATCCTCGCCACCCTCGGCATGACGCCCGCCTGGGCCAATCCGTTGCTGCTGGTCGATGCGAACACCTTTGAGGTGCTCTATGCCGAGGACGCGGGCGTGCCGTGGCATCCGGCGTCGCTCACCAAGCTGATGACCGCTTATGTGGCGTTCGCCGCCATCAAGGCCGGCACCGTCAACCTCGATACCAAGGTGAAAGTGTCGAAGAACGCCTGGAACCAGGCGCCGAGCAAATCCGGCCTCAAGGTGGGCGCTTCGGTCACCATGAAGGATGCGCTTTATATCCTCGTGGTGAAGTCGGCCAACGACATGGCGGTGGCGATTGCCGAGACGGTTTCGGGCTCGGTGCCGGCCTTCGTCGAGGAGATGAACGGCATGGCCACAGCGATGGGGCTCAGCGCCACGCATTTCGTCAACCCGCACGGGCTGCATAACGAAGGCCAGGTGACCTCGGCGCGCGATCTCGCCATCCTGGCGCTGATCCTCAGGCGCGATTTCCCAGAGTACCTGCCGATGTTCGGCACCGAAGCGGTGAAGCTGGGCAAGGCCAAGCTCGAATCCAATAACGGGCTGCTCGAACATTTCGCCGGCACCACCGGCATGAAGACCGGCTATGTCTGCGCCTCGGGCCTCAATATCGTCGCGACGGTGGAGCGCGGCGGTCGCTCGATGCTGGCGGTGGTGCTGGGCGGCTCCTCGGCGCGCGAGCGCAATGAGATGACGGCCGAGCTGTTCCTGCGCGGCCTTTCCGGGGCGATCAGCGGCACCGGGCAGAACGTCGTGCAGCTGAGCAATATCGACGAGCCGCCGGTGAATATGCGCTCGCAGATCTGCGGCAAGGAAGCCAAGGCCTATGTCAAAGAGCGCGAAGCGGCGTTCCCGATGGGGCTCAAGGGCCATCCGAGCTACCTGACCGACGAGATCGACGGCGTGACCTATGCCGCCACGGATCTGGGCATCGTCGTCGACGACGTGCCACTGCCGCGCCCACGCCCGACCTGGGCTCCAGCGGCGGTTGCCTCGGTCGAAGACTGATAGAGACAGCCCCCTCCCATCCTCCCCCATGAAGGGGGAGGTGCCGCATCCAGTGTTTGGCACCATCTCGACACAGCCTCGACTCTTCACCTCCCCCTTCATGGGGGAGGCCGGGAGGAGGCCGTCCGCTTCAGTCAGCCGCCTTCACGATCGCAAAGCGCAGCACGTCAGCCTCGCCGCTGACTTCGCAGGTGTGGCCGTTCTGCCGGCAGTAGAGCGGGATATCGATCTTGGCCATCGGGTCGGTGGCGAGCACGATGAACGAAGCGCCTGCCGCCAGCTGCGACAGGCGCTTTTCCATTTTCAGCACCGGCAGCGGGCATTTCAGCCCGCGGCAGTCGATGATCTCGGCGTCAGTCGTCAAGCACCAGCACCCAATAGACGCCGTGCGACGAGTTGGGCTCGTAGGCGACGCCCAGGCCAGCGCGCTTGGCGGTGAAATCGGCAATCGCCGCGGCATCGGCCGGCACGGCGCGCCAGCCCGAAAACACCTCGGCAAAAGTGGTGTAGCCGGCGCTGAGCCGCATCGCCACGGCGCCCGCCGGCAGGGTCGGCTGCGCGCCGGTCTTGGCGTAGGCGGTGGCGAGCGACTGGGCGGTGTTGTCGAGCACGGTGTCGCCACGCACGTCGGCGGCGCCTTGGGCCCGGCGGAAATCGTTGAGCAGGAACAGCGCCTCGACGCGGTTCAGCTTGGCGCCCGGCTGGTTCATCGGCGCCGACAGGCCCGGCGACAGCTGGCCGCCACCACCACCCATCGAGCAGGCGGCGAGACCGGCGGCAAGCGCTGCGGCGAGCGCGATGCGGGCGAGGGCGGGATATCCCTTGAGGGTCATGGTCGGTCCTCCTTGTACGGCCGGGGAAGTCCGGCATGGCCTCATGCAGTGGTGACCCCGATGAGATTCGAACTCATGGCCTCAGGATTAGGAATCCTGCGCTCTATCCTGCTGAGCTACGGGGTCACTGGGTTGCGACATAGCAAATGCGGCGCTTCGGGGGAACCACCCCGTTCGCGGTTGTCGGTGCCGCAGATGCGCGCACCGGTTGCGGCGCCGCGGAATCTTCGAGCGCCCATCGCCTCGGCTAGTGCGTACCACCCACTGCCGGGTATTCCACCAGCCGGATAGCGTCGCGCTTGACTTCGATCAGGGTCGGTTTGCCGCCGATGATCGCTGCCGATGCGATGGCGAAGTGGTTCGTGTAGGCAGCGACGTGGAAGCGACCATGTCCGTCATTGACGAGCACGTAGGATGGGACGATAGCCGGACTGGCGGAGTGGAGAACGATGTCGGACACCCCACCAATATCGAGCACCGTCACGTTCCGCATCCAGGAGTACGGCGTCTCGTTGCGGTTGAGGTAGGGGTCGGCCGGGCCGTCCACCAGCTCGCTGGTCCGGTCGGTGAAGTTGCCCTTGCCGTCATTGACAAGGATTTGCACTGCACTGCCGCGATAGCCGCCGCCGGTCGAGATGACCACCAGGTCGGCGTAGTCCTTGCTGGTGAGATAGATCGGCTGGATGTCGGCGATCACAGCGCCGACGATTTCGCCGGTAATGGCGCCAGTATGATCCGCCAGCGGCGACTTCGGCAGCGCGATGGGGGCTTTGCGGTTGAGCCGGCCCTTGCCATCATTGAGGAAGATGCGGGAGTCCCATCTGCTCTGATCGGCGGAGCCGAGCACCAGGTCGGCGAGACCATCGCCGTTGACATCGGCCATCGCCGACGAGGTGAATTTCGGGCCGTCGCGGTGGATCGACGAGGGCAGGTTATTCGCCCGGTCGACAAGGATGCCGTCGAGACGGCTCACATAGTATTCCGGGATGTACATGTCGTTCGCATAGATGCCCCAGCGCCCCTGTTGGTCGATGACCCCGGCGCTCACGTCGTGGGTGAATTGCGGCGCCTTGGGCAGCAGCTCGCTGCGATCCTCGAGACGGCCGTCGCCGGTGGGGAGCAGCAGCGTGTTGGTGGTGCGCGGAAACGGCGGTGCATCGTAGCCGCTGCTGCCGATGAACACGCCGAGATCGCCGCTGACGTTGAAGGGCGCGGTCGCCAGGTTCAGCGGGTAATCGACCAGCGGCACCGCGCCCTTGATGACGTCGGCCGTACCGTCGACATAGGTGTTCCTGTCGCGGTCGTAGGTGAGGATCTGCACCGGCAGCGGGATGCCGCCCACATTGAGCACCCACAGGACGAACAGGGCGGGATAGTCCGGATCGCCGAGCCGCACCGGCACCACATCGACGATATGGGCGCCGGTCCTCGGGACTTCGAATTCCACCGGAATCGCCTCGGGTTCGACGTGGCCATAGTCCATCCCACCCGTCAGATCCGGCGCCGGAGCGCGCGCTTCGAGGCTGGGTGGCGTCAGAAGCCCGGCCTGCCGGTCAGCCACCACCGGATCGTAGGCGACGCAGCGCTCGAGTTCGGTGGCGGGTGCCGAAGGATCCACGCGCTTGCCATTCTCGATGAAGGCGAAGCTCGCCTTCCAGGAGTCGTCGAGCCGCGCCAGGTAGGTCGTGAGCAGGTGTGTTTCGGTCTGGCGGACGATGCGTAGCCCGTTGTTGCCGTCGTGCTCGAACAGCATCGCGTAGTCGCCAGCTTTCATCTGGTAGCCGTTGCGATCGACGCCATCGGCATCGATCTGGCGCACCCGGATCTTGCCCGGAGTCGGCTGCGACAGGCGACCACCGGAATAGTCCTGGCTGACGCACTCCGCCTCGCCACACAGATAGAGCGTCCCGCTGGCTCGCAGGCAGGCATCTGCGTCAGCAGCGTAGAAGCCGCTCAGCGCCTCCTGCGCTGTTGCAACTGTGGGGAGCAGCAGCAAGCCTGCGGCCAGTGTGCGGGTCAGCGGGGCTTTGCCGATTGCCCTGCCGAATGCGCGAAATGCTCCCATGCTCCCCGTCATGCTTCCCCCAAGCCACGGTTTTCTATTGAGGAAAGACTATTGCCGCCGCAGGACTGGGTAAAGTCGCGAACCGCCGAACCCGGAGTGATCAACCCGGCGGCAGAGCGGTGCGGCTCCACTCCGTCCGAGTCATTGGCTCAACCCGGCCAAGCCGCGCGAGCGCCTGCCGACGGCGAGCGAGGTGAAGCTTGCGACCTGCCCGGCGATGGCGGTTTCGGTGGGCAGCCGTTCCATCGAGCTCGCGCCGTAGAAGCCGTGACACGTCTCCGTCCGCTCCAGCACATAGCGGGCATCGTCGGGCATGGCGATGGGGCCGCCGTGGCAGAGGACGATGACGTCGTCGCGGACGGCGCGAGCCGCGGCGGACCAGGCGTCGATCTTTTCGATGCAGTCGTCGAGGGTGAGCGCGGTTTCGGCGCCGATCGCGCCGCCGGTGGTGAGGCCGAGGTGGCAGACAATGATGTCGGCGCCGGCTTTGGTCATCGCCACGGCGTCGCCGCTGGAGAAGACATAGGGCGTGGTCAGCATCTGTTTTCTGGCAGCGCGCGCGATGATCTCGACTTCGAGGGCATAGCTCATGCCGGTCTCTTCGAGGTTGGCGCGGAAGGTGCCGTCGATCAGCCCGACAGTGGGGAAGTTCTGGATGCCGGCGAAGCCCAGTGCTTTGAGCTCATCGAGGAACTTGTCGGGGATCAGGAAGGGGTCGGTGCCGTTCACACCCGCCAGAACCGGGGTGTGGCGGACCACGGGGAGGACTTCGTGGGCCATTTCGACGACGATGTCGTTGGCGTTGCCATAGGCCATGAGGCCGGCGAGCGAGCCGCGGCCGGCCATGCGGTAACGGCCGGAATTGTAGATGACGATCAGGTCGATACCGCCGGCTTCCTCGGCCTTGGCACTCAGGCCCGTGCCGGCGCCGCCGCCGATGATCGGAATGCCCGTAGCGATCTTCCGGCGCAGTTTGAGGAGGATGTCTTCGCGGGAAAGTCTGGTCATGGGGCTCGGGTCTCAGGCTGGAGAAAGGTCGCGGAAGTTCGCCACCAGCGCGGCAGCGAATTCGGGGTCATTGATGTGCAGGTCGAGTTCGACCAGTTGCCGGTTTGGCGCCGCCTGCCAGTCGGAGCGGATGGTGTCGAAAAGCACCCGGTCGGCCGCGGGGTCGTGGAACGGCTGGCCGGGGGCATCGATGGCAGAGACGCCGTGCAACGGGAGGAGGAAACGGACCGGTCCTTCCATGCGGTTGAGGCGCGAGACGATGAATTCGCCAATGCGGCGGTTCTCGTCGGGGGTGGTGCGCATCAGGGTGACCTGGGCATTGTGGACATGCAGCTGCCGGCCCTGGAACTGGGGTGGGACAGTTTCCTTTGCGCCGAAGTTGACCATGTCGACGGCGCCGACCGAGCCGACATAGGGCAGGCGGGTACGGATCACCGCGCCGAAGCGGTCTTCGGTGGCGGGGAAGACGCCGCCGACCAGCAGATCCGGCACCTCGGTGGTGGTGACGTCGATCAGCCCGGCGACGAGGCCGGAATCGGCAAGCTTTTCCATCGATTGCCCGCCGGTGCCGGTGGCGTGGAAGGTGTAGACCTCGTGCGTCGCCTCCATCGCCTCGCGCGCATAGGTGACGCATTGGGTGGTGACGCCGAACATGGTCATCCCCAGCCCCGGCTTGTCGGCGCCTGAAGCGGGCGTTGTGGTGAGTGCCATGCCGGCAGCGGCGTGCGCGGCGTTGCCGATCACCTGGCGCGAGATGGCGTTGAGCCCGGCGATATCGACCACCGAGTACATCATGGTGAGGTCGTTCGGCCCGACATAGGGCGCGGTGTTGCCCGAGGCGACGGTCGAAACCATCAACTTCGGCACCCCGATCGGCAGGGTGCGCATCGCCTCGGTGACCAAAGCGGTATTGCCGGTGCCGCCGAGGCCGAGCACGGCGCCGATATCGTCGCGGCTCGCTAGATAGCGACTCAATGCCCGGGCCATAGCCGACACCGCCTTGCCGCGATCGGTGAGGCCGAGCATGGCGCTCGAGCCTTCCGGATGGTGTGTCGCGACCACGCTCGCCGCGACATCGGCGCCGGCGCCCGCCTCTCGGGTGCCGACATCGACGAGCACCGGTTCGGCGCCTGCGGCGCGGACTCGCTCGGCGGCGTAGCGCAGTTCCGGACCCTTCGTGTCCATGGTTCCAACCACGTAGACTTTTGCCATTTCCTCCCGCTTTCCGGGCTTCCTGGCCCTTCAGGCGCGGCCTGCCGCCGCTGTTTCGTATGCAATAGCCATACCGTGCATTTTCCATATTGTATATTCTTGCAGTGATTGTATACAAATGCGCATCGGACAACGAGGCCGCGACGACGCAATGAACGACATCCGACACCTGACCCTGCGTGAGCGCATCTACGAGGAAATCGTCCGGATGATCGTCTCGGGCGAGCTGCCCTCCGGCGCGCCGCTCGACGAGAAGGCGCTGACCGAAAAGCTGCAGGTGAGCCGGACGCCGTTCCGCGAGGCGCTGGGGACGCTCAGCAAGGAAGGGCTGATCGAGATCAAGCCGTATCGCGGCTTCTTCGTCCGCAGCTTCTCGAAGAAGGAAACCGAGGACCTCTACGAGCTCAGGAAGACCCTCGAGTGCTTTGCGGTCGAACTGGCTGTGCCGCAGATGAGCGATCGGCACATCGCCAATTTCGAGCGCATCCTCGATGAAGCCGTGGCGGCGCTGAAGGCCGACGACATGGTGGCCTATGGCCAGGCCGACCGCGAGTTCCACGAGACCATTGCCGAGCTTTCCGGCAATGCCGCGCTGATCGAAACGCTGAGCCGGCTGGCGCTGCAGATCCAGATCGGCCGCACCATCGCCAATGAGAGTCACACCTTTGCCGAGGACGCGGCGCGCGAGCGCGACGACATCCTCGCCGCCTTCCGCCGCCGCGACATCAAGACGGCGGCGGCGCTGATGCACGCTCACATTTCCGACGTGCAGCGCACCGTGCTGGCGCGCTTCGAGGAGGTGAAGCCGGCCAAACGCTAGAGGGCAGTATCGCCCGAGCCCAGACGACGCCGGCCAACCGGCGCGACACCAAGAGGAGGACCACCATGTTGAGACGAACCCTGATGGCTTCGGCCGTGGCGCTTGCTGCCGCCGGACTGCTCGCCGTGCCGACTCTGGCTGAGGCGCAGACCCTGACGGTCTGGGCCACCGACCAACTCGCCGATCCGCTGGTCGCCGAGGTGTGGAACAAGCTGAAGGCCGATTTCGAGGCCGCCAACCCGGGCGTCACCGTCGAGTACATGCCGCCCACCGGCACCATCTCGAACGGCGCCGTACAGGCCGCCATCCAGTCCGATGCCGGCCCCGATGTGCTGCTGACCAATTCGGGCATCGGGCGCGTCACCACGGTGGTCAACGCCAAGCTGATCGCGCCGCTCACCGCGCACTATTCGGACATGGGCTGGAAGGACAAGATCTTCCCCTGGCTCTATGAGATCCTCGGCAGCCAGTTCGGCGGCGAGATCTACGAGGTGCCGGATGGCATCGACGCGATCGGGCTCTGGTACCACAAGGACCTGTTCGCCGAGAACGGCTGGACCATTGGCGGTAGCTGGGCCGATTTCGAAGCGCTGCTGCAGAAGATCAAGGACAAGGGCCTCGAGCCGCTGGCCGTCGGCCCGCGCAACAATGCCAATGGCGGCCACCTGATGGGCAATTTCCTGCAGGCCGCGGCAGGCACGACGGTGATGGGCGAGGTGGTGACGGCCAAGAAGTCGTGGAGCGATGCCGAGCCGCTGCTCGGCGCGCAGCGCGTCGTCGACTTCGCCAAAAAGGGTTACGTCAGCGCCCAGATGGCGGGGCTGGACCTCGAGGCGGCAACGCGGCTCTGGACCAACAAGCGCGCCGCGATCTTTTTCGGCGGGCCGTGGTTCATCAATAATGCCCGGAAGAACGAGTACCCGATCGACAATATGGGCTTTGCCACCATCCCGAGCGACCTCGCCGGGGAGAGCAAGCCGACCGGCGGCATCGGCTGGAGCTGGATGATCCCGGTCAGTTCCAAGCAACCCGAACTCGCCGCCAAGTGGATCGACTACATCCTCTCCGACGAGGTGATGCGCTTCAGGGCCGAGCACAAGACCGGCACGCAGATCTCGCCGCGCGCCATGCCCGACCTCAATCCGGCGGTGCCGGTGATGGCCGAGGTGTTCGCGGCGGCGGCCAATGGGGTGGGCTTCAACCCGTCGGTCTACATGCCCGGCGCAGCGCTCGACACCTACTTCCAGGTGATCCAGGGCCTGATCGGCGGCCAGGTCTCGGCCGAGGACGGCATGGCGCAGATCCAGGCGAAGATCCCGGCGCTGTAATACGGAGCTTCGGCTCCGTCACCTTCTCCCCTTGTGGGAAGCGGACGAGGGCGCAGCCCTCGCCGCGAGGTGCCCGAAGGGCGGATGAGGGGTTTCTCTCCGCGAACTCAGTCGCCCTTCGTTTCACTCAGGTCGCGCGACACTTCGTGTCACGAACCCCTCATCCGGCCTATCGGCCACCTTCTCCCACAAGGGGAGAAGGCCCCGACTGAGAGTCCTGGCCAATGACCAGACTGACCACCACAGCCGATCCCGCGGATCTCCGCGCGCCTGCCGCCCCCCGCCGACGTCGCGCCGATGGCGCGCGTGACGGGTTCGGCGCGGCCTTCGTGCTGATGCTGCCGGCGATCGCGCTTTATGCACTGTTCAGCCTGACGCCGATCCTCCTAACCATCTGGATCAGCTTCACCAATTCGGGCGGCTTCAACACCGAGGCGAATTTCGTCGGCTTCGACAATTACCTTCGCGCCACCGAGGACCCGATCATCTGGCAGAGCCTCGGCCGCACCTTCCTGTGGCTGTTCTACCATGTGGTGCTGGCCGGTGGGCTCGGGCTGGCCCTGGCGCTGGCGATCGGCCGGCTGAGCCGCACGCGGGTGTTCTTCCGCACCGCGTTCTTCCTGCCGCACCTCGTCTCGCTCGCGGTCGTGGGGGTGATCTGGGCCAATATCTACGACCCGTTCTATGGCCTTATCAACACGGCGCTGACCCAATGGGGGCTCGCCGGCTGGGCCAAGGGCTGGTTGAGCGACCCGCTGCTGGTGCTGTTCTCGGTGAATGTCGCGAGCTCCTGGCAGGGCTTCGGGCTCTACATGCTGCTGTTCATCGCCGGGCTGCAGAACATCGACGGTACGCTCTACGAGGCGGCCGAGATCGATGGCGCCAACGGGTGGCAGAAGCTCTGGAACGTCACGCTGCCAGGCCTGAGCGAGGTGATGACGTTCGTGTTGTCGCTCGCCATGATCAACGGGCTCAAGGGCTTTGCCACGGTGTTCGTGATGACCAATGGCGGGCCGTTCTACGCCTCGGAAATCATCACCACCTACATCTATCGGCTCGCCTTCCAGGCGCAGGATCATGGGCTCGCCGCGGTGCTCTGCATCCTGATGAGCGTCCTTGCCATCACCATCACCGTTGCGTTCAACCGCTGGCGCGCGAGGAAATCGTCATGAGCAGACGCAAACCCGCCGAATGGCCGATGGTGGCGCTGCTGCTGCCGGTGTTCGCCATTATCCTGGGGCCGTTCCTGTGGCTCGTCACCTCGAGTTTGAAGACCGAGGCGGAGATCGGGCGCGGCGATCCGTTCGCGCTGCCCAAACAGCTGATGTGGCAGAACTACGCCGATGCCTGGAATATCGGCGGCTTCGGCTCCTTGATCGGCAACAGCCTGATCAATGTGGCGGGCGTGGTGGTGCTGACCCTCATCGTCTGCGCCCCGGCCGGCTATGCGCTGGCCAAGATCCGCTTTGCTGGCCGCGAGTGGACCTTCTACGCCTTCATCTTCGGGCTCACGATCCCGATCCAGGCGATCATCATTCCGCTCTATCAAGTGCTGTTCAACCTCTCGCTGATCAACTCGATGGCCGGCGTGGTGCTGGCGCAGGTAGCGAATGGCGTCCCGTTCGGGCTGTTCCTGATGCGGAGCTTCTTTCTCGGCGTGCCGAACGAGTTGAGCGAAGCGGCGAGGATCGATGGGGCCAATCATTTCCAGATCCTCACCCGAGTGTTCCTGCCGCTGTCGCAGCCGGCCATCTCGGCGCTGCTGATCATCTCGGCGCTGTCGACCTGGAACGATTTCTTCCTGCCGCTGGTGGTGCTGATCAGCCCCGGCAACCAGACCCTGCCGCTCGGCCTCGTGCGGTTCGCGTCGACCTATTCCACCGATTTCCGGCTGGTGTTCTCGGGCACCGTGATCACCTTCCTGCCGGTCATCATCCTCTACATCCTGACCCAGAGGCGCTTCACCGAAGGCCTCACGCAAGGCGCATTGAAAGGCTGAGTTATGCCGCACCACGTTCCGCGGGAGATCCGCTACAATTTCGAGTACGAGCGGCGGCTCAAGGCCTGCTTCATCGGGGCGGGCGGCCATGCCTATCGCAATGTCTACCCGACCTTCCGCTATGCGCCGGTCGACCTCGTCGCCATCTGCGATCTTTCGAAGGACCGCGCCGATGGCTTCGCGCGGGTGTTCGGGGCCGAGCGCACCTATACCGACCACCAGGCGATGCTCGCGGCCGAAAAGCCGGACGTGGTGTTCATCGTCACCAGCTACACCAAAGATGGGCACGTGCAGGCGACGCAACTGGCCAAGGACGTGGTCGAAGCCGGCGCCCATGTGTGGATGGAAAAGCCGACGGCGGCGAGCCGGGCGGAGGTCGAAGAGCTGATCGCGGTGTCGAAGCGCACCGGCAAGAACATCATGACCGGGCTGAAGAAGACCTTCTTTCCCGCCATCGAGAAGCTCAAGGATATCGTCACGGCGCCGGAATTCGGCCGGCTGACCTCGCTGGTGGTGCGCTACCCGCAGGCGCTGCCGGCGCCCGACAAGCGGGGCGACCTCGTCGCCATGCAGTCGGTGATCGACCACATCTACCACCCGGGCGCGATCATCAGCTTTCTCGCCGGCGAGATCGAGCGGGCAAGCTTCGAGTGGGCCGAACCGACCGGCGCCACCATTGCCAGCCTCAAGTTCAAGTCGGGCGCCATCGGGGCGCTGCATTTCAGCGCCGGCCAGAGCTGGGGCGGGCCGCTCGAGCGGGTCGAGGCGATCGGCGAGGGTAGCCACGCGGTGGTCGAGAACGGCGTGAAGCTGACGCATTACCGCAAGGCCAAGCTCCCGAGCTATGGCCGGGCCTCGAGCTGGATCCAGCCCGAGGAGAGCGCCACGGTGGTGTATGAGCCCGAATTCTCGCTTGGCCAGCTCTACAACAACAACATGTTCACGCTGGGCTATGTGCCCGAAGTGCTGCATTTCTGCGAGGCGGTGCTGGAGGGGCGGGCGGTGAGCAAGGGGACGCTCGAGACGGCGCTCGACATCATGAAGCTCTACGACTTTTACGCCACGACGCCGCATGGCGTTTCGGCGGCGATCTGAGCGGGGAGCCAGGCGATGACGATCGAGACGTTCGTTGCCCGCGCCGCCGATGGCGAGCGGGTCAATACCGGCTGGGGCGAGCTCAACTGGAAGATCACCGACAAATCGATGGCGGGGACCGAGATGACCTTCGGCACCTGCTTCATCAAGCCGGGGGAGCGTAACCCGCTGCACTCGCACCCCAATTGCGAGGAGTTCCTCTACGTGGTCTCGGGCTCGTGCGAGCATAAGCTGGGTGAGGAGACGGTGATGCTGGGCGCCGGCGACATCATCCGCATCCCGCAGGATGTGCGGCACTGGGCCAGGGCGGTCGGCACGGAACCGGTGTTCGCGCTGATCATGTTCTCGACCGGCAAGCGGCAGGCGGTGGATCACGAGGGCGGCGGCGTGGCGTGACCTTGTCGCCTCGCCGCAGTGCTGGTCGCCGCCTTAAGAGAACGCCGGATTGCCGGCGGCGACGGCGAGGTCGGCAGTGGTCGGGGCAGCCGCGTCGGCCGGGCAGGCGCCCAGCGGGTCGTTGGGGAGGCTCGTGGTGCCGGCATTGAAGACATAACGGCCGCCGCAGGTCCCGACAGCTGCCGGCCGCTGCGTCTGAGCCAGTACGTCGTAGCCCTCTTTGAGATTGCGCCAGAATGCGATGTTGGGGTTCGTGGCGTGCCGGGTCAGGTTGGCCTCGGTCATGCGGAACGGATAGAGTTCCAGCTTGAAGCTCGGATTGCCGCCGGCAAAGCTCTCGCGCGCCAGGGCATAGATTTCCTTCATCTGCTCGTCGGTCATGGCGTAGCAGCCGACCGATTTGCAATCGCCATGGATCATCAGGTTGGTGCCGCTGCGGCCCTGGGCGCGGTCGAGCCGGTTGGGGAAACCGGTGTTGAACGAGAGGTAATAGCTGGATTTGGGGTTCATCATCCCCGGCGTCACCTCATAAAAGCCTTCGGGCGACTGGTAGTCGCCTTCCTTGACCTTCGGCCCCAGTTCACCGGACCATTTGCAGATGGCATAGGTCTTGAACAGGCGATAGCTGCCGCGGCTGTCGGGCTTCCAGACTTCGAGCTCCGAGCTCTCCTTGAAGACGCGCACCAGCATCGGCGCGGCGGGCGTGGTGTCGAGCGCCGCCAGCACGCTGACCGTGCGGGCGGAAAGCGGCTGCTTGTCCTTGGTGAGGCCGCCCAATGACGAGCAGCCGGCAAGGACGAAGGTCAGCAACAGAACGGTCAGCAGGGCAGGCACGGGGGATTTACGCATGGCACTCTCGATCACTCGCGGCAGAGGATAGAGGCGGATGGTTACCCAGCCCTTGCCAGCGGCAATATCGGCGCCGCCGCCGGCCTGGAACCCTCCGCAGCAGAGGCCGTTGATGCGGCGGCTCGGACGGCTCGTGGCCGGGCTGGCAAGCGGGGTCACCGAAGCGCTAGTCTCGCGCCCGCCAATGATCGAAACCAATGGAGTTTTCTGATGAAGCGTACTGCCACCGCCAACTGGAAGGGAACGTTGCAGGAGGGGACCGGCACGCTCGATGTGCTGAGCGGCGCTTTCGCGGGCCTGCCCTACACCTTCAAGGGACGCTTCGTCGACGAAAGCGGCCAATCGGGCACCAACCCGGAAGAGCTGATCGCGGCGGCGCATTCGGGCTGCTTTGCCATGCAGTTCAGCGCCTTCCTCGCCGCCAACGGCACCACGGCCGAGAACCTCAAGGTCACCGCGGCGGTCGAGCTCATTCCCGGTACCGGCATCGTCGGCAGTGCGCTGACAGTCGAGGGCAAGGTGCCGGGGATCGATGCGGCGAAGTTCCAGGAACTGGCCGAGAAGGCCAAGGCCGAGTGCCCGGTGTCGCGGGCGCTCGGCGCCATCAAGGTGACGCTGGACGCGCGCCTGGTCTGAGCCAGCCGAGAGGTCAGGCGTGGCGCCAGTCGGGCCACGCCGCCATCGAATGCACGCGACGGGTGTGGTGGCCTTCCTCGCCGAAGGGCGCCACTTCCCATTTCCAGCGCAGGCCGCTGCGCGGCACCGGGCGACCGTGCAGCAGGTCGGCAGTGTCGAGCATCACGCCGTGCCGGTTGAACACGCGATAATCGAGATCGGTCACCAGCGTTGCGGGGCAGGGGAGGATGGCGAGCTTGTCGAGATGGCCGTCGACCACCTGCCGCTCTGCTCCCGGCGCGGCGCGCGCCAGCTGGCTGACGAGGCTCAGCGAGATCACCCAGTCGAGATCATCGATCGCTTCGAGGAAGTCGAGGGCGCCAGGATTGCTCGCCGTCGACAGGTCGCGCCATTGGCGCTCGACATTGGGATAGCGGTCGATCCGCTGGCCGACGGTCGAAAGGTGGATACGGTCGACGAGGATCACGCGCTTGAAGGTACGGCAGAGCGATTCGACCGGCACATCGAACAGCGGGCCGGAGCCGAGCACCACCACGGTACGACGCGCGGTCAGGTCGTCGATGGTGGTGTCGATCAGGCCGCGGGAGTTAGCCAGATGCGGGGCCCAGGCGCGGGTCTGGCGCTGGCCGCGGGCCCACAGGCCCACCGCCTCGCTCAGATGCGAACGGAACGCCGGCGGCGTCGGGCGATAGCTCGCAGCATAGACGAAGAGTTCGGCGAGCATCGGTCAGGGGTCCGGCAGCAGAATCGGCGTGATCCTAAAGCACGCCGCCGTTTCCTCGAAACGGTGACCTGCTGCAAGCGGTTGAACTATCACGCTGCCGAATCACTCCTGAGGAGAAGTGGCCAAGGTGCAACATTCGTCGTCGTGCCGCCGCGAGATGGAAGAATTTCGCCGCAATTTCGTGCAGTTTGCCATGTCGTCGGATGGGGCCAAACTTGCTTGCCTTCAATGTGCTCAGATTTGCTGCGGCTGCGGTGTTCGTCGCCATGCCGTTGAGCGCCCTTGCCATGGGCTGTGACGGGCTGGTCGACGGCCCCAAAGGCACGGTCATGTCGGTGACCGACGGCGACACGGTGGTGCTCGATACCGGTGTGGTGGTTCGCCTGATCGGCACGCAGGCGCCCAAGCTGCCGCTGGGGCGTGAGGGTTTCGAGACCTGGCCGAAGGCTGAGGAGGCGCGGCTGGCGCTGGAAGCGCTGACGCTCGGCAAACGGGTTGCGGTGCGCCATGGCGGCGAGCAGGTCGACCGGCACGGCCGGACGCTGGGGCAGTTATTCGTCGTCGATACGCCCGAGCTCTGGGTGCAGCAGCGGATGATCGCCGACGGCTGGGCGCGGGTCTACTCATTCCCTGATAATCGTGCATGTCTGCCACAGTTGCTCAGTGCCGAAGGCTCGGCGCGGCTGATGAAGCTTGGCATCTGGGCCGATCCCTACTATCTCGTGCGGCGGGCGGACCGGCCGGCTGAACTGGCTGGGCGCCTGGGTCACTACGAGCTGGTAGAGGGTCGGGTGCTTCTCGCCGACGAGGCGCAGGGGCGCATCTACCTGAATTTTGGCCGATCGTGGAAAGAGGACTTCACCGCCGTACTTGAGCGGTCGGCGGTCCAGCTGTTTTCGCGGTCCGGTCTCGACCCCCTTAAGCTCGAGGGTGCCCTCGTGCGGATCAGAGGCTGGGTGGATGACGTCGATGGCCCGCGGGTCGAAGTCACCCATCCAGAGCAGATAGAGGTTCTCCTCGCTCCATGAAGTCGCGTTCGATGATCACGGCGCTCGGCGCCCCGCTCGCAGCAGCACTCCTCGCAGTGCTTGCCGCCTGCTCGAGCCTGCCCGGGGTCACGACGACCCGCACCGAGGGGCAGAACGCGCCGATCGTCGCTTCCGACGATCCGGAGGAAGATGCAATCGGGGCGCGCGAGCATCCGCGCATCGTCGCCTCCTATGGCGGCATCTATTCGGACCGCCAGGCCGAGATCATGATCGCGCGGATCGTCGGGCGCCTGCTTGCCGCCGCCGACCAGCCGAACCAGAAATTCACCGTCACTATTCTCGATACCGCCGAGGTCAACGCCTTTGCGCTGCCGGGCGGCTATGTCTATGTCACCCGCGGCATCCTGGCGCTCGCCTCCGATACCTCGGAAATCGCGGCCGTGCTGGCGCACGAGATCGCGCACGTGACGCTGAAGCATGCCCGCGCCCGCACCAACCGGGTGCGTACCAACGAGATCGTCGACAAGGTGGTGACCGGCGTGTTCGGCGCCGATACCGCCACCGACCAGGCGTCGAACCGCTCGAAGATGTCGCTGGCGGCGTTCAGCCAGCAGCAGGAACTGGCCGCCGACAAGGAGGGCATTTTGACCTCCGGCCGCGCCGGTTACGATCCGCACGCCGCGGCGCGCTTCCTCGGCGCCATGGGCCGGTTCGCGCATTTCTCGGCCGGCGATGCCGACCAGGAAGGCGATTTCCTCTCCTCGCACCCCTCGACCCCAGATCGCGTCCAGAAGGCGATCGAGACGGCACGCGCCTTCTTCGGCGCCCCGGGCCTGGGCGAAACGGCGCGTGATGGCTACATGGCCGGCATCGAAGGGCTCGCCTTCGGCGACAGCCCGGCGCAGGGCGCGGTGGTCGGCCGCCGCTACATCAACCCGACGCTGAAGTTCACCTTCGAGGTGCCGCAGAATTATACGCTGCAGATCTCGAAGGGCGCCGTCGTCGGTGTTGCCGGCGAGGGCGAGGCAGTGCGCTTCGACAGCGCCGAGGTGCCGGCGTCGATGGGGCTCGAGGATTATCTGAAGTCCGGCTGGATCGCCGGGCTGCAGCCCGCGACGGTGAAACGCGAGAGCGCCAACGGCTTCGAGATGGCGACGGGCGTCGCCGTCACCCCGCAGTGGAATTTTCGCGTGGCCGTGGTGCGGCATGATGGGCGAGTTTATCGCTTCATCTTTGCCGCCAAGTTCGACAACCCGGCCTTCACCAAAGCCGCCGAAGCGACGCTGAAGAGCTTCCGCGCGGCGACCGCCAAGGACCTTGGACTGGTCAAGAAGCTGGTGGTCCGCACCGTCACTGCCGGCAGCGTCGATACGGCGGACTCGCTGGCGCGCCGGATGAGCGGGCTCAGTCGCGGCACCGACCTGTTCTACATCCTCAACAACCTCTACCCGGGCGACACGCTGGTGGCGGGGCAGAAGTACAAGATCGTCACGGTCGAGTAGGCGACGGGGCGGTTTGCTGAGAAGCGGTTGTTTCTAACCCAGTGGTTAGCCTCGAGCTCTCCCTCCCCACCGGCTGTCATCCCAGCGAAAGCTGGGACCCACTCATCCGCTTGCGCCAGCTGAACGTTGGGTCCCAGCTTTCGCTGGGATGACACCGAGTTTGGGGCGTTTGCGGTGGTACGAACACCGCCGCCCGGCGGTCGTTTGATGACACCGTAGATCTGTAGAGGGCGCCTCAGCCCGGCAGCAACCAGCGTACCGCCCAGTAACCGCCGAGCGCGGTGACGGCGGTGAGGGCGGTGCCCCAGGCGACGTCGATCAGGCTGAGGCTCAGCGGCCAGTTGCGCAGGGTCGAGAGGTTGGTGAAGTCGTAGGTGCCGTAGGCGACAAGGCCCAGCAGCGCACCGAAGCCCAGCGCCGTCAGCCAGCTGCGCGCTTCGAGCGCCGGCAGGATGGCGAAGACCAGCACTCCGACAAGGTAGAGCAGGTAGAACACTCCGGCTACCGCCAGGTTGGGCCGCTCTGCGAGGAGACTGCCCAACTGCGGCTGGTAGAGGCGTGGCACCATGGTGGTGAGCCAGAGCGCATCGAGCGCCAGCATAGTGATGGCGGCTCCGGCATAGGCGACGACGAAAGGTGGCATGCGGCGGTCTCCAGAGCCGGCTGAGCCGGAAGTAACGGGCCGAAACCGCCAACTGTTTCACCCGCCAGAGTTTTTTGCCGCGCCTGAAACAATTCGCGCCCGCGACCCGTAGTTCCTCCCATCGGCAGCGGATAGGAAATTCAGGTGCGGCATCTCCACCAAGACCAGGCACGGGCGTCGGGACGGCGCATTGCAATCATCGGCGCGGGCATTGCCGGGCTATCGGCGGCCTGGCTGCTGAGCCGGCGGCACGAGGTGGTGCTGTATGAGGCCAATGGCTGGCTCGGTGGGCATGCCAACACCGTCGATGTGGAGTGCCCGGAAGGACCGGTCGCCGTCGATACCGGCTTCATCGTTTACAACCCCGGCAACTACCCAAACTTCACCGCGCTGCTCGAGCACCTCCAGGTCGCAAGCGTCGATTCCGACATGTCGCTCGGGGTGTCGGTGGGCGACGGGCGGGTCGAATATTCCAGCCGGCCGTTCGGGCTGTTCGGGCAGAAACGCAACCTGGTCAACCCGCGGTTCTGGCGGATGATTGCCGATATCGTAAAGTTCTACGAAGTGACGCGTGGGCTCGACGAGCGCGCCATGGAGGCCATCTCGCTGGGTGAGTTCCTCGATAGCGGCGGCTGGTCGCGGGCGCTGGTCGAGGAGCATGTGCTGCCGATGTGCGCGGCGATCTGGTCGACCACCTCGGAGCAGATGCGGCACTACCCGATGCGCTCCTTTCTCCGTTTCTTCACCAGCCACGGGCTGCTGCAGGTCACCAGGCGGCCGCAATGGCGCACCGTGCTCGGCGGCAGCCGCAGCTATGTCGACGCGCTGCTGGCCGATATCGGCACCGCCATGCAGCGCCTCCCGGGCGCCACCCGGGTCAGCCGCACGGGCGGGCTGGTGTTCGTCAACGACGTCGCGGGCGGGCGCGAGGTGTTCACCGACGTGGTGATCGGCGCCCATGCCGACCAGGCGCTGGGGCTGCTCGACGATGCTTCCGACGACGAGCAGGCGGTGCTCGGCGCCTTTCGCTACACCCCCAATGTCGCGGTGTTGCACGATGACCCGGCGCTGATGCCGCGGCGCCGGTCGGTCTGGGCCAGCTGGAACTATATCGGTTCGGACGATGCCCGCGCCGACCGGCCGCTTTGCGTCAGCTACTGGATGAACCACCTGCAATCGCTGCGCACCCGCCGGCAGCTGTTCCTGACGCTGAACCCGTCGCGGCAGCCGCGGCCCGAGAGCGTCATCCGCAGTTTCGAATACACCCACCCGCTGTTCGATCACGCGGCGCTGGCAGCGCAGGATCAGCTGTGGCGGCTGCAGGGGGTGCGCAACACCTGGTTCTGCGGCAGCTATTTCGGCTACGGTTTTCACGAGGACGCGCTGCAATCGGGCCTGGCCGTCGCCGGCCAGTTTGGCGTTAACCCGCCCTGGGCGGCGCAGCGCAGCCGTATTGCTGTGGCGCCGGCCGTGCTGGAAACGGCCCTGTGAGGTCGGCGCTGTATCGCGGCTCGGTCGCCCATACCCGGCTCAGGCCGAAGCGCCACAGCCTTGGCTACAAGGTGTTCTGCCTGCTGCTCGACCTCGACGAGCTCGATGAGCTTGCCGGTCGGTTTGCGCTGCTTCGCATTGAGCGCGGCGGCCTGTTCAGCTTTCGGCAAGCCGATCACGGCGATGGCCGCTCATCGCTCAGGGACTGGGCGACCGAGCGGTTGGCGGAGGCTGGTATCGGCTATGATGGCGGCCGGATCGAACTGCTGTGCTATCCGCGCCTCTTCGGCTTCGTCTTCAACCCGCTGAGTGTTTACTTCTGCCATCGGCAGGACGGGCGGCTCGCCGGGGTTCTCTACGAGGTGCACAATACCCATGGCGAGCGCCACACCTATGCGCTGCCGGCCAGTGGTGGCGAGCGGGTGGTGCGGCATGCGGCCAGGAAGCAGTTCTTCGTTTCGCCCTTCATGCCGATGGATTGTACCTATCGCTTTCGCATCACCGCGCCCGGGGAGCGGGTCGGCATCTCGATCCTCGAAGACGATGCCGAGGGGCTGCTGCTCACCGCCAGTTTCCACGGACGGCGCGAAGAGCTGTCGAACCGGGCCCTGTGGCGGGCCTTTGCCGGCTACCCGCTGATGACGCTGAAGGTGGTCGCCGGCATCCATTGGGAAGCGCTGAAGCTGATCGCCAAGGGGGTGCCGTTCTTCCACTGGTCGCCGGCGCGGCAGCGGATTGCGTCGGGGACGGTGAGGGTCTCCGAGCGGCGTGTGCCGGAGCAGGTTGAATGATCAGCGGCACCGCGATCGTTATCGCGGCGGTGTTGCTGTCATCGGTGATGGCGCTGGCCTGGTGGGTGGTGGTCAGCTCGGGGCGCTCCGGCTGGGCCGACACGTTCTGGAGTTATGGCACCGGGCTGGTTGGCGTCGTCGCCGTGTGGTGGTCCGCGGTCGGCATGATGACCGGCCGGACGCTGCTGGTGATGGCGCTGCTGGCGCTCTGGTCCCTGCGGCTCGGCACCCATATCGCGCGCCGCACCCTCAGTGGTGGCGATGATCCGCGCTATGCGGAGTTGCGCCGCGGCTGGGGCGAGCGCTATCGGAGCCAGCTGTTCGTGTTTCTCTACATCCAGGGCGCGGCGGCTTTGGTGCTGGTGGTCGCGGCACTCGCGGCTTCAGCGAACCCAGCACCGCTGGGCCTTGGCGACGCTCTCGGGGTGGTCATTGCGCTGCTGGCGATCGCCGGTGAAGCAGTGAGCGACGCGCAACTCAGGGCGTTCAAGGCCGATCGGGCCAATGCCGGGCGGGTCTGCGATCTCGGGCTATGGTCGCTTAGCCGGCACCCGAACTACTTCTTCGAGTGGCTGTACTGGCTGGCCTACATCCCAATCGGCGTCAGCCTCGCCTATCCCTGGGGCTGGCTGACGCTGCTGGCGCCGGCGATGATGTACTGGTTGCTGGTGCATGTTTCGGGTGTTCCGCCGCTCGAGGCGCATATGCTGCGTTCGCGTGGCGACCGCTTCCTCGCCTACCAGGAGCGCGTCCGGGCGTTCTGGCCGATCCCGAAGTAGCGGGGCTCAGCGGCTGCGGAGATAGGCCGGCAGGATGTGATGGCGCGACAGTGTCGCGAGCTCAAGCTCGCCCAGGTCAGCCGGGTCGACCCACAGGGCTTCCTCGATCTCGGCCTGCGGAGCGGGGGTCGACTGGATACTGAGCCAGAACGCCTCCGCCACCACCATGGCGTCTGTCTCATGTGCCGCCGGAGCCGCAAAGCGGCCGAGATAGTGGGCAGTGGCCGGATCGACGGCGAGGCCAAGTTCTTCGTGCACCTCGCGCTGCAGCGCCGCCAATGGCGCTTCACCCGGCTCGAGCTTGCCGCCCGGCTGCATGAACACGTCGGTGCCGCGCTTGCGCACCAGCAGGACGCGGCCATCGGGGCCGACAAGCACAGCAGCGGCGATGAAGATCTGTCGCGGTCTGGCAGTCATGGAATCACCCCCCGAGACCGGCAGTTTGCCGCCAACCTCGCCCTCGGTCACCAGCGCAGCGACGGCAGGCTGCTGGCGCTCTCAGGTGCACAAACGAAAAGGGCCGGCATTGCTGCCGGCCCCTTTGAATTGGTGGTTGCTGCCGCGATCAGGCCGCTTCTTCGGCGTCGGCGGCGTCCGACTTCGGACCGCGGCGCGGCGACTTGGCGAGGTTCTTCTCGATCAGCTGCACAGCCTCGGTGAGGGTGAGCTTGTTGACGGCCGAAACCTCGCGGCTCATCCGGTCCATCGCCTGCTCGAACAGCTGGCGTTCCGAGTAGGACTGCTCGGGCTGGTCGTCGGAGCGGAACAGGTCGCGCACCACTTCCGAGATGGCGATCAGGTCGCCGGAATTGATCTTGGCTTCGTATTCCTGGGCGCGGCGCGACCACATGGTGCGCTTGACGCGGGCGCGGCCGGTGACGGTCTCCAGCGCCTTCTTGACCTCATCCTCTTCGGCGAGCTTACGCATGCCGACCGACTTGATCTTGGCGACGGGAACGCGAAGGGTCAGTTTATCCTGCTCGAACGAGATGACGAACAGCTCGAGGGTCAGCCCCGCGACCTCCTGTTCCTCGATCGAGGTGATGAGGCCGACGCCATGCGCCGGATAGACGATGTACTCGCCCGTCTTGAATCCAAGCCGCTGCTGAGGCTTCTTGGTGACCATAGAGGATACTCCTATTAACGCCGCCGCCGGACAGCTCTTCGCGGAGAGGCCGTCCTGTTGTTGCTGGTTCGCCCGTCCGAATAGATAAGCAAAAACCCTTCGCGCACTCTTCCGGTCCGCGCGACCGGATGACTGCAGCCCCATTATTGCTGGTGTCAAAAAAAAGGGTGCCTAGTGGCACGCATTGGATGACGGGCAAGCTCCATTCGTTTGAGGAGCGTAGCACAAAATTTCAGCAAAATCAAAAGTTGCGAATCAAGACCGCCGGGAGCCGGTCAGCTTCCGGGCCCAAGCGGTTCATCGGCATGGCAAACCGGCGGCAAAACCGAGGCTGGTCACTGATCTCGTCGCGTCTTCGAGACGGAAAAGTCTCAGAACTTTTCCAGCCACCCTCGCGGGGCGAAGGTCAATCGCCCTCGCCGGGAGCTTCGGAGAAGTGCTTCTCGAACTTGCCCTCGACCCCGTCCCACTCCTTGGCATCGGCCGGAGCATCGCGCTTCTCGGTGATGTTGGGCCAGGCGGAGGCATATTTGCTGTTGATCTCCAGCCATTTGTCGAGGCCGCCCTCGGTATCGGGCTTGATCGCCTCAGCCGGACATTCGGGTTCGCAGACGCCGCAGTCGATGCACTCGTCGGGGTGAATGACGAGCATGTTCTCGCCTTCATAGAAGCAGTCGACGGGACAAACCTCGACGCAGTCCATGTACTTGCACTTAATGCAGTTGTCCGTGACGATGTAGGTCATTCTTCGCGAGCGTTCCTGCTCAAGTTTCTAGGGCCGCTGGGTCTTTCAGCCGGGCGCACGCAGCAAGCCGTACGCCTCGGGCCGTGCTAGCCCTTTTTCTCCCACGCCGCAAGGGACAGGGCGGTCAGGCTTTCGACGCATCGGCCTTGCTCTCCGACATGGTTATCCGTCCCTGCCACGGGCGCGCGACGCTACGATGCGCATCGGGGCGTGCAGGTTGGCAATTGTGGCGGGGAGAGCGAGGAATCGAGGCCGGCGATCGTAACGGCAAAGTGAACGATGGGGGCCGAACCGTTCAATCCTCGTCGTCGCGTAGTCGATCGGTGTCGCGACGTTCCTTCTTGGTCGGGCGCCCGCTGCCGATGTCGCGTTCAGCGTGGCTCGGTGGAGCTGTCTCGCGGGGCACCGGGGGCGGTGAAAGGTCCTCGTAGAGCAGCGCCGCCTCCGGGGCAGGGCCGCGGCGGGTGCCGGGGTCGAGGATGCGCCAGACCAAGAGGCGGGTGTGCACTGTCATGGTGAGGACATCGCCCGGCCCGACCTTGTGGTCGGACCGGTCAGTGCGTTCGGAATTGACCCGGATGGCGCCGCTCTCGATCAGCTTCTGCGCCAGGGTGCGGGATTTCACCGCGCGCGAGAAGAACAGCCACTTGTCGAGCCGCTGCTTCTCCAAGCGCCACTATTCCGCGGTCTTCATTCGGATTTGGGGTTCCGCAGTGCGGCGAGCGCCGCCCAGGGTGAGTTCGGATCGAGCACAGCCGGTTTCCGATCCTCGCGCGGACGGTGTTCCTTCCACTCCTCACGCGGCTTGTCGAAGCGCTTGCCGCCCGGCTTGCCACCCTTGTTCTCGAACGGCTTGCCGCCGCCATTGCTGTTGCCGGCCCCTTGGCGCTGGCCGTCGCGACGGCCCTCGAAGCGCGGACGGTTGGGCTTGGCGTCGCCGCCCTTGCCATCGCCTTCCGGACGCTCGGGGCGACGGAAATTGCGCTGCGGGCGCTCGGATTTTTCCCCCTCGGCGGTCGCTTCCGCCCCATCGGCACGCGGGCCGCGGTTGCGGGCGCCGCCGTGACGCGGATTGTCGGGCCGGCGGCCAGCCGGGAACCAGACCTCGTCGAACTCGGGCTCAGCGGGTTTGGTGTCTTCGGCAGGGGCGGGGGCACCGAGATCGGCGGTGGCGGTTTCGACGGCGACCACTTCGGTCTCGGTGACAACCTCCGTAGCCGGGGCCACGCCCTCGACCGCATCGGCGGCAGCAGCGTTCACCTCGGCATCGGCGACATCGGCGACTACGGCATCGGTCGTGGTCTCTGTCGTATCGACAGTCTCAGTCGCAACCGCCTCAACGCCCTCAGTGGCTTCAGTGGTCTCGGTCGTCTCCGACGTGGTCGTCTCGCTGGTCGTCGCTGTCTCGACGACCACGGGCGCCGTGACCTTTGGGGTGCGGCGGACGCGATAGCCGAGCGAGTTGAGGATCGAGGCAAAGTCCTCGCCGGCAGTGCCGAGCAGCGAGGTCATCTCGACGGTGACGCGGAAACCATTGCCCTCGGCGGCGCCCGGCGGCAATTCGCCTTGGTGGGTCACCGGGTTCAGCGCGATCAGCGGGCGGATGATATCGGCGAGGCGCTCGAGGATATCGACGCGCACGGCGCGGCGGCCGGCGACCTTGAAGCCCGCCAGCTCATAGAGCTTCACGTTCACTTCGGGATCGATGAGGAACGAGGTGCGGCCCGACAGCACGATCTGCGGCAGCTCGGCGACGCCCGGCTGGCGCACGCCGCCATGCTTCAGTGCATAGAGGATCAGCGCCAGCTCGCGCGGCGCCGGCTTCAGGCTCTGCGGCACGTAGATGTGGAAGGCGCCGAATTTCACGCCGAGCTTGCGGAGCTTGCCGCGCACGTCCTGGTCGAGGCCCTTGACCTCTTCGGCCACGGCGCTGCGCGGCAGGATGCCGAGATTCTCGTAGAGCCGATAGGCGACGCCACGGGCCGCGCCTTCGAGATCGGCCGGCGCTTCGAGCGACAGCACGCTTTCGAGCTGGGTGTTGACCAGGTGGCGGAGCCACAGGTTCAACCGATCCTGCACGCGCTCGAGATCGGGGCCGGTGAGGCTTTCGTCGGCGAGGATGATGAGGCGCGGGGTGAACAGCTGCTCGCCCTCGACCAGGTTGGCGATCACCTGGCCGCGCCAGCGCACGTAGCCGTCGGTGGCGAGCACCAGCTCTTCGTTGGGCGCACCGGCGACGCGCTCGGCGCGTTTGGCGATTTCAGGCGCCACGACCTGAGCTGCGGCTGCCGCCACGCCTTTGGCATCGCCACCTTCCGACCGAGCCAAGGTGAAGCGGAAGCCCTCGATGGAGCCAATCAGGTGGCCTTCGAGGCTCACCTCGCCGCGGTCGTTAATTTCAGGCGATACCATATGCTTGTCTCTCAGGTGGCGCATAAGCACCGAAGTGCGACGATCGACGAAACGTTGAGTGAGACGCTCGTGCAGGGCGTCGCTCAGTCGATCTTCAATGTCCCGGGTCTTTTCGCGCCAATATGCGGGGTCTTCAAGCCAGTTCTTGCGGTTGGCGACAAAGGTCCATGTCCGGATCTGCTTGATCCGATTGGAAAGCGTATCAATGTCGCCTGTGATATTGTCGCAGAACCGCACCTGCTCGGCAATCCAGTCGGCGTCGACATGGCGGTGGCGGGTGAGGTCGAGATAGATGCGGGTAATGATCTCGCCGTGCTGCGCCGGCGAGATATCGCGGTAGTCCGGGATGCCGCAGCACTCCCATAAGAGCCGCACCGCCGCCTCGCTTTTTGCCGCAGCGCCGGCCTCGTTGCGGGCGACGAACTCCAGCGCATGCTGGTCGGTGGCGATGGGAACGCGGGTCAGGCCCCTGAGCGTGGGCGTCTGGTCGAGGCTATGGCGCAGGTCTTCGATCGAGGCGAAATCCAGCTCGGCGTTGCGCCATTGTATCACCCGGATCGGCTCGAAATCGTGGGTCTCGAGGCGCTTGACCAGTTCCTCGTCGAAATCGGGGGCGTGGCCGGTGACGCCGAAGCTGCCGTTGTGCATGTGGCGGCCGGCGCGGCCGGCGATCTGGCCGAACTCGGCCGGGGTCAGCTGCCGGGTCTGGTGGCCGTCGAACTTGTGGTCGTCGGCAAAGGCGACGTGATGCACGTCGAGGTTGAGGCCCATGCCAATGGCATCGGTGGCGACGAGAAAATCGACGTCGCCGTTCTGGTACAGGTCGACCTGGGCGTTGCGGGTGCGGGGGCTGAGCGCCCCCATCACCACGGCGGCGCCGCCGCGTTCGCGCCGGATCAGCTCGGCGATGGCGTAGACCTGGGTGGCCGAGAAGGCGACGATGGCGGAGCGCTTGGGCTGGCGGGAGATCTTTTTCGAACCGGCGTAGAGCAGCTCGGAAAAGCGCGGGCGCTGGATGATCTCGGCATCGGGCAGCAGCGCGCGGATCAGCGGCGTCATGGTGGCGGCGCCGAGCAGCAGGGTTTCACTGATGCCGCGGGCATGCAGCAGCCGGTTGGTGAAGACGTGGCCGCGGTCGAAATCGGTCGCCACCTGGATTTCGTCGATGGCGACGCATTCGACCGGCACGTCGAGCGGCATGGCCTCGACGGTGCAGACCCAGTAGCGCGGTTTGGCCGGAACGATCCGCTCCTCGCCGGTGACCAGCGCCACGTGCTGGGCACCGATCCGGTCGACCACCTTGTGGTAGACCTCGCGGGCGAGGAGCCGCAGCGGCAGGCCGATCATCCCCGAGCGGTGCGCGAGCATCCGTTCGATGGCGAAGAAGGTCTTGCCGGTATTGGTGGGCCCAAGGATCGCCTTGAGCGAGGAGGCGGAAGCGGGAGTCATCGCGCCCTATTTAGGTGATCGAAAGCCAACAAACGAGTGTCTCGTCGCGGAACAAATAAGCGAGGTCGCTGGCGCCGGCATTAACCATTGGTACGAACGAAGAACAAACCGGAAAGGAATCGGTTGCGACTCGGAAATCCGTGTTTGTTCACTACAGCATATGGTGGGTGGCTTGGTCCGCGACCCGCTAGCGCCACGGCTTTCCTGTGGCATCCGGCGCAATCCCCGGAAATCGCGTTCAGGAAGGTTTCGAAGCGGTTAATTGCGGGCGGTTTGGGGCTCGAATCGGCCAAGTGTGAACGAGGCGTAAAGCCTTCACCCGCAAAGATTTTTGTGGTCTTCATGCCTTGGGTGCCTGAACAATGGCTGCTCACGCTGCGACGTTGGCAAAATAGCCGTTGACCGTCCCGGAATGACACGCGGATTTTGGTAACACCTGGTTAACCATGATTTCCGCCGCCCGGCCGGCAGCCCCGCTTGGAGGCATGCCGGCACGAGGGACCACGGGTCTGTTGCCGGTGGTCCGGGGCGCGGAAGTCGGGGGCAGCGGCCCCGGGGTTTTAGCACTCGGCGACGAGTGGAACCCAGTTGGACTGGATGGGCGTGCCGGCGACGACGACACGGTATTCGGCGTCGACTGGATTGTTGATCACGAGGTTCTGCGTGTAGCTGCCCATGACGATGCCGTTGGCACCCTTCACGGTGGTGACAGCGTAAGGACCGCCGACGGCGCCGCCCTTCTTCACCAGCAGAATGTTGATCGTGCCGGGCTTGTTGGTTTCGACCCAGGCGGTGAGCTTGCCATTGCCCGGGCAGATATTGTTGGGCGGCGGGATGATGCCGAGCTGGATGCTGGTCGGCACGAGCTTGCCTGGGCCGGGGGTGGCGATCTTCAGGTCGAGGGCACTGGCGGCGCCAGCGAGCGCGACCGTAGTGGCGAGAGCGGCGATGCCGAGTTTCACGATGGTCATCAATTCCTCCTTGGCGCGAGCCTTGGAGGAGAAAATGCCGTCGCGCGCTTGAACGCGTGCTGAGGCAAGGGTTTAGCTGACGTTCATCGCCAGAGCATTTCACCGTTCGTTGAATCGGTGAATGCTCTGCGTCTTTGATGTGGTCGCGCTTTGGAGGTGGAAAAGTCTGCAACTTTACCTGAAAGCGCTCCGCGGGCGGTACGGCTACTCGGCGAGCTCGGTCAGCACCACCGAGAGGTCACCGGCTTCGGTGGTCACCAGCGCCCGGTAGGGGATGTAGTAGCCGGCTGCCTGGAGCGGGGCGTACCAGACGAGGATACGCTCGTTCCTGGCGAGATAGGTGGTGATCTCGTTGTTGGTATAGTGCCCGGAAATCGGGGTGTAATGCATCGAGCACAGCACCAGTGGCCCCTGGTAGCCGGTGCGCTTGCTCGTCGCGGTATCGTCCTTGACGTATTTGAGGCTCAGATTGAAGCGCTCGACGCCGGTGAAGATCGGCATCTGCCGGTTGCACAGCTGCTGGTCGAGCGCGGCGCCCTTGAGGACGAACGGCGCCAGCATGTCGTTGGCGGTGGTGAGGTGCTTCCGCTCGATTGCCACGCGATCGATATTGTTGACGATCGGTGGAGCCACCTTGAACGTGTCCACGGTGCCGCCGGCATAGGTGACGGCCGCGGTAAAATCCTCGCCGCCGGCGCGGGTCAGGATGTCGAACTTCTGGGCCCTCAGGCCCTTGTCCGTGGAGGTCCCGGTCGAAGTGGCCTTGGCGGTGCCGCTTGCCACCAGCTGCGCCAGCCCGGTGATCTTAGCGTCGAGCACCAGCGAATAGGCCGAGCCGTTATCGGTCAGATTGATGCGGACATTGGCGATGTGGGTACCGCCCATGGTCACCATGTACTCGGCGCGCGCCTTGACCTCGGCCGCGGCGGCGGGCAGGGCCAGCAGCGCCAATCCCAAACTGGCAAGTCGTGCGGCCAATCGCATCGTCTGGCGGAAACCGGCGTTCAACACGGGAACGGACCTCTGGCGGCGTCGCCAAGCGGCGACGCGACGTCACCAGGCAGCGAATCAATATTGCTGCCAAAATGCCGAGCGAGGCTCGGGCTGGCAAGGCATTCGGCGTTCACAAGCTTGACGGGAGGGGCTCAGTTCTCTATGGGAGCGTCCGCAATCAAGAACAGACTCCAGCCCGTTGCGAGGGGATAGTCCCCCGCCGAGGGCCTTTTGACAGGATACTCCAATGGCTCGCCGCTGCGAACTCACCGGTAAGGGCGTGATGACCGGGAACAAGGTGAGCCATGCGCTCAACCGTACCCGTCGCCGCTTCCTCCCCAATCTCCTCAACGTCTCGCTGCTGTCGGACACGCTCGGCCGCACGGTCAAGCTGCGTATCTCGGCGAACGCGCTGCGTACCGTCGAGCACCGCGGTGGCCTCGATGCGTTCCTGCTCAAGGCAGACGACGCCGAGCTGTCGCCCGTCGCGCTGTCGGTGAAGAAGGAAGTCCGCGCCGCTCTCGCGACCGCGTAAGCTTCGCCCTTTCAGTTTTCGCCGCGCGTCCCGAAAGGGACGCGCGGTTTGTTTTGAGGCCGGCTTGCTGTCCGCCACCGGTGTCATCCCCGCGCAGCGGGGATCTCCGTTTTGCGATGGTGCGTGAGGCACCAAGACAGAGGTTCCCGCTTTCGCGGGAATGACATCGAGACTAGAAGACCCATCGGAGCGCAAGCTCCAACCCACCGCCCCGGTCTGATGCCGGTCAGCGGGTTCCATAGAGGTGCAGGATATGCTCGCTCGCTTTGTCGCGGCCATCGCGGCCATGGTCGTGGTCGTCACCGCGTCCAACATTCTCGTGCTCTACCCGGTTGACGCCGCGCTCGGCCCGATCAACCTCAAGGATCTCCTCACCTGGGGCGCCTTCACCTACCCCTTTGCCTTCCTCGTCACCGACCTCGTCAACCGCTATGACGGCGCGGCGCGGGCCCGCCTCGTGGTGGTGTGCGGTTTCGTCGTGGCGGTGGCGCTGTCGTTCTACCTGAGCTTCAACCCGCTGCCGTGGAATGCCGGGGGAACTCCGGCTACCACGGCGCGTATCGCTACCGCCTCGGTGACGGCGTTCCTCATCGGGCAGTTGCTCGATATCTCGGTGTTCTCGCGGCTGAGGGCCAGCAGGAACTGGTTCCTGCCGCCGCTCGCCGGTTCGCTGTTCGGCTCGCTGCTCGATACGGCGATCTTCTTTTCCATCGCCTTCGCGCCGTCATTCGGCTTTGTCGACGGTATCTATGGGGCACAGGATGGCTCGCTGGGCTTTCCGGCGCCGTTCCTCAGCCTCGGGCCCGAGGTGCCGCTGTGGTTCTCGCTAGCGGCTGGTGACTTCCTGGTGAAGTTCCTCGCGGCATTGCTGCTGCTGGCGCCTTACCGGATGCTGATGGGCAAGCTGATGCCGCTGCCGCCGCTCAAGGTCGCGGCTTAGAGCCGGCTCTGACCTAGTCCGGCCAGCGGCTCAGGTGTTCGTGGGCGATCCACCAGCGGTCGCCCAGCCGCTTCAGCACCGTGGTGCCACGGCCCGAGCCCGACTGGCGTTTGCCGTCGACGGTGGTTTCCCAGTTGAAGCGGTAGGTGCAGGCCGCAGCACTGTCGCCTTCGGCAATCCACTCCAGCTCATCGAGCCAGTAGCGCTCGCTCGGCCCCATCGCTCGCCAGGTCGCTTCGAACGCCGCGCGGATCGCGGCGATGCCGCTATAGGTGCCGTTCGAGAACCAGAACGTCGCATCGGGCGCGATGAGGTCGATCAGGAGGTCGAAGTCCTGGCGGTTGATGCGGTCGGTGTAGGCCTCAAGCACGTCCCTTGCCGACATCCCGACCTCCTCAGTCCGGCAGGCTGAACTCCAGCAGCAGGTTGCGTTCCCAGTCGTTGAAGTTGTTGTCCGACACCAGGGTGATGCGGGTGGTGCCATCCGGGGCGCTGTGGACGGCGAGGGCTTCCATGTTGTCGATGTCGCCGCCGGCGGCGTGCAGCAGCTGCTCGCCCTTCATATGGGCGCCGGCCTTCACCTCGGCGGCGGGGATGCGGACCAGCCGCATCTGGAAGGCGAGGAGCGCAATGCCGCGCTCCAGCACCAGGAGGTCGCCATTGGGCATGAAGGCGCAGTCGGTGGGGTTGGTGCCATCGCCCGAGATGTAGCTCAGCGGGCCCTTGTCGTTCTGGCCGAGCAGGTATGCCGAGTGCTGGCCGTCATCGTCGATGATGCCTTCAGTAAGGAGCAGGGTGGAGCCTGATATCGGCGAGTCGGCGGGGGCGATGCAGACCGCTTCCAGCGTCTCGTTGGTGCGGGTGTCGCTCAGCCATTTGGGGATGTTGACCTCGCGGGCGGCGCCTTGCGGCACGCCGTCGACCAGGGTGAAGTCGGCGACACGGGTGAGGTTTTCAAAGCCGACGCGCACGGCGCTCGGCTGGCCGTCGCGGACGATCACCGCCAGCGCCTCGGCATCGCGCGAATAGGCGCGGGGCAGTTCCTTGCCCTTGGAATTCTGGATCGGCTCGACCTTGACGCCGATCAGCCCCATCGGCCGCGCCGCTTCGTCGTAGAGCAGTTGGCCGGAAACGAAATTGCCGCGATCCGAGACCATGACCAGCCGTCCGTCGGGGCCGGTGAAGCCGAGGCCGGAAAGACCGCCGAAGGTGTCGGTCTGGCTTTGCATCTCGATGCCGCCGCGCCAGACAAGGCTCTGCACGCGCTGGCCGATGCCCGCGCCCATAAAGGTCGAGAGCGGCACCGAGGTCACCGTCTCGTCATCGGCCCGGGCGCCCAGCCCAGCCGCTACCAGCAGTGCGGCGCCTGCGCTTGCGATCAGCAGTGCCGCTCCGGCGAGACGCGAGGCACGCCGTGCTGCGGTCATCCGTATCGGCTCTTGCGGAAGGCGCCGGGCGCCTCCTCATCGAACAGCGAGGCGAGCTCATCGGTCAGCGCCCCTGCCAGCTCCTCGGCGTCGAGCAGCGTTACGGCGCGCCGATAGTAGCGCGTGACGTCGTGGCCGATGCCGACCGCCACCAGCTGCACGGCGGAGCGGGTCTCGATGTCTTCGATCACCTGACGCAAGTGGGCCTCGAGATAGTTGCCGGCATTGACGCTCTGGGTCGAGTCGTCGACCGGCGCGCCATCGGAGATCACCATCAGGATGCGGCGATTTTCGGACCGGGCGAGCAGGCGCTTGTGCGCCCATTGCAGGGCTTCGCCGTCGATGTTCTCCTTGAGCAGCCCCTCGCGCATCATCAGGCCGAGGTTACGGCGGGCATGCCGCCAGGGCTCGTCGGCCGCCTTGTAGATGATATGACGGATGTCGTTGACGCGGCCCGGATTGGGCGGACGCCCCGCCTCGAGCCAGGCCTCGCGGCTCTTGCCGCCCTTCCAGGCGCGGGTGGTGAAGCCAAGAATCTCGACCTTCACGCCGCAACGCTCGAGCGTGCGGGCGAGGATGTCGCCGCAGATCGCCGCGATAGTGATCGGGCGGCCGCGCATCGAGCCGGAATTGTCGAGCAGGAGCGTCACCACGGTGTCGCGAAAATCGGTGTCGCGCTCGACCTTGAAGCTCAACGCCTGCAGCGGATCGGTGACCACGCGGGTCAAACGCGCCGTATCGAGCAGGCCCTCTTCGAGGTCGAATTCCCAGCTGCGGTTCTGCTGCGCCATCAGCCGCCGCTGCAGCTTGTTGGCGAGCCGCGCCACGGCGCCGGCGAGGTTCTCGAGCTGCTTGTCGAGCAGCGTGCGCAACTGGTCCAGCTCCTCGGGCGGGCAGAGGTCGGGGGCCCGCACCACCTCGTCGAACTTCTGGGTGAAGATCCTGTAGTTGAAGACGTTCTGGAATTCTTTGGCATTGGCGCCGGGCGGCGGCGGATTGGGCTGGTCTTCGCCCGACTCGGAGCTGTCGTCCTCGTCGGTCTCGGAGAAATCCATCTCCGCGCCTTCGACTTCGCCTTCCTGCTCGGATTGGCCGGGGGTCTGATCCTCGTCCGCCTCGGCGTCCTCGCTCTCCCCCTCGCCCTGCTCGGGGTTTTTCTCGTCGTCCTGGCCGCGCTCCGGCTCCTGGTCGTCACCCTGCTCGGAATCGTCGCTGTCGCCGTCGTCGAGATCGCTGTCGGGCACGAGGCTCAGGTCGCGCAGCAGCTGCCGCGTGGCGCGGCTGAACAGCTCCTGGTCCTCGAACTTGGTGAGGAGCGTGGTCAGCGAGTTGCCGGCGCGCTGCTCGATTTCTTTCTTCCACAATTCGACGATGGCATTGCCCGAGGGCGGGATGGCGACGCCCGCGACGCGTTCGCGCAGAATCAGGCCCAGCGCCTCGGCCAGCGGAGCGTCGGCCTTGTCGTTGACCTCGGCGAAGTTCTGGCGGAACAGCCGGTCTTCCAGCATTTCGTGGATGTTGCCGGTCATGCCGGGCATGCGGATGCAGCCCAGCGCCTCGACGCGGGCCTGCTCCAGCGCATCATAGGCGGCGCGGGCTTCCGGCTCGGCGGGAGCGCGCTTGCGATGCGTTTCGGGATCGTGGCTGGCGAGCCGCATGGCCATGGCGTCGCCTTGCCCACGGGCAATGGCGATGTCGCGCGGCGTTGGCAGGCGCGGCAGGTTGGCGAGCCGCGCCTTGTCGGCGGTGAGGATGGGCCGATCGGCCGTGAAGCTCACCTCGAGGTCGCGCTTGCCGCCAATGGCGCGCACCGCGGCGCCCATCGCCGATTTGAACGGGGCAGTGGTGTCGGGCTTGTTCTGCTTGGAGCGCGGCGGAGGGGCCATCAGTGTTCTCGTTGGGCAGGCTTGGTCAGGGACATCAAGAGGAACATCGGGCGGGTCAGCTCGGTCGCCCGCCACTCCGGATGGGCGGCGAACTGTGCGTCCGACGGTTTCCACTCGTTGACGGCGCGATACTCAAAACCGGCGCCGCTGAGGATGTTCAGCATGGTGCCGATGGTGCGGTGAAATTTGACGATGCCGTCGACGATCCAGTTGGTGACGCGGCGGCCCTCGACCAGGTAGTCGGCGATGGCGAAAGCCTGGCGCCCATCGGCGGCAGCGACCCATTCGGGCTCGGCGCGGGCGGCATAAATCGGGTGCTCGACGGAAAACACCAGTTGCCCGCCGGGCGCCAGCGCGCCGTACAGCGTTCCGGCGATGCGGCCGAAATCCTCGACATAATGCAGCGCCATCGAGCTGACGATCAGCTCGGCGCTACCGGGCGCCAGTACCAGCTCGTCGAGGTTGCCGCGGGCATAGGTGACGGCCGGATTGCTGGTCTCGGCCACAGCTCGCGCCAGCATCTTTTCGCTGAGGTCGATGCCGAGGACGGAACGGGCGCCCGCGTCGCCGAGCCAGCGGCTCAGCTGGCCGAAGCCGCAGCCCAGGTCGACGACGCGCTTGCCGGCGATCTCCGGCAAGAGGGCGCGCAGCGCCGGCCACTCGCTGGTGGCCTCGAGGCCATCACGTGAGCGCGGGAATTCGCTGTACCCGGCAAGGAATTTCGGGTCGTCGTAGATGTTCTGGGCCACCATGGGCCTCCAGCTCAGGCAGTCACCGCCAGGTTGGCAGCCGATTCCGGCAGGTCTTCGCCGAACACGCGCTGATAGAACTCGGCCACCACGGGGCGTTCGAGCTCGTCGCACTTGTTGAGGAAGGTCAGCCGGAAGGCGAAGCCGAGGTCGCCGAAAATCTCGGCGTTCTCGGCCCAGGTGATCACCGTACGCGGGCTCATCACCGTCGACAGGTCGCCGTTGATGAAGGCCTGGCGGGTGAGATCGGCTAGCCGGACCATGTTGTTGACGGTCTTCTTGCCCTTCTCGCCGGTATAGGTCTTGGCCTTGGCGAGGACGATCCCGACTTCCTTGTCGTGCGGCAGGTAGTTGAGCGTGGTGACGATCGACCAGCGGTCCATCTGGCCCTGGTTGATCTGCTGGGTGCCATGATAGAGGCCCGACGTATCCCCGAGGCCGATGGTGTTGGTGGTCGCGAACAGCCGGAAGGCCGGGTGCGGGGTGATGACGCGGTTCTGGTCGAGCAGCGTCAGCCGGCCCTGCGTCTCGAGGACGCGCTGGATCACGAACATCACGTCGGGGCGACCGGCATCGTATTCGTCGAACACCAGCGCAATGTTGTTCTGCACGGCCCAGGGCAGGATGCCGTCACGGAACTCGGTGATCTGCTTGCCGTCCTTGAGGACGATGGCGTCCTTGCCGACCAGGTCGATACGCGAGACGTGGGCGTCGAGGTTGACGCGGACGAGCGGCCAGTTCAGGCGCGCCGCGACCTGCTCGATATGGGTCGATTTGCCGGTGCCGTGGTAGCCCTGCACCATGACGCGGCGGTTGAAGGCAAAGCCTGCAAGGATCGCCAGGGTGGTGTTGCGGTCGAACAGATAGTCCGGATCCAGCGGCGGCACATGCGGATCGGTTTCCGCATAGCCCATGACCTTCATGTCGCTGTCGATGCCAAAGGTTTCGCGGACGGAATATTGCTTGTTCGGCAGATTGTTGAATTCAGGCATTTCACGAGGCTCGCGGAAGGAAATAGGTCAAGACGGCTGCCTTGGCGGTTGCCGGGCTCTATAGCAGCATCGGGTGCCCGGGGGTAGGGCTGCGCGACAATCTGGCGACAGCCGGGCACGGGCGCAATGTGCCGCGTCGACGGGCACTTGCCGGCATCTATTGGCGGCGCAAATACCGCCATAACAAAGATTCATCCGACTGACGCCGCAGGAAGCGGGTGTCAGCGCCCGACAAAGCCTTTGGACTTGAGGTGCGCGTAGGCGGCGATGATGGCACGCAGCCGATCCTCGGAGCTTTTGTCGCCGCCATTGGCGTCCGGGTGGTGGACTTTCACCAGCGCCTTGTAGGCGGCCTTGATCTGCTCGGCCTTGACGTAGCCCTTGAAGCCCAGGGTCTCCAACGAGCGGCGGTCCTGCTCGTGCAGCGGCTTTACCCGCTCTTCGGCCGGGGCGCGCTGCTGGTGGCGGGCATAACGGGCGAATACCCCGAACGGGTCGTTGACACGCTTTGCGGTCGGGTCACGCGGCGCGCCACGCGGCATGCGCGGACCGGTACCGGCGCCCGGCTTGGCGCCGAACCCCCAGCTCGGTCGGCCGTCGGTTTCCTTTTCGGCGTGCAGCTGGGATTCCATCTCCTCGGGCTTCATGCCGGCGAAGAAGTTGAACACCTGATTGTAGTGGCGCACGTGCTCGAGGCAGAAGTGGTGGTACTGCCCCACGGCCCGGTTGCCCTTGGGCGCCTTGTAGAGTCCGGGCTGGTCGCAACCCTCCCATCCGCAGGCCGGCACTTCGGCGCGCGCTTCGGGTTCCGGGTGCCGAGATCGGATCCGGATGCGGTCAAAATACTTGGAATCCAGCTTCATCAATCCTAGTTACGGGGCCTCAGCCACGCCTCAAACTGAACCGGTATCCATATGTCCGTTCGAGACACGATTGCAGAAAAACTTTCGGTCAAATTCACGCCGACCCATCTTGAAGTGATCGACGAGAGCGAGAAACATAGGGGGCACGGCGGTTATCGGGAGGGCGGCGAGACGCATTTCCGCGTCCGGATCGCCTCTCCAATGTTCACCGGCCAGTCACGCCTCGCACAGCATCGTGCCGTGATGGAGGCGCTCGACGCCGAGCTGAAAGCCGGCGTCCATGCGCTGGCCGTTGAGGTGGTCGCCCCCACGGCCTGATCGTCTGGTATTGTTGGATGCGGCACATATGGGTGCCGCGCCCCGGCGCTGCAACCGGTGCGCCGCTTTGCGGCCAAAGCCGGGCGAAGCCATGGCAGGCTGCCGCTTTGTCTCCGAACTATCGCCCAAGGCGTTGCCTAGCAGTGATGTCTGCAGACAGACTGGAGGGCGACATGTCCACTTTGAAGACGGCGGTCCTCGCGACCGCCTTTGCGTTATGCGCAGTGCCGGGTGCCTTGGCCGCGGGCAGCAGCTTGCAGCTGATCATTGGCGGCGAGGCCTATGACGGGCCGCCGAAGTTCGAGGTGACATTCGACGGCAAGGTGCTGGGTGAGGGCGCAGTGAACGCCGCCATCGACACCGCCACCGCCGGCCGCTTTGCCGATGCCGCCGACAAGACCCCGTATGTGCAGAGTTTCGCTTTCGATATCCCCGAGGATTTGTTCAAGCCGGGCGGCGAGGTCCGGGTGCGGTTGGTGAACGAGGCCTATGGCGGCGACGGCTCGAACCGCGACCGCAACCTCTATCTCGCCGCCGTAGCAGTGAACGGCCGCGCCGTGACGGTGTCTGGACTTTCGACGCAGGGCACCACAGCCAGTACCGAGAACGAGCTGTTGGGCGAGTTCCTGGTGCTGAAGGACGGCAACGTGGAGGGCGTGTCGCGCGCGCCCACCGGCGGCTGGCCGCTGCCCGACGCGACGATTGCCGCGGCGCAGCCGGTAGCCGAGCCGGTGACGACTGAGGTCGCGGCGGTGGCCGAGGAACCAGCGGCGGTGAAGGCGCCCGTAGCGGTGACTGCTTTGAAACTGCCGGAAACGGGCGAGGGGGATAAGCCGGTCGCCACCGCGAGCCTCGCCGCAGCAGATGAACCGACTGCCAATCCGGCCTGCAACCGCGACGAGCTCTACAATGTCGTCGGCTTCAACGAGAGTTCGAACGACCTCACCCCCAAGCTGATGGAGCGGCTCGACCAGATCGTCGCCGATATCGGCGAGCAGAAATGCAAGGTGCTGGTCACCGGTTATTCGAGCCGCGCCGGCAACCACGCCACCAATGCGCTGTTCGCCATCGAGCGGGCGCAGAACGTCCTGGCCTACCTCAAGCAGGCCGGGCTGAAGTTCGAGAAGGTGTCGGCCACCGGCGCCGGCGCCACCGAACAGTTCGGCGAGACGTTCTACGCCAACCGTCGCGTGGTGATCTCGGTCGCGCCGTAACAGCTAAGCTTTGTCGGCTAGCTGCTGCAGCCGATCGGCGAGGTTGTTGAGCTCCCAGTCGCGGGCCAGCGCGGCCGCCTTGCCCCAGGTCGGCTTGGCGTCCGCCACTGGCGGCAGCGGCGCATCTGTCACCATGGTGGCGATGCGCTTATAGAGCCGCAGATCATCGGCCTGGGTGGGGAAGCGGTTGTCGGCGATCATCGCTTCGAGATCCGGGTAGCGCTGCAGGAGGCTCGCCGCCGTGGCCTCGCCGACGCCCCTGGCGCCGGGGATCTTGTCGGAGGGGTCGCCGCGCAACGCGATGAAATCGGGTACCTGGCGGGGCTCCACCTTATAGCGCTCGCGCACGCCGGCCGGGTCGATGCGGGCGATCTCGCCGCCCTTGATCGGCGCGAGGATGGTGGTTCGGTCGGAGGCCAGTTGATAGGCGTCGCGATCGCTGGTCGCGACCAAAGCCGTGCCGCCGGCTTTCTCCTCCATCGCCACGGCGGTAGCGAGGAAATCGTCGGCCTCGAAGCGGCCCGCCTTGCCGAAGACGAAGCCGAAGGCGGTGACGACCTGAGGCAACACCTCGAGCTGCTCGACGATCTCATCCTCGAAAATACGGCCGCCCTGGTAGGGGGCGAATTCCAGCGCCCGCCAGTTGGGTTCGGCGAGCGTATCCCAGCCGACCAACACGGCGCGCGGCTGCTCGGCCTCGTACAGCCGGATCAGGTAGTTGGCGAAGCCGACAATGGCGCCACCACCGCGATCGCCCTTGCGCCGTACCGTCTTGGGCAATGCGTGATAGGCGCGGTGGGCGAACGAGTCGCCGTCGATGACGAGCAGCGGGCGGCGATCGGACATGGTTTTCCCTCGGCGTCTTTTGGCGCGGCGCGGGCTCGAATCGTGCCCAGCGTCTCGCGCTCGGTGGCAGGATACATGTCAGGGAGGGGTGGCAAAGCGCGATCTCGCCCTCTGCCCATACTGATATGTAACGCACAAGGGGCTTGCTTCAAGACCCCGACCATCCCGTAAAAGGCGTGTCCTCGTCAGATCTGAACGGAGACAAAGATGCGCAAGTCCGAACATCAGGTGGTGATTGCCGGCGGCGGCCCGACCGGGCTGATGCTGGCCGCAGAGCTGGCGCTCGCCGGTGTCGACGTGGCGATCGTCGAACGACGGTCGAGTGGGGACGTCGTCGGCTCACGCGCCGGCGGGCTGCATCCCCGCACGCTCGAAAGCTTCGAGCAGCGCGGCATTGCCGACCGGTTCCTCGCTGAAGGGCAGGTGGCGCAGGCGGTAGGGTTTGCCGGCGTGCGCCTCGACCTCAGCGGTTTCCCGACGCGTTACCCCTACACCCTCGGCCTCTGGCAGAACCACGTCGAGCGGATCCTCGGCGGCTGGATCGACACGTTCGAGGTGCCGATCTATCGGGGTGTCGCCGTGACCGACTTTACGCAGGACGAGGCCGGCATCGACATTGCGCTCAGCGACGACGGTGCGTTGCGGGCGCAATATCTCGTCGGCTGCGACGGCGGGCGGAGCCTCGTGCGCAAGGTGGCGGGGATCGAGTTCCCCGGCTCGGACCCCACCACCAGCAACCTGATTGCCGAAGCGGAACTGGCAGAGGAACCACCGGAGTTGGGCATTCGCCGGGATGCCACCGGAATTCATTCCATCGGCCGGGCCGAATACGAGATCCGCGATGGTCAGATCATCTTTGCCAAGAGCGGTCCTGTCCGCGTGCTGGTGACCGAGCGGGAGGTGGGCAAGACCGGCGAGCCGACGCTGGCCGAGGTGCAGGAGGCGCTGATCGGCGTTTACGGCACCGATTACGGCATCCACAGCCCGACCTCGATCACCCGCTTCACCGACGCGGCGCGACAGGCGGCGACTTACCGCGAGCGGCGGGTACTGGTCGCGGGCGATGCGGCGCATATCCATCCGCCCGATGGCGGCATGGGCTTGCAGACCGGGGTGCAGGACGCGGTGAACCTCGGCTGGAAGCTGGCGCAGGTGATCAAGGGGACGTCGCCCGAGAGCCTGCTCGACAGCTACCACGCCGAACGGCACCCGGTCGGGGCCAGGGTGCTCCGCTACACCATGGCTGCGGTGGCGCTGCGGCGTGAGGATGATCGCACCAAGGCGTTGCGCGAGACCATGGCGGAGCTGCTGGAGATGGAGGAGCCGCGCCGGCGTGTGGCCGCCGACCTGATCGGGCTCGGGATCCGCTACGAGCTCGGCGAAGGCCATCCGCTGCTCGGGCGCCGCATGCCGGATCTCGATCTTGCTACGGCCGGCGGCCCGAAGCGAACCTCCGCGCTGCTGCACGCGGCACGGCCGCTGCTGCTCAACCTCGGCACGCCCTCGGCATTCAACATCGCGTCGTGGGCGGATCGGGTACAGGTTGTCGACGCAGCATATGACGGCGCGTGGGAGCTGCCGGACCTCGGAGTGGTCACTGCACCTGAGGCCGTGCTGATCCGCCCCGACGGCTATGTGGCGTGGGTCGGAGACGCCGCCGGGCAGGGGCTGGCCGAGGCGCTGGCCACCTGGTTCGGGCGGCCTAACGGCCGCTCCTGACCTCTTCGAGATAGGCGCGCACGGCGGCCGGGTCGACATGCTTCTCGATGAAGGCCCGGCCGATGCCGTGAGTCAGGATGAAGGTGAGGGCGCCGCGCACCACCTTCTTGTCCTGGGCGATGGCGTTCATCAGGTAATCGGTATCGGGCAGCTCGCCGGGGATATCGTTGATGTGGGTCGGGAGGCCCGCGGCGCTCAGGTGCTGGGCAATGCGGCCGGTATCCTGGCTGGGGGCGAGGCCAAGCTTGGCCGAAAACCCATGCGCCAGCACCATGCCGATGGCGACGCCTTCGCCATGCAGCAAGCGGTCGGAATAGCCGGTGGCCGATTCGAGCGCGTGGCCGAAGGTGTGGCCGAGATTGAGCAGGGCGCGGACCCCGGTCTCCTTCTCGTCGGCGAGCACGAAGCGGGTCTTGGCGGCGCAGCAGCGCGCCACCATTTCAGCGCGCAACGCAGCGTTGCCGGCAAAGATCTCGCGGCGGTTGTCTTCGAGCCAGAAATAGAACGGCTCGTCGTCGATCAGCCCGTATTTCACCACTTCGGCATAGCCGGCGGCGAGCTGCCGTGGCGGCAAAGTGTCGAGCGCGTCGAGGTCGGCCAGCACCAGCTTGGGCTGGTGGAAAGCGCCGATCAGGTTCTTGCCGTGCGGCGAGTTGATGCCGGTCTTGCCGCCGACGGAGCTATCGACCTGCGCCAGCAGTGAGGTCGGGACCTGGACGAAATCCATGCCGCGCCGCGCGATCGCCGCCGCGAAGCCGGCGAGATCGCCGATGACGCCGCCACCCAGCGCGATGATCAGGTCGCCGCGTTCCAGCCGCGCTGCGAGAATCGCCTCGACCACTTCGCCCAGCCGGGCGAAGGACTTTGTGCTTTCGCCATTGGGCAGCACCACCGTGGTGTAGCCGACTTCGGCTGCATCGAGCGAGGCGGTGAGCCGCGGCAGTTGGGCGATGGCGACTTCGGTGTCGGTGACGATGCCGAAGCGGCGCCCGGGGAACCTGGCCTTGAGCAGGGCGCCGGCATTGTCGATCAGCCCATTGCCGATGAGGATGTCGTAGGCGCGCTCGTCCAGCGGCACGTGGACGGTGGTCGGCTCAGCCATTGGGCGTCTCGCTGCTCAGGTGCGCCAAAACGGCGTCGATCACTTCGCTTGCCACCTGGTCCTGCGGCACGTCGCGCGACACGATGGTGACGTCGGCCTCGGCATAAACCGGATAGCGCACGTCGATCAGCTTCTGCAGGGTTTCGCGCGGGTTGGCGGTCTTCAGCAGCGGCCGGTTGGAGCGGCGCGAGACGCGCTGGAACAACAGCTCGAAATCGGCCTTGATCCATACCGAGATCGCCGCTTCCTTCACCAGGGCCCGGGTTTCGGGGTTGATGAAGGCACCGCCGCCGGTGCCGAGCACGATGTTGTGGTCTTTCAGCAGCCGGGCGATCACCTTCACTTCGCCGGCGCGGAAATCGGCCTCGCCATGGGCGCGGAAAATGTCTTCGATGGTCATGCCGGCAGCCTTCTCCACCTCTTCGTCGCTGTCGACGAAGTGGCGGCCGAGGCGGGCGGCGAGGCGGCGGCCGACCGTGGTCTTGCCGGCGCCCATCATGCCGATCAGGACGATCGGGCGGTGCCCGAGGAGCCGCTGCAGATCCTCGCGCCGGTCGTCGCGTGTGGTCGGGCCGTCGCGTGACATCGCATTTCCCTGTTCGGCCGGTTTGAAGCGTTAGGGCGGCATAAAGTCAATGCCCGCTATGGTCGGACGGCTATGGTTAGCGCACCCTTGATCGCATCCAGCAAACAGGGGAGACTGGCCCGTAGCGTGACAAAAGCGGATTGCCATGCCGACTCTCATTCGTCTGATCGTCATCCTGCTGGTCCTGGTCGGACTGGGCTACGGGGCCATGTTCGCGCTCGTCGCCATCGTCCAGCCGCGCGACAAGGACGTGACCATCCGCATTCCGGCGCGCGACCTGGTGCCCTCGACGCAGCGCGACCCGTTGGTGCGACGCGAGATCAACACCACGCGTCAACCTGAAGCACCGGCGGCCGCGCCGCCCGCTGCCGAAGAGCCGGCGCTGTCGGTCGAGCCCGCCAGCGATGCACCGGCCGAGGAGGGTGAAGTGGTGACCCGGCAACAGGGAATCGAATGAGCGGCGGCCATCTGGTCGACGCGTTCCTCGAGATGATGAGCGCCGAGCGCGGCGCGGCCAAAAACACCATCGATGCCTATCGCCGCGATCTTGGCGACTATTGCGGGTTCCTGGCGCGTCGCGGCACCGGACCGACCGCGGCCGGGCGCGAACAGGTGACGGAGTATCTCGCCTTCCTCGAAGCCGAGGGCATAGCCGCCTCCTCGAGCGCGCGAAAGCTCTCGGCGATCCGGCAGTTCCACAAGTTCCTCGCCGCCGATGCGGTGCGCGGCGACGACCCGACGCGAATCATCGCTTCGCCCAAAGCGAGGCGAGGCCTGCCCAAGGTGCTGTCGATCGCCGAGATCGATCGGCTGCTGAGCCTTGCGGAAGCCGAGATCGAAGCGCCGGAGGTGAGCGAGGCGGAGCGCGCCATGGCGGGGCGGCTCTACCTGCTGCTCGAGCTGCTTTACGCCACTGGCATGCGCGTATCGGAGCTGGTGGAACTGAAGCGGGCCGCGGTGATGCGCGACGCCAGCTTTCTCACCGTGCGCGGTAAGGGCGGCAAGGAGCGGATCGTACCGCTCACCGATCGGGCGCGCGATGCGGTGAAGGCGTATCTGACGCGGCTCGAGCCCGGCGTGTGGCTGTTTCCAGCGGGCGGCGAGAGCGGCCATCTCAGCCGGCAGGTGTTTGCGCGGGAACTCAAGCGGCTGGCTGGCCGGGCGGGGATTTCCGTGGCCCGGGTGTCGCCGCACGTCTTGCGGCATGCCTTTGCCAGCCACCTGCTGGCGGGCGGCGCGGACCTGCGAGTGGTGCAGACGCTGCTCGGGCATTCCGACATCTCGACCACGCAGATCTATACCCACGTCCTCGACGAGAAGCTGAAATCGCTGGTCGAAGCGCACCATCCGCTGGCGGAGGGCTGAGAGCTGCGCCTGCTGTTCGGTGTGCTTGGCCTCGTCGCTGCGGCGATGGTGCTCGTTGTGGCGTGGATCGCTTTTGACATCTGGAGCTTCGGCAACAGCAGCAATCCCGGTCCCGCCGATGCGGCGCTGGTGCTGGGTGCGGCCGTGGCCGGGGATCATCCGACGCCGGTGTTCGCGGAGCGGCTCAGGCACGCGGTCGCGCTCTACAAGGCCGGCAAAGTGCGGACGCTGGTGATGACCGGCGGCAAGAACCCGTACGATGCGGTCGGCGAGGCCGAGGCCGGGCGGGCGTGGGCGATGGCGGCGGGCATTCCAGCCGAGGCGATCCTCGTCGAAACGCAGTCGCGGACGACCAGGCAGAACATCGACTTCGCCGCACCGATCCTGGCCGAGCATCAGCTGGCCCGGGTGCTGGTGGTCAGCGATCCGCTGCACTTGAGGCGCGCTGTTACCATGGCGCGCGAGCTGGGGATCGATGCCTGGCCTGCGGCGACGCCGACCAGCCGTTACCAGACGCTGGGCACGCAATTGCCAATGCTGGCGCGCGAGGTGTGGTTCACCCTGGTCTACCGGATCACGGGCCAGTAGGTCTCAGGAGCGCTTGTGGGTGAGGCCGTCGAGCCGGTCGAGCAGTTCGTCCAGCGCACGCAGTACGTCACCCATCAGCATCGGCTTGGGCGGTGCAGCAGGGACGTCGCTCCAGGTGGCGCGCAGCTCGGTAAGCCGCTCCTTACGCCGGCGCCGGGCGGCCTTGGCTTCGGCGAGGGTACGGCGGGTCGCCAGGTTGCCAGGATCCAGCGTGAACAGTTTCTCGCAATGCGGACACCAGGCGTCGCCGTCGGGGCGTACCAGCTTGGCGTTTTCGAGGAACTGGCCGCTGCAATGCGGGCAGCCAACGCTCACCAGGGCATAGGTCGTCATGGTCGAAGGATGGTTCCGGTCGTTCGCTCCAGCGTTGTCATGAATGCGTCATGCATTGGTTAACGCGGCGTGACAGAGCGGTGGAATGGGTCCCCGGCCACCGCTCGATGCTTGACTCGGCCGGGCCGCATCGCCACTTTCCGGCCACTTTAGGGCGCGAGTTGACGCCCTTCCTCTATCTGGCGGGTTGGATGCAGTCCTATCTCGATTTCGAAAAGCCGGTCGCCGATCTCGAAGGCAAGATCGCCGAGCTCAAATCCCTCGCCACGTCCGATCAGGCCGTGTCCATCGATGAAGAGGTGACGCGCCTCTCGGCCCGCGCCGACGAGGCGCTGGTCGATATCTACAAGAAGCTTTCCCCCTGGCAGAAGACGCAGGTGGCGCGCCATCCGCAGCGCCCGCACTTTTCCGACTACATCAAGTCGCTGATTTCGGAGTGGACACCGCTGGCCGGCGACCGCAAGTTCGCCGAGGATCCGGCGCTGCAGGCCGGCTTTGGCCGCTTCAACGGGCAGCCGGTGGCGATCCTAGGGCAGGAGAAGGGCTCCAACACCGAGAGCCGCCTGAAGCACAATTTCGGCATGGCGCGGCCCGAAGGCTACCGCAAGGCGGTGCGCATCATGGACATGGCCGACCGCTTCGATATCCCGCTGGTGTCGTTCGTCGATACCGCCGGCGCCTATCCGGGCATCGGCGCCGAGGAGCGCGGCCAGGCCGAGGCGATCGCGCGCTCGACCGAGCGCTGTCTGCAGCTCGGTATTCCCAACATCGCCATCATCATCGGTGAGGGCGGGTCGGGTGGCGCCATCGCCATCGCCACGGCCAATCGCGTGCTGATGCTCGAGAACGCCATCTACTCGGTGATTTCGCCCGAGCCGGGCGCCGCGATCCTGTTCCGTGACGCAGCCCGCGCCCCCGATATGGCGGCGGCGCAGAAGATCACCGCGCCCGACCTGCTCGGGCTCGGGGTGATCGACGGCATCATCCCGGAGCCGGCCGGTGGCGCGCACCGCCATCACGCAGAGGTGATGGCCTCGACCGCACGCGCCATCACCCAGTTTCTGACCGATTTCCCGGGCACACGGGGGCGACTGGAGGTCCGGGAACACAGGCGTGACAAATTCCTCGCGATCGGCACCAATTTGAGTTGATTGGCACTGAAGCAGCGGGCATGAAGCCAATAGTAAACGGGCCGTTAACCATGCCGGCTTACCACATGGTAACCGTCCGCTCGTAACCCGATTGTTCGGGCAGACAAGCATTTCGGGTAGCTGACTTTGGGCAGAACGCTCCGTTCCATCCTTCTTGTTGGCGCCGCCATCAGCGTGGCCGCGCTGCTTGCCGGCTGCGGCGGTCTGAAGCCGGGCAACGCCAAGGCGATGGCGCCCTTGAAGCAGGAGACCGTCAGCCGGCTCGCCGGTCTTGGCTCGTCGCCGGAAGCGGCGATGATGGTCCGCATCTTCAAGGAAAGCTCGGAGCTCGAGGTCTGGAAGCAGACCAGTTCCGGCGCCTTCAAGCTGTTCAAATCCTATCAGATCTGCGCCTGGTCGGGCGAACTCGGCCCGAAGGTGAAGGAAGGCGACCGCCAGTCGCCCGAGGGCTTCTACACGGTCACGCCCGGCCTGATGAACCCGAACTCGAACTATTACCTGGCCTTCAACACCGGCTTTCCCAACAAGTTCGACCGCGCCTACGGGCGCACCGGTTCCGACCTGATGGTACACGGCGATTGCTCGTCGCGTGGCTGCTACTCGATGACTGACGAGTCGATCGCCGAGATCTATGCGCTGGCGCGCGAGAGCTTCAAAGGCGGCAACGCCTCGTTCCAGCTGCAGATCTATCCGTTCCGCATGTCGGCGCAGAACCTCGCCAAGCATGCCGACAATCCGAACATGAGCTTCTGGAAGGACATCAAGGAAGGCTACGACCGCTTCGAGATCTCGAAGGCGCCGGTGTCCTGGGATGTCTGCAACAAGGAATACGTGTTCGACGTGCCAGGCGGCACGGCGCTCGATGCGCTGGGCAGCTGCCCGGTGACGGTAGCGCAGAACGTGCCGGATACGGTAAAGGCCAAGGCCGCCGCCGACGAGGCGGCGATGGCCAAGGAAGTCGCCAACCTCGCCGACAAGGCCGCCAAAGCTGCAGCCGAGGCGCAGAAGGCGGCTGACGAGAAGGCTGCGGCGAAGGCGCGTGGCGAGGCGATAGGCAGCTTCTTCGGCGGCATGTTTGGCGGCGGCGCCGAGACCGGGGTGATCGACCCGAGCAAGGTGGCGCCGATTCCGCTGCCGCGCCTGCATCGAGCGTAGACGGTCATCTTGCGATGCGGTCCCGTCGCTCCCATGTTGGCATGGCCATCGCGATCGGGGTCCTGCTCCTCTCGGCGGCGCTGGTTGGGCGCTTCGTGCTCACCGAACGAACGGGAGATCGCGACATCGCCACCGAGCGCGTCTATGACCGCACGCAGTTCGTTGCCGAGCTGACGGCAGCCGGGTTTGCGCTCGGCGACAGGGCGTATGTCCGCATCTTCAAGCGCGAGCACAAGCTGGAGCTGTGGCTGCAGCGCGCCGGCGGGCGCTATGCGCTGTTCCGCGACTATGACATCTGCAAATTCTCGGGCGATCTCGGGCCCAAGCTCAAGGAAGGCGACAAGCAGTCACCGGAGGGCTTCTACCGGGTGGCGCAGAGCCAGCTGAACCCCAATTCGCGCCATCACCTCAGCTTCAACCTCGGTTTTCCCAATGCTTTCGACCGGCAGCTTGGCCGCACCGGCTCGGCGCTGATGGTGCATGGCGGCTGCTCCTCGATCGGCTGCTACGCCATCACCGATCCAAACGTCGACGAGGTCTATGCGGTGGTCGAAGCTGCGCTGAGCCATGGTCAGGACGCCGTCGACGTGCACGTCTTCCCGTTCCGCATGACGGCCATGGCGCTGGCCGCCGAGGGCGGTAACACCTGGGCGCCGTTCTGGCGTAATCTCAAGGCCGGCCACGACCTGTTCGAGGCGGTGGGCACCCCGCCCAGGGTGGCAGCCTGCCGGGGCGAATATCGCTTTGGCGCAGACGCGGAGGGGCCGGAATGCGCCGTTATCGCCGCCTGGTCCTGATCGACCGGCTGATCCCGTTCCTCGCCGCCATCGTCGGCCTGGTGGCGCTGGCCGGGGCTGTCGCCGTGCAGCTCAATACCGACATGAAGACCAAGGCGGTGACCGAGGCGGTGGTGGCTTTGCGCAGCTCGGTAGATGAGCTCGCCAAGCGTGCCGAGGCCGTGACGGCGCCCGTCGACGACGGCACCGCGGCGGGCCTCTTGGCCCTGCAGGACCGGATGGTGAAGCTCGAGGGCGAGTGGACGGCGCAACAGGCTGCTGTCGCGGCGGCCCCCGCCGCTCTGCCCGGCGCCCCGGACGCAAGCGCCGAGACCGCCGAGATCGACCCGAACCTGCCGACCACCGACTGCATCCCGCTCGGTACCCGCTTCATGGTGACGCCGGGTGAGAGCTATCCGATCTGCCAGTCAAAGGCGGTGATAAAGACCGGCCTGATCACGGCCGATACGGTCACCATGGATGGCGTCGGCCAGGTGGTCGAGACCGGTTTCGGCACCATTGCCGGCACCAGCTGCACGGTGATGGTGTTCTCGGCCGACGAGGCTGGTTTTGCCGAGGTGCGGGTGACCTGCACCTGACGGTGGAGGAGCAGCGTTCCCGCGGTGCGATGCTTCCACACCCACCGCGTGTCATCCCTGCGAAAGCAGGGACCCATCTCACCACCCGCACCAGCGGATAGTTGGGTCCCAGCTTTCGCTGGGATGACACCGAGTTTGGGGAGCTGCAGTGCCCCCGCTCAAAGTTTGCCGGTGCATGCAATGTGTTGACCCGCTAGAGCTAGCGCGGGCATTTGCCTCTGCTGCCACTCCGAGTCCCTCGTGTCCTCACCTGCTGCCACGTCCGCGCATCAGTCCGCCTCGCTCAAGGGCATGGCGCTTGGCATTTTCGCCTACACGCTGTTCTCGGTGCACGATGCACTGGTGAAGGCAGTGATCCATGCGCTGCCGGTGGTGCAGATCCTGTTCGTGCGCAGCCTGGTCATCGTCGTGATCTGCCTCATCATCGGGCGGCGGAAGCTGGTGCTGGAGCTGATCCGCTCGGGCAACAAGCCGATGCTGCTGCTGCGCGCCATCCTGACGCTGGCGGCCTGGTGCATGTACTATTCGGCCGGGCGCGAGCTGCAGCTCGCCGAGATGACGACGCTCTACTATTTCGCGCCGGTGCTGACGATCATCCTGGCGGTGATCTTCCTCAAGGAGCAACTGACGCTAGCGCGGGTCGGCGCCTCGGCGATCGGGTTTTTCGGCGTGCTGATTGCCTGCAATCCGGCCGGGCTGAGCTTCGGCATTCCGGCGCTGATGGTGCTGGGCGCGGCTTTCTTCTGGTCGGTGGCGATGATCCTGATGCGCACCATCTCGAAATCCGAGAGCTCGATGGTGCTGATCTTCTCGCTCAACCTGTTCTACACGCTGGTGATGGGGCTGGCCTCGATCCCGTTCTGGACCGACATGGACCCGCTGCAGATCGCCATCGTGGTCGCCACTGGCATCGTCGGCGGCACGGCGCAATATGTGCTGGTGGAATCGGCGCGCCTGGTGCCGGCGAGTGTGCTCGGCACGGTCGAGTATTTCGCGCTGATCTGGAGCTTCGTCTTCGGCTTCCTGTTCTGGGGCGAACAGCCGGCCGAAGTGGTGTTCCTCGGCGCCGCGCTAGTGATCGTCGCGGGGCTGGTGCTCGCCTGGAGCGAGCGGCGGCCGCGACGGCAAGTGGTGGATACGCCTTAGGGGGCACCCTCTGTTGAACCCTCTAACGCTGGTGCGGGCTGCCCCCCACCCCTGTCCCCTCCCCGCAAGGGGGAGGGAGACCCTCACACGACCCCTTCAGTTTGCGTCTCCCTCCCCCTTGCGGGGAGGGATTAAGGGTGGGGGTCAGTCAACCACCGGGCAGCCGTTTGACTCGTCGCAACATCGAACAGTGTCGCTGCTCACACAGCCGGCGCGGCCAGCTCGATCAGTTCGGTCTTGCCGCTCTGGATCAGCTGCTTGAGGCTGCCCTGGATCAGCGAGGTCCAGGCGTCCGAGCAGGTGTCATAGCACTCGACCGAGGGGGCGATGCCCTCGTGGGTGAACACCACCTCGGTCTTGCCGTCCTTCAAGCCGATGTCGAAGATGATGGTGGTACCGACCCACTCGGTCTTGTCTTCGACAAAGCTCAGCGTGCCCTCGACTACCTGCCAGGCGACCCGCTTGTTGGGTACCAGTTCGGTCACGACTTGCTTGGAATAGTGGAAGTCCTGGTAGCGGTAGCTGAACACGTCGCCGAGCTTTTTGGTGCCGCCCTCGAACTCGCCGCTCCACCAGGCGCGTGGATCGATGATAGCGGCGAAGGCCGCTTCGGGGCTCTGGTCCACCGTGAACGCGGTGGTGAAGCTGGTGTCGTTCATGGCGTGGTCTCCTTGGGTAGCAAGCGTGGGTTCGTTGGCGGTGATGGCAGCGCCGACATTGGGCTGGCCGCTGCCCGAGGTGATGAGGGCCTTGAGACTGCCGCGGATATAGGTGCCCCAGGCATCGTGGCAGACGTCGTAGCACTCGTAGTCGGGCACCAGGCCAACATGGGTGAAGGTCAACCGCGCGCCCTCGCCGACCGGCTCGATATCGAAGGCGATGGTGGTGCCGATCCACTCGGTCTTGTCGGCGGTGAAGCTGAAATGGTTGTCGAGCACGCGCCAGGCGACGCGCTGGTTCGGCAGCCACTCGACGACCTTGAGGGTGCAGCGGTGCAGGTCCCTGGCGTGGTAGAACCAGACATCGCCGAGCATGGCGGTGCTGCCCTCGACGTCCTCAGACCACCAGCCGCGCACATTGTTGATGGCGGCGAAGACCGCTTCAGGACTTTGTTTGACGGTGATGGTGGTGGTGTAGTGCTTGTCTTGCATTGCAGTTCTCCTGGCGTGAGGGGTGGGTCAGCTGGCGTTGCGCTGGCGGATGCGGGCCCAGAGCCGGCGGGCGTCGCCGTCGAGGGCGTCCTCGACATCGGCCCGGTCGAGGCCGATATCGGCGAGCTGGAAGGCGTCCAGGGTGGCGAGCCTGAGGACAGTCCGGCGGCGGGCCCGCCAGGTGGCGAGCCGCAGGGCCAGTTTCATCAGGCCGCCGATGACGCTGCTTTGGCGGGACTTGTCTGCAGCGATTTCATAGAGTTCGAGGGTGGTCATGGCTGATCTCCCGTTGTTGGAGGGGTTGCGTTCCTCGTCGGTGAACGGAACCTAGGCGCGGGGCAGATCGGGGTGAGAGTGACAAGTGTGACGGGATTTGAATGGACTCGCTGATCACCGCCGCAGCGCGGGCGCTCGGGGCCGGTGATCCGCTTGGCGCGCTGAAGCGCGTGGCGCTGCGCGACGACGCGCCGGCGCTGGCATTGCGCGGCATCGCCATGGCGCAGCTGGGTGACCTCGAGCGGGCCAAGGGGCTGCTCAAGGCGGCCGGCAAGGCGTTTCATGCCCGTGAGGCGGTGGCGCGGGCCCGCTGCGTGGTGGCCGAGGCGGAGATCGCGCTGGTGTCGCGCGACCTCTCCTGGCAGCCCGAAGCGCTGGCAACAGCGCAACGCGTGCTGGAGGCACAGGGCGATCGGGCCAACGCCGCGCATGCCGCCAACCTCGCGGCGCGCCGGCTGCTGCTGATCGGGCGGGTGGACGAGGCCGAGCGGATCCTGGCGCAGCTCGACCTGCAGCAGCTGCCGCCGGCGAGCGTTGCCGTGCACCAGCTGGTTACCGCAGGCATCGCCATGCGGCGGGTGCAGACCGAGCCGGCGCATGCCGCGTTCGATCGGGCGCTGGGGGCGGCGCGGCAGGCCGGCATCCACTCGCTGGTCGCCGAGATCGAGGCCGATGCCCGGGTGCTGAACGAGCCGGCAGCGCGGCTGATTGGGGGCGGCGGCGAACGGGCCCTTACCCTCGCCGGTGTCGAACAGGTGCTGGCGTCGGGCGCCCTGGTGGTCGACGCGACGCGCAATGTGGTCCGGCAGGCGGGGGTGGTCGTTCACCTTGCAACGCGCCCGGTGCTGTTTGCGCTGCTGCGCGCGCTGGCCGAAGCGTGGCCCAAGGACGTGTCGCGAGCCCAGCTGGTCGCCGAGGCATTCCGCGGCAAGGAAGCGGACGAATCGCACCGTGCCCGGCTGCGGGTGGAAATGGGGCGGTTGCGGTCCGAGTTGGTCGGGATCGCCGAGATCAACGCTACCATGGCCGGCTTCACACTTGCCCCCGTCGCGGCGCGGGAGGTCGTGGTGCTGGCGCCGCCGGTGGAAGATCAGCATGCCGGGGTGTTGGCGTTGCTGGCCGATGGTGAGGCCTGGGCCAGCTCAGCGCTCGCCATTGCGCTCGGCACCAGCCCGCGCACCGTGCAGCGGGCATTGGAGCAACTGGCCGAGGCCGGTAAAGCGCAGTCGTTCGGCCGCGGCCGGGCGCTGCGCTGGATCACCCCGCCGGTGCCGGGTTTCCCGACGGCTTTGTTACTCCCCGGTCCGCTGCCAGGCGACTAGAGGTTCACTCGAAGCAATAGCGAGAGGTCAGTCCGATGAAGCATGCGCATGCCGAGATTGTTCGCGAGTACGGCCCGTTCCCCGGGGTGGATTCGGTGGCGGGTGTCACCTTCGATGGCACCAATGTGTGGTTCGCCTCGGGCGACCGGATCAACGCCTTCGACCCCGAGAGCGGCGAGGCGGTGCGAAGCATTGATGTCGCGGCACATGCCGGCACCACATTTGATGGCGAGCACCTCTACCAGCTGGCCGAAGACGTGATTCAGAAGATCGATCCGCAGAGCGGGCAGGTGGTCAAGACCATTCCGTCGCCGGGCGGCGGCTCCGGTCTTGCCTGGGCCGAGGGTTCGCTCTGGGTCGGGCAGTATCGCAGCAAGCAGATCCTGCAGGTTGATCCCGAAACCGGCGCAGTGCTCCGCACCATCAATTCCAACCGCTTCGTTACCGGGGTGACCTGGGTCGAGGGCGAGCTCTGGCACGCAACGCTGGAGGATGGGCAGAGCGAGTTGAGGCGCGTCGATCCGCAATCGGGCGAAGTGCTGGAACAGCTGGACATGCCGGCGGGCAAGGGAGTCTCCGGTCTCGAGTCCGATGGGCACGACCGGTTCTATTGCGGGGGGAATAATGTAGGAACGGTGCGGGCGGTGCGGCGCCCGAAGCGTGAGGCGGCAACTGCCTGACAACCCCAACCCCTCTGACACAGAATTTGGCATCGTGGCGCGGACCGGCAAGTGCGCCGGTCTGCGAGGGAGCCAGCCAGTTGGCTACGTATGGCTGCCGCCAAGGTGTCAGAAGGCGCCGTGGCAGCAATTAGATTACGTCGCCAATGGTCGCGGCGCAGGAACTGAACCGTAGGTCAGGACAGGCCGGCGATATCCTTTTCACATGCCTGCATCCGGACTTAGGAACGGTACATCGGACCCATGACCCTAGCTGGGGCAGGGGAGAACCCGGATTGAACGTCTCCGCGTTGCTCGGGTAAAGTCGGCAGCGAACCCCCAAGGGCGACCGCAATCTGGGGATATTGGGTCACCAAGTCCGGGTTCGTTTCCCTGACCCCTTCGGCAATGGCATCGCTAAGTTGGAAACTGATGTGCCGACCGTCGGCATCCACACCGTTCTCGACCAACTGCTTAATAACCGGCAGCGAAGCACCGCCGCCTGTCGCAACGAGATTTATGCGCGTATCCTCGCCACCTTGCACGACAGAGGCAGCCTCACCAACCATACTCACAATGGCGGTGGTAAATGAAACAACGGGGCCATAGGCTAAGAATTCATCGAGCGTGATTGTTACCGCCTCGTCAGTTGGGAGCTGAATGATCACGCTTCTGCTGTTGAACAGCTGTTCCTTAAAAATGCGTCGGTCGCGGCGGATCGCCAACCCCGCCTGCCTGTACTCCTCTGACCCCTCAACCAGTGAGCTTTTGCTGAGGGCTAATTTCTGAAGGGCGTTGTCGAGAACGTTGCCTGCCATGTTCTTGGCCTTGGCTGCACCTGAAATCTCCCAGACCCGGGACTTATCCCAATCTGGATTGTTGACGCAGTGGAACCCAGCAACGTCCGTCGTTCCTGCCCCGATGTCTACAATCAAGTACTTTTCGCGATGACCTTCTGGCGTCCCCAAGAGTGCGCCTGCGCCGGCCGCGGTCGCTTCGCGAACCGGCTCATGGATTAGGTTTAGGGGTAGCAAATCCTCGCCTACCACCTTCAGTTGATCCAGCAGGATACGTGCTTCCTGGGCCGGAAGGCCTTCCGCAAAGCCTCCATTTACAGAGCGTGCAAGCACGATCGCCTCGGCCATCATCTTTCGCATCTCACGTTCGTTCTTGTCTTTGGTGCCATCAGGCCATGCCGGGTGCGCAAAGCGGCGCCGAACGTTCGGTGACCTGCCAGCCGCCGAAAGGGCAGTCTCGGAAAGATGCATGAGGTGGGCGAGATACAGAACCAATACATCGCGACGTGACAGGCTTTGCGTTGGGTCCTGAGTTTGGTCGAGGCGGGCCGTTCCCAGAGTCGAAACGTCGCTGTTTAGCGTGATGTATTGCTTGATGGAGTCAATCAGCCTGTCGGCAGATTGCTCAGACTCGTTGAGGCGCTGACGGGCACGTGGGCCAAAGTAGATATAGCCGTCGTCAATCAGCACCTCAGACGGTGTGACGAGACGCGCTCCGCCGCTTCCGTCCCCAATGGGAAGATCGACGAGTTCGGGCCGGTCGGTTCCGTTGTCGACACTGGCGAAGGCCTTTGAGAACGAGGTGCCAAAGTCCACACACAGGAGCACGTCCCTCGGAATATCGGCGTCATTGACGGCCGCTATTACCAGTCGTGAGCGAACGGCGCTCATTCTGGGGCTGTCTACCCTCTCGGATGCCTCTGTCGTCCTGGCCGGGACACTGGAGCCGGCTTGGCCGTTGGCAAAGTCCTTCAGCACAATGGAGAGAGCTTCAACTTCCCTTGACGTCAGAAACGTCTTCTCTCTGGCTGTCTCGGCTCGCTCCAATAGGTTACTGAGCAGGTCTACCGCAAAATCTCGATTCAAAAATACCCCCTCGTTCTAAGCCTTCTCAACGATCGCTTTCATGATGACGACTTGCGATCGTCCCTCCATCGTCAATAGCACCCCCGGCGATACGACTCTAGCTTGACCGGATCGTTGTAGAGTCTCGCTGCTTTCATGCAACAGCGGATCGTACTGAACAATGTCACCTCGTTTTCCTGTGGCCGACAGCCTTCGTTTGGCAGCAATGGCTGAGACCCACTGGTCGACAAGCGCCGATCTGTCTGCAGCCAACCGGAGAACGGCAGCCTGCGATGGCTCAAATACCTCAACGGAATCTGCGATAGCCCGTAACGCCTGTGGTCCCACGTCAGGGTTCTGAGTTGCTAGAATGAGCCGACCAATCAGTTCGTCTGTCGCCTGCTCGTTGACCTCACGCACTGCGACATTCGCGCGGGCGGTCGGCAGTTCTCCACCGGTGGCCAGCCAATATGAAAACTCTGGCGGTAGACTGGGGTCCAGTTCCCCAACAGTCCGGCCAGCGTTGTTGACACGGTCTTGCCCAAAGGCGACGACCAACGCTTGACGTAGTTCCTTGTCTCGGATCCCTTGGCGAGCAAGAACGTGAAGCCCTTCGAGAGCAAGCTGAACTAGCCTATCTGCCTTTCGTTCGACGGAGTCGGGCGGACGAGCGGGCCGCCACCAACCTCTGACAGTGCCGGCGGCCCTGTAGAGGTTCGAATCCAGAAGCGCGTGAAAGCGGAGACGTACAATCTGAATCAGCAACTCGAGGTACGCCACTGCCGCGTCCTCGCGTACCCTCAGCGTCTCGGCTCCCTTTCCTCCACCTCCTTGAAGCGCTAAGGCGCCAAGCGACTTACCGAATCCCTCTCCTGCAGGCACATCTGCTGTCAGGAGTGTCTCGGTCAACGCTTCTGCAATTCGGATCAGCTTTCGATTGGCTGTATCGCTTGCATCGGGTAACGAGCCCAACTGATCGGCTAGGGCACTGGCCACCTTCCCCAACGCGTCGGCGAGGGTGTCTGACCTGTTTATGGCGAGTTCAGCCCACACTTGCCGAGGAGCCCTTTCGTCTACGTCGCCTCGTGCTAGTTCCACGGCAGCGTAATCCTTGACCCACCGCGCGCGTGACGCAGATATTCCTTTGGCCAAGTAGAAACGGTCGTCGGCGTTTCCCCATTCTCCAACCGGCGGAAGCGGTAGATGGAGGTGTCGCTCAAGGAGCGGTGATACGGCCGCGCGTATCGGGACCGACACTTCGGACGCCCGCCCGAGGGTAGAGACGGCCTCCAGTCTCACTTCGTCTGGCTCTGCCGTCTCTGCCGTCGCTGCGAGGTTCTCCAACGCGCTCCTTATCTCGGGTTCGTTCAGCCTTTCCTTCAGTAGCTTCCGGGTCCTAATCAACTCGCGTAGTAACGTCACCCGAGCGCTAGGACTTGGGACGTTGTCGCCAGAGGGCGAAGGGGCACTGTTCTTGATCATGTCGTCTTGTCTGGCACTGGGTGTGTCGGCGTGACGTTGTAGATCGTATTGGGCGTCACGTCGACCAACCAGCGACCAGCGTTAACGCTCTTGCCGTCTGTGCAAATGCGGACGGGTACGTGCTCGCGCACAAGGGGACGGCATCTTTGCCGTCCCCTTGTGCGCGAGTGCTAAATACGCGTTACTTCAACTATTCAGAACGCGCCGTGGCAGTGCTTGAACTTCTTGCCCGAGCCGCAGGGGCAGGGGGCGTTGCGGGAGACGCCGACCAGCAGCTTGGGGTCGATGGGCCTGAGTGCCGGATCGGCCTCGATCACGCCGGCGCCGGCAGCAGCGCCGGCGGCGGCAAAGGCCGCCAGCGACGGGGCGGGCCCGAGGGCGCGCGGCATGGTGCCGGTGATGTCGTCATCGGCGTCATTCTCGCCGGTGGTCGGGTCGATGTGGATTTCGTCGAGCCCGTCGAAGTTCGGCAGCGGCGGCGTGGGCTGGCGCATCTGGATTTCGACATGGCTGAGCTGGGTGGTCACCAGTTCGCGCAGGCTCGCCAGCAACTGCTCGAACAGCTCGAAGGCCTCGCGCTTGTACTCGTTCAGCGGGTCGCGCTGCGCGAGGCCGCGCCAGCCGACCACCTTCGAAAGGTGGTCGAGGGTCACGAGATGCTCGCGCCACAGCCCGTCGATCGACTGCAGGAGGATCGACTTTTCGACCTGGCGCATGATGTCGGGCGAGTAGCGGGCCACCTTGGCGGCAGCGGACTCGTCGGCGATCTTGGTGATGCGCTCGCGCACCGCTTCGACGTCGATGCCTTCCTCGTGCGTCCACGCCTCAACCGGCAGGTCGACATTGAGGTAGGTCTTGCCGGCTGCGACCAGCTGCTCGACCTGCCACTGCTCGGGGTAGGCGCGCTCCGGAATGGCCTTCGAAATGATGTCGTCCACCACCTGGTGGCGCATCTCGTTGACGGTCTCGGCGACGTCCTCGCTGTCCATCAGTTCGAGACGTTCGGTGAAGATCGCCTTGCGCTGATCGTTCATCACGTCGTCGTACTTGAGGATGTTCTTGCGGATGTCGAAGTTGCGGGCTTCGACGCGGGCCTGGGCGCGCTCGATGGCCTTGGTGACCCACGGGTGGGTGATCGACTCACCCTGCTCGAGCCCGAGCTTACTCAGCATCGAATCCATCGACTCGACCGGGAAGATGCGCATCAGGTCGTCCTGCAAGCTCAGGAAGAACTTGGAGTGGCCCGGGTCGCCCTGGCGACCGGCGCGGCCGCGCAGCTGATTGTCGATGCGGCGGCTTTCGTGCCGCTCGGTGCCGATGATGTAGAGGCCGCCGGCGGCCAGCACCTTGGCCTTGTCCTCGGCGATGGTGCGCTTGATCTCGGCGATCCTGGCGTCGCGCTCGGCGCCTTCGAGGCCCGCGGCCTCCTTCTCGATGCGCATCTCGAGGTTGCCGCCGAGCTGGATGTCGGTACCGCGGCCGGCCATGTTGGTGGCAATGGTGACGGCGCCGGAAACACCGGCATCGGCGACGATCTGCGCTTCCTGCTCGTGGTGGCGGGCGTTCAGCACCGCGATGTCCTTGATGCCCTTGCCGCGGAGGATCTCCGCCAGCATCTCGGACTTCTCGATCGAGGTGGTGCCCACGAGGATCGGCTGACCGCGACCACGCGCATCGGCGATCAGGTTGGCGATTTCGTCGAACTTCTCCGCCGCGGTACGGAAGATGGCGTCGTCCTCGTCCTTGCGCTTGACGGCCACGTTGGTCGGGATCGAGGTGACGGTGAGGCCGTAAATATCGCCGAATTCCTCGGCTTCGGTGGCCGCCGTGCCGGTCATGCCGGCCAGCTTCTTGTAGAGGCGGAAATAGTTCTGGAAGGTGATCGAGGCCAGCGTCTGGTTCTCGGCCTGGATCTTGACGTGTTCCTTGGCTTCCAGCGCCTGGTGCAGGCCTTCCGAATAGCGGCGGCCCGGCATCATTCGCCCGGTAAACTCGTCGATGATCACCACTTCGTCGTTGCGGACGATGTAGTCCTTCTCGCGCTGGAACATCTTGTGGGCGCGCAAAGCCGAGTTGAGGTGGTGCACCAGCGCCACGTTCTCGATGTCGTAGAGGTTCTCGCCCTTGAGCTGGCCGTTCTCGACCAGAGCGGCCTCGAGCTTCTCGATGCCCTGATCGGTGAAAGTGGCGGAACGCTGCTTCTCGTCGATTTCGAAATCGCCTTCGCCGAGCAGCGGGATCAGCGCATCGGCCATCTCGTAGAGCGAGGAGCGGTCGGCCGAGGGGCCGGAAATAATCAGCGGGGTGCGCGCTTCGTCGATGAGGATCGAGTCCACTTCGTCGACGATGGCGTATTCGTGGCCGCGCTGCACCATCTGGTCGCGGCTGTATTTCATGTTGTCGCGCAGGTAGTCGAAGCCGAACTCGTTATTGGTGCCGTAGGTGATGTCGGCGGCGTAGTTGGCCTTGCGCTCGGCGTCGTCGAGGCCGTGCACGATGATGCCGGTGGTCATGCCGAGGAAGCGGTAGATCTGGCCCATCCAGTTGAGGTCGCGGCGCACCAGATAGTCGTTGACGGTGACGAGGTGCACGCCCTTGCCCGGCAGCGCGTTGAGGTAGACCGCCAGCGTCGCCACCAGGGTCTTGCCTTCACCGGTCTTCATTTCGGCGATCGAGCGGTTGTTCAGCACCATGCCGCCGATCAGCTGTACGTCGAAGTGGCGCATGCCGAGCACGCGTTTGGACGCTTCACGGACGGTGGCGAAGGCGGGCTCGAGAATATCGTCGAGGCTCTTGCCAGCCGCGAGCTGATCGCGGAACTCCTGGGTTTTGGCCTTCAGCTGCTCGTCGGTGAGCTTTTCGAACTCGGGCTCCAGCGCGTTGATCGCGGCAACCCTCGGGAGGTACTTCTTCACCTGCCGATCGTTCGCCGAACCGAAGATCGCCTTGGCGATTGCAGCCAGTACCATTCGTGTCGTCCTTTGATTGTTCAGGGCCGGGTGGCGCTAAGGCGCTTCATCTCATCCGGCAGGCGGCGGGTCCTCACCCGTCAACACTCTTTGAAGTGGTGCGACATGTAAGAGCGGGTGTTTTGCTTGTCAACGGAACGCAAATGGGCCAAACCTCGCCGGCCGCGGGCCGGGGGCTCTGCGCCATCCGAGGAGAATTCCCAATGAATGTCCATGCCCCGCGGGGTTTCCATAAAGTTCTGAAGACCCTGGCCGGTGCGCTGCTGCTCGGCACAGCGCTTGGCTTCGCCCCCGTCGCCGCCCTTGCGCAGGATGCCGCTGCCCCGGCGGCAGCCGCCCCCGCGGCGCCCGAGACGGTGGTCGCGACCATCGGCGACCAGACCATTACCGAGGCAGACCTGGCGTTTGCCGCCGAGGACCTGCAGCAGGAGCTGCAGCAGGTGCCGCCCGAAGAGCGTCGCGCCTTCCTCGTCACCGTGCTGATTGACATGAAAGTGATGGCCAAGGCTGCCAAGGCGGCCGGCATGGCTGATACCGACCTGTTCAAGCGCCGCCTGCAATATCTCGAAGAGCGCTCGCTGCGCCGCGACTACTTCACCCAGAAGGTTGCGACCGCGGTGACCGAGGAATCGGTGAAGGTGGCCTACGACCAGCTGGTGAAGGACTTCAAGCCGGTCGAGGAAGTGCACGCCCGCCACATCCTCGTTGCCACCGAAGAGGAGGCCAAGGCGGTCAAGGCCGAGCTCGACGGCGGCAAGCCGTTCGAAGTGCTGGCCATGGAAAAGACCACCGACCCCTCGGGCAAGCAGAACGGCGGCGACCTCGGCTTCTTTTCCAAGGGCATGATGGTGCCGGAGTTCGAGGCCGTGGCCTTCACGCTCGAGCCGGGCAAGATTTCGGATCCGGTGCAGAGCCAGTTCGGCTGGCACATCATCAAGGTCGAGGAGAAGCGGATGAGTGCGCCTCCGCCGATCGAGCAGGTGCAGCAGCAGCTGGGCCAGCAGGTGATGTTCAAGGCGTTCGACGAGGCGGTCGCGGCGCTGAAGAAGGACGCCAAGCTCGACATCCCCGACGCGGCGCTCGCCGCCGCGGTCAAGAAGCAGGCCGAGCCGGCCGCCGAAGGCGCTGCCGGCACCGCACCGTAACAGCTTCGGCCAGATACGAGACGATCAGAACCCCGGCCTCGGCCGGGGTTCTGTCATTTGACGAGTCCGCGAACCAGGATCGAGGTGACCTTGTCGATGATGTCGGCCTGGTCGGCGAGCCGGTCGGTCAGCAACAGTTTCCAGGCATAGGCCGACATCAGGTCGGAGGCGGCAAGGCTGTCGGCATCGGCCCGCATTTCGCCGCGCGCCTTGGCGCGCTCGAATATGCCTGCCGTGTGCTGCGTGCGCTCGATCGAATAGGCCTGCAGCGCCTCGGCGGCCTTGTCGTCGGCCTGGGCTTCGGCGATCAGCGACTTGTAGACCCCGCCGGTATTGCCGGACCAGAAGCGCACCAGCTCGGTCAGAAAGGTGCGGATGTCGCCTTCGAGCGTCCCGGTATCCGGATCGGGCATGCGCGAACTCTTGAGCCGCGTATAGACGTCGAGCAGCAGGTGCGCCTTGGATGGCCACCAGCGGTAAATAGTGGGTTTGCCGGCTCGGGCCCGCCGCGCCACGGCTTCGATCGAAAAGCCGGCGTAACCGGCCTCGCAGAAGATTTCCTCGGCCGCGGCAAGGATCGCCTCGTGGCTGTCCGGGTTGCGGGCGGCTCCGATGGATCTGCGCGGCTGGCTCTCGATGCTGGACATGGTTCTCACTGAAGCCCCCACGGAGGTGCATGGCTGGGATACACGAAACAGCTGCGCGAATCCACTTGAACGTTACGTTCCGTTTCGTTATGTAACGAGCCGTACCGTTCATATGGGGTCTGGAAATGTCCATTCAATCTGCTGTCTCTGCCGCACCCGCCACTGCCACCGTGGCTGCACCTGCCAAGCCCGCCCGCCCGTCGCTGGCGGCCCGCACTCGCATGGCGCTGCTGGTGCTTGTTGCCGTCTACCCGGTGATCACCGGGATCATCTATCTGGTGGCGCCGTTCACCGAGGGCTGGCCGGTGTGGGAGCGTAACTTTGTCGTCGCGCCCCTGATGGTGATCGCCATGGTTTACTTCATCATCCCGGGCATTCAGTCGCGTTTCGGCAGTTTCATCGCGACGGGCCGGCTGGCCTGAGTTTGATGCCTTGGCGAACCCGACAAGTTCGCAATCCCCGCCTCTGCGGGGACACGCATTCGAAAGCGCTATGAGCAAATGAACGACTTGCTTCACAGCAAGGCTTGAGGCAAACGGATGGGCCTATTGTCGCCGCATAGGACGCAACATGGCCCATCCCGTTTCTCCCCTCGCGCCCAAGACTTACCCGGAACTGCCGGATGTCGCGGGAGTTCGGTTTGCGACGGCCGAGGCCGGGATCAAATACAAGAATCGCACTGACGTGCTGCTCGTCTCGATGGACGAGGGAACTGTTGTTGCGGGCGTGCTGACCCGTTCGAAGTGTCCTTCGGCGGCCGTCGATTGGTGCCGGCAGAATCTCGGGGGCGGCAAGGCCCGCGCGCTACTGGTCAATTCGGGCAATGCCAACGCCTTTACCGGCCAGAAGGGCAAGGCTTCGGTCTCCCTCTCAGCCGATATCGTTTCGAAGGCGCTGGGCGTTGCGCCCGAAGAGATCTTCCTTGCCTCCACCGGCGTTATCGGCGAGCCGCTCGATGCGCAGAAATTTGCCGGCGTCACCTCCGAGATGGCGACCCGCCTGGCGCCTGGTCCGTGGATGGATGCCGCCAAGGCGATCATGACCACCGACACTTTCGCCAAGGTGGCGACCGCCACCGTCGAGTTCGACGGCGTGCCGGTGGTGATCTCGGGCATCGCCAAGGGGTCGGGGATGATCGCGCCCGACATGGCGACGATGCTGAGCTTCGTATTCACCGATGCGCCGATCGCGGCGGGTGTGTTGCAGGGCCTGCTGCAGCCGGCAATCGACACGAGCTTCAACGCCGTGACCGTCGACAGCGACACCTCGACGTCCGACACTTGCCTCGTCTTCGCCACCGGAAAGGCTGGCATCCCCGCCATCAGTTCGGCCTCAGACCCGCGCGCTGAGGTGTTCGCCGAGGCGCTGGCCGACGTGCTGCACGAGCTCGCCATCCATGTGGTGCGCGACGGCGAAGGCGCGACCAAGATGGTGAGCGTCATCGTCGAGGGTGCCGAGAGCGACAAGAGCGCGTTCCGCATCGCGCAGTCGATCGCCAACTCGCCACTGGTCAAGACTGCCATTGCCGGCGAGGACGCCAACTGGGGCCGCATCGTCATGGCGGTGGGCAAGGCCGGCGAGCCGGCCGACCGGGACCGGCTCGAGATCAGCTTCGGCGATATCCGCGTCGCCACCCAGGGCGAACGCGACCCCGCCTATAACGAGGCGGCGACCAGCGCTTACATGAAGAATGAAGAGATCGAGGTGCGGGTCGGGCTCGGGCTCGGCGCCGGTACGGCAACCGTCTATACCTGCGATCTGACGCACGGCTACATCACCATCAACGGCGATTACAGGTCCTGATGGTCCCACTCAGCGTCAGTCAGATCGAAGGCGCCACCCTTACGGCATGGCCGGCACTGCGGCAGGCGCAGGACGGGCTGTGGCTGTGGCGCTATGCCCAGGGCTACACCAAGCGCGCCAATTCGATCCATTGCCTCGATCCGAGCGACGGCGGCTATGCCGAGCTGCGCCTGATGCGGCTCGCCGAACTGTCGAAGCGCCACCGCATCCCGCCGGTGTTCAGGGTGACCCCGCTCACTGCACCAGAGATCGTCGAAGTGCTCGATGGGCTGTTGTGGGAGGAATTCGAGCCGAGCCTGGTCATGGCGATGGAAATGCCGGACGAGGATTTCCCGCTCGATTTCCAGGCCCGCTATTTCGAGCCGACCGATCCGCAATGGATCAGGGCACAGGCGCAGATGTCGGGCTATGACCAGCCGACGATCGACGTGGCGAGCGAGATCCTCGGGCATATCGCCTGCGAGGCGCGCGGTGTGCTGGTCTATCACAAGGCCGGCCTGCCGGTGGCGGCGGCGCTGGCGGCGGTCGCGAGTGGCATCGGCATCTATCTCAACGTCGTCACCCACCCCAATGCGCGCGGCATGGGCTATGGCCGGGCAGTGATGGGCGCGGCGCTTAACTGGGTGCGCTCGAAGGGCGCTACCCATTCGGCCATCCAGGTGCTGGCCAGCAATACCCCGGCACTCAACCTTTATGGCTCGCTCGGCTTCGGTGAAGTCTACCCCTACAGCTACCGGCGCGCGCCGGATTGGGGCCGCGGGTGAAGATCCAGCTCGTTGTCGCCTGCGCGCTGATCGATGCCGACCGGCGGGTGCTGATCGCCCAGCGACCGGAAGGCAAACAGCTGGCGGGATTGTGGGAGTTCCCCGGCGGCAAGCTCGAGCCGGGGGAAAGTCCAGAGGCGGCATTGATCCGCGAACTGGAAGAAGAACTCGGTATTTCCACCCAGAGCGCGTGCCTTGCTCCGTTAAGCTTTGCGTCTCACTCTTACGAAAGCTTTCATCTTCTGATGCCACTTTACGTCTGTCGTAAGTGGCAAGGAGTGCCGCAGGCTCGCGAACACGCCGCCCTGAAGTGGGTGCGCCCGCAGCAGCTGCGCGATTACCCGATGCCTCCGGCCGACGAACCGCTGATCGCTCCGCTCTGCGATCTGCTCTGAGGGTGGGCGATGAGGGGTGTTTGCTGTCAGATCAGACGCTTCGTCGCCGATGACGGCGGCGCGACGGCAATCGAGTATGGTCTGATTGCGGGGTTGATCGCGATTGGCGCGCTCGTCGCCATGTCCCTGACCGGCACCAGCGTCATTTCGATGTTCGACTATGTGTCGGGCCGCACGGTCGAACAGCTCGACAATATCGAAGACATCTAGGCGCAGCACCCGCTAACTCTTTCCCAGGACATCCTTGAGCCGCACCGTGGCGCTGCCCGGGCGCAGCGGCTTTTGCTGGTTCTCGTGCGGGGCCCAGCCGCTGAGCCAGATGATTTCCAGCGTTGCCCGTACGCGGCCATCCGGATCGCCCGCGAGTTCGGCATAGGCGGCGCCGGCAGCGGCGATCAGGGTCCTGGTCGCCATGCGGCCGGGCCGGTCGGCCAGCGGGTTCTGCGCACCGAGTCCCTTGAGCTCGCGCATCAGCCGCAGCAGGTCGCCATAGCGGATCGGATAAGTCTCGAGGTCGGTAACCGGCAGGGCATAGCCCGAGCGTTGCAGCAGGCCGCCGGCGTCGGCCAGCGGGATGAATGGCGCGACCCGGGCGAAGGCGCCACCGGAGGTTTCGGCGTCGGCGCGCAGGAACGCCTGGCGCAGCTCGGTCAGGCTGTCGCCGCCGAGCGCCGCGGCGATCATCAGTCCGTCAGGCCGGAGGTGAGCGCGGATGCGCGCGAGGAAGCCCGGCACGTCATTGATCACCTGCAGGTCGAACAGCGAGACGATCAGGTCGTAACCCTCACGCGGCAGCAGCAATGCCTCGGGATCGACCTGCGGCGCATCGGGCGAGCCCAGCACCGTCGAGACGCGCTCGAAGGCGAAGGCGCCGTTGGCCGAGCGGCCCATCAGCGGCAGGCGCGCGCCATCCGGCGCCATGATCAGCGCCTGCTCGAAATCGCGCGACACGGTGATGAGCCGTGAGGCCAGGTCATCGAGCGCCAGCTGAGTGACGAAATCATCCGGCTCGGCCGGGCGCCGCGACAGGTGCTCGGCGATCAGCGTGCGGTCGAAAACCTTCGGGAGCAGGGCCATTCGTCGATCCGCACTGAGTTCGAGCTTGGTTTGGTCACGGGATCGAGCCGGAAAGGTCTCGCAACTTCTCCGGTTCCCGCTTTAGACTGCGGCGTTATGGAATTGGGGCAAGGCAAAGTCAAAGCGGGATCGGCGGCCATGGCGCGGCTGGGTGGCGCATTGCTCGATCTGGTCTATCCGCCGACCTGCCTCGATTGCGGGGCGCCGACCGCCGCACACGCGGCGCTCTGTCCGCGCTGCTTTGCCAGCCTCCGGCCGATTACCCGGCCCTGGTGCCCGGTGCTGGGCCTGCCGTTCGAGGTCTCGATCGGCCCCGATGCCCGCTCGGCCGAGGCCATCGCCGATCCACCGCCCTTCGATCGGGCGCGGTCCGCCGTGCTCTATAACGAGGTGGCGCGCGCTATCGTCAGCCGGCTCAAGTATGGCGACAGGCCGGAACTGGCCGGGTTCTGCGCCCGGCTGATGCACCCGGCTGGGACAGAGTTCTGGGCGGAAGGACCGGTCCTCGTGCCGGTGCCGCTCCATCGCTGGCGCCAGTTCGAGCGCCGCTACAACCAATCGACTGAACTGGCCCGGGCGCTGGCGCGCCTTACTGGACTTTCCGTCGATACCGGGCTCGTCGCCCGCAGCCGCCGCACCCGGCAGCAGGTCGGGCTTTCCAACGATGCGCGCCAACGCAACGTCGCCGGCGCCTTCACCGCACATGCCGAAGCGCTGCGCCGGCTCAAGGGGCGCGGCGTGGTGCTGGTCGACGACGTCATCACCACCGGCTCGACCGTCAAAGCCATCACCCGTGAGCTGAAGCGGGCCGGAGTGATCAAAATCGATGTGATCTCGTTCGCACACGTTGTGACGGGCGCGGAACTCCCCATATAGAAGTCAACAAACCCCAGCGTTTTTGTAGGCGAGATGAAGAAGGTAGAAATCTATACGACCCAGTGGTGCCCCTATTGCCATGCAGCCAAGTCGCTGCTGGACGAAAAGGGCGTGAGCTACGAGGAGGTCGATGCCGACGACCCCGACGTCCGCATGGCAATGGTGCAGCGCGCCAATGGCCGCCGCACCGTGCCGCAGATCTTCGTGGGCGAAACCCATGTCGGTGGCTATGACGACATGGCGGCGCTCGACCGCCGCGGCCAGCTCGACCCGCTGCTCACGAATTAGGACTGGCTGAATGCGCGTCGCCGCCCTGCAGATGAATTCCGGCACCCAGCCCGGCCCCAACCTCGACCAGCTCGAGCGGTTGGCCAGCGAGGCGGCGGGGCAGGGCGCGACCTATTTGCTGTCGCCGGAAGTCTCGGTGGTGTTCGCCGAGAATCGTGACGGGCTCAAAGCCGTCGCCGGGCCGTGGGAGAATAACCCGGCGATTGCCCGGATTGGCGATATCGCGAAACGGCTCGGCGTGAGCCTCCATCTCGGCTCGCTCGCCGTGGCGCTGCCGGACGGGCGCTTTGCCAACCGCTCGGTGCTGTTCCGTCCCGACGGCGCGATCGCCGCGACTTATGACAAGATCCACCTGTTCGACGCGACGCTCCCCGGGCTCAGGAATTATCGCGAGAGCGAGACTTATGCCGGTGGCGACGCCGCGGTGGTGACCGAGGCGCCGGGCTTCCCGCTCGGCATGACCATCTGCTACGACCTGCGTTTTCCGGCGCTGCACCGGGCGCTGGCGGAAGCCGGGGCCAAGGTGATTGCGGTGCCTGCCGCGTTCACCGTCCCGACTGGCGAAGCGCATTGGGAAGTGCTGCTCAGGGCCCGCGCCATCGAGACCGGCTCATGGGTGATCGCCGCGGCGCAGGCCGGCACGCACGAGAACGGCCGCTCCACCTGGGGCCATTCGATGATCATCGATCCCTGGGGCAGGATCGTCAGCGAGCTCGGTGGCGACGGTCCGGGCATCGCCATCGCCGATATCGAGCTATCAGCGGTGGATGACGCTCGCGGCAAGGTTCCAGCGCTTGCCAACGCACGAAGGTTTTCGCTAACCCTCGACGCTTCGGGCCCCACCCTATTCGCCCGAGAGGACGTATCGGCGTGATCAGCTACTCGCTCATCTGTGACAGATCCCACAAATTCGACGCCTGGTTCAAAAGCGCCGAGGCTTACGACGAGCAGGCGGCTCGTGGCATCGTCACCTGTCCGGTCTGCAATTCGGTGCGGGTGGACAAGGCGCTGATGGCGCCGGCGGTGTCGCGGATGAACTCCGACAAGCTTTCGCTGTCGAGCGGTCATCCGCAGCAGGCCGAAATCCGTGAAATGCTGCGCGTGATGCGCAAGAAGGTCACCAGCGAGGCCGACTATGTCGGCGACAAGTTCGCCGAGGAAGCCCGCAAGATCCACTTCAAGGAAGCCGACCCGCGCGGCATCTACGGCGAAGCGACCCGTGACGAAGTGGCCGAACTCATCGACGACGGCGTCGATTTCCTGCCGCTGCCGCATGTGCCGGACGAAGCGAACTAGCGCGCCGTTCTACCTCGAAAGTGCGACAGCTCAAGGATTTGGCCGTCAACTGCTCCTAAGGGCAGGATTGATCGGCAAGTGCCGATGGATGCAGTCTTGGGATCTCCTTCCCAGCAGACTCCCCCGGAGATTTCCTACATGTCTACTCCCGACGCTGCCCTTTCGGGCACGTTCGCCATTGGCGGCGACCTCATCGTAAATCGCCTCGGCTTCGGCGCCATGCGCGTCACCGGTCCCGGCATCTGGGGCGAGCCCGATGACCCGGAGGAAGCGCGACGCACGCTGCGGCGCGTGCCCGAACTCGGCATCAACTTCATCGACACCGCCGAAAGCTACGGTCCCTATGTCAGCGAGCAGCTGATCGGCGAGGAACTGGCGCCTTATGGCAGGGGCACTATCGTCGCCACCAAATCCGGCCTTACCCGACATGGGCCCGGCTCCTGGCCAATCCTCGGCCGCCCGGAGTTTCTCAAGCAAGGCGTGCTGATGAGCCTGCGCCGGCTCAAGCTCGACCGGCTCGAGCTGTGGCAGTTGCACCGGATCGACCCGACAATCCCGCGCGACGAGCAGTTCGACGCCATTGCCGGCTTCATTGCCGATGGCCTCGTGCGCCACGCCGGCCTCAGCGAAGTGACGGTCGAGGAAATCGAGGCGGCGCGGCGGTTCTTCCCGGTGGCCACGGTGCAGAACCGCTACAACCCGACGGCGCGCGGCAGCGATGCGGTGCTGGACTATTGCGAAGCCAACGGCATCGGCTTCATCCCGTGGGCGCCGCTCGGCGGCGAGCGGGGGCCGGGTGCGGCCGAGCAGGCGATCGCCGGAAAGTATGGCGCGACACCGAGCCAGATCGCACTCGCCTGGGCGCTGAAGCGCTCACCGGTGATGCTGCCGATCCCCGGAACCGGAAAGGTGAAGCACCTCGAGGAGAACACCGCGGCGGCCGCGATCGTGCTCAGCGACGAGGATTTTGCGACGCTCAACCAGCGCTGAATGCGCTTCAGCCTCCTGAACGGCGCCTGACACGCGCCGTTCAGTCATGGTTCAAGCCCGCCGACGCAGATTGGCCTCCACAAACGGCGCTTCCGGGCGCCAAGGAGGATAGAATGCACCATTCCACCCTGACCCCCGCGGTCACCGCCACCGGCGGCGCCATCCGCGCCGTGATGAGCGAGGCCGCGTCGGCAGCGCTGAAGGCGCTGAAGCCGTTCGATGTCGCCATCGAAGACGCGCTCGACCGCAGCTACGGCGCCGGCCGCTGGTTCCTTTATTGGGATGAAGACCTGGCGGGCCACCCGATCCGCGGCACCATCACGCTGGCCTATGGTCGCGAAACGCTTGTCATCGGCTGAGTCTTTGATTTGGTCGCGCTTTCGATCCCCGGATCAAGTCCGAGGAGGAAAAGTCTGCAACTTTTCCTGAAAACGCTCCAGGCGCTTCAGGCGGGCTTTGCCGCCAGCACCATGTAGTTGACGCCCAGATCGCGGCTCGGCCGCCATTCGTCGGCCAGCGGATGGAACACCACGCCGGTCTTGTCGATGGTCTTCAGGCCATTGCGGGTGCAGAGCGTCGAGATCTCATCCGGCGTCAGGAATTTTGAGAAATCGTGGGTGCCCCTGGGCAGCCAGCCGAGCACATACTCGGCCCCGACGATCGCCAGCGCATAGGCGCGCGGCGTGCGGTTGATGGTGGCGGTAAACATCAGCCCGCCGGGTCTTACGAGGCTCGCACAGCTCTTCATGTAGAGCGGCACATTGTCGACGTGCTCCACCACTTCCATGTTCAGCACCACATCGAACCGCTCGCCCGAGGCATCGAGCGCCTCCGCCGTCACGGCGCGATAGTCGATCTCTAGCCCCGACTGCTGGGCGTGCAGTTCCGCGATGCGGATGTTCTTTTCGCCGGCATCGATCCCCACCATCGTCGCCCCGAGCCGGGCCAACGGTTCGCTCAATAGCCCGCCGCCGCAACCGATATCGAGGATGCGCACGCCCTCGAGCGGGCGGCGCACCGTGCTGTCCTTGCCGAAATGGGCGATCACCTTGTCGCGCACATAGCCCAGCCGCACCGGGTTGAATTTGTGCAGCGGCTTGAACTTACCCTTGGGGTCCCACCACTCGTCGGCCATGGCGGCAAACTTGGCGATCTCTTCGGGATTGATGGTGGTGTCGGTCATGTCAGATATATCCGTCGCTCAGGCACCGGCCGCAAGGGGACGCTTCGGCGCAGGCTAGTGCCCCGGCTCAGAGCCGTGGAACAGCTCCCAGCACCAATCATCACCCTCGGCGACGAGGACGGCGGCAAGTCGATAGGGCAGGCGGTCCAAACCGCCGGCCCGGGCTATTACCGCATGACCTTCGGCGAACAGCCAGACGCGTGCCGCGTCGCCACGGCTGTCGAGCTCAGGAAAATCCCATGAAACCGTGTAATCCCTTGCGTGGATGCCGGCGAACAGTGCGGCGATGGCCGCCCGGCCACGGGCGATTTCGCCCATCCCGGAGCCAACAAGCAGCGCATGGGGCACAAAAAGGTCTGCAATTGCCGGGTCCCTGTCGCGCATGCGCCGACTGATCGTCTCCAGCGCCTGCCGAGCAATCTCGATAGTCATCGGTTCGGCCTCCAGCCTGCCTAGCTATAGGTGACGTCCCCGCAGTTGATAACCCCGGCTGTTTGTGGCATGTCCCCGGCCGAATTCTGAGCGTACCGGCGGGTTCAGCCGGGCAACAGTCGGGGTAGGGGCCTTGGGCCGTATCGTAGTCAAGTTCGGCGGCACCTCGGTCGCCTCGGTCGAGCGCATCCGTCAGGCGGCGCTGCATGTGAAGCGTGAAGTCGACGCCGGCAACCAGGTCGCCGTGGTGGTCTCGGCCATGTCGGGTAAAACCAACGAGCTGGTCGGCTGGGTCAACGACGCCTCAAAACTCCACGATGCGCGCGAGTATGACGCCGTGGTCGCCTCGGGCGAGCAGGTGACGGCCGGGCTGATGGCGGTGGTGCTGAGCGAGATGGGCATCCCGTCGCGCTCGTTCCAGGGCTGGCAGGTGCCGATCAAGACCGACGACGCGCATGGCGCCGCCCGCATCGTCGAGATCGATCCGACCGAACTCGAAAAGCGCTTCGCCGATGGCGTGGTGCCGGTGATTACCGGCTTCCAGGGTGTTGCGCCGTCGGGCCGGGTGACGACGCTGGGCCGTGGCGGTTCCGATACCAGTGCGGTGGCCGTCGCCGCCGCGGTGAAGGCCGATCGCTGCGACATCTACACCGATGTCGATGGGGTCTACACCACCGACCCGCGCATCACCCCCAAGGCCAAGCGGCTTTCCAAGATCTCGTTCGAAGAGATGCTGGAGATGGCCTCGCTCGGCGCCAAGGTGCTGATGATCCGCTCGGTCGAGATGGCGATGGCGCATAAGGTGCGCCTCACCGTCCGTTCCACTTTCGACGATCCGAATGCGCCACAGATCGCGCCGGACGGCACGCCGGGGGTTCCCGGCACAATCGTATGCGATGAGGAAGAGATCATGGAAAAGCAGATCGTTTCGGGCGTTACCCTGGCACGGGCCGAATCCAAGATCACGCTGCGCGACGTCAAGGACCGGCCGGGCGTTGCCGCGGCGATCTTCGGCGCGCTCAGTGACGAATCCATTGTCGTCGACATGATCGTCCAGAACGTTTCCGAGGATGGCTCGACCACCGACATCACCTTCACCGTGCCCGATGCCGAGCACGACAAGGCGGTCAAGGCGCTGAAGGCTGCCGGCGAGGCCGGGCGCTTCGAGTATCGCACGCTGACCAGCGCCAAGGGCGGCGCCAAGGTCTCGGTGGTGGGGGTGGGCATGCGCAACCATGCGGGCGTTGCCGCCTCGATGTTCAAGGCGCTGGCCGACAAGTCGATCAACATCCAGCTGATCACCACTTCGGAAATCAAGACCTCAGTGCTGATCGATGACGAGTATGCCGAACTTGCGGTTCGCGCGCTCCATACGTATTACGGGTTGGACAAGCAGGACGCCTGAGACGCCTAGACCCCGGTCACGGCGCCGCTGGCGATAGGGCGGCGCCGGGCCGCCGGGCGGGAACTATGGCCATAGCGATCAGCGGGCCGCGCGTGCTCCTGAAGCAGTTGCGCGAAACCATGGCGGAGCCGCTGGCTTCGCAGGCTCGGCTCGACAAGATCGTCAGTCTCATCGCCGACAACATGCACGCGGACGTCTGTTCGTTCTACGTGCTGCGTGACGACGGCGCGCTGGAGCTGTTCGCCACCCGCGGCCTCGCCGCCACCGCCGTGCACATGACGACGCTGCGGCTGGGCGAGGGCCTCGTCGGCCTGATCGCGGCGCAGGCCGAGCCGCTCAGCCTCGACAACGCTCCGGCGCACCCGGCCTTCGCCTACCGCCCGGAAACCGGCGAAGATCCGTTCCAGGCCTTTCTCGGCGTGCCCGTGCTGCGCGCCGGCCAGACGCTGGGCGTACTGGTGGTGCAGAACCGCGATTCGCATGCCTATGGCGAAGACGAGATCGAGGCGATGCTGACCACGGCGACCTTGCTCGCCGAGATGATGTCGACCGCCGATTTCGACGCGCTGATCAAGCCGGGCCAGGATATCGACCTCAGGCGGCCGCGGCAGTTCGCCGGCAACGGCTTCACCGACGGGGTGGCGCTGGGCAAGGTCGTGCTGCACGACCCGCGTGTCGTCGTCACCAATTTCGTCGCCGAGGATACCGAGGTCGAGCTGAAGCGCCTGTCGGCTGCGCTCGACCGGATGCGGGTCTCGATCGACCAGATGCTCAGCCATGGCGACATGCAGTCGTTCTCGGATCACCGCGAGATCCTCGAGAGCTACCGGATGTTCGCCAACGATCGCGGCTGGGTCGACCGGCTGACCGAGGCGATCAATAACGGCCTCACCGCCGAGGCGGCGGTGGAGCGGGTGCAGAACGATACCCGCGCCCGGATGATGCGGTCGACCGACCCTTACATCAAGGATCGGCTGCACGACCTCGACGATCTCGCCAACCGGCTGCTGCGCGTGCTCACCGGCGACGGCGCCACCGGCAAGAAGGACCTGCCCGAGAACGCCATCCTCGTCGCCCGCAACATGGGGCCGGCGGATCTGCTCGAGTATGACCGGACCCGGCTCAGGGCGGTGGTGCTGGAGGAGGGCGCCGCCATCTCGCATGTGGCGATCGTCGCCAAGTCGCTGGGCCTCGTGGCGGTCGGGCAGGCTGAGAACATCGTCTCGATGTCGGAGACGGGTGACGACATCATCGTCGATGGGCAGCAGGGCACGGTGTACCTGCGGCCGACCCCGGACATGATCCAGGTCTATGTCGACAAGGTGCGGCTGGGGGCCAAGCGCCGGGCGCATTACCTCGAACTCAAGGACAAGCCGGCCATCACCAGGGATGGTCACGAGATCACGCTGCTGCACAACTCGGGCATCGTCGCCGACCTGCCGATGCTGCAGGATACCGGTGCCTCGGGCGTCGGGCTGTTCCGCACCGAACTCCAGTTCATGATCGCCTCGCGGCTCCCCCGGTTGAGGGAGCAGGTCGAACTGTATGCCGAGGCGATCCGGCTCACCGAGGGGAAGCCCATCGTCTTCCGCCTGCTCGATATTGGCGGCGACAAGGTGATCCCGTACCTGCGCTACGAGGCCGAGGAGAACCCGGCCATGGGGTTCCGCTCGCTGCGCCTGGCGCTCGACCGGCAAGGGCTGTTGCGCATCCAGATCCGCGCCCTGCTGCAGGCCGCCAATGGCGGGCCGATGAAGATCCTCGTGCCCATGGTCACCGATGCCTGGGAGTTCCGGCAGACCCGGCTGGTGGTCAACAAGGAACTCGAGCGCATGAAGCATGCCGGCCAGACGGTGCCGAGCAAGCTGGAGCTCGGCGCGATGATCGAGGTGCCGTCGTTGCTCTGGGAGCTCGACCAGGTGCTGCCCGAGGCGGATTTCGTCTCGATCGGTTCCAACGACCTGGTGATGTTCCTCACCGCCGCCGACCGCGGCAACAAGCGCGTCGCCAAGTCGTACGATCCGATCGCGCTGCCGCGGCTCAGGGCGCTCAAGCACATCGTCGACATGGCGCGGCGCTACAACGTGCCGCTGACCATGTGCGGCGAACTTGCCGGCCGCACCGTCGAAGCGCTGGCGCTGCTCTCGATCGGCATGACCAAGCTCTCGATGAGCCCGCCTTCCATCGGTCCGATCAAGGAGATGATCCTTGGCACCGAACTCACGCCCATTCGCAATTCCATCTCTGCCGCCCTGCTCGAAGGCGCGCATGGCCCCAGTATCCGCGAGCTGCTGCTCGACTGGGCCGGCCGGCAGGGGCTGGTGATCTAGGTTTTCATGGCTACGCTTCCGCAGGACAAGCTCGACGCGCTGACCAAGCGCTTTGATTCGATCGAGGCGGCTTTGTCGTCGGGACCGTCAGCCGAGCAGTTCGTCAAACTGAGCAAGGAATATGCCGAGCTCGAGCCGGTGGTGCGGCCGATCCAGGCCTACCAGAAGCTGCTCGCCGATCTCGAATCGGCGGAGGAACTGGCCGGGTCGGGTGACAAGGAAATGGCCGAGATGGCGGCCGCCGAGATCGGCGAGCTGAAGCCCAGGATCGAGCAGGCGGTGGCCGAGATCCGCATCCTCTTACTGCCCAAGGATGCCGCCGACGAGAGAAGCGTCATCCTCGAAGTGCGCGGCGGTACCGGCGGCGATGAAGCGGCGCTGTTCGCCGGCGACCTGTTGCGGATGTACCAGCGCTACGCGGACCTCCAGGGCTGGAAGTTCAGCCTCCTGGAAGAAAGCCCGGGCGAAGTCGGCGGCTACAAGGAAGTGGTCGCCAACATCACCGGCAAGGGCGTCTACGCCAAGCTGAAATACGAGAGCGGCGTGCACCGGGTGCAGCGCGTGCCGGCGACGGAAACGCAGGGGCGCATCCACACGTCCGCTGCGACTGTCGCGGTGCTGCCGGAAGTCGAAGAGATCGACATCGACATCAAGGCCGAGGATATCCGCATCGACACCATGCGCTCGTCCGGCGCCGGCGGCCAGCACGTCAACACCACCGACTCGGCGGTGCGCATCACCCACCTGCCGTCGGGCATCGTGGTCACCGCCAGCCAGAAGAGCCAACATCAAAACCGCGCCACCGCCATGAAGGTGTTGCAGGCGCGGCTCTATGAAGAGCAGCGCAACGCCCGCGACACGGCGCGGTCGGAAGCGCGCAAGGAGCAGGTCGGTTCGGGCGATCGGTCGGAACGCATCCGGACCTATAATTTCCCGCAGGGACGGGTCACCGATCACCGGATCAACCTGACGCTCTACAAACTCGACAAGGTGATTGCCGGCGATGCGCTCGAGGAGCTGATCTCGGCGCTGATCACCGAAAACCAGGCGGCGCAGCTCGCCGCCATGGAGGGGATTTCCTGACACTCAGCGTGGGCGCAGCATGGCGGGGGATACGCGACCTGTTCCGGAAAGCCGGCATCGACACGGCGGAACTGGATGCCCGGCTGTTTGCTGAAGCGGCCTTCGAGATGGACCGGCTGGAACTGGTCAATCGCGAGCGCGAGGCGGTCCCGGCAAAGCAGCTGAAGACGCTCGAGGCCTTTGCCGCGCGCCGCCTCAAGGGCGAGCCGGTGGTGCGCATTCTCGGCGAGAAGGAGTTCTGGGGGCTGAGCTTCAAGCTCAACGCGGCGACCCTGGTGCCGCGCCCCGAGACCGAGCTCCTGGTCGAGCGCGGGCTCGAGGTGATCGGGGCGCTCGACAGGCCGCGCATCCTTGATCTGGGCACCGGCACCGGCTGCATCCCGATTTCGCTGCTGACCGAGTATTCCGATGTCACCGCGGTGGCCGTCGATCTCTCGGCCGAGGCGCTGGAGATGGCGCGCTTCAATGCCAACCGGCATGGCGTGGGCAGCCGCTTCACCACGCTCAAAGGCTCGTGGTTCGATCCGCTCGAGCCGGGCGAACGCTTCGACCTCATCACTTCGAACCCGCCCTATATCGAGAGCGGGGTCATTGCCGGGTTGATGCCCGAGGTGCGCGAGCACGATCCGCGGCTGGCGCTCGATGGCGGGCCGGATGGGCTCGCGGCCTACCGGGCGATCGCCGCCGAGGCCGGATTGTTCCTTGCGGCCGAGGGTGTGCTGCTGCTCGAGATCGGCTCCGGCCAGGGCCACACGGTCAGCGATATCTTCGTTGGCGCCGGCTTTGCCGAGGTCGAAGTGGCGCCTGATCTGGCGGGGCTCGATCGCATGGTGGTGGCCCGTCTCAACGCTGCCTCTTGAGTATCCGTTAGGGCCGCCCATATTTTGTGCTTGGAAAGGCAGGGCGAACCAGATAGGTTCCGGGTGCTGTCAACGGTGCGGTCGAGATCGCGCCAAGGTGACGGCCACCCGCTCATCGGCGAAGCTGCATTTGGCAGTGTTCGATTCTCGGACGAGGAACCGAGACGCCTTGATGAGCAAAAAGTGGTTCAACACGCGATAGCTCAGGTACTGCTGGAACGAGACCGCCCGCGCTGGATATTGCGCCTGCGGCCCCCGGTGCCGATGTCCCCATGTTGCCTTCAGTATTCTTTTCCAAGGCTTGAAAAGAGACGATGAGACCTAACAACCAACAGAACAACAAGAACCGCTCCCGTGGTCGGAACAACAATGGTGGCCGTAAACACGGCAACCCGTTGAGCCGTAACTACGAGAGCAACGGCCCGGACGTGAAGGTGCGCGGCAACGCCTCGCACATCGCCGAGAAATACCTGCAGCTCGCCCGCGACGCTCAGTCCTCCGGCGACAGCGTCATGGCTGAAAACTATCTGCAGCACGCAGAGCACTATTTCCGCATCCTGTCGGCCGCGCAGCCACAGAACCAGCAGCGCGACCAGTTCGGTCAGCAGGCGGACGAGGACGATTACGACGACGATTTCGCGCCGATCAACGATCGGTTCGCGTCGCCCGAGCCGCGCCAGTTCAACCAGCAGCCGCAGCAGCACGACCAGCAGCAGCAACCGCAGCAGCAGCCGATCCCCGGCAGTGAGCCGGTGGTGATGGCCGTGGTCGAGACCGCTGTCGCCGCCGCGCCGCCGGCTGCCGCCGAAGGCGAGGCGCCGCCGGCCGATGGCGAGCCGCGCCGCCGCGATCGCCGGCCGCGTCGCCGGTCGCGCGGGCAGGGCGGTGAAGGCGGGGCCGATCCCGCCGGCGCCCCGCAGCCTGACGTCGGCGAGTTGCCGGCCTTCCTCACGGCCGGAAATACACCGGCAGAATAGGTCGAAGAACGCCTTGGAAAGACATAAGGCCGGGAGCGATCCCGGCCTTTTTTGTCAGGCACAGAGCCGTAACGTCGCCGGCTCTGCTGGGGCGTCGCCGGTCGGACGGCCAAGGCCGTAGCGCTTGAGGATGCGGTCGATCCACAAGCCGGGCGTACCGCTCGGGCGCTGGTGCGGCGCAAACGGCAGTATCACGGCTTCGAGCCGCTCCAGCGCCTCAAGCAATGCCAGCCGGTCGGATGGGCTAAGCGTTTCGCGGGTTGCGCCATTGGTCAGGGCGATGATGCGGCCGCGCTGCAGCATCTTGGCGATCGCATCGGCAGCGCTCCAGTGCCGGAGGCACACGCCGTAGCCGCCATTGATCCAGTCGGCCCATTCGGCTGCGGCCAGCGCTGCGGCTGCGTCTCGAGACAGCACACCACCGACATAGACATCGGGGTAAGCCAGCTGCCCATCGGACAGGGCGCTGAGCTGCGTGACGAACTCTACAACGAAATCGGCGGCAAAGCGCTGGGCGATCTCGGCTGGCGCCAAGCTCATGCCGAGGGCCCGGCGGATCCACCAGACGGCGGCGGGGGCATACCAGTCGGTCGGGAGGCCCTGGGGCTCGCCGCCATGGGCCCCGCCGATCGGGCTCGAGAAGGCGCCGTTGGGCCAGATCCGGTAGCTCGGCTCTGGTGCGGCGCCGGCGGCGACAAGGCCTGCAACGGTGGCCATGTCGGCACCGGCGCGGTCAGCGAGTTCCGCCAGCTCGACGAAATGCCGTTCGACATAGCTCTGCAGGGTTGCGACGGCTGACATGGGCGTGGCCTCCTCGAAGCTTTCGAGCAGTCTAGCAGCGACATTTGCTGCAGCAACGTGGGTTGGCTCTTTTCTCAATCGAAAGGCTCCCCATATCAGCGTCGAGACCAGGGAGCGCCGCTGAGCGGGCCTCGGGTCTTGATCTGGTTTGATCGATCCTCCAACGGTTTCGTTTGAGCCAAATCAACGCTTCAGGCGTTGGATACGTGCCTCATTCAGGGCGATCCGACGTGCCAGACGAGGAGAGTTGAATGAATATCGAGAAACACACCGAGCGCGCGCGCGGCTTCATCCAGAATGCGCAGCAGCTGGCGCTTGGCCAAGGTCACCAGCAATTCGCGCCGCTCCACCTGCTGAAGGTGCTGCTCGACGACGACGAGGGGATGGCCGCGGGGCTGATTACCAAAGCCGGCGGCGACGCCCGGATCGCGCGGGCCGAGACCGAGGCTGCCCTCAAGAAAATCCCGAAGGTCTCCGGCGATGCCGGCCAGCTCTATCTGAGCCGTGAGTTGGCGCGCGTCTTCGAGACCGCCGAGAGTGCGGCGCAGAAGGCTGGCGATTCCTTCGTCACGGTCGAACGGCTGCTGCTCGCCCTGACGGTCGAGAAGGATACCGATGCGGGCAAGATCCTCGCTTCGGCCGGCGTCACGCCGCAGGGGCTGAACGAGGCGATCAACGAGATACGCAAGGGGCGCACCGCCGATTCCGCTTCGGCCGAGAACAGCTATGACGCGCTGAAGAAATATGCCCGCGACCTCACCGAGGCGGCCCGCGAGGGCAAGATCGATCCGGTGATCGGCCGCGACGAGGAGATACGCCGCACTGTGCAGGTGCTGTCCCGCCGCACCAAGAACAACCCGGTGCTGATCGGCGAGCCTGGCGTCGGCAAGACCGCCATCGTCGAGGGCCTCGCTATCCGCATCGTCAACGGCGACGTGCCGGAATCGCTGAAGAACAAGTCGCTGCTGTCGCTCGACATGGGCGCGCTGATCGCCGGCGCGAAATATCGCGGCGAGTTCGAGGAGCGGCTGAAGGCCGTGCTCAACGAGATCTCGTCGGCCGATGGGCAGATCATCCTGTTCATCGACGAGATGCACACGCTGGTCGGCGCGGGCAAGACCGACGGCGCCATGGACGCCTCGAACCTTTTGAAGCCGGCTCTCGCCCGCGGTGAACTCCACTGTGTCGGCGCGACGACGCTCGACGAGTATCGCAAGCACGTCGAAAAGGACGCGGCTTTGGCCCGTCGTTTCCAGCCGGTATTCGTCGATGAGCCGACGGTCGAGGATACGATCTCGATCCTCCGCGGCCTCAAGGAAAAGTACGAGCTGCACCACGGCATCCGGATTTCGGATTCGGCCATCGTTGCCGCCTCGACCCTGTCGAAGCGCTACATTGCCGATCGGTTCCTGCCGGACAAGGCGATCGACCTGATCGACGAGGCAGCGGCGCGGCTGCGTATGGCGGCCGAGTCGAAGCCCGAAGAGCTCGACGAACTTGATCGCCGCATCATGCAGCTGAAGATCGAGCGCGAGGCGCTGAAGAAGGAGACCGACGAGGGCTCGAAGACCCGGCTTGGGCGCCTCGAGCAGGAGCTCGCCGACCTCGAGGAGCAGGCCAATACGCTCTCAGCGCGCTGGCAGGCCGAGAAGGAGCGGATGCAGGGGAGCCAGAAGCTCAAGGAAGAGCTCGACAAGGCGCGCACCGATCTCGAGCTGGCGCAGCGCACCGGCAACCTCGCGAAAGCGGGCGAGCTGGCCTATGGCGTCATCCCCGATCTCGAAAAGCGTATCAAGTCGGCCGACGATCCGAATGGCGACGGCAAGCCCGATAACCCGATGGTCGAGGAAGTGGTGATGCCCAGCCACATCGCCGGCGTCGTCAGCCGCTGGACCGGCATCCCGGTGGACCGCATGCTCGAAGGCGAGCGCGAAAAGCTGCTCGGCATGGAGAAGGAACTCGGCAAGCGGGTTATCGGCCAGGCCGAGGCCGTCGAAGCCGTGGCGAAGGCCGTGCGACGCGCCCGGGCGGGCCTGCAGGATCCGAACCGGCCGATCGGCTCGTTCATGTTCCTCGGGCCAACCGGCGTCGGCAAGACCGAGCTCACCAAGAGCCTCGCGCAGTTCCTGTTCGACGACGAACATGCGCTGGTGCGGCTCGACATGAGCGAGTTCATGGAAAAGCACTCGGTCGCCCGGCTGATCGGCGCCCCTCCGGGCTATGTCGGCTATGACGAGGGCGGGGTACTGACCGAGGCGGTGCGCCGCCGGCCCTACCAGGTCGTGTTGTTCGACGAGATCGAGAAGGCGCATCCGGATGTCTTCAACATCCTGCTGCAGGTGCTCGACGATGGGCGACTGACCGACGGGCAGGGGCGGACGGTGGATTTCCGCAACACGCTGATCATCATGACCTCCAACCTGGGGTCGGAGTATCTGGTCAACCTCAAGGACGGCGAATCGGTCGAACTGGTGCGCGGCAAGGTGCTGGATGTGGTGAAGGCCTCGTTCCGGCCGGAATTCCTCAACCGGATCGACGACATCATCGTCTTCCACCGCTTGCAGCGCGACCATATGGGGGCGATCGTCGACATCCAACTCGGGCGCCTGCGTGGGCTGCTCAAGGAGCGCGACATCTCGCTCGAGCTCACCGAGGCGGCCCGCGAGTGGCTGGCCAATGAAGGCTATGACCCCGCCTATGGCGCCCGCCCGCTGAAGCGGGTGATCCAGCGCGAAGTGCAGGACCGGTTGGCCGAGGAAATCCTCGCGGGCCGGGTCAGCGACGGGCAGAGCGTGGTGATCGATGCCGGCGAGCGCGGACTGCGGCTCGGCAGCGGCGCCGCCGAAGCGCCGGGAATCGACGCCGCGGCGTAACGCATGAGGGCCGGTCCAGTGACCGGCCCTTTCTCATTGGGTGGTGGGCTTTTGGCACTTTCACCGCACCGGCACGGCAGTTGGGCTCGGTCCTGAACCTGCTGACCCACTGCAATCACCCCGCCTACGGTGTCATCCCAGCGAAAGCTGGGACCCAACTCCCCTGTCGCGCGGGTGGCGAAATGGGTCCCAGCTTTCGCTGGGATGACAGCCGGTGTCTGGGGCAAGAGTCGCGCCACCCACGATCGCCGGCGCAGCCCAATCGTGCAACGCTCTACCTACTGAACATTCTCGGGAACCGCCGGCGTCACCCCGTTCATCATGTCGACCATCACCTGGTAGACGAGATCCGGATCGCCGGTGGGCTGGTGCGGGTCGATCAGGTCGTGCCCGAGCTCCAGCGCCAGCGGCAGCCGCACGACGTTCACCTCGGCGCCGTGGTCCTGCCAGTGGAGCACCAACTCCTCGATCTTGGCCTTGCTCACCGCGTCATCGGCCTCGTTGATCAGCATGCCCAGCCCCGGCGACAGCGGGGCTTTCGCGGCGGCGGTGTCCATCAGTGCGATGCTGAGGCGGAGCGCCTGCGCCAGGCCGTGGGTGGCGTAGCGCGGATAGGCGTAGGTCATGCCCGGTGGGTTGTCGCGGGTCGCCGGGTCCCACCACACCATGGCGTTGGGGGCGTTGAGCAACAGGGCGGTTGCTGCGTGGTTGGCCCAGCCGGGCACCAGGTTGGGGCTGAGGAACGGCGCGATGGCGATCGACTGGTCGGCATCGGCGCGATGCTGGCCGATCCAGCCGGCAATAATGCCGCCGGCCGATAGTCCAGTGACGACTACCTCGTCGCCGAGGCCTTGGGCGATGTCAGTCGCCTGGTTGCCGACGGCGACCAGCTCTTCAGCCGTCAGATTGGCGAGCACCAGGCTCATCTGGTCGGCGTCGCCATGCTGCGGGATGCGCGGCAGGTAGACATTGTAGCCGAGCGCGAAGAGCTTGGTGCCGAGCTGTTCGGCCTGCGCCGGGCAGTTGGTCAGGCCGTGGAAGAACACCACGACACGCTCGACCTTGCGGCCGTGTGTCAGGAGGTTCGAAAGGCAGCGCGGATTGAGCGGCAGCTGTTTTTCCTCGGCCCGCACCGCTTCGACTTTCGCCACCGCTTCGTCGTAGCTGGTGGCCGGGGTGCTCGCTGCGGCGTTGGCCCTGAGGCTCTCGGTATCGAGTGGCAGCAGTGTCAGCACCGCGAAGGCGCCGACCAGTGCAACCACCAGGAACAAGGCGAGGCCTGCCGCCAGCTTGGGCACGCTGCGCCAGAAGCCACGCCGGTCGCGCTGCGGAATCGTCTCCGGATGCCGGCGGTGCAATGCCAGCACCAGCACGATGCCGACGAAGGCGAGCGCCAGCGTCGAGGCAAAGCCGGTGGTCAGCTGGGTGATGATGGTGCGCAGCAGCAGGTTGTTGCCGCGACTGGCATAGGTCTCGGGATCGAGGCTGCCGCGGCGCAGCAGATCGGCCAGTGTCAGCACCACCGGATAGGAAAAGAACGCCACCAGCACGCCGGCGATGGCGCCACGCAACAGGGTGTAGCGGCGCGGCCGGATCAGCAGCAGCCACCAGAACACTGCGCCGGTCAGCCCGACGCCGACGAACAGGGTCAGCCAGCTGACGCTGCCTTGCGGGCTGGCCACGAGCTCGTTGATGGCGACGCCGGAAAGCGGCACCGACAGCAGCGCGACGATGGCGAAGGCGAGGCCGGCGATGACGGCCCAGCCGCCATGGCGCGGCGGAGGCGTACGGCGATGTTGCTCGCTCATTGCTTGCTGCGACCCCTCATTGGCTGGCCGAACTACAAAAGCACAGTATCAGCGGGGCCGTCTAAACTTGCCTAATGCCGATTGACGACGATTTTAGTCGACTGCGGCAGCTCACCTGTCGACTTTCTGAGCTTGATCATTCCATTGTCTCCGTGAGGTGGTGAGCAAGGGGGCAGGCGCATGGAGGGATCGACGGTCGCGTTGCTGCTGCTGGCGCTGGAAATCGGCCTGCAGCTGTTCTTCGTCGGCCGCGCCTTGCTCAGGCCCTATCGCGAACCGGTGTCGCGTCTCGCCTGGGTGATGATCATCGTCATCGCGCCATTGGTCGGGATGATCGCTTATGTGCTGGTGGGCGAAACCAATATCGGACGCACCCGCACCGCACGGCTTCGTAAGGCCTTCGAGACGCTGCCACCACCGTTCGGCACGCCCGGTGTCGAGGCGCAACTGCCGGAGGGGACACTGCCGCTGTTTCGCGCCGGCACTTCGGTCAGTGGCTATCCGCCGGTTGCCGGCAACAGGGCGCAACTGCTCGAGAGTTCGGACGCGGCGATCGAGGCGATGGTCGCCGATATCGACACTGCCACCGACCACGTGCACCTGTTGTTCTATATCTGGCTGCCCGACACCAATGGGCTCAAGATCGTCGCAGCGCTGCAGCGGGCGGCGCTGCGCGGCGTCGCCTGCCGGGCGATGGCCGACGATGTCGGCTCGCGCACGATGATCCGCTCCGAGCACTGGCGCGCCATGCAGGCGGCCGGCGTACAGCTTGCCCGCGCCATGCCGATCGGCAACCCGCTGATCGGCGCGATCTGGGGGCGGCTCGATATGCGCAACCACAGGAAGATCGTCGTCGTCGACAATGCCGTCACCTATTGCGGTAGCCAGAACTGCGCCGATGCCGCCTTCGCCCCCAAGGCGAAGTTCGCGCCATGGGTCGATGTGATGGTGCGGCTCGAAGGACCGATTGCCCGGCAGAACCAGCATTTGTTCGCGTCGGACTGGATGGGGCATGGCGAGGACGACCTGACCCAGTTGCTGCAGCGCCCGCTGCCGCCAGCCGCGCCCGGCTTCGTTGCCCAGGTGATCGGCACCGGCGCCACCGTCCGCCCCTCGGCGATGCCGGAAATCTTCGTTTCGGTGATGAATGCGGCGCGGCGCGAGCTGGTAATCACCACGCCTTACTACGTGCCCGACGAAACCATCCAGGCGGCGCTCTGCGCCAGCGCCTATCGCGGCGTCGAGACCACCTTCATCGTGCCCGAGCGCAACGATTCCTGGGTCGTGGCAGCCGCCAGCCACAGCTATTACGCCGAGCTGCTCGAGGCCGGCGTGATCATCCGCGAATACCGGGGCGGGCTGTTACATTCCAAGACCATCACGGTCGATGGCGAGCTGGCGCTGATTGGCTCGGCCAATATGGACCGGCGCAGTTTCGAATTGAACTTCGAGAACAACATGCTGATCGCCGACACAGCGCTCACCGCGGCGCTGCGGCAACGCCAGCAGAGCTATATCGAGGCGTCTGTGCTGGTGCATGCCGCGGAAGTGGAAGCATGGGGCGGCACGCGGCGGATCTGGAACAATACCGTGGCGATGCTTGGGCCGGTGCTCTGAGCAGTCACCGGCAATCGTACTAAATTGCGGGCCCAATGTTGATCGGTTGGCGGTAGCGCAGCGGCAAGTTCAGCGAGAGCCATGACCCGGGCGACCGGGCGGCGGCAGGAGGCGTGATGTGCAGGTACCGGCGTCCTTGAAGCGGCTGCTCGATGGCTTCTCCGAGATGGGGCTGGTGGTCGGCTCGATCCTGTTCTCGCTGGCGCTGACGCCGTCGCTGCTGCCGCGTGAAGCGCTGATCCAGGGATTGCTGTCGGGCTGTGCCTTCGGCATCGGCTACGGTATCGGCGTCGCGCTCGAGTGGTTGTGGAGCTACATGGGCCTCAAACTCCCGGTGTCGAAATACACCCACTGGCTGAAGATCGCCGTGACCGCCGGCTGCCTCGTGCTGATGGCCGCCTGCCTCTACCAGACCACCGGCTGGCAGAACTCGGTGCGCCAGATCATGGGCATGCAGCCGGTCGAAGCGGGCCTGCCGATCTCAGTCCTGTTGATCGCGCTGCTGCCGGCGGCCATCCTCATCTACACCGGCAAGCTCCTTGCATACGGGGTCGGCTTCTTCTCGCGCTGGCTGGTGCGCTACGTGCCGCAGCGCGTTGCGCTGGTGGGGAGCCTGGTTGTCGTCGGCATCCTCGCGACCACGCTGTTCAACGGCGTATTGCTGCGCGGGGCGCTGCGCGCCGCCGATGCGTTCTTCCTCCAGCTCGACGGTGTTGCGGGCCAGTTCGGCACGCCGCCGACCGATTCGCTGAGATCGGGCAGTGCCCAATCGCTGATCGAGTGGAGCACGATCGGGCGCGACGGGCGCATCTATGCCGATTCCGGGCCGAGCAAGACCGAGATCGAAGCGGTGATCGGTCGCCCGGCGCTCGAGCCATTGCGGGTTTCGGTTGGGCTCCGTTCAGCCGAAACCACTGAGGCGCGGGCGCGGCTGGCGCTGGAGGAGATGCTGCGGATCGGCGCCTTCGATCGCTCGGTGCTGCTGATCGTGACGCCGGTTGGCACCGGCTGGGTCGATCCGGCCGGCATGGATACGCTCGAATACCTGATGGCGGGCGACATCGCTTCGGTGTCGCTGCAATACTCGTACCTTCTCAGCCCGCTGTCGCTGGTGGTCGAGCCGGAATACGGCACCGAGGCAGCGCAGGCGCTTTTCAACGTGGTCTATGGCTACTGGACCAAGCTGCCGCACGACAAGCGACCGAAACTCTATCTCAACGGCCTCAGCCTCGGCGCCCACGCCTCGCAGGCCTCGACGCAGTTCTTCGATGTGCTGCAGGATCCGTTCCAGGGGGCGCTGTGGGTTGGCCCGCCCTTTACCAGCGGCATCTGGCGCTGGGCCACCAGCAACCGGCAGGCGGGCACGCCCGAGTGGCTGCCGAAATTCGGCAACCAGACCACCATCCGCTTCACCAACCAGGGTGGCGGTCTCGATGTTCCCGGGGTGCCGTGGGGGCCGATGCGCATCGCCTTCCTGCAGCATGCCAGCGATCCGATCGTGTTCTTCAGCTACACGTCGCTGCATCGCGAGCCGGACTGGCTGAAGGGCGAACGCGGGCCGGACGTTTCGCCGATCCTCAACTGGTATCCGGTCGTCACATTCCTGCAGCTCGGCATGGACATGGCGCTGGCGCTCGAGCCGCCGCCGGGGCATGGCCACGACTATGCGCCAGCCGATTACATCGATGCCTGGCGGGCCCTGATCGAGCCGTCGGGCTGGGACGATCAAGCGATCGCCAGCCTCAAGGCGGCGATGGTCGAGCGCTTCGCCCGTATCGCCGACCAATCGGCAGTGAGCAAATGAGCCGAGCCGGCAACTGGTGGTGGACGCCGGTTGCCGGCGCGATCTTCGGGATTGGCGCGATCGCGGCCGCGCCGGTGACCGGGCTTGCTGTCGCTGGTCCCGCCGGCGTGGTGCAGGCCGATACCAGTTGGGTGGCGCCGTTCCTCGGCAGCTTCGTCGTGGCGGCAATCGTCTGGTGGCTGCTCATCGGCTGGCCGCGCCGGTTGTCGCTGGTGCGGGCGGCGTTTGCCGGGGCGCTGGTCGGGCTCTGTTCCTATCCGGTAGTGCTGGCGATCGCGGAGTTCGGGCAGGGGGAGCCAGTCGATGTCGCGACTCTTGGCGTGCGCAGCTTCGGCATCCTCGAGCTCGCAGCGCTGACCATCCTCACCACCGGCTTCGTTGCGATGGTGATCATGGCCGGAGTCGGGGTGATCGCAGCGCTGCTGTTGGGCCGGGTCTATCCGCCGGCGCCGGCGTGGCAGCCGGTGCCGTGGCTGCTGAAAGCGGGAGCCATCACACTGACGGCGATCGTGCTGCTGCTCGGCGGCGCTTTCGCCTGGCTCACGCAACTGCCGCTCGATGCCGGGGCGCTCGGCGGGAACCGCCCGATGAACAATCCGGCTGCGGACTACGAGGTCGCGGCGACAGCGTTCGCGGCAATCGCGGCGGAGGAGGCGAAACTGCCGCTCCATCCGGAGTGCGGCTCGCGCCTTTTCACCCATGGCACCCGCGTCGCCAAGGCCGTGGTCTACCTGCACGGCCTCACCAATTGCCCGCTGCAGGCGGACGAACTGGCGCGGCAGCTGTTCGAGGCGGGCTACAATGTCTACGTGCCGCGCTGGCCCGGCCATGGCGAGGCCGACCAGATGACGCTGGCGCTCACCGGGCTCAGCGCCGAGCAGATGGTCGAGAGGACCGACGCGGCGATCGACCTGGCCCGCGGGCTGGGGGACGAGGTCACTGTGGTCGGCATGTCGGCCGGCGGTGCGATGACCGCCTGGGCGGCGCAGTATCGGGCCGATGTCGCGCACACCGTCGCCGTCTCGCCGTTCCTCGGGCCGCATTTCGTGCCGCCCTGGGCCAACCGCGCCGCGGCCAACCTGCTGCTCCGGATGCCCAATATGATGCTCCTGTGGAATCCGCTCGAGCCGGAGGGGGCGCCGGGGATGGAGCACTCCTATCCGCGCATCCCGACCCACGCGCTGGCGCAGTTCATGCGGCTCGGCGAGGTGCTGGAGTCTGCCGCGCAGCAGGCGCCACCGCAGGCTGCGGGGCTCGGCATGCTGCTGAACGACGCCGATTTCGCCGTCAACAATGCGCTGGCGCGCCAGCTGGTGGCAGCATGGCGCGCCAAGGGCAGGGCGGTGGATCTCGAGGTGCTGCCGCGCTCCGACCTGTTGCCGCACGACCTGGTCGATCCACGCATGCCGGGCGCCCGGACGGAGCTGGTCTATCCGGTGCTGCTCGAGATGATCGCGCGGCGGCCGCAGTAAGTTCTGCTCCAGAATAATTGCCTATGGGTCCGGGATGCGATAGGAACAAAAAGGGAACAACTGGAATTACGATGATGAAGCAACGCTACCAGATCGATTACCTCGAATTTCCCTCCAGCAGCACGCAGCAGAGCCACCGCTTTTTCGCCGACGCCTTCGGCTGGAGCTTCACCAGCTACGGTCCGTCCTACGAGGCGATCAATGATGCGGGCATCGATGCCGGCATCGACGGGGGCGAGGGGCGGACCGAGAAGCCTTTGGCGGTGATCCGCACCGAGGACCTGGAACTGGCCGAGCGCGAAGTGCTGGAGGCCGGCGGAGTGATCACCAAACCGGCGTTCGATTTTCCCGGTGGACGGCGCTTTCACTTCCGCGAACCCGGCGGCAACGAACTCGCGGTGTGGATCGAGAAGGCGTAGGCTCGGCATCTGGATAAGGGGAGCCGGGGATGAACGACGTCAAATCGAGTGCCGCGCCGGCCAGCTTCTGCCCGGCCGAGAACCGCATCTATGTGCTGGTGGCGGCGATCCTTGCGTCCTCGATGGGCTTTATCGACGGCTCGGTGCTGTCCATCGCCACTCCGGCGATCCGGGCCGATCTCGGCGCCAGCCTCGCCGACGCGCAGTGGATCTCCAACGCCTACATGCTGTTCCTCGCCTCGCTGCTGCTGATTGGCGGCGCGGCGGGGGATCGGTTCGGGCTGCGGAATGTCTTCGCGCTCGGCATCGTGCTGTTCGTCCTGGCGTCGCTGGTCTGCGCCGTGGCGCCCAACCCCACTTTCCTGATCATTGCCCGCGCCGTGCAGGGGCTGGGCGCGGCGTTGATGGTGCCGGGCAGTCTCGCCATCATCGCCAAGGCCTATCCGCGCGAGGAGCGCGGCAAAGCCATCGGGCTGTGGTCGGCATTCTCCTCGCTCACCACGATTCTGGGCCCGGTGATCGGCGGGTTCGTGCTCACCACCATGGGTGATTGGAGCTGGCGGCTGGTATTCGCCATCAACCTGCCGCTCGGCGGCATCGCGCTGGCGCTGCTGTTCCTCAAGGTGCCGGCCGACCAGCCTGAGGCGGGCCGGCGGCTCGACCTGGTCGGCGGGGCGTTGATCACCGTGGCGCTGCTGCTCATCGCGCTGGGGCTCACCGGCACCGGCGGCAATGCGCCGGTCATGAGCCATGTGCTGGTCTATTGCGGCATCGGTCTCGTGGCGCTCATCGCTTTCCTCTGGTGGGAGGCGCGCAGCAAGGCGCCGATGCTGCCGCTCTACCACTTCAAGAATGTCGCCTTTTCCGGCGCGCAGGGGCTGACCTTCGCGCTCTATTTCGCGCTCTCGGCGGTGACTTTCTTCCTGCCAATGACGCTGATCGGTGGCTGGGGCGTGACCGCCGCGGAAGTGTCGATCGCCTTCCTGCCGTTCGGCATCGCGCTCACCGTGCTGTCGCCTTATGCCGGCCGGCTCTCCGATAAGGTCGGACCCGGGCCGATGATCACGCTGGGCGCCGTCATCGTCGCCATCGCGTTTGCGCTCCTCGGCTTGCTGGCGCCGCTGCAGAATGTCTGGCTTGGCGTCTTGCCGCTCACCATCCTGATGGGGCTGGGGATGAGCGCGGTGGTGTCGCCGCTCTCGACGGCGGTGATGACTTCGGTCGAAGATCGCGACACCGGGCTCGCCTCGGGCGTCAACAACGCGGTGGCGCGCGTTGCGGGCCTGCTCGCGGTGGCGCTCATGGGCGGCGTTGCGGCCTTCGTGTTCGAGCGTTCGCTCGGCGGCTTTGCCGAGCTGTCGCTATTTTTCGGCATGCAGCCCGATGCGCCGCTCGCCGCCGATGCGGAAACGGCACGGCAGGGCGCCAATAACGCCGCCTTCGCCGCCATCGCCTACAGCAATGCGGGCCTCGCGCTGTTGTCGGCGGTGATCGCCTGGTTCACCCAGGAGAACAAGCTGCGGAAGAAAGCCCCGTAGGCGCCGCGACTGCCGGGCCTTCCCGGCGCGACGGCGGGGCGCCGTTTCGTCTGCCCGGGCCCGCTCAGAAGCGGACATTCCCGCGGGGCGCGGGAATGACGTCCCTGTATATGGGAAGGCGCTGCTAGTTCAGCGCCGCAACCGTCATCGGGGCGGCGTCGCGCTTCATCAGATCGCGGATCTGCGAGATGGTCTGCTCGAAATTGCCCTCGTACTGCGCCGAGAGCGACTTGTCGCGCGGCAGCTTCACGCTCAGGGGGTCGACGAAGCGGCCGTTGACCTTGATCTCGAAGTGCAGATGCGGGCCGGTTGAGTTACCGGTCGAGCCGACATAGCCGATGATCTGGCCCTGGCGGACGCGCACCCCCGGCTTCATTCCGTCAGCGATGCGGCTCATGTGGCCGTAGCCGGTCTCGAAGCCGTTCACATGCTTGATCTCGACCTTCTTGCCATAGCCGGAGGCCCATCCTGCCTTCTCGACCATACCGTCGCCCGAGGCATAGATCGGCGTGCCGGTCTTGGACGCGAGGTCGACGCCGGTATGCATGCGGCGGGACTTGAAGATCGGATGCACGCGATTGCCGAAGCGGCTGGCGAGGCGACCGCCGCCCTGCAGCGGCCGGCGGGTGAGGAAGCGCTTTCCGGTCTCGCCATCCGGATCGTAGAAATCCACCGTGCCGTCGTCGGTGCGGAAGCGGAACAGCTCGCGCGTCGTGGTGCCGAGCTTCAGCGCCACATAAAGCAGGTCCTGGTGGCCGGTGGCATCCTTCTCGGTCTCGAGAATTTCGATCGAGTCGCCGGCGCTGATGCGCTTGGTCAGGTCGATATCGTAGGCGAACATGGCGACGATACGCGAGGTGATGGCGTCGTCGATGTCGTGCTTGCGCGCCGTCTCCCAGATCGAGCGGTAGACCGAGGGCAGGTTGTTGACGTTGATTTCCTCGGTGTCTTCTTCCGGGAACTCGATCTTGGGCGGCTCGAGTCCGAGCACATAGCTGCCGCGGTCGGTCAGTGCGGCGGTCGCCGCATGCTTGATCTCACCGGTCTTGGGGTCGGGGAAGTAGATGCTGAGCCGGTGCGGGATCAGGGTCTGCGAATTGCGGGCCGGCCCCATCAGGATGCGCAGGCGCGCCCCACTCGGCACGTTCGCCGACGACAGCACATTCTTCAGCGTCGCCGAGATCATGTCGTAGGTCTGGTTGTCGAAGCCGTTCTTGAGCAGCGGCTCTTTCAGTGCACCAGTCTCGCGAATGGTGACGACGCGCTCGGAGCGACCGAGCCCGGCGTCTTCGGCCAGCTTGGTCTTGGGCAGGATCGACACATTTTCGGCGACACCCGAGAGCCCGCCATCGGTCACGACGCCCAGGTCGCGCACGCCGGTATCGGGCTGCGCGTAGGCGAGTGCCACTTCGCCCTCGCCGCCGCCTTCGGCAAACAGGTTCTCCACTGTCGCGCGCACGAAGTCGGAAGCGCTCTTGTCGGAGATGGCCGGGGCCGGAACGAAGCTGGCGGGCAGGGCGGCCGTCTTGATCTGCACTTCGCCTTCGACTTCGGCGCCGTAGATCTCGGGATTGGCCACATCGTCGCCATCGGCGACCACCGGCTGGCTGGCATCGATCATCGCCACCGGATCGTAATCGGGAATATCGTTGGAGAGCGCGGTCGCGGCTGTGGCCAGCGTGGCGCGGACGCGCACGAACGGCTTCTTGCTGATCAGCGAGCGGCCATCGACGGTCTCACGGATCGAAGCTTCGACGATCTCGAGCTCGGACCGGGTCTTGGCCACCGGGCGCACGCGATCGCCCTTCACCTGCGAGTCGACCGTTGCCTCGTCGGTCTTGGTGATCAGCTGCAGCGCCTCGTAGGCGGTGGAGAACGTGTCCTGGCCTTCGAACGACACATAGAGCGCCGCACCCATCAGCAGCACCGAGGTGAGCCCGGTCATCACCGTGCCGGTCAGCCAGGCGAAACTCAGTTCGCGCCCGTGCGGAATCTCGCCGTCGGTGGATTGCACCGTAAGGGCCGGACCGTCCTCGAAGCCGCTCGCCTTGAGAAGCGCGGCGGTGCGATTGCGTTGTGCTGGGTTCAACCCTGTTCGCCTGCTGCCTGGCGCCGAAGCACCTTACCCCTGGCCAGAAGCAGTGCCGCGCGCTCGGGCGCGAGTCAACTCACTGGTCACTGGCCGTCGCCTTGGTGCGAGGACAATGCGGCAAAACTAGGCCTCGGCCGGTCCGGGGGCGCGGCGGGGAGGGATGTGCACCGGACAAATCGCCGGGGCCAGTCATCGGCGCCGACGATCCGGAAAGGAAAATCGCCCGCCGATTCCTGCCCAGGGGGAGATTTCCACAGGGCCAGGACAGCCTTTGGGGCCCCCTTGAACTCATGGATTGCGAACACCAGATGACAGTCCTCGCGCGCGCGTGCTATACAACCGCGCAGACGGATTGGACGGCTCGTCGGACGGATGTCCGCG